>CAVWPH010000016.1:0-380571 GCA_963756805.1 uncultured Alphaproteobacteria bacterium
CAAGGATCAGTTCCTGAGCGAAGATTCTTGAGTTGTTTTTCTAGTTTGATTCACAGCGGCCTGGCCACCTGAAAGCACACCGAATACAAGCTTTTTAACATTGTTATTTCGATATGTGGGAACGCTTCCGATGAACCGTGCGAGTGGTCGCAAAATAGCCGGCGATGGCGCCGTTGCGCATGCCCCAACCATGCATCCGTCGAACGGGATGCCGCTCGAATTTCTCATCTCGGCTTTGGTCACGCTCGTGGTCGTGGTCGACCCCATCGGCCTGGTGCCGGCCTTCATCGCCATCACCCATGGCCTGCCCGAGCGCGCGCGGGTGCGGGTGGCGCTGCGCGCCTGCCTGATCGCGGCCGCGGTGCTGGCCGGCAGCGCCATCATCGGCGACTGGCTGCTCGGCACATTGTCGATCACGCTGCCGGCGTTTCGCATCGCCGGCGGGCTGCTGCTGTTTTCGATCGCGTCGGAAATGGTGTTCGGCGTGCGCATCGAGCGGCAATCGAAAGAAGCCGAGGAGGCAATCGAAGAACGCGTGCGCAATATCGCCGCCTTCCCGCTCGCCATTCCGCTAATGGCGGGCCCCGGCGCCATCACCGCCTGCGTGCTGCTGGCCGGGCGCGCCGGCGGCGAGCCGATGCGACTTGGCGCGTTGCTCGGCGTCATCGCCGCGGTGCTGGCGTTCTGCTTTGTCGTGTTTGCGCTGGCCACGCGCATCGCCAAACTGCTCGGCAGCACCGGCAATGTCGTGCTCTCGCGGCTGCTAGGCGTGCTGCTGGCGGCGATGGCCGTGCAATTCGTCATCGACGGCGTGCGCGCGGCGATGGCCGCGTGACAACAATAGCGGCCTGGCGCGCCGCTATTTCTTCATGCTGTCTTTATATTTTTTGCCGTAGCTGTTGAGCGCGGGCGCCGCCGTATGGCACGTCGTGCACGGCTTGCCGGTCTTTTGCGCGATCGCCGGATTGGCTGCCGCGGCCGGCGGCGCGAACATGATCGCGCCCGCCAGCAAGACGGCAACCGCGGCCGCGCCGGCAAAAATCGCTAACGTCGTTTTTGCGTTTTGCATGTCGCTACATCCCAAGGAATGCGTCAGAACGGAATCTCGTCGTCCATGTCGTCCGACTTGCCGGCGCCGGCCATGGCCGGCTTGCGCTCGCGCGGAGCACTCGGGCCGCTCGAGCCGAAATCGTCCGAGCCGCCGCTTGCGCCCGCCCCGCCGCCGCCGCGGGTGTCGAGCATGGTGAGCTGCGAGTTGAAGCCCTGCAGCACCACTTCGGTCGAATATTTGTCGTGACCGTCTTTGTCGGTCCATTTGCGCGTCTGCAGCGCGCCTTCCAGATAAACCTTCGAGCCCTTCTTGAGATATTGCTCGATGATCTTGCACAGGCCTTCGTTGAACACGACCACGCGATGCCATTCGGTTTTTTCTTTGCGCTCGCCGGTGGCCTTGTCGCGCCAGCTCTCCGACGTGGCGACGCTGAAATTGGCGATCGGCCGCCCGTCTTGGGTGCGCCGAATTTCCGGATCCTTGCCGAGATTGCCGATCAGGATCACTTTGTTGACGCTACCTGCCATGATGCTCTCCACTTGGCGTTGGCTGTATCAAAGTCACCTCGCCGGTGCTTCGACAAGCGCATTCGTGTTTATCCACACATCCCGGATTTTGCCGACGCCCGGCGTGCGGCCCCGGCCTGTTGTTCTTGTTATGTTCTTACCATAGGCTGCCTTGCCTTCGCAACGACGCTGCGTCCTGTCCGCAATCCTCACTTGGGCGTGTTTGCGGGCCGCCAGCCAGCGCGCTAACCAAAAATTAACCAGTTCATTCGGCCGGCTAGACGACTGATTCGGCTCAATATTTTGTTTTTGCTGTTGCGTAAAGGGCACAGTTCGAATCATCCACAAGATATAGACCTCCGCCGCAGTGACAGTTGTTTCGGCCGAAATAACCAGGAGGTCATACGATGAAGCGTTTCACTCTCATGGCGTGCGCCGGCCTTTTGGCTGCGGCGATGGCGGCGCCATCGCTGGCGGCCGACCTGCCCCGGCCCGCATACCCGGCCTACAAGGCGCCGGTCTATGTCGCGCCGTTCAGTTGGACCGGTCTCTATGTCGGCATCAACGGCGGTTACGGCTGGGGCAAAGCCGACTTGTCCAACATCGGCGGCACCGCGAGCGTCGACGGCAAAGGCGGGCTGGTCGGCGGCACCATCGGCTACAACTTGCAGACCGGCACGTGGGTCTGGGGCTTTGAAGGCGATATCGATTACAGCTGGATCAAGGGCACCAATTCCACAGCGGCGATCTGCATCGCCGGTTGCGAATTCAAGAATGACTGGTTCGGCACCGCGCGCGGCCGGCTCGGCTATTCCTTCGACCGCTGGCTGCCTTACATCACCGCCGGCGCCGCCTTCGCCCACGCCAAATTCGGGCCGACCGGCGGCACCACCGATACCAAGACCGAGGTCGGCTGGACCGCGGGCGTTGGCGCCGAATACGCCTTCAGCGGCGGCTGGTCTGGCAAGCTTGAATATCTCTATGCCGACCTCGGCAAGTTTACCTGCGGCGCGGTCACCTGCGGCGTCGACACCGAGGTCAAATACAAGACCAACCTGTTTCGCGTCGGTGTGAACTACCGGTTCTAACCGGCGACGACGGTGCCGCGCGGGCCGCGGCATCACCAAAAATGAGCTTGAGGCCGGCATGCGCGCCGGCCTTTTGCTTTTTCAGCGGCTGGCGGCCCCGCTTTTGAGCCGCTGGCGCTCGGCGTAGACCTGATCGGCCGAAAGCTTGTTCTGTTTGCGCAGTTTGGCGACGGTGGCCGCGTCGATGTCCGCCATGGCCTTGGGCCGCAATTTGCCGTTGCCCCAGGCGTTGCGCACATAGTTCACCGCCGCCGCGATCTGCGCATCGCTCAAGACATCGAGCGGCGGCATTTCGGCGTCGAACGCATGGCCCTCGACGTCGATTTTGCCCTTGAGCCCGAACAGCACCACGCGCGCCGGAAAATCCGCGCTCAAGAAAATGTCGCGGTTGCCCGCGAGCGGCGGAAACTGTCCGGCCACGCCCTCGCCTTTCGGCTGATGACAGGCGGTGCATTGCTCGTTGAACACGGTCGCGCCGTCGGCTTTTTCGGGCGCTGCCGCCGGCGCGCTCGCAGCGCTTGCCTTGGGCGGATTGGGCCCGAGATAGGTCCCGAGATAATCGAGAATCTTGGCGCGCTGATCGGGCGGAATCCGCAAGCCATATTGCTTCATGCTGTCGAGCAGGTCGTTCCAAGTCGAACGCGGCACGCCGGCGGACTCGATCAGATATTGCAGGTCGTGGCAGGTGCGGCACTGGCCGTAGACCAGTTCGCGACCCGGCCCCGGCGGCAGTTCCAGATTGTCCGCGATGCAAGGCTGCCCGGCCAAAAGCAAAAGGCCGACAACCCCCGCGATGAGGGACGTCCCGCGCATAGCAAATTGTCTCCCGAAAAAAGCAACGGCGGGAAGCGCCACGCCAGCGCTCCCCGCCGCTTGATCAGACCGAAAGCTCGACGCGATCGGCGCCGTTCCATTCGTAGCCGCGCGGATTCCAGATCGTCAGACCGTCGACCGGCTGGCTCTCGCCTTTGGCGTCGGTGGCGCGCGACATCAGCTCGTGCTTGCCCTTGCCGAGCTTGGCCTTGTGCGACCAATGGTGCCAGGCCCACGGGCTTTCCGCCGGCTTGATGGCGGCTTCCTTCCAGCTCTTGCCGCCGTCGATGGAGACCTCGACTTTGCTGATCTTCGACATGCCGTCGTTGAAGGCAACGCCGGTGATCTCGACCTCGCCCGCTTTCGGCTTGTCTTCCGGCAGCGGCGAGAAGATGACGCTCTTGATCCGGTGGCCGTAAGTCGGAACGGAATTGTCGAGCGTGTAGCCGTTGGCGCCGAACTTGGCCGGATCGACCGGGAACTGGGTCGGCATGCGATAGCCCATCGACTGGAACGCGCTCGGCGACTGCGCCGCGGCATACAAGAGATAAGTGAGCATCTTCACGTTCATATTGCCGTAGTAGCCGGGGATGATCAGCCGCACCGGACCGCCATTGGTGGCGGGGATCGGCTCGCCATTCATCTTCAGCGCCAGAATGGCGTGATCGAGCGCCGGATCGTCGAGCTTGTAGCTCTTGGCGAAGTCGGAGCCTTCCGGCGTCGCCGGCTGGTCCCAGCCTTCGGCGGTGAGCCAGACCGCGGATTTCGCCGGCACCATCTTCAGGCTCTCGAGGAACGGCCGCAGCGGCACGCCTTCCCATTCGACATTGCCCATGCCGCCATTGTGCCACTGGCCGCCGCCGACTTTCTGCTTGGCCGCGAAAAAGGCGCGGCCGTTGCCGGCGCATTGCAGCACCGACACGCGCTTTTCCTGCGGCGCCGCTTGCAACTGGGCGATCGTTACATCGCGCGGCCGCTCGACCAGACCGTCGACGCGAAGCTTCCAGTTCTTCACCATCTCGGCGGACGGCGCAGCCGTTGTGGCGTACCAGGCGGCATCGCCTTCATGCGGATAGTGGAAGCGGTTGAATAGAATTTCCTTCGGCGTATGCGCGTGTTTACGCAATTCACTGAGCGGGGTCTCCATCACGCCGAGCTTGGCGTTGTGGATGATCAGGCCGGCCTTTTTGCCGTGAATGATCTGCGCGGAATCGGGTGCGTCGGCTGCAAAGCCGAAACGGCCGAAGCCGAGCGAAAGACCGGTGGCGCCGGCCAACGCGCTGAATTCGCGCCGCGACAGATAGGGAAAGCGTCGGTTGAGCATATCTCGTCCTCCACTAGGCACTCCGTCCGGCTGGAGCCGGTTTAGCGCCGCCTCGCGGCCGTCCATCGAAGGCCGTCAGCGGCGCCGGAGTGGATTATTTTTCTACCCGTGACCGGGCTGGCAGCATGCCAATGCCAAATTGTCGGATGTTTATGGAAAATTTACAACAGAAAATGCATGCCGCAATGTGAATATGTTGCGCGGCAAAGCATCGCGGTCAGCCGTCTTCCGCCACGCCCGCGCACCGCCCCGGCTGCGAGCGTTTTACCCACGATAAAAGGGAATTTCAGCCAATCTTGACCAGGGCGCCGCCGTCCACCGGCAGCGCCACGCCGGTGATGAAATTGGCCTCGTCGGAGGCGAGAAACAGCGCCGCATTGGCCACGTCCCAGGCGGTGCCCATCTTCTTGCGCAGCGGCACATGGGAGTCGCGCATTGCCGCCACTTCGGCGCGGCTCTTGCCGGAATGGCGCGCGCGGGTGTCGACCGCCATCGGCGTGTCCATCAGCCCGGGCAAAATCACATTGGCGCGGATGCCGTATTCGGCGTTGTGGATCGCGAGCTGCTGCACGTAAGCGATCATCGCCGCCTTGCTCGCCTTGTAGGCGACGTAAGGGTAGTTCTCGATGGCAGCGATCGAGGAGATGCCGAGGATCACGCCCGATTTCTGCGCGCGCATGACCGGCAGCACGTGCTTGCAGGCCATCACCATGCCGCGCAGGTTGATGGTGACGACGCGGTCGAAGGCTTCCTCGGTGATTTCGGTCGGCGGCAGCATCGCCGCCGGCAAGGCTGACGCCGACATTGTAATGCAGGATGTCGATACGGCCCCATGTGTCGAGGGCGCGGGCGATCATCTCCTTCATCGAAATTTCGACGCGCCACGTCCGCCTCATAGGCCTCGCACTGTCCTTTGGCGTCTTTCGCCGCAAGCGCGCAGGTCTCCCGCGCCGAGGCGAGATCGCGATCGACCGCGAGCACGCGCGCGCCTTCCTGGGCGAAGCGGATGACGGTGGCGCGGCCGTTGCCCATGCCTGTGCCGGGCCCCTGCCCGCGCCGATCACGATCGCGACCTTGTTTTGCAGACGCATGATGCAAGCTCCCGCCGTTGCCGGACTATGCAATATGCCGGGCATTCCTCCCATGCCTGCCTTGCGAAAGAACGCGGGGGAAGGTCCGGTGCCGGACTGGCAAAACGCGGCCGTTCTTACTACGTTCTAGCCGCATGCCCGAACGCCCCAGCAAACCGCCCCGCCCCGACGCCCGCGTGATCGCCATCCGCGGCGCGCGCGAGCACAATTTGAAGAACGTCGACGTCACCATTCCGCGCGATCAGCTGGTGGTGTTCACCGGCCTGTCGGGCTCGGGCAAGTCGTCGCTCGCCTTCGACACGATTTATGCCGAAGGCCAGCGCCGTTACGTCGAGTCGCTGTCGGCCTACGCGCGGCAATTTCTGGAAATGATGCAGAAGCCGGATGTCGACCAGATCGACGGATTGTCGCCGGCCATTTCCATCGAGCAGAAGACCACATCGAAAAATCCGCGCTCGACCGTCGGCACCGTCACCGAGATCTACGATTACATGCGGCTGTTGTGGGCGCGCGTCGGCGTGCCCTATTCGCCGGCCACAGGATTGCCGATCGAAAGCCAGACCGTGTCGCAAATGGTCGACCGCGTGCTGGCGCTACCCGATGGCACGCGCATTTTCGTGCTGGCGCCGGTCGTGCGCGGCCGCAAAGGCGAATACCGCAAGGAGTTGGCCGAGTTTCTCAAGAAAGGCTACCAGCGCGTCAAGATCGACGGCGCCTTCTACGAGATCGGCGACGTCAAACCGCTCGACAAGAAATTCACCCACGACATCGACGTGGTGGTCGACCGCCTGGTGGTGAAATCCGACATCGGCACGCGGCTGGCGGATTCGCTCGAGCAATGCCTCAAGCTTGCCGACGGCATGGCGGTGATCGAGCTTGCCGACACTAAGGCGTCCGGATCGAAAGCCAACAAAGGCCGCAACGAAAACGCCGAGCGTATTATTTTCTCCGAAAAGTTCGCCTGCCCGGTTTCCGGCTTCACCATTTCGGAAATCGAGCCGCGGCTGTTCTCGTTCAACAATCCGTTTGGCGCCTGCCCGGCCTGCGGCGGTTTGGGCGTCGAGCAGCATATCGACGCCGAACTGGTCATTCCCGACCGCGACGCAACTTTACGCAAGGGCGCCATCGCGCCTTGGGCAAAATCGTCGTCGCCTTATTACATCCAGACGCTGACCGCGCTGGCGAAACATTACCGCTTCACGCTCGAGACCAAATGGAAGGACCTGCGCGAAGAAAACGCAGGACGCGATCCTCTATGGCTCCGGCGAGGACGAGATCAAATTCGTCTATGACGACGGCCTGCGCGGCTATACGACCAAAAAGCCGTTCGAGGGCGTGATCACCAATCTGGAGCGCCGCTTCAAGGAAACTGAATCGGAATGGGCGCGCGAGGATCTCATCAAATATTTCACCGACGTGCCCTGCGCCGCCTGCCAGGGCGCGCGGCTCAAGCCCGAGGCGCTGTGCGTCAAGATCGGCGGCAAGAATATTTCCGAAGTCGCTGAACTTGTCGGTCAGAAGCGCCGGCACCTGGTTCACCGATATCCCCAAGCAACTCACCGCCCAGCAGAACGAGATCGCCGGCCGCGTGCTCAAGGAAATCCGCGAGCGGCTGAAATTTCTCGTCGACGTCGGGCTCGATTATCTGACGCTGTCGCGCGCCTCGCGGCACGCTCTCCGGCGGCGAGAGCCAGCGCATTCGGCTGGCTTCGCAGATCGGCTCGCGGCCTGACCGGCGTGCTCTATGTGCTGGATGAGCCGAGCATCGGCCTGCACCAGCGCGACAATGCGCGCCTGCTCGAAACGCTCAAACGCCTGCGCGATCTCGGCAACACCGTCATCGTGGTCGAGCACGACGAGGACGCCATCCGCACCGCCGATTACGTGCTCGACATCGGCCCCGGCGCCGGCATCCATGGCGGCCACGTCGTGGCCGAAGGAACGGTCGACGATCTGATCGCCGCTCCCCGATCTTGGACCGGCAAATATCTTTCCGGCGAATTGAGCGTGCCGGTGCCGGAACGGGCGCCGCGCAATCCGCGCCGCACCATCAAGGTGGTCAACGCGCGCGGCAATAATCTGAAAAACATCACCGCCGAAATCCCGCTCGGCCTGTTCACTTGCGTCACCGGCGTCTCCGGCGGCGGCAAGTCGACGCTGCTCATCGACACGCTTTATGCCGCGGTGGCGCGCAAGTTGAACGGCGCTTCGCTCGCGCCCGCCGCGCACGACAAAATCGAAGGCCTCGAGCACATCGACAAGATCATCGACATCGACCAGTCGCCGATCGGCCGCACGCCGCGCTCGAACCCGGCGACGTACACGGGCGCGTTCACGCCCATCCGCGAATGGTTCGCAGGCCTGCCTGAATCGAAAGCGCGCGGCTACGAGCCCGGGCGCTTTTCGTTCAACGTCAAAGGCGGGCGCTGCGAGGCCTGCCAGGGCGACGGCGTCATCAAGATCGAGATGCACTTTCTGCCCGACGTCTACGTCACCTGCGATGTCTGCAAAGGCAAGCGCTACAACCGCGAGACGCTGGAGGTTTTGTTCAAGGGCAAGTCGATCGCCGACGTGCTCGACATGACGGTGGAAGAGGCGCTGGAATTCTTCAAGGCGGTGCCGCGCGTGCGCGACGTTCTCGCCCTGCTCCACCGCGTCGGCCTCGACTACATCCATGTCGGCCAGCAGGCAACGACCCTGTCGGGCGGCGAGGCGCAGCGCGTCAAGCTCGCCAAGGAATTGTCCAAGCGCGCCACCGGCCGCACGCTTTATATTCTCGACGAGCCGACCACGGGCCTGCATTTCCACGACGTGGCGAAGCTGCTCGACGTGCTGCACGAGCTGGTGGAGACCGGCAATTCGGTGGTGGTGATCGAGCACAATCTGGAAGTGATCAAGACCGCCGACTGGATCATCGATCTCGGCCCCGAAGGCGGCGACGGCGGCGGCGAGATCGTCGCCCAAGGCACGCCGGAGGATATTGTGAAGGTCGCGCGCAGCTACACCGGGCAGTTTTTAAAGCCGGTGCTGGGGAGAAGGAGAATAAGCGGAAGAAGGGCGGGCAGCAGGCGGCGGAGTAGTTCGATGGCACCTACCGACACCGAGCTTATGAACGCATACTATTCTTCGCCCGCCCACAATGGTCAAGGTTGCCAGAGTGTTTGGCGATGTCATGCACGAATACGGAGGCAAAGGAATTAAAGTCAGCAATCATAGTCTCGACAATCGGCTTCAAGCTTTGATCAATCAAGGACTTCTCGAATCTGCTGACGATGTTTCCAATTGGCGATACAGCGAAATTCGCAAATTGAAATAGTCGAGTTGACTGGATCATCGACCTCGGCTTCGAGCGGCGACGGCGGCGGCGAGATCGTCGCGCAGAGCTCGTAGGGCGGATTTGCGAAGCGTAATCCGCCATTCCCATTCGATGTGGCGACAGGGCACAATACGCGGCCCATTGCGCCCTACGCGTTGCCGATCCGCTGACCAGCACTCAGGCGTGGATGCCCGGCCCTTCGACAAAGCAAGACGTAGATGGCTGGGAAAACCCGGCCATGACGGAAAAATCCGCGTTAGGACGTTTTCCCCCAGACTTTTGGATGATATTCCTTCGCCCGATCCCCTTGAGGGCCGTGAACCAGTTGCCCGTTTGGGTTTGGCCCGCCCCCGCGGCCGTGAACCTTGCCGCTGTCGCCTGCGACACAGGATCAGGCACAGCCCCGGTCAAGCGAAACGACGACCGCGATGGCTCTGCGCCGGGCGTCACGACCGACCGAAAAGAAAGGACACGTCCATGCAAATGACCAAAACAATGGCGGCGATCTGGATTTTGGCCCTGGCGGCGACCGCTATCGCCGGCGTGATGGCTGCCACCCAGGTCTATTCGCTCGGATGGAGCCACGCGCATGAAAGCCCGTCGCTCTACACCGCCATAGCCTGCGTCGTTGCCTGCATTTGCCTGCTCGTCCAGCAGAATAAAAAGTAAGGCGACGCCGAAGCGAAAACGCACTTTCTCTCCCCGCGCGAGGAGAGGCCGCATCAGCCGCGTATTAGCGCCGCCCCATGTACCAGCCGGCGAGCAGCAGGACGATGCCAGCCACGCCGGAGACGATGCCGTGCTTGTAATGCACGCGCGTCACACCGGCCTGGTGCCCGGGCAGGAAGCCCGGCAGCTGGTCGGCCGGCAGCACGCAATACATCACGGCGATGGCGATCAAAATCAGGCCGAGCAGCATCAGCACGAACTTCATGGCGAGGTCCTTGGGTGGCACGGAACGCGGAAGCACGAGCATAGCAAATGGCGCCCGTTTCGCCAGCCCGCCTTGCCGTTTTTCAACGCTAAGCTTACGTCATGGGACCCATGCCAAACACTGTCCGCGACAATACCGAACGCCACCGCTTCGAGCTCGATACGGATGGCCATGTCGCCTTCTCCAATTACACGCGCGAAGGCGCCGTCATCACCTTCATGCACACCGAGGTGCCGGCGGCGCTCAACGGCCGCGGCATTGGGTCGGCGCTGGTGCGCGGCGCGCTCGATCTGGCGCGCGCGCAAGGCTTGCAGGTCAAGGCGATGTGCCCTTTCGTTGCGGCTTATCTGGACAAGCATGCGGAATACGCGGATCTGCGCGCGTAGCCGCGCGGCAATCTCTTTTTCCCTCTCCCCGCTGCGCGGGGCGAGGGAAACAAGCAACGCAATATTTACCTTCCGGTAAGACATTGGCCCCCTCGCACGGGAGCCTGCATTGAAGAATATCTGGGCCGGCATCGAATATTTTTTCGGACAATTGGAACATATGTTCCTGTCGGCGGGATCGCATTATTCGATCTCGTCGCTGCTCATGGCGCTCATCTTCGCGACGCTGTTTTTCGTGCACAGCCGCCTCAAGCGCGGCCGCCGCATTCGCTGGCGCACCATCGCGCGCGCGCTGTTTCCCAAGCGCATCCTCGAACACCCCTCGAACCAGGCCGACATCGGCTACATGTTCTTCAACGTCTTCATGTTCGGCGTGGTGTTCGGCTGGGCGGTGTTGTCCTATCAGTTTCTCTCCAACGGCGTCATTTCAGGATTGGTCGCGCTCTTCGGCCCGGTCGCGCCGTCAACGCTGCCGGTTTACGTCTCGCGCGCCATCATCACGCTGATGCTGTTTTTGGCTTACGAGTGGGGCTACTGGTTCAATCATTGGCTCAGCCACAAGGTGCCGGTGCTGTGGGAATTCCACAAAGTGCATCACACCGCCGAAGTGCTCACCCCGCTCACCAATTTCCGCGTCCATCCGGTCTATACCTGGATCTTTGCCAATATCCTCGCCGTCTCGGCCGCGGCCGCCAACGGCTTGGGCAATTATCTGTTCGGCGACACGACTTATCAGTATGCGTTGAGCGACACCAACATCATCATGGTGCTGTTCATTCATGCCTACGTGCATTTGCAGCATACGCATATGTGGATTTCGTTCCGCGGCCTGCTCGGGCGCGTGTTCGTGTCGCCGGCGCATCATCAGGTGCACCACTCGTCCAATCCGAAACACTTCAACAAGAATTTCGGCAGTTGTCTGGCGCTGTGGGACTGGATCTTCGGCACGCTGTATGTGCCCGAGAAGGAGCGCGAGAAACTCACATTTGGTTTTGCCGATCACGCCGACGCGCACACTTTCAAGGGCGAATGGGTGAAGCCCTTCGTCGAGGCCGCCGGCCATCTCAAGCCGCTGGTGCCGAAACGCGAAAGAACCGCCATTCCGGTTGCGGAGCGCAAGCGCGGTTGAGTTAAGCTCGTGCCATGCGCCGGCGCACCGTCACGATTTCCGACAAGATGCAGAAGGGCTACCGCTACGTACTGAGCGCGCCGGTGGCCCGCGCCTTCGATCCCGAATTCAGGCCCCAGCTTTCCCCCGCCGACATGCTGCGGCTCGGCGTGTTTGGCGGCAAATACATGACCGATTGCCGGCGCGAATTCCCCAAAAGCTGGTTTGCCCGCGCCAAGCTCTCGCCCAAACGGGCCGACCCTGCGCTAAATTTTTTCGGTGTCGATGCCAGCCAGTCACTTAGTGAGTGGCGGCGCAAAGGTTGGATCCATCCGGACGATCCGCGCGGCTGGTTTCAGTGGTACTGCCGCTACTACATGGGCCGGCGGATGGCGGACGAAGACAGCCGCCAGATCAAGCGCTGGAAGGCAATCCGCCGCCACGTGCGGCAAATCCAGAAAAACTGCGAACCTGGCGACCTGCTGTGCCGCCGACGTCAGCGCCAGGCGCTGCTGCATTGGGCGTATGACAGCCGCAAGATTTGACCGCCCCTATTGACCGCCCGGCGCAGCCGTCAGAGCGCCACGCGGTCGAGCAGGTCCGCCAGCACCTCGGGACAAGTGATGTGCGGATTGTGGCTGGAGTCGATTTCGGTGGCGCCCCAGTTTTCGCGTTGCGCGCGTTCATAGAATTGGCGGAAGCGGTCGTCGGGCGCGTTGCGCGTGCAATAAATATAATGCCGCGGCAGCGTTAGCGGGCCGCCCTGGAATTTCAATTTCTGTTCGAAGGTCTTCGCCGGTTGCGGCAGCCGCAGCGGCGCGCACCAATCGCGGTCTTGCGGCGGCGTGTCGGGCGGCATTTGCGTTGGCGGAATAAATCCGTCGGCCGAGGGTTTGCGCAAGGCGCGCGCCGCTTCGGGCAAAAGGTCGATGACGCTATCGCCGTCATTCGGCGCGAAGGCATCGATATAAATGAGTTTCGCGATGCGCGCGCGGGCGCGGTCGGCGACACCGGTCGCGACCATTCCGCCGTAGGAATGCCCGATCAGATTGACCCCGTTCAGATCCTCGAATTTCAGCACGCCGAGAATGTCGGCAATATGGGTGTCGAGATCGATATCGGGCCGCGCCAAATGGCCGCGCTCGCCCAGCCCGGTATAGCTCGGCGTGATCAGCCTATGGCCGCGTTCGGCCATCAGCGGATGCATTTTCGCCCACGCCCAGCCGGCCGACCAGGCTCCATGGCGACGAGAAATGTGGTCATGAGTTTCTCTTTTGTTGGCGCGTGATCTGATCCGAAAACCGGTTCCCACTTTTCGGGATCACGCGCTATTCCGCCGCTACCGTGCGAACGCGCGCACCCGCCCAGCGCGCGCGTACAAAATCGACGACGACCACGCATAGCCCGGCGCCCAGCACTTCCCAGCCCGGCCGGATGCCGGCGGAGAATTTGAATGCGACGGACAATACGCGCATGGGCGATACATGAAAGGCGATGCCGATGCCGATCGCCTCGCCGGCAAACACCAAAATCGATACCGCGACGCTCATGACCAGCAGGGTCAATGTGGACAGTTCACCACCGCCTTGCCACCACGCAACCACGCGATAGGCGATGAGCCACAAAAACAGCCCGGCCACGAAAGTCGGCACCGTGACGTCGGCCTTGGTCTGCTGGAAATAATGGATCAGCGCCAGCAGCGCGATGGCATAGACAATTTGATGCAGGCGCCGCCAGCGCGAGGCGCCAAGCCGCCGCACCATGCCGTCGGTCGAGGTCACGGCCAGCGTGGCAAGGCCGAGCCAGGCCGTGCCGCCGATGATGAGATACCAGCGATGGCTGATCTCATGCACGACTTTGCCGAGGTCGAACTCTGGTCGGCGGTGAACAGCGTCAGATGCGCGGCGATGTAGCAGAAGGTGCCGACGCCAAGCATGCGTCGTACGTCGATCAGGCCGCCATATCGCAGCACGCGGCGCAACGGCGTCACCGCCAGCGTCACGCCCAGGAATACCAACGCCCAGAAGCCGGCGCGATGGATCAAATCGTTGATCGGGCGCGCGCCGTGCATGATGGCGTCGGCGTTATAAAGCGCCTTGGCGAGCGGCAGCAGCAATAGAGCGAGCGTCGCGATGCGCAGCGGCGAGAGCCGTCCGCGCCGGTCGCGCCACACTTGCCAAGCCGCTTTCATCGCCCCGTCCCGTTATCCAATTGGCCGAACTTCAATTTCTCGCTCTGCATCGGCAGCATGACCATTATACCGCGCCGCACAATTTTACCCGTAATTGATGCGCGACCGTGCTAGCATTTTTCAGGTCACGCGATTCGTCACAACCGATCACAAGGTTGGGCGCAAGGAGCCGCCTGGAACGAAACCAGCGGCGATCCAAAAAGCGAGACGGGAGGAGCAACCAAGAGACGCTAAGCCGGGAGGTTTTTATGGAGGCCACCCATGCCGCGCACTCTGACGCGTTCGCTTCTCGTGCTTGCTGTCTCCCTGACTAGCTCCGTAGCGCTGGCCCACGATATCTGGATCAGCAAAGGCACTTACCGCAATCCCGCCGGCGAATGGTGTTGCGGCGCCGAGGATTGCGGCGTCGTCTCGCGCGATGCCGTGAAAGCCATCAAAGGCGGATATTCGGTGGTCGGCACCGTCACCTATGGCCAAGCCATCACCGGCAATGCGCTCGACGGCCCGACGCAACAGGAAAAAGTCAACGAGATGGTGCCCTACAGCCAGTCGCTGCCCTCGCCCGATGGCGCCTATTGGCGCTGCAAACGGCCGGATGGCACGCCGCGCTGTTTCTTCGCTCCGCCGCCCGGTAGCTGATCGCGTGCCTACCGTTGGGTTGAATTAAACCCGCGGCAGCGGGCGGCCGCCGGCTTCGCGCGACGGCACTTTTACCCAAGCCTCGCCGTCGAGCACGATCTCGCCATCGACCGAACAGGTGCAGGCCAGCCGCGCGCGGAATTTCTCCGGCATCAGTTCGGCCACCTCGACATTGACCTCGACGGTGTCGCCGATCTTGACCGGCGCGCGGAAATGCAGCGTCTGCGAAATATAGATCGCGCCCGGCCCCGGCAGGCGCGTGCCGAGCACCGCCGAGATCAGGCTCGCGGTATAGAGCCCATGCGCGATGCGCGTGCCGAATGGCGTCTTGGCGGCAAAATGCTCGGACAGATGAATCGGATTGCGGTCGCCGGTGACTTCGGCAAAACCGACCACGTCGGATGCGGCGACGGTCTTGGCGAGCCGCTCGGTCATGCCGAGAGCCAGATCCTCAAAATACAGCGTCTGCAGTGTCAGCATCGTCATTCGTCCGAGGAATAATGCTTCCGGCACAGCCACCACAGCGCGCCGATCAGCACCACATTGATCAGCGCCAATAGCGTCAATACGCCGATGGTCGCATCGGCGCCATGCGCCTCGATCATCAGCGCACCGGCCGATGGCGCCAGCGCCTGCACGATCAGGCTGGGGAAAGCGAGCTTGCCCATCAGCCGCGGAAAACGCTCCGGCCCGAACAGCGCCAGCGGCAGTGTGCCGCGCCCGATCCAGGAAATGCCGTAGCCCGCGCCATAAAGCAGGATCACGATCACCAGGATCGAAAAATGCCCGTTAAGCAACATAAGGCCGATCGCCATCAGGCCGCAGGACGCGATCATGGTCCAGATCGGGTGATAGCGATTGCCGAATAGCCGCTCGGCGACGCGGGCAATGACCTGCGCCGGGCCGAACAACGTGCCAAGGCTCACCGCCACGGCAAAGTCCACGCCCCTCGCCTGCAGGAAAATCAGCAGGTGCACCACCACGATCGAGCCGATGCCGGCGGCGAGCGATTGCACCAGCGCGAGCAAGACGAAGATCAATGGTTCGCGTGCGAGCGGTGCTGGTGCGCGGCCGTCGGCACCGTCGGCGGGAATGGCGACGGCATGTATTGCCTGTTTGCGGACCACCGCCATTTGCAGCGGCAAGGCCACCACCAGATGCAGCCCCGCATAAACCAGGCAGGCCATGCGCCAGCCGATATGGTCGATCATGAAGGCGCTCAGCGGCCAGCAGATCGTGCTGGCAAAACCGCCGAACAGAGTCAGGTTCGTGATCGGCCCGCGCGCGCCGCTGCCATAGAGCCGCCCAAGGGCTGCAAATATCGCATCATAGAGTCCGGTGCCCATGCCGAGCCCGAGCAGCACCCAGGACAGCAGATAGAACGGCAGCGATGGCGACAGACCGATGCCGGCAAGACCGGCGGCAAAGAACAGCGAACTCGCAAACAGTACCGGCCGGCCGCCGCGAACATCGATGATGCGGCCGACCTGCGGCGAGATGAGCCCCGCCACCAGCAGCCCGATCGAGGTGCCGCCGACCACCCAGCCCAATGACCAGCCGGTATCGCGCACGATGGGGCCGGCGAACACGGCAGGAAAATAGAACGAGGTGCCCCACGCCAGGATCTGGGCGGCGCCGAGTGCGGTAATGACGACGCGGCGGTCGAGGGCGCGCGCGTCTCCTGCCGATGGCAAAACGATGAGTTCCCGGTGCGGATTTAACGGAGCGAAAGCCTAAACAATCTACACGATCCGGCTCGGTTTGGCGCACAGCGTGGCCGCTTTGCGGCAAGCGCTATCGACACCGTTTTGAGACCGCCAAAATGCCGCCAAAATCGCATTTCGTATTAACAATCAGTTACTTAAGGTATGCGAAAAGCGCATGACTGCGGCGCAACATTATTGCTTTTCATTCGCCGGATCGGACGTATGTTCCGTGTAATTCGAGTGAGCCGGCGCCGCGCCGGAGCTGAAGAGAAAAGAGAAAGAGGCACTACAATGTTGGCGAATATCGTCCGCTTCATCCGGGACTGGAAGCGTTACAACCGTAGCATGATCGAACTGTCGCGCCTGGGCGACCGTGAATTGGCCGATATCGGCATCAGCCGCTCCGACATTCAGCGGGTTGCTTGGAACGCTTCGCATCAGAGCTAAGCGACCGTTAATTGCCGGATATGAAACCGCCCGCGCTTGCCGCGGGCGTTTTCGCGTTTTAGGGGCCGGGTTGCCCGCATGCAGGCCAAAGCCTAGGTTGCGGCCGTGACCATGAAACCCGTCCATGTGATCGGCGGCGGGCTGGCGGGCTCCGAGGCTGCCTGGCAGCTGGCGCAGTCCGGCGTAGCGGTGACGCTGCATGAGATGCGGCCGCAGCGCGCGACGGCGGCCCACAAGACCGACGGCTACGCCGAGCTGGTCTGCTCCAATTCGTTCCGCTCCGACGACAAAGATCACAACGCGGTCGGCTTGCTGCATGAGGAAATGCGCCGGCTCGGCTCGCTTATCATGCATGCGGCCGACAAGAACCAAGTTCCCGCCGGCGGCGCGCTGGCGGTCGACCGCGACGGATTTTCCGCCGCCGTCACGGCGGCGCTTGCCGCGCATCCGCTCATTACGCTGGAGCGCGGCGAAATCAGCGTGCCCGCCGGACGAATGGGACAACGTCATCATCGCCACCGGCCCGCTTACCTCGCCCGATCTCGCCGCCACCATCCGCTCGCTTACGGGTGAAGACGCGCTTGCCTTTTTCGACGCCATCGCGCCGATCGTGCATCGCGAGTCGATCGATCTCGATCAGGCCTGGTTCCAGTCGCGCTACGACAAAGCCGGGCCCGGCGGCTCCGGCGCCGACTACATCAATTGCCCGCTCACCCGCGAGCAATATGACGGCTTCATCGGCGCGCTCATCGCCGGCGACAAGACCGTGTTCCACGAATGGGAAGCCTCGACGCCCTATTTCGACGGCTGCCTGCCGATCGAGGTGATGGCCGAGCGCGGGCCTGAAACTTTGCGGCACGGGCCGATGAAGCCGTTCGGCCTCACCAACCCGCATGCGCCCGGCGTGAAGGCCTACGCGGTCGTGCAACTGCGCCAGGACAACAAGCTTGGCACGCTGTTCAACATGGTCGGCTTCCAGACCAAGCTCAAACACGGCGAACAGGTGCGCATCTTCCGCACCATTCCCGGATTGCAGAACGCCGAATTCGCCCGGCTCGGCGGTCTGCATCGCAATACTTTTCTGAATTCGCCCAAGCTGCTGGACGAGACGCTGCGGCTGAAGGCCAATCCAAAATGGCGCTTTGCCGGGCAGATCACCGGCTGCGAGGGCTATGTGGAATCCGCCGCTATCGGCGGGCTGGCGGCGCGCTTTGCCGCCGCCGAGCGCCGCGGTGAGACGCTTTGCGCTCCGCCGCCGAGCACGGCGCATGGCGCTTTGCTCGCGCACATCACCGGCGGGCATATCGAAACCATCGACGCCGGCCCGTCGTCGTTCCAGCCGATGAATGTGAATTTCGGCCTGTTCCCGCCGCTCGATGAGACGGTGACCTTCGACAAAGAGGGGCGCAAATTCGGCCGCGGCTCGGCTAAGAATCTCGCGCGCAAAGCGGCATTGAGCGCCCGCGCGCTCGCCGATCTCGATCGCTGGATCGGCGAACAATCGCGCGCTCCGGCGGCGGCCGAATAATCAACGACGGAATATACGCGTCTGGATTGCGCGCCGCGCGCCACAGCAGCCATTGCCGCCGCCATGCGGCTAATAGTTCCGGCTGAAATGGGTCATAGCCGGGCCGTTCCATGCGGCGCAACGTCGGCCCGATAAGCGCAATGGGCAACAATGCCGGCAAAGCTGCAACGGCGTTGGATTCTGAATTCCGCCTGCGCCGCCGCCAGATGTTTCGCGCAATGCTCGCGCATTTCGCCGAGCGCCGCGCGCAGGGCTTCGCTATTCACGCCCGCAAAAATATCCTCGCGATTGACTTGGTGGCGCGCCAGCACATCCAGCGGTACGAAAAGCTGCCGGTGCGCGGCATCGCGCGCAAACCGGGTCAAGGAGGCGGCGATGGTCATTGCCGCGCTTGCGTGCCGGATCAACGGCTCATTTATTTCGGCCTGCGCGCCAAGAATTTCGGCGGCGATCGTCAGCAGCGCGCCTCGCCGTACTGTCGGCGTAACTTTCCAGATCAGCCAGCGCCGCCATGGGATCATCGTAAAGATCGAAGCCATGCGCATCGATCAGCGCAATCAGGCGATTTGCCGCGATCTTGTGGCGATCGAGCGTCTCCCGCAGCGCCGCCGCCACCGGATTGGCCGCGGCCTCCCCGTCGCGCTCGCCCGCCAACACCTCGCGCCACCATTGCAGCCGGATTTCGCCCGGCATCGGCTCGCGCGCCACCTCACGCACCCGCGCGATTTCGACGTTGAAGGCGTAAAGCGCGAACAGCGCGTCGCGATGCGCGGCCGGCGCAAACAATGTCGCCAGATAACGGTCGCGGTCGGCCTCGCGCACCAGCGCCGCGCAATAGTCGAAATCGCTTTGCATGGATGCAGTCTAGCCTAATCGACCGCGATCAATCCGGCGCCGACACGGCGATTTTCGGCCAGCAGGATATTATAGGTGCGAACCGCCGCCCCGGTTGTCATGGCGTCGACCGAAATCGACAATTCGCGAAAACGCTCCCGCAGGCCTTGCGCCAGCACCCACGGGTCGCTGCCGGCCCCGATCAGAAACAAATCGAGCTTCTCGGCGCGCTCGAATACCGGCAAAAGCGCTGCCTCGTTCAATTCGGCCAAACTGGTGACCGGCCAGGCCCAGATGCCGTCCGGCAGGCACAATAGCGAGCCGCGGTGCGACATGCCGGCAAAGCGGAACCCGCCTTTGCCATAAGCATCGATCGGCGCCGGATTTGGCAGATGGGGCGTGGCCTGCTCAATGCCGGCCACGACGTTATGCCTGGTCGCGCTCTGATCCGCCCAGCGCATCGCGCCCGGTGCCGACGCCGAGATAGATCAGGATCGGCGAGGCAATGAACACCGATGTATAGGTGCCGACCAGCACCACGCCGAACATCATGGTGGCGGTGAAGGAGTGGATCGCCTGCCCGCCGAACAGCAGCAAGGCCAGCAGCGCCAAGCTGACGGTGACGTGCGTGATCACCGAGCGTGACAATGTCTGGTTCACCGACGCGTTGAGCAAATCCGGCATCGGCAATTTCTTGTAGCGCCGCAGCATTTCGCGAATCCGGTCGTAGATCACCACCGTATCGTTGAGCGAATAGCCCAAGATGGTGAGCAGCGCCGCGATACTGGTGAGGTCGAAGTCGATCTGCGTCACCGACATGAAGCCGATGGTGAGCACCAGATCGTGCACGTTGGCGATCATGGCGCCGAGCGCGAACTGCCATTCGAAGCGGAACCACAGATAAATCAGAATGCAGAAAATCGCCAGCACCAGGCCGATGACGCCGTATGACAATAGTTCACCCGATACGCGCGGGCCGACCACCTCGACGCGGCGATAATTGATCTCGTTGCCGAGCGCGCCCGCACTTTGGTCACCGCCACTTGTTGCGCGGCATCGCCGCCGGGCTGCTCGGCGATGCGGATGAGCACATCGTCGGGCGCGCCGAATTGCTGCAACTGAACTTCGCCTAGACCGAGCGCACTGAGCGTTGACCGCATCTTGCCAAGATCGGCCGCTTGTCCGCCTTTGGTCTGAATCTCGATCAGCGTGCCGCCCTTAAAGTCGATGCCGAAATTGAGCCCGTGAAAGAAGTAGAGCGAAATCGCCAGAATCGACATGGCGGCGGAAATAGGAAAGCTGATGCGCCGGAAGCGCATGAAATCGAATTTGGTGTCGTCGGGGACGATGCGAAGCAGGCGCAATGGACTATTTCTCCTCGCGCATGATCTGTCCGAAAACCGGTTTCCACTTTTCGGGATCATGCGCATCCCTAAATCGGCACGCGTTGCGGGCGCCACCACCAGACCCAGTAAGCGACGATCAGCCGCGTCAGGGTAAAGGCGGTAAACACCGTGGTGATGATGCCGATGCCGAGCGTGACGGCAAAGCCGCGCACCGGGCCGGTGCCGATATAAAACAGCACCGCGGCGGCGATGAAGGTGGTGATATTGGAGTCGAGAATAGTGGCGAGCGCGCGGCTAAAGCCCGCGTCGATCGCGTTGATCGGCGTGCGTCCGCCGCGCACCTCCTCGCGGATGCGCTCATAGATCAGCACGTTCGAATCGACCGCGATGCCGACGGTGAGCACGATGCCGGCAATGCCCGGAAGCGTGAGCGTGGCATTGAGCATCGACAGCACGCCGAAAATCATGGCGACGTTGATCGCCACCGCGATATTGGCGAACAGGCCGAACAGGCCGTAGGTCGCAAACATGAAGATGATCACCATGGCCGCGCCCACGTAAGACGATATCTTGCCCTTGGCGATCGAGTCGGCGCCGAGACCGGGACCGACCGTGCGCTCCTCGATAATGGTGAGCGGCGCCGGCAGCGCGCCGGCGCGCAGCAGGATCGCCAGATCGTTGGCGCTCTGGACGGTGAAGCTGCCGGAAATCTGCCCCTGCCCGCCAAGGATCGGCTCGCGGATGGTTGGCGCCGAGATCACCTCATTGTCCAGAATGATGGCGAACGGCTTGCCGACGTTCTCCTGCGTCGCTTGCGCGAATTTGCGTGCGCCGCTGGTGTTGAAGGTGAACTTCACGATCGGCTCGCCGGTGCGCTGGTCGAAGCCGGCCTGCGCGTCGGTGAGTTCGCCGCCCGCGACCAGCACGCGCTTCTCGATCAGATAGGGCGTCTTGGGCGCGCTTGAACTGTAGAGAACTTCATCGTCGGCCGGGCGTGCGGCCCTGCAGCGCTTGCTCGACCGGCATCTGCGTGTCGACCATGCGGAAGTCGAGCTTGGCGGTCTTGCCGAGCAATTGCTTTCAACCGGGTCGGATCCTGTAGGCCGGGAACCTGGACCAGAATGCGATCGGTGCCTTCGCGCTGGATCAGCGGCTCCACGGTGCCGAGCTCATTGACGCGCCGTTCGATAATCTGGATCGACTGCTCGACCGATTGGCGCACGCGCGCGATGATCGCGGGGTCGGTCACCAAAAGGCGGATCAGACCGCCGGCGTCGCTGGTGACATCGAGGCTGTATTGGCCGCTGCCGAGCAGGCCGCCGAGCGGCTGCGACAGCGTCTTGAGCTTGGTCAGCGCCTCGTCGGAATTTTGACCCTCGCGAATGCGCACTTCGACGCTGTTGCCGCGCACCACCAGGCCGGTATAGCCGATGCGCGCCTCGCGCAGCACGCGGCGCACGTCGTCGCGCAGCGTCTCCAGCATTTCCTTGCGCACCGCCTTGGTGTCGACTTCAAGCAGGATATGCGAGCCGCCTTGCAGATCGAGCCCGAGCACCATGTGGCGCTGCGCCCATTTCGGCCAGCTGTCGACCATCTTGGTGGGCAGGAAATTCGGCACGGCGAACAGGCAGACGACGAATGCCGTGATCAGGATCGCCGCCACCTTCCAGCGCGTGAAATAAAGCATGAGGTCCCGACTTGAAGTGAAAAACGAGCGATGCCGGCGCCTAGGACGCGGCCTCGTCCTTCACCGGTTCACCTTTGGCGCGCACGTCGGTCACCATCTGCCGCATCTGGCGGATGCGCACGTCGTCCGCGATCTCGATTTCGATCTGGTCGTCGTCGATCACCTTGGTGACCTTGCCGATGAGCCCGCCATTGGTGACGACGGTGTCGCCCCGCCGCACGTTCTTGACCATTTCCGCATGCACCTTCACCCGCTTCTGCTGCGGGCGCAGGATCAGGAAATACATGATGACGAAGATCAGCAGGAACGGCAGCAGCGACATCAGCATGTTGCCGTCGCCCGGCCCGCCGCCGAGCAGCGAGCCTTGCGCAAACGCGGTCGAAATGAACATCGAGGCTTCCCTTGGGTGTGATTGTCTGTAGCGCCGCCCGGCATCCCCGCCCAGGCGTCCGCGCCTTCAATTTCGCGCGGACTATAGCCTCCGCAGCCCCAATTGCAACGCCACAAACGCCCTAAAAACCGGCCATTTCTGGCACTTAAGGCCGGCCACGGCTTGCAGGCCAAGCACTGCCCCGCTAAGAGCAGCCGACCCTAAAGTGAGCCCGATGCCGAAGCCGGAAATCCAAATCGAAATCAAAGTCGCAAGCCAAAGCGCCGGCCCGCAGTGCCGCGGCACCGGACTTGATCGAGCGCATCGCCAACGCGCTTGAGCGGCTGGCGCCGCAGCGCCCGAGCGCGCCCGAATTCACCGCCGCCGATGCCTTCGTCTGGCAGCCGGACGGACGCCGCCTTGCGCCTGTGAAACGCGTCAACCGCGTCGAGATGTCGCTGCTCAAAGGCATCGACCGCGTGCGCGACGTGCTGGTGGAGAATACCGAGCGTTTCGCCAAGGGCCTGCCGGCCAACAATGCGCTGCTGTGGGGCGCGCGCGGCATGGGCAAGTCGTCGCTGGTGAAGGCTGCGCATGCCGGCGTCAACGCCAGCTTCGCGCGCCAAGCCAAAAGCGGGCCGCTCAAGCTGATCGAGATCCACCGCGAGGATATCGGCAGCCTGCCCGAATTGATGACGCTGATCCGCACCTCGCCCTACCGCTTTATCGTGTTCTGCGACGATCTGTCGTTCGACGCCGAGGACACCACCTACAAATCGCTCAAGGCGCTGCTGGAAGGCGGCATCGAGGGCCGGCCGGACAACGTGATCTTTTATGCCACCTCCAACCGCCGCCATCTGATGTCGCGCGATATGATGGAGAACGAGCGCTCGACCGCGATCAATCCGGGCGAGACGGTGGAAGAGAAAGTCTCGCTCTCCGACCGCTTCGGCCTATGGCTGGGCTTTCACCGCTGCAGCCAGGACGAATATATCGCCATGGTGGAAAGCTACGTCGCGCACTACAAAATTCCGGCGCGCGGCGAGAAATTGCAGCACGAGGCGCTGGAATGGTCGACCACGCGCGGCTCGCGCTCGGGCCGCGTCGCCTGGCAATTCGTGCAGGATTTGGCGGGACGGCTAGGCGTGGCTAAGATTAGCGCGATCGCAAGACCGTCATTTCGGAACGATCGCTCGCCGAAGGACTAAGCCCGCCGAGATACTTGGCCGGATCGACCGGGGTCGAACCCTTGCGGATTTCAAAGTGCAATTGCGGCGACGTCACGTTGCCGGTCTGCCCGGCGTGCGCGATCACCTGGCCGCGCTTGATGGTGTCGCCGCGCTTGACCAGCAACGCGCTGGCGTTGGCATAAGCCGACACGAAACCGTTGGCATGGCGGATCAGCACCAGATTGCCGTAGCCTTTGAGTTCGTTGCCGGCATAAGCAACGACGCCGTCATCGGCGGCCTTGATCGGCGTGCCTTCCGGCACCGCCAGATTGATGCCGTCGTTTTCCGTGCCGTTCGGCCGCTTGCCGAAGCCAGCGATAATGCGGCCCTTCACCGGCCAACGAAATGACGGCATCACGCTCGCTTCAACCACCGGCTTTTCGACGCTGTCGGAGTGCTCGGGCGTGACGACACGCGCGTTCTGCGCCGGCGTGCTCGCCACTTGCTCGGGCCGGAACCGTACGCGGCTCTGCAACACGAGGTTCGGGGGTACGGCGCGATACGGCGACAGGATGGCCGCCGGCGGGAATGGTCAGGCGCTCGCCAATATTGATCTTGGCATAGGGCTTGAGCCGGTTGGCATGCGCCAGCGCCTCGTGCGTCACGCCGTAACGGCGCGCGATGCCGAGCAGCGATTTCACCGGGCTCGACGACGTGCGACGTCGCGGCCGTGCGCGGGCTCGCCTGCGGCGCCGGAGCGCGCGGCGCAGGCGCAGTGCCGGCAGCGACGTAACGCGGAATGACCAACCGCTGGCCCGGTTTGATCTGGGCAGCGCTGGTAATGCCGTTGGTCTGCATAATTGCGGATGCCGGCACGCCGTATTTGCGCGCGATCATCTCGACGGATTCGTTATAGCCGACGGTGACGGGTGCGCCGCCATCCCAAGTCCAATGGCCGCTCGGCGGCGGCGGCTCGCGACGCGCGGACACCGAGCCGGTCACCTCAGTGGTGTGCTCTTGCGGACGATAGGCGGCAAAGCCGCGGTCGCCGTAGGCAACGCCGCCAGTACTGGCGACAGTCGCGGGCCGGCTTGGCGCCGGCAATGGCTGCGCTTCGATGCGCGCGCCGGTGGCCGGACGCGGCGCGATAGAGCCGGTAACTTCCTGGCGCGGCTGCGGCGGCGGCTGACGATTGTTGGAGGCGAAGGGGTTGGAATCAAAACGCGCGGAGTTTTCACAGCCGGCGACAGCGATGCCGACGAAGGCGAGAACTGCAACGCGCGGCCAGGTACGCAAACAAGCACGCAAGTGGGACGGCACGTTGAAGCACGGCATGTGGTTACTCACTCATACGCAAAATACGTCGAGTTCGAGTTAAACCAGCCGCGAGTAAACAAGGTTTTAAGAATTACCGTTTCGTTGATAGTGGTTACGAGTTTGATAAAAATGCAACACTTCGCGGCGCAATGGCTACAGTTCCTTCGCCTGTCCGGGCAGTAACGGCACGAAACGCACGGCAATCAGGTTTTCGCGCGCGATCCCCGTTTTCGATTTGGTAAGCTTGATAATGTGTTGCGATCCGCCATGGGGTCCGAGCGGCAGCACCATGATGCCGCCGTCGGCCAGCTGATCGATCAAGGTCTGCGGCAAGGTCGCGGCCGCCGCCGTAACGATGATGCGGTCGAACGGCGCCCTGCCCGGCACGCCGGCAAGTCCGTCGCCGACAATCACTTCGACATTTTTGATCCCGGCCGCGCGCAACCGTCTCGCGCGCTTGCTCGGCCAGCGTGCGGTAGCGCTCGATGCTCACCACGTCGCGCGAAAGGCGCGAGAGCACGGCGGCCTGATAGCCCGAGCCGGTGCCAACCTCCAGCACGCGGTGATGCGGCCGCAACGCCAGCTGCTCGGTCATATAGGCGACGACATAAGGCTGGCTGATGGTCTGCCCGCAATCGATCGGCAGCGCCTGATCGGCATAGGCGCG
The DNA here is from genome assembly GCA_963756805.1 of uncultured Alphaproteobacteria bacterium. GTDB lineage: Bacteria > Pseudomonadota > Alphaproteobacteria > Rhizobiales > Xanthobacteraceae > Pseudolabrys. The sequence continues at coordinate 25,519 of CAVWPH010000016.1, forward strand.
GCCCGAAAATTCGGGCGTGACGAATTGCGCGCGCGGCACCTCTTCCATGGCCCGCAATACCGCCTGATCCGAAATCCCGCGCCGCCGCAGCGTCAGCAGGAATTCCATGCGGTCGACGGCTTGTTCGTCGGGCGGATGGTCAGGCACAAGGTTCCCTTTCGCCGCATTTTTAGCACGTTTGGCGGCAATTCATGTAAGCTCCGCTTAGGCCTTAAGGCCGGTGGAACCCGCATTTTGCATGCGCGTTGGGGGACGGAGAACGACCGATGAATAATCCCCCGAAAGCGCCGCGCGTTCTGGTGGTCGAGGACGAATACCTGATCCGCATGCTGCTGGAGGACATGTTGGCCGACGTCGGCTACGACGTCGCCGCCGCGGTCGGCACCATCGCCGAAGCGCGCACGCTCGCCAGCGACGGCGATTTCAGCTGCGCCATTCTCGACGTCAATGTCGACGGCGAGGAGATTTTTCCGGTGGCGGATATTCTGGCCAAACGCAAATTGCCGTTCGTCTTTGTCACCGGTTATGGCGAGCACGGCCTGCCCGAGCGCTTCCACGGCCGCCCCGCGCTGCAAAAGCCGTTCCAGTCCGAACAGCTCAAGACCATTTTGGGCGATCTGCTTGCGGTAGCCTGCTTATTTTGCGCATGATCTTGTCCGAAAACCGGTTCCCACTTCGGGATCATGCGCTAACCAAACACTTCCGCCAATTTGGTCATGAACGGCTCGTCGGTCAGATCGAGCCGCAGCGGCGTCACCGCGATCATATTTTTGTTGAGCGCGTGCAGATCGCTGCCATGCGCAGCGCCGGAAATGCCGCCGCGCGTGAAGGCGATCCAGTAATAAGGATTGCCGCGCCCGTCGTGGCGCGGCTCGATGCGCAGCAATTCCTGGTCGCGCTTGCCTTGCGTCGCGATGGCGATGCCGGCGACGTCGTCCGGCGGACAATCGGGAAAATTTATGTTCACCATCACGTCGCGCGGCATGCCGGTCTTGAGCACTTTGCGGATGATGTCGGGCGCGTGCTTGATCGCGGTCTGCCAATGCGGCTTGTGCTTGGTGCTCATCGCATAGGCTTGCGAGAGCGAAAACGACGGAATGCCCAGCACCGTGCCCTCCATGGCGCCGGCGACCGTGCCCGAATAGGTCACGTCCTCGGCGGCGTTGCGGCCGCGGTTGACGCCGGAGAGCACCAGATCCGGCGCCTCCTTCATGATGTGGCGCACGCCCATGATGACGCAATCGGTCGGCGTGCCTTCGACCGCGAAATGCCGCTCGCTGATTTCGCGCAAGCGCAGCGGATCGTTCAACGACAATGAATGCGACACGCCGGACTGATCGGTTTCCGGCGCCACGATCCAGAGGTCGTCGGACAGCGCGCGCGCGATTTTTTCGCAAGCCTCGAGGCCCGGCGCGTGGATGCCGTCGTCATTGGTGATGAGAATACGCATTACTTCTTCTCGATCTTCGTCATGCCGCCCATATAGGGCTTCAGCGCTTCCGGCACGAGGATCGAGCCGTCTTCCTGCTGATAGGTTTCCATCACCGCGATCAGCGCGCGGCCGACGGCGACGCCCGAGCCGTTGAGCGTGTGCACGTGGCCTTTGACCTTGCCGTCTTTGCCTTTGTAGCGCGCATCCATGCGGCGCGCCTGGAATTCGCCGCAGACCGAGCAGGACGAAATCTCGCGATACATCCCCTGCCCCGGCAGCCAGACTTCGATGTCGTAGGTCTTCTGCGCGGCAAAGCCCATGTCGCCGGTGCAGAGCGTGATGACGCGATAATGCAGATCGAGTTTCTTCAGCACTTCCTCGGCGCAGGCGAGCATGCGCTCGTGCTCTTCGCGTGATTTTTCCGGCGTGGTGATGGAGACCAGTTCGACCTTGGTGAACTGATGCTGGCGGATCATGCCGCGCGTGTCTTTGCCGGCAGCGCCCGCTTCGGCGCGGAAGCACGGCGTGCAGGCGGTGTAGCGGCGCGGCAGCGTGTCTTCGTCGACGATGGATTCGCGCACGAGATTGGTGAGCGGGACTTCGGCGGTGGGGATGAGCCAAAGACGATCTTGGATCAGCGGCTAACTTCGAATCATTAGCGCGTCTCGAATATCTGCATAGCAGCTTCTATTGCCAGACTGCTCGGCATCGCTTAAAATATATCTCGCGGTCAGTCTGCAAATGCTTGTAATGATACTTAGCACGCAGATCGGTCGTTCGTGAATGCTGCAAAATTGATCTTCTGCAAATTTCGGCAACTGCGCCGTGCCAAACATCACATCGTCGCGCACCAGCAGCGGCGGATTGACTTCCGTATATCCATGCTTCTCGCTCGTATGCACATCGAGCATGAACTGCCCGAGCGCGCGTTCCATGCGCGCCAAGCCCTTTTGCAAAACCACAAAGCGCGCGCCGGATAATTTGGCCGCCAGTTCGAAATCCATCTGCCCGAGCGCTTCGCCCAATTCGAAATGCTGCTTGGGCTTGAACGAATAATCGCGCTTCTTGCCCCACACGTGATGCTCGACATTGCCGTGCTCGTCCTTGCCGTCGGGCACGTCGTCGAGCGGCAGATTGGGAATTTGCGCCAGTTCTTTTTCCAGCGCGGCCGAGGCTTCTTTTTCCTGCGCTCTCCATCGCCGGAATGGTGGTCTTTAATTCCGCCACTTCGGCCATCAGCTTTTGCGCCGTGGCCTCGTCCTTCTTGGCCTTGGCCTGGCCGATTTCTTTCGATGCGGAATTGCGCCGCGCCTGCGCCTGCTCGAGCTTGGTGATCAGCGCGCGCCGCGTCTCGTCGAGCGCCAACAGCTTCTTCGACAGCGGCTCCAGCCCGCGCCGCGTGAGCCCGCGGTCAAAGGCGTCCGGATTGTCGCGAATCCATTTGATGTCGTACATGGGCGGCTTTTTACCCGTCATGGCCGGGCTTGTCCCGGCCATCCACGTCTTTCTTGTATGGCAAAGGCGTGGATGCCCGGCATAAAGCCGGGCATGACGGAGTCGAATAGTGCGGCCCCGGCCTACTCCGCGGGCTTTGGCGCCGCATCGTCGGGATCGGGCTCGTCGGGCTTGGCCTCTTTGGCGGCTTTGGCGGCGGCATCGGCCTTGGCGCGCTTTTCCACGACGCGCACCGAAATGATCGAGCCCTCATAGAGCAGGAGCAGCGGCACGGCGAGCGACATCTGGCTGATCACGTCGGGCGGCGTCAGCACGGCAGCGAGCACGAAGGCGCCGACGATGAAATAGCGCCGCTTTTCCTTGAGCTGCGCCGAGGTGATGAGGCCGATGCGCCCGAGCAGCGTCAGGATCACCGGCAACTGGAACGCCACGCCGAAGGCCAGCACCAGCGTCATCATCAGCGAGAGATATTCGCCGACCTTGGGCAACAACACGATCGAAGCGTCGTTTTGACTGCCCGGCTGCTGCATGTGCAGCGAGAAGCGGATCAGCATCGGGAACACCAGGAAATAAACCACCATGGCGCCGAGCGTGAAGAAAAACGGCGTCGCGATCAGATAAGGCAGGAACGCATTGCGCTCGTGCTTGTAGAGCCCGGGTGCAACGAACATGTAGATCTGCCCGGCGACAAGCGGGAACGACAAAAACGCCGCGCCGAACATGGCGAGCTTCAATTGCGTGATGAAATATTCGAGCAGCGCGGTGTAGATGAATTTCGAATTTTCCGGCCCCGCCACCCAGACGAAGGGCCAGACCAGAACGTTGTAGATGTCCTTGGCGAACACGAAGCAAAGCGCAAACATCAAGCCGAACGCGAACAGCGCCTTGATCAGCCGCGAACGCAGCTCGACCAAATGCTCCATCAGCGGCGCCTTGGTGGCCTCGATGTCTTCTTGGCTCACGTGCCGCCCCCGGCCTGTTTGGCTGGCGGGGTCTCGACGGCGGCGAAATCTTTTTCCGAAGCAGGCTTGGGCAACTCAGGCATCGGCACGTCGATTTCCGGCAGCGGCGTCGCGGCCGGCGCCGTTTCATCCGGCTTGGCCAACTCCGGCGTGCTTGCTTCAGTCGTCGTGGATTCCGATTTAGCCGGCTCCTCGAAGGCGCTCTCGACCTGCTTCTTCACGTCGGCCATCGGATCGAAGCTGGACATGTCGGTGACCGATGAGGTCATCTCCTCGGCCTGCTTCTTGAGGTCGTGCAGTTCGGCCTCGCGCATCGCTTCCTGGAACTGGCCCTGGAATTCCGACGCCATGCGGCGGATCTTGCCCATGGTCTGGCCGAGCGTGCGCAAAACGGTTGGCAGCTCCTTCGGCCCAATCGCGATCAGCGCGACGATGCCGATGACGACGAGCTCGCCCCAACCAATATCGAACATGGATTAGTTTACTCCGCGCCACCGAACCGCCGGCGCCCCGACAGCCGCGGCTGTCCCCGCGCGACGCCGCCGCGGCGATAATTTTACGAGCGCACGCTCTCGGCGCGCTGCTCGGCTTCCGTCTTCGGCGTTCCGGCGACGGCCTGATGATCGATAGTCTTGGCCGGCTCGGGCTTGGTCTCGGCCGTCTTGTCGTCGTCGGCCATGCCCTTCTTGAACGCCTTGATGCCTTGCGCGAAGTCGCCCATCAGCGACGAAATCTTACCCCGGCCCCCGAACAGCACCATCACCACCAGCAAGACGATGATCCAGTGCCAAATGCTAAACGAACCCATCGGCAAATCCTCCGCAGTGACGCTCTGTTACGAGCGCGCCCCGCCCATTGATTTATCTTAGAAACTAGGCTTCGGACGCGGCAAAAACAAGGACTTAACCGCCCTGCCTTGCAGCCGTGATGTCGCGGCGTGCCCGATATTTACCTTAATTTATGGCCGCGGGTCATAGCTTCGTCCCGCTGCGCGATGGGCGGCGGTGCGATAGCGCCCAGATCGAGATCGCCCGGTTCCAGCGGGTCTTCGTCATCGCGCAATGTCGTGTCGTCGGACGGCATCGGCACGCCAAAGCCGGGCGGCAGGTTCGCCCTCCAAAAGGCCTGCGCCTTTGAGCTCGTCGAGGCCGGGCAGATCGCCCACCCCTTCCAGCCCGAAATGGGACAGGAAGTCTTCCGTGGTGCCATAGGTGATCGGGCGTCCGGGCGCCTTGCGGCGGCCGCGCGGCTTGATCCAGCCGGTCCGCAGCAGCACGTCGAGGGTGCCGATGGCCGCCACCACGCCGCGGATTTCCTCGATCTCGGCGCGGGTGACCGGCTGGTGATAGGCGACGATCGCCAGCGTCTCGACCGCAGCGCGCGAGAGCTTGCGCGTCTCCACCGTCTGCTTGGTGAGCAGCCAGGACAGATCGTTGGCGGTGCGGAAGGTCCACTTCTTGCCGATGCGCACCAGATTGACGCCGCGCGTGGCGTATTCGGCGGCAAGCCGCGCCAAGGCGTCCTTGAGTTCGACGCCGTTTGGCATCTGGCGCGCCAGCATCGCCTCGTCGAGCGGTTCGCGCGAGGCAAACAGCAGCGCTTCCAGCAGCCGCAGCTCTTCCGGCCGCTCAGCCTTCGCCGGCGCCGGCGCGTCGTTGCGGACGATCACCAGCTTCTTGGCCACGCTCGGCATGGACCCCTTCTCCTTATGCGTTTTCTTGCGCGTCATGCGATGTAGCAATTCCGTTCCCACCGACCCGCTTGCGCATGTAGATGGGCGCGAACGACTCTTTCTGATGAATCTCGGCAATACCCTCGCGCACCAATTCGAGCGCGGAGGCAAATGAGGAAGCAAACACGGTCGCCGCGAGCGCGGGCTCGACGACGTAAGCGATCAGGAATTCGTCCAACCGCGCCCAATCCGACGACTGCCCGATCAGACGGTCGAGCGCGAGCCGCGCCTCGGCAAGCGACCACACCGTGCGCTTTTTGAAACGCACGCGCGAGAGCGCGCTGCGCGAGCGTTGCGTGGCATAAGCCGACAGCAGATCGTAAAGCGTCGCCGTCCATTCCGGCTGCTTGATTTCGGCGATCGGTTCGGGCGCGCCACGTGCGAACACATCGCGGTCGAGCTGCGGGCGGCCCATCAGGCGGCCCGCCACATCGCGGAACGCCTCCAGCCGGCGCAAGCGATAAGCCAATGCCAGCGCCATATCTTCGGCGGTCGGGCCAACGCCGTCGGCTGCATCCGGCAGCAGCAGACGCGATTTGAGATAAGCGAGCCAGGCCGCCATCACCAGATAATCGGCGGCGAGTTCGAGACGTAATTGGCGCGCCGCCTCGATGAAAACGAGATATTGGTCGGCCAGCGCCAGGATCGAAATCTTCGACAGATCGACTTTTTGCGTGCGCGCCAGCGCCAGCAGCAGATCGAGCGGACCCTCGAAACCTTCCACGTCCACGATCATGGCGGGTTCGCTGGTGCCGCGCTCGGCCGCAATGCTGGTGTCGAATTCTTCCGCGTTCATGAGCCGGTCATCCGTTGCGAAGCCGGCGTGCCGCCGCTGACCATCTGGGTGAAAACCTTGCGCGCGGCCTCGACATCGAAATCTTCCGCGCCCTTACGCGCGGCCAAAGCGGCCTCGGCTCGCTCGCCAGCGAGCCCGGCCAGCGGCGGGCTTTCGGCCGCGACCAGCTGCATCTCGCCCAAGTCGCCATTGCAGTGGAGCACCACGTCGCAACCGGCGGCAAAAGCCGCGCGGCTGCGCTCGGCGATGCCGCCCGACAGCGCGTTCATCGAAACATCGTCGCTCATCAGCAGGCCCCGGAACCCGATAAATCCGCGAATCACGTCGCGCACCATTGTGACCGAAGTGGTGGCGGGTGCATCGGGGTCAATGGCGCTAAACACAACATGTGCAGTCATGCCGATCGGCAGACCTTTCAGCGGCTTGAAGGCGGCAAAATCGGTTGCCTCCAATATGGCGCGCGGACGTATCGACCACCGGCAGCTTGTGATGGCTGTCGGTTGTGGCGCGGCCATGGCCCGGCAGGTGCTTAAGCACCGGCAAGACGCCGCCCGCCTGTAGCCCTTGCGCGATCGCCGCGGCGATGGCCGAAACTTTCTTAGGCTCGGTCCCATAGGCGCGGTCGCCGATCACCGGGATCGCTTCCGGCCACCGGTACGTCGGCCAGCGGCAGGCAGTCGACATCGATACCAAGCGGCGCCAAATCGGCCGCGATCAGGTGGCCGGCCAGGCGCGCCGCGCCCAGGCCCACGGCCGGATCGCGGTCATAAAGCTCGCCATAGCGTGCGCCTGGCGGATAGGCCGGCCATTGCGGCGGGCCCAGGCGCTGCACCCGGCCGCCCTCCTGGTCCACCAAGACGGGCGCCGGCCAGCCGAAAATATCGCGAAATTGTTGCGTTAATTCTTGCACTTGCTGCGGTGTCTTTATGTTTCGCTTGAAGATGATCAGGCCCCACGGCCGGGCCTCGCGAAGGAACGCGCGTTCATTGGCGGAAATGCTCAAACCCGCCAATCCGGTGATGAATGCGCGCGCAGCCATCGGCGCGGATTAGCCCGCGCTAACCGCAAGGGTCAAGCGAAGGAGCGCTAATTCTTCTGGACGATGCAGCTTCCGCCGGCGGCCTTGAGGCCGGAGCAGAGCTGGCCCGCCTCTTCGGAACTGGCAAAGGGGCCGACCATGGCGCGGAAATAGATGCCTTTGGCCCCGAGATCGACGCGGTGGATAATCGGCGCGCGGCCGCCGAGCTGGCCCGGGAACTTGCCTTGCAGGCTTTGGAAGGCGGCCTGCGCTTCCGCCTCGCTGCGCTGAGACGAAACTTGGACGTTGTAGGCACCGGTGCTGCCGGCCGCAACGTTTCGGGTACGCGCTGCCGCCGGTGGCACGATCTGGGTCGGCGCAACCGCGGCGGTGCGCATCACGGCCGGGGCGCTGCGCGCCGGGGCGGCGCCGCCGGCGGCGGGGCATCGGGATTGAGCGACAGTGGCGCGCTGTTCGGAGCGGACGCCGTGGTGTGACGCACCGCAGGCGCTGCGGCGGCAACCACGGCCGGCCGGCGCTGTTGCTGTTGCGGCGGTTCGCTGGCGACGCGGGCCGGAGGCTGCCGCATAGCGGCCGCAGGCGCCTCGTGTGCCGGAGCGCTACCGGCCGTCCCCACCGGCTGATCGGGATGGATGGTGATGGTGTGGACCTTCTTCGGCTCCGTGCCGACCACGCCGCTGCCCATACCGGCTGGGCGGTTCCCAACGGCGCGGCCTGGCCCGGTGGGGAAGCCTGCGCCCTTGGCCTGCATGTCGACCGGCTGCTCTTCGCGCGACACGACCTTCTCGCCCTGCCCGCGATCATTGACGCGGTCGTAGATCATCTTGTTGTTTTGCAGTTCCTTGGTCTTGACCGCCGGCACGATCTTGCTCGGGCTGGCATCGGCTTTGATCACCGGCGGCGGTCCGCTCGAACCTGAGGAACCAAACAGCGCGCGATAGCCGAAGGCGCCGGCAGTGCCGATCACGGCCAGCGCGAACACCGCGGCGATCGCCATGATGCCCATGCGGCGGCGTGCCGGCGGGGCATCGTCATAGGCGTCGTCGACATCATCACCCGGATGCATGCGGTTGGGGTAATAGGGCCCGCCTTCGTAGCCGCCGGGATGGCCGCCGCTGCGCGGGTCGGCATAGCCGCCGGCTTCGTGATCGGCGTAATTGGGATCGCCGCCGCCGTAGCCCGGATTGGCGTAAGGCTGGCGCGCAATCGGCGGTGGCGCAAATTGCGGCGCCTCCTGCGGATAGGCCGGGTGCGCGGGGTAATAGTCGCCGTTGAAATTCGGCGCGGTCGCCGGCGCTGCCTGCGGCGGATAACCGGGTTGAGGCGCATAACCCGCGGGCGGTGGCGCATTCCAATCTGGCGGCGGCTCTGCCCGGCGCGGCGGCGGAGCCCCGCGCGGAGCGCCATCACGGCCGTATTCGGAGAAGGGATCGTTCTGTCCGATCAAGCGGGCGAGTTCGGCGAGCGGATCGCCGGCTTGCGGACCGGGAGCAGCGGCCGGCGCACCGCGCATCGGCAATTCATTGGAACGGAAAGGTCGTTGGGTACGGTCGTCCACCATTCGGTCCCCGGTTACTACGGCGCGACTTCGGCCTTGCTTGGGCCTCGCTTGGGCTCGCCCTTATCCCTCAACGGTGCCGCGCCAGGCGCGATCCGGTAGACGATATTTATCGCATTTCGTCAGGCGCTTCGACCCCAAGTAACGCCAATCCCGAGGCAAGGATAACGACGATCCCCTGCACCAGAGCGAGCCGCGCCATGGTCGTTTCTGGATCATTCTGGATAATGAAGCGTAAATGAGGCAAGTCTTTTCCGCGTGTCCACAACGCATGAAATTCGCTCGCTAATTCATAGAGATAGAACGCTATCCGGTGCGGCTCGTGGGCCAGCGCGGCGGCTTCCACCTGGCGCGGATAGGCCGCCATCCGGCGCAGCAGCGCCAGCTCCGCCTCGTCGGTGAGCCGTTCAAGCTTGGCCTTGGCGAGGAAGCCGGCGCGCTGTTCGGGCGCTGCCGGCAGATCGGGCATCTCAGCGCGGGCGTTGCGGAACACCGATTGTCCGCGCGCGTGGCCGTACTGGACATAGAAAACCGGGTTCTCCCGGCTCGCCTCGATCACCTTGGCGAGGTCGAAATCGAGCACGGCGTCGTTCTTGCGGTAGAGCATGTCGAAGCGCACGGCATCTTTGCCGACCTCATCCACCACCTCGCGCAGCGTGACGAATTCGCCGGCCCGTTTCGACATCTTCACCGGCTCGCCCGCGCGCAACAGCCGCACCAATTGCACGAGCTTCACGTCGAGCGTGGCCTTAGCCCCACTCACTGCTTTGACGGCCGCCTGCATGCGCTTGATATAGCCGCCATGGTCGGCGCCCCAGACGTCGATCAGATTGCGGAAACCGCGGTCGAATTTCGATTTGTGATAGGCGATGTCGCTGGCGAAATACGTATAGCTGCCGTCCGACTTCTTCAGCGGCCGGTCGACATCGTCGCCGAAGTCGGTCGAGCGGAAAAAGCGTCTGCTCGCGATCTTCCCAGTCCTCCAGATTGCCGCCTTTGGGCGGCGGCAGCCGGCCCTCATAGACCTCGCCACTCTTGCGCAAGGATTCAATCGTGGCGCCGACCTGGTCTTTGCCGCCTTCGATCAGCGAGCGCTCGGAATAGAACACATCGAACTGGACATTGAGCGCGGCGAGATCGTCGCGGATCATGTCCATCATCATGGCGATGGCTTTGTCGCGCACCAGCGGCAACCACTGCGCTTCTTTCATGGTCGTGAGCTTGGCGCCATGCTCGGCGGCCAACTCGCCGCCCACGTGTTTGAGATATTCGCCGGGATAAAGCCCGTCCGGAATGGCGCCGATATCCTCGCCGAGCGCCTCGCGGTAGCGCAGGAAAACCGAGCGCGCCAGCGTGTCCACCTGCGCGCCTGCATCGTTGATGTAATATTCGCGCGTCACGTCGTAGCCGGCAAACACCAGCAGACTGGCAAGCGCATCGCCGAACACCGCGCCGCGGCCGTGGCCGATATGCATCGGGCCGGTCGGATTGGCCGAGACGTATTCGACATTGACCTTTTCATTGGCGCCGATGTCGCTGCGGCCGTAATCGCTGCCCGCCGCCAACACGACGCGCAACTCCTCGCCCCACACTTGCGGTTTGAGCGTCAGATTGATGAAGCCGGGGCCGGCGACATCCACTTTGGTGACGATATCGTTCGGCGCGCAGTTTTTCGGCGATGGCTTCGGCCAGTTCACGCGGCTTCTTGCCGGCGTCTTTCGCCAGCACCATGGCGGCGTTGGTGGCGAGATCGCCGTGGGTCGGATCGCGCGGCGGCTCGACCACCACGCGCGACAGATCGGCCTTGGGCCCGAGCACGCGACGCGCTCGCCGCATGCACGCGCGCGAGCATGGCGGCGAACAGATGTTGCGGCGTTTTCGCGGCGGGCATGGTGGCGCTGCGGCTAACGTAATTCGGGGGTCAAGTCAAAATACTTCGCGTGCTCGATCAGCGCATAGCGATCGGTCATGCCGGCGATGTAGTCGGCGATGCGCAGCATGCGGCCCGGTTCGTCCAGGCGATCGAGCCCATCGCGCCATTCCGGCGGCAGATCGGCCGGCGTCTTGGCATAGTGTCCGAACAGATCGCGCACCACGCCTTCGGCGTCTTTCATCACCGCCATCACGCGCTCGTGCCGGTACATGCGCGGATAGAGATAGCCCTTGATGTCGGCATCGGCCTTAACAAACGCCGGCGAGAACGCCACCAGCGGCCGCGCCGCGTGGCGCACGTCGGCGGCCGAGACTGGCTTAAGCGCGGCGACGCGACGCGCCGTCTCGGCGATCACGTCCTCGATCATGCGCGTGATCAGCCCGCGCACCGTCTCGTGCGCGCGCCTTGTGGCATCGAGCCCGGCATGCGCCTTGTCGATGCCGCGCACGATGTCGCCAACGATGGGTACCGTCGGCGATGTCATCGAGCGTGAACAAATCGGCGCGCAAGCCGTCGTCGATGTCGTGCGCGTCATAGGCGATGTCGTCGGAGATCGCGGCCACTTGCGCTTCGGCGCTGGCGAAGGACCACAGTTCGAGATCCTGGATGCGCGAATAATCGAGGATCGCTTCCGGCACGCCGTGCTTGGCATAGCGCCCGAGCGCCTTGCCATCGCGGTCGGTGAGCGGGCCATTGTGCTTGACCAGACCTTCGAGCGTTTCCCAAGTGAGATTGAGGCCGTCGAAGCCGGGATAGCGGCGCTCCAAATCGGTAACGATGCGCAGCGCCTGCGCGTTGTGATCGAAGCCGCCGAATTTGCTCAGCGCTTCATCGAGCGCGCGTTCGCCGGCATGGCCAAACGGCGGATGGCCGAGATCGTGGGCAAGCGCTGCCGCCTCCGCCAGGTCCTCGTCGAGCCCGAGCGCGCGCGCCAGCGAGCGGGCGATCTGCACGACTTCCAGCGTATGGGTGAGCCTCGTGCGGTAGTGGTCGCCCTCGTGATAGATGAACACTTGCGTCTTGTGGGCGAGGCGGCGGAAGGCGGCCGAATGGATGATGCGGTCGCAGTCGCGCCGGAAGGCGTTGCGGGTGGCGCTGGCAGGCTCGCTATAGCGCCTGCCCCGGCTTTTCGCCGGATCGGCGGCATAGACCGCGCGTTCGCGCCCGCTGTCGATCGCCATGCTTTGCCTCTGGCCTGCCAAATGAGGCACATTGACCTTGCGGTCCAGCGCACTTAACTAATTGGTACGGCTCCTGCCAATAGGATGCCGCGCATGATTCCGAAAAGCGGGTACCGGTTTTCGGGTAAGATCATGCGCCAAGGAAAAGCGTCATGAGCGAGAGCGTCACGGTCAGCGAACGGGCGGCACGGCGGATCGGCGAAATCCTCAAAACCGAGGCGCCGGGAACCATGCTGCGCGTTTCCGTCGAAGGCGGCGGCTGCTCCGGCTTCCAGTACAAATTCGACATGGAGCAGGCCAAAGCCGAGGACGATCTGGTGATCGCCCGCGATGGCGCGACCGTGCTGATCGATCCGGTCTCGGTCAATTATATGGCGGGCTCGGAAATCGATTTCGTCGACGACCTGATCGGCGCGGCCTTCAAGGTGAAGAACCCGAAGGCGACCGCCTCCTGCGGCTGCGGCACCAGCTTCGCGCTGTAACTTACCGCTTATTCCCGCGCACGGATCAGTCGACTTATCGCAACATCGTGCTGCCGAGCGCGTAGCGCAAGAATTACTCGGCCGCTACTGCCGGCGGCAATTCCTGAACTTCCTCCACCTGCGGCTCGAGCCCGCGCTTGATCATGCGGTCGAAGCGGTCGAGGTAGAGATAGATCACCGGCGTGATGTAGAGCGTGAGCAGCTGCGAGAACACCAGGCCGCCGACCACCGCCACACCCAGTGGCTGGCGCAATTCGGCGCCGGCGCCGGTGCCAAGCGCGATCGGCAGCGAGCCGAAAATGGCGGCGAATGTCGTCATCATGATCGGGCGGAAACGCAAGACCGCCGCTTCGCGGATCGCAGCCTCGGCTGAGAGGCCGACACGCCGGCGTTCGATGGCGAAGTCGATCATCATGATGGCGTTCTTCTTCACGATGCCGACCAGCATCACGATGCCGATCATGGCGATCACCGACAAGTCGAGCCTGAACAGCATCAATGTGAGAATGGCGCCGATGCCGGCCGACGGCAGGCCGGAAATGATGGTGATCGGGTGAATGAAGCTCTCATACAGAATGCCGAGCACAATGTAGGCTGCAAAGATCGCCGCCAATATCAAAATGCCCTGCCCGCGCAATGAATCCTGGAACACTTGCGCGGTGCCCTGGAAGCCGGAGGTGATGGTCGCCGGCAGCCGCGAGTCGCGCTCGATCTTGGTGATGGCATCGGTCGCCTGGCCGAGCGAGAAGTCGGGCGCCAGATTGAACGAGATGGTCACCGCCGGCTGCTGACCCTGGTGATTGACCTGTAGCGGGCCGACCGTGCGCACGAAATGCGTGACCGCCGAGAGCGGCACCGTCGTGCCGTTGGTCGTCTTCAGATAGATTTTATTGAGATCGTTCGGGCTTTGCTGATATTCCGGCATCGTCTCCAGGATGACCTGATAGTCGTTGGCCGGCGTGTAGATGGTGGCGACCTGGCGCGAGCCAAAGGCGTTGTAGAGCTCCTGGCGCACTTGATCGACGGAGACGCCGTAGACCGCGGCCTTCTCGCGGTCGATGTCGACGGTCACTTGCGGATTTTTCACGTAGAGATCGGTGGTGACGTCGAGCAGGCCGGGGACCTTGGCGATCTTGTCGCGCAATTCGGGCGCGATGCGATAGAGCGCCTCGGTGTCGTTGGACTGCAACGTGTATTGATACTCGCTCTTGTTCAGCCGGCCGCCGAGATTGATGTTCTTGATCGGCTGGAAGAAAATCTGCATGCCGGTGACCACATTGGCGGTGCGGCGCAGCCGGCCGACGATTTCCTGCAGATTGCCGCGCTCGTCGCGGGCTTTCAGCGCGACCAGCATGCGGCCGCTATTGCCGAGCTGGTTGGGCCCGCCGGAGCCGACCGTCGAATTGACGTAATCGACCGCCGGATCCGCGCGCACCAGATCGGCGATCTTGCGCTGGCGTTCGACCATGGCCGGGAACGCGATGTCGGTATTGCCTTCGGTGATGCCGATCAGGAAGCCGGTATCCTCGGTCGGGAAGAAGCCTTTCGGCACCACGATGTAGAGCCAGATGGTGCCGGCGATGGTCGCAAGCGTCACCATCAGCATGATCGACTTGGCCTTGAGCACGCGGTCGAGCGTCCACTCATAGGTCCTGAGCCAGAATTCGAACATGCGCTCGAAACCGCGCAGGATGAAATTCTGCTTTTCGTCGGGTTGGTGGCTTTTGAGGACGCGCGCGCACAGCATGGGCGTGAGCGTCAGCGAGACGAAGCCCGAAACGATGATCGCCACCGAAATCGACACCGCGAATTCGCGGAACACGCGGCCGACCATGCCGCCCATCAGCAGCACCGGGATGAACACCGCGATCAGCGAGAAGGTGATCGACACGATGGTGAAGCCGATTTCGCGCGAACCTTTCAGCGCCGCCTCGAACGGCCGCATGCCGCCCTCGATATGGCGCACGATGTTTTCCAGCATGACGATGGCGTCGTCGACCACGAAGCCGACCGACAGCGTCAAAGCCAGCAGCGTCATGTTGTTGATGGAGAAGCCGAAGGCATACATCGCCGCGCACGTGCCGACCAGCGACACCGGCACGGCGAGCGCCGGGATGATGGTGGCCGATACTTTGCGCAAGAACAGGAAGATCACCATGATGACCAGGCAGATCGCGATCGCCAGCGTCTCCTGCACGTTGGCGACGGCCGCGCGGATCGACAGCGAGCGGTCGAACAGCGGCGTCATCGAGATCGCCGGCGGTATCTGCGCGCGCATCGCCGGCAGCTTTTCGCGCACCATATCCACCACTTCGACGGTGTTGGCGTCGGGCTGGCGCTGGATCGCCAGCACGATGGCGCGTGAATCGTTGAACCAGGTCGCGATCTTGTCGTTCTCGACGCTGTCGATGACGCGCGCCACCTGGTTGAGCTTGATCGGGGCGCCGTTGCGATAGGCCACCACCACGTCGCGGTAATCGGCCGCGTGCGCCATGGCGCCGGTGGCGAGCAGCGTCACCGCCTGGGTCTTGCCCTGCAGCGTGCCGACCGGCGCGCTCGAATTGGCCTTTGCCACCACGGTGCGGATATCGTCGAGCGAAAGATTGCGCGATGCCGCCGCCACCGGATCGACTTGCACGCGCACGGCGAATTTCTGCGCGCCATAGACCAGCACCTGGGCGATGCCGGGCAATTGCGAAATCTGCGGCGCCAGCACGGTCTCGGCGTAATCGTCCACCGCCGACAACGGCATGGTGTCGGAGCGCATCGAAACATAGAGGACCGGGAAGTCGCCGGGGTTAACTTTGCGGAAGAACGGCGGCGTGGTCATTTCCACCGGCAGCCGGCGCTGCGCCACCGCGAGCGCGGTCTGCACGTCGAGCGAGGCGCCGTCGATGTTGCGGCCGAGGTCGAATTGTATGGTGATCTGCGAGGAGCCGAGCGATGACGACGAGGTCATCGACGAAATGCCGGCAATGGTGGAAAGCTGCCGCTCGATCGGCGAGGCAACCGAGGCCGCCATCGTCTCCGGGCTTGCGCCCGGCAAGGTCGCGGTGATCTGGATGGTCGGAAAGTCCACCGCCGGGAGCGCCGCCACCGGCAGCAGCCGGTAGCCGAAGGCGCCGAACACGATCAGCGACGCCGTCATCAGCGTCGTCAGCACCGGGCGGCGAATACAAACTTCCGAAATGTTCATGGATCAGGACCCGGCGGCTTTTGGAGTGCGTACATTGACGCGCGTGCCGTTGGACAAGAGCAACTGGCCGTCGGTGACGACCGTTTCGCCGCCCGAAAGGCCGGAGGAGATAACCGTTTCGCCGCCGACCGCGCGCTCAACCTTCACCAGCTGAACCTTGGCGACGCCATTGTTGATCACGAACACGAAATTGCCGGTCTGGCTCACCTGCACGGCCGCGGTCGGCACCACCACCGCCTGCTCTTCGCGCAGCGTCAGTTCGGTGGTCACCAGCGTGCCCGGCCAGAGCACTTCATCTTTGTTCGGCATGGTGGCGCGGATGGTCGCCATGCCGGTCGCGGCATCGATCGAATTCTCGATCATGGTGACCTGGCCGACGGCGTGCTTCTGCTCGCCCGGAACGACCGCTTCGACGGTGGCGGTTTCGGCGGCCAGCGCCTGGCGGATTTCCGGCAGCACCTTCTGCGGCACCGTGAAGCTGACATAGACCGGCGCCATCTGGTTGATGGTCGCCATCGCCGCGGTGTCGGCTTGCCGCACGAAATTGCCGACCTTCACCGCGGCCTGGCTGATGCGCCCGTCGATCGGCGCGCGGATGGTGCAATAGCTCAATTGAACCTTCAGATTATCGAGCAGGCCCTGATCGGATTTGATGGCCGCGCGATAGACCTCGGCTTGCGTCTTGGCATTGTCGAGATTGACCGTCGGGGTTGCCGCCTTGGCCACCAGATCGGTGTAGCGCGCAACGTCGCGTTCGGCGCCGGCAAGCTGCGCGCGATCGCGCGCGACGGTGCCTTCGGTCTGCGCGATCTGAGCTTCGATGGCACGGCCGTCGAGGGTGAACAGCAGGTCGCCTTTTTTCACCTCGGCGCCGTCGCGGAAATGCACGGCCATGATCGCGGTGTCGACGCGCGCCTTGATGGCGACGCTGGCGATGGGGGTCACGGCGCCGAGCGCATCGACGCGCACAGGAACTTTTTTGCGCTCGGCCTTGCCCACTTCGACCGGCACCACGCGGACCTGGGATTTCGACTGAGCGGCCCCGTCCGTGGTCCAGAATCCGCGAACCAGCAATACAACGCAGATTAGGGCGAGCGCCCCGGCCGCAATTTTCCACTTTCGGTTGATTAAAGGCAGTTTTTTTAGGGCGAGCGCGGCCCCCCCAAATAACCACTTTCGCTTCGTCATCGTCGATGTTCGGTCCGGGCCGTGTTGGGCCCTGCCCGGACGCTCCCTATTCCGCGGAATGGCTTCACCATTGGCGGGCCGCGGCGGCGGCCTTCCTAGCATATAAACGGCATTGGCGTGCATATCCCTGCGCCTGTCTGGTAAACACCGGCCCACAGCCTTCATTCGAGGCCGTTTGGACGCCCTTCGCCCATGCGTATCGCCACCTGGAACGTCAATTCCGTCCGCCAGCGCCTGGAAAGCCTGCTGGCATGGCTCGACGAGCGAAAGCCCGACATCGTCTGCCTGCAAGAGATCAAATGCGTGGACGAGGCCTTCCCGCGCGAGCCGCTGGAGGCGCTGGGCTATAACGTGGCGGTGCACGGCCAGAAGGCCTTTAACGGGGTGGCGCTGCTCTCCAAGCTGCCCTTCGACGAGGTCGCCCCCGGCCTGATCGGCGATAAGGGCGACGTCCAGGCCCGCTTCCTGGAGGCGCTGGTATCGACCAAGACCGGTGCGCTGCGGGTGGTGAGCCTCTATCTGCCCAATGGAAACCCCGCGCCGGGCGATAAATACACCTATAAACTCAAATGGATGGACCGGCTTATTGCGTTTTCACATGAGCGGCTGAAGCTGGAAGAGCCCATGGTGCTGGCGGGCGACTACAACGTCATCCCCACCCCCGCCGATGCCAAACGGCCGGATGCCTGGACCAAGGACGCGCTGTTCCTGCCGCAAACGCGGGAGAAATTCCGCGCGCTGACCAATCTGGGCCTGACCGACGCCATCCGCGCCACCAGCGACGATGCCGGGCTCTACACGTTCTGGGATTATCAGGCCGGCGCTTTCCAAAAGGACGACGGCATCCGCATCGACCACCTGCTGCTATCGCCGCAGGCTGCCGACCGGCTGATCGATTCCGGCATCGACCGCCACGTGCGCTCCTGGGACAAGCCGTCCGACCACGTGCCGGTCTATGTGGATCTGGATATCGAGGGGCGCTAACGCGTGATTCCGAAAAGTGGGAACCGGTTTTCGGACAAAATCACGCGTAAAAAAACGAACGCCTACTCGCGCCGCGTTTCCATCCAGCGCCGCAGATAGACGCCGGCGAGCGCGCGCTCGTCCTCGGTCGCCTGTTGCATGGCGCTTTCGTAGAGCCGGTTGATCCAGGCCTGGTTAGGGCCGGTGGCGCTGTCCTTGGCGAGCGTGAGCCACATCAGCCCGCGCGCGGCCTGGCGCGGAACGTGGTCGCCGGAAAACAGCATGGCGCCGAGCATGGCCTGCGACTGGCACAGACCCTTCTGCGCCGAGAGACCGAACCAGCGCGCGGCCTGGCGCGGATCGTGCGGCGCGCCGACGCCGTCGAGATAGAGTCTCGCCAGATAATATTGCGCGTCGGGATCGCGGAAATAAGACGCCGCATAGCTGAACATTTCGCGCGCGCGATCGGGATCGCGCTTGACCTGCGTCTTCGGGATGCCCTCGAGATAATAATGGCCGAGCGCAACGAAAGCGTTGGCGACAAAGCGCGCCTGCGGCGTGTCGGGATTGTCGTCGGCATGGCTTGAGGCGATGCTGCGGAAATATTCGAAGGCCTTGAGATCGTCCTGGGTGACGCCCTCGCCTTCGGCGTACATGCGCCCGAGCTTCCACTGCGCCAGCGCGTGGCCGTTCTCGGCGGCGTATTCGAGCGAGACCACCGCCTTGTGCGGATTGCCGGCCTTGAGCCAATGCGCGCCGGTGCGGAAGGCTTCCGACGCCGTAAGCGGCGCCTTGGGCACGCCCGGCACGTCGGCCGGCGGCCGCAGCGCGTGATCGCCCGGCACTACCGTGAGCGGCGCGATCGGCCCGGCGATCGCGGTCGAGCCGTCTTCCGTCTTGCTGCCGTCGAAGGCCCATGCCGGCGCGATGGCAGGCAAGGCCGCAAGGCCTGCGCCGACCACCATCACCCGCAACAGGGCCTCAACTATCCGCATAGCATTCCTTCTCGGCGGCGCCGCCCGGATGGGTGACCGCGCCTTTGAGGGCGGTGCCCACCTGTTGGGCGTATTTCCACAAATAGCCGGAGCCGTATTCGTTCTCGCGCGGCTTCCACGCGGCTTTGCGCTTGGCCAATTCGTCGTCCGAAAGCTTGACGTTGATGGTGCCCTTGTCGGCATCGATCTCGATGATGTCGCCGTCGCGCAGGAGCCCGATCGGCCCGCCGACCGCTGCTTCCGGCCCGACATGGCCGACGCAGAAACCGCGGGTGGCGCCGGAGAAACGTCCGTCGGTGATGAGCGCGACTTTGTCGCCCATGCCTTGGCCGTAGAGCGCGGCCGTGGTCGAGAGCATTTCGCGCATGCCGGGGCCGCCCTTCGGCCCTTCGTAACGGATCACCAGAACGTCGCCTTGCTTGTAGGTCTTTTTCTTCACGGCCTCGTAGCAGGCTTCTTCGTTGTCGAAGCAGCGCGCCGGACCGGTGAATTGAATCTTCTCCATGCCGGCGATTTTCACGATGGCGCCTTCCGGCGCGAGATTGCCTTTGAGACCCACGACGCCGCCGGTCGGCAAAAGCGGCTTGTCGGCGGGGCGCACCACGTCCTGGTCCGGGTTCCATTTCACCGACTTCATGTTCTCGGCAATCGTGCGGCCGGTGACGGTCAGGCAATCGCCGTGCATGTATCCGTGATCGAGCAATGTCTTCATCAGTAACGGCACACCGCCAGCTTCGAACATATCCTTGGCGACATAACGGCCGCCCGGTTTCAAATCTGCGATATACGGTGTCTTTTTGAAGATTTCGGCGACGTCGAACAAATCGAATTCGATACCGCATTCATGCGCGATCGCCGGCAGATGCAGTGCGGCATTGGTGGAACCGCCGGTGGCGGCGACGACCGCCGCGGCGTTTTCCAGCGCTTTGCGGGTGACGATGTCGCGCGGCCTGATGTTCTTCACGATCAGGTCCATGATCATCTCGCCGGCCAGCGTGCAGAACTGGTCGCGCATCTCGTAAGGCGCCGGCGCGCCGGATGAATAGGGCAGCGCCAGGCCGATGGCTTCGGACACCGTCGCCATGGTGTTGGCGGTAAACTGCGCGCCGCAGGCGCCGGCCGAGGGACAGGCGTTCGATTCCAGCGTGTGCAAATCCGCGTCCGACATCTGCCCGACCGAATGCCGGCCGACCGCCTCGTAGACGTCCTGCACGGTGACGTCCTTGCCCTTGAACTTTCCGGGCAGGATCGAACCGCCATAGATGTAGATCGACGGCACGTTGAGACGGCACATCGCCATCATCATGCCGGGCTGCGACTTGTCGCAGCCGGCGACGCCGATCAGCGCATCATAGGCATGGCCGCGCACGGTCAGTTCGACGCTAATCGGCGATCACTTCGCGCGAGGGCAGCGAGGCCTTCATGCCGGCATGGCCCATGGCGATGCCGTCGGTGACGGTGATGGTGCAGAATTCGCGCGGCGTGCAGCCGACGCTAGCGACGCCCTTTTTCACCGCCTGCGCCTGGCGCATCAGCGCGATGTTGCAGGGCGCGGCTTCGTTCCAGCAGGTGGCCACGCCGACGAAGGGCTGGTGGATCTGCTCGGTGGACAGCCCCATCGCGTAATAGAACGAACGATGCGGCGCCCGGCCGGGGCCTTCGGTGGCGTGCCGGCTGGGAAGTCTCGCTTTAAGGTTGGTCTTGGCGTCCATTTTGGTCTTTGGGCCCCCATCCCCAATTACCGCCGCCGGCTGGCTTTTCCGGCTTTGTCGGGGACAGTCTGCCCGGCGGCAAAAACCTTAAAGCTGCACAACAGCTTGGGCCGCCACCCGGCGCCCTTCATGTCATGGAAGGGTATGGCCAAATCGCGGCGCGGCGGGGGATGATAGGGGCCGATGGTTTAATTGTTCTAACTGTGTTGCAGGCATGCAACAGGTCGATTGCACCCCCCATGGCCCTGCCCCCCAAGCTAAAACGCAGCTTTTTCGGCCGATCCGTGCACAAGGTCGCCCCCGAGCTGATCGGGGCCACGTTGCTGGTGGATGGCGTGGGCGGGGTCATCGTGGAGGTCGAGGCCTATCACCACACCGATCCTGCGGCCCACAGCTATCGCGGGCCCACGCCCCGCAACGCCGTGATGTTTGGCCCACCCGGCGTCGCCTACGTCTACCGCTCCTACGGCATCCATTGGTGCCTGAATTTCGTCTGCGAGCCGGAGGGGTCGGCCAGCGCCGTGCTGATCCGCGCCTTGGAGCCTACCGAAGGCTTGAGCCTGATGCGGCGGCGGCGTGGGCTTGGCGATGAACGCACACTGTGCTCGGGGCCGGGCAAATTATGCGAGGCGCTGGGCGTGACCATCAGGCATAACGGGCTGGCGCTCGATCGCGCGCCTTTCGCGCTTTATGCGCGCGAGCAAAAACCATCGATCGTACGCGGGCCGCGCATCGGCATCACCAAAGCGGTGGACCGACCTTGGCGCTACGGGCTCAAGGGTTCGAAATTTCTGAGCAAGCCGTTTCCGAAGCCCTAGCCTTCAAGCGGATCGGGCCCGTATTGGTTCGGGCCCCTGCTGGCCGACGCGGCAATAGACGAAGATCAGTTGCGCGATGAAAATAATGCCGCCGATGCCGTAAAGGATCGACGCCAACCGCCAGCCGCCGAAGCCGGGCATAAAGAACGAGCCCACCAGCACGGCGGCCGCCGCCGCCATCGGGATCGCGGCGATCAGGCTCCACCAGCCGGGATAGCCGAGATCGTGAAAGCGCTTGAAGGTGATGCAGATCGAGGCCCACCAGGTCGCGATCATCACCAAAATGTTGAGGAAGGGAATCCAGCCGAGCAAAATGCTCACGCCGATGACCGGCAATACGCCATGCAGCCAGAACTGCCGGCGCGAGATGCGCCCGAACGGCGAGGTGAACAGCTTGATCCAATATTCGGTCGGCGGAAAGCCGGACGAGGTCGCGCCGTAAGGCGCGGGCGCTCCGCATAAGGCCCGCCTTGCGCGTAAGGCGCGCCTTGGGCGTAAGGCGTGGCTTGCCCGTACGGCGTCCCTTGTGAAGGCGCGTAAGCCGCCGGCCGCGGCATGCCGGCGCGCGGCGGCGCCTGCGGCGGGGTCGGATTGGCCAAAACGAAAATGTCGACCGGCTGGCCTTCCCACATCTGGAAGTCGACCATCTGGCCGACTTGCGCGCGGCCGTTGCGCACTTCGCTGGTCCAGTAGCTGTAGCGCTGGCCGTCGTCGCTCGACAGCTGCCCGTAAGTGCCATCGGGCGCAATCGCTACAATCACTCCACGCATAGATAGCCCCCGGCTGCGATCGTACGAAACGATAGCCTGTGGCGACACGGCGCTGTCAAGCTTTGTAGCGCGGTATCAGGCGGCTCCCTTGAGCCGCTCCAGCGCCTCGGCGATTTTCGCTTTGCGCGCGACCGCCTCCTCGCGCTTTTCTTTTTCTTCTTCGACGATTTCCTCAGGCGCGTTGGCGACGAACTTTTCGTTATTGAGCTTGGCATCGACGCGGGCGATGTCGGCATCGGCCTTGGCCATTTCCTTGGCCAAGCGCGCGCGCTCGGCGGCGAGATCGATGACGCCTTTGAGCGGCAGTGCCGCCACTTCGCCGCGCACCACGAGTTGCACTGAACCTTGCGGCGCGCTCGCAGCCGACGAAATCTCCGACACGCGCGCCAGCCGCTTGATGAAGTCGGCCCAGCGCACGGCGCGCGTCTTGCGTTTCCTTGGACGCGCCGGAAAGCACCAACGGGATCGCGGCGGTGATGTTCATCTCGGCGCGCACCGAGCGGATGGCGGTGATGAGATCGATCACCCAGCCGATCTCCGCTTCGGCCTTGTCGTCGGCAAGTCCGTCGAGCTTGGGCCAGGCGCTGAGCGCCAGCAGCGCGTCGTGCTGGCCCGTCACCGCCCATAATTCTTCGGTGACGAACGGCATGAACGGGTGCAGCAGCCGCAGGATTTCATCGCGCGCCCAGGCGACCATGGCTTGGGTTTCGGATTTGGCCGCGCCGTCTGGCCCGGTGAGCAGAGGCTTCGCCAATTCGAGATACCAGTCGCAATAGATATTCCAGACGAAGCGATAGACGGCCGCCGCCGCGTCGTTGAAACGATAGCTCGTAATCGCCTCGGTGATCTCGGCGCAAGCCTTCGCGGTCTCGTGCGCGATCCAGCGGTTGAGTGTTTCCTTGGCCGACTTCGGATCAAAGCCCTTGGCGTTGGCGCAGCCGTTCATCTCGGCAAAGCGCGCGGCGTTCCAAAGCTTGGTCGCGAAGTTGCGGTTGTTCTCGACGTCTTGCGGGCCCGAGCCGATGTCGTGGCCTTGGGCTGCGCCGCGCGCCAGCGTGAAGCGCAAGGCGTCGGCGCCATATTGATCGATGATGCCGAGCGGGTCGACCACGTTGCCTTTCGACTTCGACATCTTGGCGCCGGCTGGCGTCGCGCACCAGGCGATGGATGTAGACATCGTGAAACGGAATGTCCTTCATAAAGTGAAGGCCCATCATCATCATGCGCGCGACCCAGAAGAAGATGATGTCGAAGCCGGTGACCAAAGTTGAGGTCGGATAAAAGCGCTTAAGCTCTTTCGTCTCGTCCGGCCAGCCCAACGTCGAGAACGGCCACAGCGCGGAGGAGAACCATGTGTCGAGCACGTCTTCGTCGCGCGTGAGTTTCGTTGCCTTGCCATATTGATTGTCGGCCGCGCTTTGCGCTTCGGCTTCAGTCAAGGCGACAAATATTTTCCCGTCCGGCCCATACCACGCCGGAATCTGGTGCCCCCACCACAGCTGGCGCGAAATGCACCACGGCTGGATGTTTTCCATCCATTCGAAATAAGTCTTCTCCCAATTCTTCGGGACGAATTTTGTTTTCTCCGCGCGCACGGCGGCAATCGCCGGCTCCGCCAGCTTCTTGGCGTTCACATACCACTGCTCGGTGAGATAAGGCTCAACCACCACGTTGGAACGGTCGCCATGCGGCACGGCGTGAGTAACAGTTTCGATCTTGTCCACCAGCCCAAGCGCTTCCAGATCGGCAATGATGCGTTTGCGCGCTTCGTAGCGATCCAAGCCTCGATATTGCTCCGGACAATTCTCGTTCATCTTGGCTTCGGGCGTGAACAGATTGATCAAGCCGCCATTGAGCTGCTTCTTGAAATAATCCTTGTCGCGATGGCGCAGCCAGACTTCGAAATCGTTGAAGTCGTGCGCCGCCGTGATCTTGACCGCGCCCGAACCCTTTTCCGGGTCGGGATATTCATCGGCGATCACCGGGATCAAGCGCTCGGCCAGCGGCAGCCGCACCAGCTTGCCGACCAAATGCTTGTAGCGCTCGTCGTCCGGATGCACGGCCACGGCGCCGTCGCCCAGCATGGTCTCCGGCCGCGTGGTGGCGATGCAGATATATTTCGACGGATCGTCAACAAGCGGGTAGCGGAAGTGCCACAGGTGGCCCTTCTGCTCGACCTGCACGACTTCCAGATCGGAAATCGCGGTGAGCAGCTTCGGGTCCCAATTGACCAGCCGCTTGTCTTTGTAAATGAGCTTCTCGTTGTAAAGTTGAACGAAGACCTTCACGACCGCCTTCGACAACCCCTCGTCCATCGTAAAGCGTTCGCGCGACCAGTCACACGAAGCACCCAGGCGCTTTAATTGATTGACGATGGTGCCGCCGCTTTCAGCCTTCCATTCCCACACGCGCTTGAGGAATGCTTCGCGCCCCATGGCGCGCCGGCCCGGCAGCTGCCGCTCCATCAATTGCCGCTCGACCACCATCTGCGTCGCGATACCGGCATGGTCGGTGCCCGGCTGCCACAGCACATCCTTGCCGCGCATGCGCTCGAAGCGGCAGAGAATGTCCTGCAGCGTGTTGTTGAGCGCATGGCCCATATGCAATGAGCCGGTGACGTTGGGCGGCGGAATGACGATACAATAGCTAGGCGCGCCCGCGCGTTCGGGGCGGCCGGCGCGAAAGGCGCCCGCCTCTTCCCACGCTTGGTATATGCGGCCTTCGACGTCGGAAGGCTGGTAGGTCTTGTCGATCATCGGTGGTTTGGTCTGGATCCGTTCGCGCGGTAGAAAGCCCGCCACGTACAAAAGAGTCAACTTTGCCGGAATCCTCAAGCCCCGCGCGCGGCAGCGCCACCAGCGCCATCGCGCTTCTGGCCATCGCCGCCTTCGCCGCCCAGGCCATGGTGCGGGTGACCGATTCGCTATTGCCGCAGATCGCCGCCGACCTCAACGTCACGGTCGGCGCCACCTCGATCGTGGTCACCGCCTATTTGCTGGCGCACGGCTCGGTGCAACTCATCATCGGCCCGATCGGCGACCGCTTCGGCAAATACCGCTGCGTCGCCATCGCCGCCGCGGGCTCGACGCTGATGGTGGTGGCCTGCGGTCTGGCGCCGACGCTGCCGCTGCTGGTGGCGGCGCGGCTCGCCTGCGGGCTTGCCACCGGCTGGATCATTCCCTTCGCGCTCGCCTTCATCGGCGACGTGGTCGATTACAACCGCCGCCAGCAGGTGATCGGCCGCTTTCTCTCGGGCCAAATCCTCGGCCAATTGTTCGGCCAGGCCGCCGGCGGCGTGCTGGGCGATTATTTCGGCTGGCGCAATGTGTTTTTCATTCTCGCTGTGCTGCTCGGCATCGCCACCGCCGGTCTGTTCTACGAACTGATGCGCAATCCGGTCACCCATGCCAGCAACGCGCCGGTGCGGTCTCCGCGCGGATACTTCGCGGATTATGCAACGGTGCTGCGCTCGCCCTGGGCGCGCATGGTGATCGCGATGGCTTTCGTTGAAGCCGGCGCCATGTTCGGCGCTTACACGTATGTCGGCGCCGATTTGCACCTGCGCTTCGATCTCAACTTCGCTCTGGTCGGGCTGGTGGTCGGCGCCTTTGCCATCGGCGGCCTCGTTTACAGTCTATCGGTGCGCTGGCTGGTCGACCGTCTCGGCCAAATCGGTTTGGCCGGTGTCGGCGGCGCGCTGCTTTCGGCGGCCTATGTCGTGCTCGCCTTTCAGCAGACCGCGTGGACCGCGCCGCTCGCCACCGTCGCGATCGGGCTCGGCTTTTACATGCTGCATAATACGCTGCAAACCAACGCCACCCAGATGACGCCGCAAGCGCGCGGCACAGCGGTCGCGATCTTCTCCTCGGCGCTCTATCTCGGGCAAACCGCGGGCGTTGCGGTAGGCGGCGCGGTGTTCGACCATTTCACCGCGGTGCCGGTGTTTTTGACGGCGAGCGTGATACTGCTGGCGTTGGGATTGTGGTTCGCGCGCCAGCTCAAAACGCGAGCGGCTTAAGACCTTCCGCGCGAGACGCGCTCGATCTCGGCGCGCACGATGCGGTCGACCAGCCCCGGCAGATTATCGTCGAGCCACGCCTTGAGCATCGGGCGCAGCATTTCCTTGACCAGATCCTCGAGCGTGCGCGCATTGTTGCCGAGCACGGTGTGGGCGAGCGAATTGAACGCATTGTCCACCGCAGCCATGGTCGTATTCGAGATCAGGCCGCGATCGGGGCCGGCGTTTTGCGCAAATTGCCGGCGCGCCTCGTCCATGGTGTGCGCGGCGGGTTCGGCCGCGCGATCGGTGAACACCACATCGGCTGCGGCATCGATGGTGCGGAAGCTCGGCGCCGGTCCCGGCGGCGGGGTCGCTGCCGCCATCTGCTCGGTCAAATCGAGCACATCGGCTGGCGGCGGGGCTGCCGCCGGCTTTGGCGGCGGCGCAGGCTTGGCGGCGGCCTTCGGCGGTGCATCGAGGTCGGCGAGCATGGCGTCGATCTCTTGCTGATTATTCGCAGCCACCGGTGGCGATGGCGGCGGCGGCGCAGCCCGTGCGGGCATAGGTGGTGGTGGCGGCGGCGCCTTGGCAACGGGCGGCTCCGCAGGCTTTGCCGGCTTTCCGGCATCGTCATCGGCAATGATCCGCCGGATGGAGGCCAGAATTTCCTCCATCGAGGGCTCTTGTGCCTTCGCCGCTTGGCTCATGCCTTTATTCCCGAGCGCATTCCCGACCGCAAATCTCGCACTCCCGCATGGCGGTACCCATGACCGGCGCGGGGTGCAAAGCGAATCAATGCTTTCAACCCCATTTATACGCCAGTGGGATGCAAGTGTGGCAGGTGGAAGCTTACGGAAGCCTAATGACCTGTGGACGAGGCCCGTCTAGCGCCCATCCGGGGTGCGCACGCCGGCCCAGCTATCGCGCACCTGCTCGTAGTGCACCTGCGGCTGATAGGCCTCTACGTGCAAGGCCAGCACCTCAGGCGACAGGCGGCCGACCGCGGATAATAGCGTGTAGGAGGCCACCACCCGGTCGCGCTGCGCGGTGACCAGGGCCACCCGCGCATTCACCAATGTCTGCTGCGCGGTGAGCACGTCGAACGTGGTGCGCTGGCCGACGCGGGCTTCCTCGCGAATGCCGTTGAGCGCAATCTCGGAGGCCTGCACCTGGGCCTGCGTCGCCTCGATATTGGCCTTGGCCGCTTCCAGCGTACCCCAGGCCTGAACGACATTCTGGCGCACCTGGTCGCGCGCGACGTCAAGATCGATGCGCTTCTGGCCGAGCGTCTCCTTGGCCTGGCGGATGAGCGAATATTCCGCCCCGCCTTGGTAGATCGGCACGCTCAAAGTGCCGAGCACCGAGGCGCTGTAATTTTCGATGGTGTTGAGGCTGCCGACGACCTCGTAGTTTTTGGTGAAATTGCCGGTCACCGACAAAGTCGGATAAAGCGCGCCCTCGGCGACTTTCACTTGCTGCTGCGCCACGTCCACATTGTATTCAGCCGTCGCCACCGCCGGGTTGGTCGAGGTGCCGAGCCCGATCGCGCTCGGCAAATTATGCGGCGAAAAACGGTCGACCGGCGTGCCCGGCATCAACGGGCCCGGATCGGTGCCGATCACTTGGCGGTAGGTCGCCGACGACGACTTGAAGTTGGCTTCCGCCAGCAGCACCTGCGAGCGCCCGGCCGCCAGAGCTCGATTCCGACTGCGCCACGTCCGTGCGCGTCACCTCGCCGACATTGAAGCGGTCGCGCACCTGGCGCAATTGCTCCTGCAGCACCTCGACGTTGCGCCGCTGCAGATCGAGGATCGCGGTATCGCGCAGCAGATTCATATAGGCGATGACTGCATTGAGCAGCACGGTCTGCTCGGTCACGCGCAAGGTCGCGCGCGCGGCCAGCACCTGAGCTTCGGCCTGGCGCGTTTTGTTGGCGGTCTGAAAGCCGTTGTATAGCGTCTGCGAAATGGTGGCGCCGGTGCCGAACGGCGCGTTGTAGCCGTGCTGGTTCAAGTAGATGGGCGGCGTGCCGGGCGGGCGTCCCGGATTGGTCACGATCCTAGACGACAGCGATTGCTCGCCGCCGGTCGCGGTCACGGTGACCTTCGGCCGGTAGCCGGAAAGCGCTTGCGGCACAGCCTTCGTCGGTGGCGCGCACGGAAGCGCGCTGGGAGTTGAGCGACGGATTGTTCTGATAGGCCTTCACCAGCGCGGATTCGACGGTTTCGGCGCGCGCCGCGGCGCCCGCCAAGGGCAACGCCGCGCATGCGGCCGCGACTGCCACCAAGGCGCCAGACCAACCGCTACGACCACGACGCGACATTGCAAAAACCGTCTTATTCGCGCGCAACGATGGATTCGCTGCGCGCAACAAACATGAACCGGGAACCATAGGCGCACCGGCGCGGGGTTAAAACCCCCCGATATCGTCCGCCCACAGAAAGGCCGTTGACTGAGGATTTAGTGCCACGCACGGAACCTGCGGTATCCCTAGAAGGCGAAAACCGGGGGCTTTATGAAGCCCGGCAACACGGACGCCGCGGCATCGAAGATCGGCCGGCCGCCGGATTCGTCGCCACTGCGGCGGTAAAGCATGGCCTTGGCGCCCGGCCCCGCACCCAGCACGCAAGCAAGCCGCCCGCCATCCTTGAGCTGGCGGCAGAGCGCGTGCGGCACGATGCCGGTTGCGCCTTCGAGCAAGATCGCGTCATAGGGCGCACCCGTCGGCCAGCCTTCGGCGAGCGTACCGACGACCGTGCGCACGTTCGGCAGCGGCGAGAGCGCGGCAGCCGCCGATTTGGCGAGGGCGTCATCTTGTTCGAGCGCGGTCACCTCGCCGGCGATGCGCGCAAGCACCGCCGCGCCATAGCCGGTGGCGCAAGCGACATCGAGCACACGGTCGCTGCCGGCAAGATCGAGCGCCTGGATCAGCTTGGCCAACACCATCGGTTTGAGCAGATGGCGGCCTGCGCCCACCGGCACGTCGAAATCGATATAGGCCAACCCTGGTTCCGGCACGAAGCGCTCGCGCGCGACTTCCTGCATGGCCGTGATCAGCCGCAGGTCGGTGACATCGGCGGTGCGGACCTGGCCGTCCACCATATGGCGGCGCGCGGCGGCAAAGTCGGTCATCGCGGTCCTCGAAAAAGGCAAGGGAAAGACAAGGGAAAGGCAAGGGAAAGCGCTGCTTTTGTGCGGCAACAGGCCGCAAAATGCAAGGGAAGCCGCGAAGTTGTCGAGGTCCCTTCGCTGCTATATAGGCTGGGCCATGCGGGCGCGTGCGGCTTAAACGCCGGGCGCGCCTTCTAATGGCCACGTGGCGGAGTGGTTACGCAGAGGACTGCAAATCCTTGCACGCCGGTTCGATTCCGGC
This sequence comes from uncultured Alphaproteobacteria bacterium, assembly GCA_963756805.1. Classification (GTDB taxonomy): domain Bacteria; phylum Pseudomonadota; class Alphaproteobacteria; order Rhizobiales; family Xanthobacteraceae; genus Pseudolabrys. Next base: position 55,104 of record CAVWPH010000016.1, read on the forward strand.
CGTGGCCTCCAGCCTTCGCTCTTTCTCGGCAAGCCATTCGGCGCGAAGGCTGCCGCGCCGTAGCCTGGCGAAGGCGCATATCCGGCGCCTTCACGCTTTGCAAAACAAGTGCGGCTTTGTTATAGGCCCGTTGCCGTAACCATCCGGCTTATTCCCTGGTAGCTCAGCGGTAGAGCGTTCGACTGTTAATCGAAATGTCGCTGGTTCGATCCCAGCCCAGGGAGCCAATTTTCAAACGTCCGCGGTCACATGTTGGCCTTGCGCCGGCGCCCGACAAAACCCGCATAGAAGCTCGCCGCCATCAGGGCATAAAGCAGCCACTGCACATTGTCGTTGACCGTGTCGGGCAGCACCAGCGAGGCGATGCCGAAGCACAGTGTTGCCGTCCACGACAATTGCCGCCAGGGAATTTGGTAGCTTTGCCGGCGCGCCTTTTTCCACTCGTGCAATTCTAGATCATGCGGCGACGGTGAAATTTTACCCGTCACGGGCAATGATGCAGCGGCGGGAATGTCGCTGACCACAGGTTGCGGCACGTGCCTGCGCGACCTGCGCCCTCGCCGGCTGCGGCTCACGCCGCGGCATGCTTGGAAGACTGGCACGACGCCCGAAGGTTTTTTGATCCGCCATCGCGTAACCCTTGCAGCAAGGCCGCGATGATCGAACAGCCAGGTTAGCGATGGTTTAACGCGAGGCGATGTTTGACAGCATCGCGCGTTTTGCTTCTAGTAAGGTTCATGGGCTCGTACCGGGAGCCAACACCTTCTATATTCTCCGCAAATCTCTGTGCTCTGGCTCTCTGTGCTCCGGCCGCGCAGTATTGCGCGGAACGTGAAAAACGCATTCGACCATGACTCTCCTCACCAGCCCGCTCACCACCGACCTCTACGAACTCAACATGATCCAGGCATACCTGGATAAGGCTGAGGACAAGGAGGCGGTATTCGAGTTTTTCGTGCGCAGGCTCCCCGCACGGCGCGGCTTTCTGCTGGCCGCAGGCCTTGAGGACGCGCTCGACTATCTGGAGAATTTGCAATTCTCCAAAGCGGAAATCGATTGGCTCAAAAGTACCGGCCGCTTCCGGCAAAATCTGCTCGACTATTTGGCGTCGTTCCGTTTCACCGGCGACGTGCACGCCATCCCCGAGGGCACCGCGTGTTTTCCCAATGAGCCGCTCATCCGCATCACCGCGCCGCTGGCGCAGGCGCAACTCGTCGAAACGCGGCTGATCAACATCCTGCATTTCCAGACGCTGATCGCCTCGAAAGCCGCGCGCATGGTGCTGGCGGCACCCGGGAAGATATTGTCCGATTTCGGCCTGCGCACCGCGCACGGCGCCGAAGCCGGATTGTTCTCGGCGCGCGCAAGCTACATCGCGGGCTTTGCCGGCGCCGCCAATGTGCTGGCCGGCGAGCGTTACGGCATTCCGATCGTGGGCACCATGGCGCACTCCTTCGTGCAGGTGCACGACGACGAGAGCAAAGCGTTTGAGGATTTCGCGCGCGCGCGGCCCGAGGGCGTGATCCTGCTGATCGACACCTACGACACCGAGCAAGGCGCGCGCAAAGTGGTGGAGCTGGCGCCGCGGCTGAAAGCCGACGGCATATCCATTCGCGGCGTGCGCATCGACTCAGGCGATCTGACGGCGATGGCGAAAAAAGTGCGCGCCATCCTCGATGCCGGCGGACTTGAAGGACGTCATTATTCTGGTGAGCGGCGGCATCAACGAAGACGTGCTGCAAACCATGATGAAGGCGAAAGCGCCGATCGACGGCTTCGGCATCGGCGTCAATCTCGATGCCTCGATCGACGCGCCCTCGCTCGATTGCGCCTACAAGCTGCAGGAATATGGGGGCCAGCCGAAACGCAAATTGTCCGAGGGCAAGGCGACCTGGCCTGGCCGCAAGCAGGTCTGGCGCACATACGATGCGCAAGGCGTCATGCGCGGCGATGTGCTCTCGCTCGAAACCGACAAGCAGGCGGGCGAGGCTTTGATCGTGCCGGTGATGCGCGCGGGAAAGCGAATTGGCGCGGCGCCGACGTTGGCGCAAATCCGCGAACGTGCCGTGCGTGAACTGGCGCGCCTGCCGGAGCCGCTCAAGCGGCTGGAAACCGGTCACGATTATCCGGTGAAAATCGCCGATGCGCTTAGCAAGCTGGCGGCGCAACTCGACATCAAAGGGCGCTAGTTCTTCCCCGCTTTATTCCACCCTCTGGCGCCTTCGCCGTAGATCTCGTGGCCGCTGTCGGTGACGACGACAGTGTCCTCGAGCTTGATGAAGCCGCGCGTGGGATGCTTGAGCGTGGTCTCCACCGACACGACCGTGCCGACTTCCAGCGGAAGCCGCGCATCGTCGGCCGGATATGGCACCGGCCCGCGATCGGTGAGCCGCGGCGCTTCGTGGCTGACCAGCCCCATGCCATGGGCGAGGAATTCGAGATTGTTGTGGTGCTTCGATTTCTGCACCAGCGGCTCGGCCGCGGCATAGATGTCGCCGCCCATGGCGCCCGGCCGCATGGCCTTGAAGCCGGCGCGCTGGATCGCTTCGATCTCGGCCAGCAATTCGTTGAGCTCGGCATCCGGCTCGCCCTGGATCGCCATGCGGCAGATGTCGCCGATATAGCCGTGATAATTGCCGCCGCTGTCGATCGACATGATGTCGCCCTTCTCCCATTTCTGGTCGGAAGGCGCGCGGTTCATGCTGGTGCCGGCGGTGATCAGGCAATATTCGAATGTCAGCCCGCGATTGGTTTCTTCGCGCCGCAGTGTTTCGACCGTGTCGGCTTTGGTCGTGCCGGCGGGCGTCTTGGCGATGGTCGCCAACATTGAATCGAGCACCGCTTCGGAGGCGAATTTCAGCATCTTGAGTTCGGCCGCCGATTTCTTGACGCGCTGGCGCTCCATCACGAACAGCGCATCGACCCAATCGGCATCGGGGAACGCGGCGCGCAGAACCTTGGATGCGTCAAAGGGAAGAAAGCCGAATTCGGTGGCGATGCGTTTGGTCTTGAGACCGGCCTTGCGCACGTAATCGACCGCGCGCTGCATGGCATCGACCGAGCCCGCGGTGATGGTCTGTATCTCCGGCGTCCACAACGGCTTGGCTTGATGCTGGAAGCCTTCCAGCCGATGGCCGATATAGGCGGCCTTCTCCGGTGCGCCCTTCGGGTAGACGAAGACCGGCAGATATCGCGAGACGCCGGTCGCATCCATGTAGTCGAAGAAATTGGCGCGGTGGCCGCCGAGCAGATACTGCACATTGTGCTTGGAGGTCGCGAGCAGCACGTCGATGCCGGCTTCGTCCATCAACTTGTCGAGGCGGTTGTGATCGAAGGGGATCGCTAATCCGCTGGTTTTGCTGGCGTTGACATTCATGGGCGGCGGCTCCGGCTGGAACGGCGTTATCGGGTAAACTAGCGCATGATCCCGAAAAGTGGAAACCGGTTTTCGGACAAGATCATGCGCAAGCAAAACTACCACAATTCCTTGCTCGCAAGCCGGGCTCCGGCGACCAGCGCCTCCAGTTTCGCCCACATAATCGAGGGGTGCACGCGCCGGTGGAACGGCCCCTGCGCAAAGCCGCAATCGGTGCCGGCAATCACATTGTCGCGGCCCACCACCTTGGCTAGCCGTGTAATGCGCTCGGCCACCAGTTCCGGATGCTCGACCACATTGGTGGCATGGCTGATGACGCCGGGAATGAGCACCTGGCCCGCCCCGAGCTTGGCGTTTTTCCAGACCTGCCATTCGTGTTCGTGGCGCGGATTGGCGCCCTCGATCACATAGGCGCCGACTTTAATCTTCAGGATCAGATCGACAATGTCCTTGAGCGGCACGTCGCTGACATGCGGGCCCGGCCATGAACCCCAGCAGACGTGATAGCGGATACGGTCTTGCGGCAGGCCCTCGATGGCGTGATTGATGATCTCGACCTGGGCGCCGAGCCATTTCCGGTAATCGGCGAAACTCGCCGGCGGCACCATGCGGTCATAAGTCACCGCGTTGCGGGCATCGTCGAGCTGCACCAGGAAGCCCGCGTCGATAATCATTTTGTATTCGGTGCGCATGGCGGCAGCGATTGCCGCCTGCAAGTCTTCTTCCGATTTGTAGAATTCATTCTTGCGGTCGGGGATAACGCTCGCCGGCGCCGCCACCGGCAGAAAAGCTTCCTCGACCTGCGCGGATTTGAGCGCGGCCTTGAAGTTGTCGATGTCGCGCTGCAACTCGGCCTGCCCGGTATATTTTATCGCAGCCCGTACAGATCGCTTCGGTGGTGGTGGCAACGCCCTCGCGCGCGTCGAGCTCGGCGTAGAATTCACTGAAGCGTTCGCGATCGGCGCCGCGCTTGAACGGATTGGCGGCTTCACTCTTGATCGGCCGGCGCTCAAAGCCGCTCAGGCGCTCCAGCGCATATTGCGACCAGCTGATGGATTTGCCGAACTCGCCGTCGCTGATTACATCGATGCCGGTTTGCGCCTGCTGTTTGACGACGTCGCCGACCGAAGCCGTCAGGCATTTCTGATAGGCCGCCTCGTCGTAAGGCTTGCCGCCCTGCTTTGCCTTCAGGAAATCCTGCAAAGGCTGTGGCCGGATCAAGCTGCCGACATGGGTGGTGAGAATGCGGGCGGTGCTGCGCTTCATGGCCGTGCTCTATGCCCGCAGGCCGCGCCGAAGGCAATGCGTGGGCAATTGCCCAGCCGTCGTCATGCCCGGCCATAGCCGTTCGCAGGACGGCGTGCTTCGCACGCCTATGTGCCGGGCATCCACGCCTTGGCGACGTTACAAAAAGAAAGACGTGGATGGCCGGGACAAGCCCGGCCATGACGGAGAGGCGATTAAGCCTTCACCACGCCAATAAACTGTTCGAGTTTTGCCGGATCGTCGCGCAGCGTCTTGCTCGGCCCATCATAGACGATGCGGCCGCGGTCCATGACCACCGCGCGCGGCGCGATGTCGAGCGCCAGCCGCGAATTCTGCTCGACCAGGATCATCGCGAGTTCGCCTGTTTGCGTCAGCCGCTTCACCGCGCGCGCCAATTCCTCGACGATCACCGGCGCCAGACCCTCGGACGGCTCGTCCATCAGCAGCACGCTTGGATTGCCGATGAGTGCGCGCCCAATCGCCAGCATCTGCTGCTCGCCGCCGGACAATTGATTGCCGCGGTTGGCGGCGCGCTCGGAGAGCCGCGGGAACAATTCGTACACGGCCTCGATCGTCCACGCCCCCGGCCGCGCCGCCACTTGCATATTTTCCAGCACCGTGAGCGAAGGGAAAATTTCGCGCTCTTGCGGCACCAAACCGAGCCCGGCGACGACGCGCCGGTAGGTGGCAAGTTGCGAAATATCCTGGCCGTGCAGCAACAGCGCGCCGCCGTGCAACGTGGTGTGGCCCATGATGGTCGACAGCAGCGTGGATTTGCCCACGCCGTTGCGGCCGATGATCGACACCGTCTCGCCGGCATCGAGCGCCAGCCGGATGTCTTCCAGCACTACAGTCTCGCCATAGCCGGCGAAAACCGCATCGAGTTCGAGCGCACGCTCAACCATGGCGCTGGCTCTCCTGCCCTAGATAAACCGCGCGCACTTGTTCGTTGTTCATGATCTCGGCCGGCGGCCCTTCAACCAAAACCGCGCCCTGCACCATCACCGTGATCTGCTTGGCAAACCGGAACACCACATCCATGTCGTGCTCGATGATCAGGATCGCGATGTCGGGATCGAGCGCTGCCACCACGTCGAGAATGAGATGGCTTTCCGAGGACGGCACGCCCGCCGCCGGCTCGTCGAGCAGGAGCACGCGCGGACGCTGCGCCAGCGCGATGGCGATCTCGACCAGGCGCTGGCGGCCATAGGGCAATTCGCGCACGGATTTAAGGGCGTCGTCGACCATGCGCAGCGAACCAAGAATATCGAGCGCCTCGTCGATCAAGACCCGTTTGGTGCCAACTGGACGCCACATATTGTTCGCGTAGCGGTCGCGTTCGCTGATCGCCATGCCGACATTTTCAAGAACCGACAGCCCGCGGAACAATTGGTTGATCTGGAAGGTGCGCGCCAAGCCCCGCCGCGCCCGCGCGGCCTGCGAGGTGCTGGTAACATCGTCGCCCATCAGCAGCACGCGGCCCGACGAGGGCTTGAGGACGCCGGTGATCAGATTGACAAAGGTGGTTTTGCCGGCGCCGTTCGGCCCGATCAAGGCGCGGCGCGCGCCGCGCTCAAGCGTAAGATTTATGTCGCGCGCCACCGGCAGCGCGCCGAACGCGTGATTGAGCCCCTGCACTTGCAGCGCTGCTTCGCTCACGGCTTTTCCCTCTTGTTTTCGCTCTTGTTTTTTCTCTTGGAAAAATATTGCCAGGCATCCTCGACCAGACCGAGCAGCCCGCGCGGCGCAAACAACACCGCCAGCACCAGCAACAAGCCGATGCCGAATTGCCAGAAGGTCGGGCTCAATTTGGAGAGATGATCTTCCAGGATCATATAGACCGCAGCACCAATAAAGGCGCCGTAAAGCCGCCCCGTGCCGCCGAGAATGAGCATCACCATCACGGTGGCGGAATTATTGAATTCAAACACCGTCAGCGTGACGTAAGCATTGGTCTGCGTGAACAGCCCGCCGGCAACGCCGGCAATCGCCGCCGCGATCGTATAGACCGTCACCAGCCGGCGGTGCACCGGCGAGCCGATCGCATGCATGCGCCGCACATTCTCGCGGATGCCGGTGAGCGCCTGGCCGAACGGCGAGTAAACAATGCGGCGCACGAAATAGAAAATGATCGCCAGCACGCCCAGCACATAGAGATAATTGACGTGGCCGTAGAGGTCGTAGTCGAAATAGCCAAACAACGGCGAAATGATCAGGCCCGGCAGACCGTCATAGCCGCCGGAAATGTCCGAACGTAAGTTTCCGGTTTCCTGCAGCATGATGGCGGTCGCCAGCGTCAACATCAGCAGCGTGAGGCCGCGGTAGCGCAGCAGGAACCAGCCGGAGATGAAGCCGATCAGCGCGGCCATCGCGGCTGCCGCCACAAGGCTTGAGATCGGCTCGCTCCAGCCAACGCGCGAAATCAGCAGGCCGACGGTATAGGCGCCAATGCCGAAAAAGGCGGCGTGACCGAGCGTGACGATGCCGGCGTAGCCGAGGATCAGATCGAGCGAAAGCGCGAACATGACCATGATCAGCACCTGGCTGCCGAAGGTCATGCGCTCCGGGAATAAAAAGTAGCAGGCGATGGCGATAAGCCACGGCAGTGCTTCCGGCCAGCGATAGCGGTGGCGGCCGAGCAGAAATTCGGCGGCGCGCTCGCGCGCAGCGCTGGTGGTGTCACTCGCGGCCATAGAACCCCGCAGGTTTGACAAGCAGCACCAGCACGGTGATGGCGTAGATGAAAAAGCCGCCGGCATCGGCAAAAAGATATTTTCCGGCGGTGTCGAATATGCCGATCACCAGCGCCGCAACCAACGTGCCTTTCAGGCTGCCGAGCCCGCCGACCGCCACCACGATCAAAAACAGCACCAGATAGAGCACCGCGAAACTGGGCGACAGGCCGAACAGTTGAATGGCGAGCCCGCCGCCCAGCGCCGCCAGTCCGGAGCCGACCGCGAAGGTGAGCGTGAACAAGAGATCGACATTGATGCCGACCAATTCCGCCATGCGCCGGTTGTCGACCGCGGCGCGGATCTTGGCGCCGATATTGGTGCGCTCGAAGGCGTACCACAGCACCGAGATGAGCACGGCGCCGAGCACGATCAGAAAGGCGCGGTAACTCGGAAAGGCGCGGAAGCCGAGATTGATGTCGCCTTCAAGCCAATGCGGCAGCGGCACGGATTTGGGGATCGGCCCGTAGAAATAGGTGGCGGTGGCGATCGACATGAAAGCCAGACCGATGGTGAGCAGCACCTGCTCCAGATCGGTCGCCTTATAAAGCCGCCGGTAAAGCCCGCGCTCGAAGATAACGCTGACGGCGCCGACCACGACCGCGGCGATGACGAGCGAAGGAACAAAGCCGATGCCGAGATTGCGCGTCAGCGAGACAACGACATAGCCGCCGGCCATGGCGAAGGCGCCGTGCGCCAGATTGACGAAGCCCATCAGCCCCATCGTCACCGACAGACCGACGGAGACGATGAACAGGAACATGGCATAGGCCAAGCCGTCGAACAGAATGCTGACGGCAATGTTGGCGTAATGCGCCACGAGCCCCACCTCGATGCAAAAAAAACGCCGCCACGCCTTTATGCGCGGCGGCGCTGTTTCATGTCAAACCCGGCGTGAAGCGATCAAGAGCCGCAACGGCCCAGTTTGAGAACCTTGCACTCGTCGTGCACGGCCTTAGTGGTGCCGAGGACCTTCTCGCCGAGCTTGCCGTCCGCCTTGCGGTAGACTTCCATGGCATGCTCGTCCTGCACGATGTCGCGCGTGGCGGGATCGATCATCACATGCCCGCGCGGCCCGTTGGTCGACCAGCCTTCCATCGCCTTGACCACTTTTGCGCCGTCCGACATGTCGCCTTTGAGCTTCTTGATGGTGTCGAAGATGGCATGCATGGTGTCCCAACCGGCCGCCGACATGAAGTCGGGATAAGAGTCGGCGCCATAGGCTGCGTGCCATTCCTTCTGGAACGCCTTGTTGGCGGCGTTGTCGAGATCGACGGCGTAGTTGCCCATCACGATGGTGCCGATGGCGGCATCACCCATATCCTGCAGCTTGTTGTCGGGGATCAGATCCATCGGGCCGATCAGCTTGATGCCGGCCTTGCGCATGCCGAGCTCGCCATAGGCCTTCGTCACGCCGGTCGCATGCGCGCCCGACGGAATGAACACATACATGCAATCGGGCTTGGCATCCTTGATGCGCTGGAAGAACGGCGTGAAGTCCGGCACCTGCACCGGCGAGCCCATCGGTATAGACAGACCGATCTTGCCGCCGGCCTTCTCGAAGCCGGTCTTGAAGGCTTCCACCGAATCCTTGCCTGGCGGGAAATCGGTATAGGCCACCGCCGCGTTCTTGCAGCCGATCTTGTCGTGCGCATAGGCGCCCATCGGATAGCCGTGGTGCCACATGCTGAACGACAGCCGCACGATATAGGGCGACAGATTGGTGATCCAGGCGGTGCCGGCATTGGCGATGATCATCGGCACTTTGGATTGGGTGATGACCGGCGCCAGCGCGATCGCCGACGGCGAGAACACAAAGCCGGTGACGAGCTGCACTTTATCGTTGGTGATCAGTTCGGTGGTGGCGGTTTTCGCCACCGCGCCGGTCGGCGGGCCCTCGTCGCGCTTGATAATGTCGACCTTGTAGGGCGCGATGTCCTTGGCGTGCAGCTTGATATAGAGATCGTACGCCTTGTCGATCTGGTGGCCGAGATCGGCATTGGGTCCGCTGAACGGAAGCACGACGCCGATCTTGACGGTTTGGGCCTGGGCAGCACCGCCCATTGTCACGGCCAGGGCCGCGAGCCCCAACCAGCGCATGAATTTCATTGGTAACCTCCCTATACAATTGAACTAGTTGGGAATCCCACTAATTCGTGGGCGGCCGTTCCCGCCCACTCGGCCTAACGTGGACCACTTTCAAGGCCTGGGTCAATGGAGTTTGCCGCGGCAGCGCGTCACGCCATGCCACGATGACAAATGCAAAAGCATTTGCGGCGGCGCAGCGAGCGCCGCTTACAACCCGATATTATTTCGGTCGGAGAAATTTGTGCTACGCGGCCGCGATCTTGGCGGTGACCGTGGCGACCGACGTTGCGGCGGCCGGCGTGTCGCCCTTGCGCTCCCGCATCATCTCGAGCGAGGCGACCTCGACGCGGTTGCGGCCGTTTTCCTTGGCGAAATAAAGCGCCTGATCGGCCTGCGCCAAGAGCGAGGCGATATCGAGCACAATATCCTGGCAATGCACGACACCGATGCTCACGGTGGCGCCGACCGGGCGGTTGTCCACTTCGAGCGCTGCCTGCGCAAAACTTGCGCGAATGCGCTCGGCCACGGCCAGTGCTTTTTCGCGGCTGGTATCTCGCAGCACGGCGGCAAATTCCTCGCCGCCGAGACGGCCGAGCAGATCGGTCGTACGCACCGACTGCTGGGCGGCATCGGTGAAGATTTCCAGCACGCGGTCGCCGAGCGCGTGGCCGAAGCGGTCGTTGATCGATTTGAAGTGGTCGAGATCGATCAGCAGCACCGCGGTCGGGCGCGGATCGCTGCTATGGCGCTTTGCCAGTTGCGCGGCGTCTTGCAGGAACGAGCGGCGGTTGGCGATGCCGGTGAGCGGATCGACCATGGCGGCGGTGCGGTGACGCAGCTCGGTGCGCTCCTTGGCCATGGCGAGCAAGATGAAGGCGATCGAAATGGTGAACAGCAGCGCTTCGAATGAAAGCACGGTGAGCCAGACGCTGCCGAGCACGTGATTTTCCGCCGACCAAGGCAGCAGCGACACCAGCGGCGTGCGCAGCAGGAACAGCGCGCCATGCGCGAACAGCATGAAGATCGCGGGCCAGCGCGACACCAGCGGCTCGCTGCGGCCGCGCCAGAATTCATAGGCCGTGAGCCATGTGTATGTGGTGATGATGCCGGAGGCGAGCATCGAGCGCGCCTCGACCGCATCGGCGAGCACCGGCAGACGGCAGACCAGCAGCCAGAGCACGGCGCCGGTCACCAGATAAACCGGTTCGGCCGGACGGCCGTCGAACACGCGCGCGCCGGTCCAGGTGACCGCGAAGGCGGTGAACAGCAGCGCGTTGGCGAGATCGATGGTGATCAAATCGGGCGCCGAGCCGTACATGCCGAACAGCATGACGGAGGCGGCGCGGATCAGATGCGCAAAGCCCCACCAGGCGACCGCGCGGATAGCGGTGTTCTGCACCCAGGCGAACAGCAGCAGCAATCCGAGGATCGCCTCCACATAGATCGTCACCATGAAGAGGGTGTTGACGTCGAGATTCATCGCTCGAATTCCGTCCAAATTCACGTTCGGGGCCGGGCTTTCGCGGCGGTAATGGATAGACGGAGGCCCTGTAAAAAGTGGTGAATGTGGCGCCCTGCCGCCGCGCTAAGCGCCGTTATGGTTTCGAGGACGTTTCCAATGCGGACGGCAATTTACGAAGCTGCCGCCCAGCGCCACTTCGGGGCCGAATTCTGCCTGTTCGATGGGCGCTCCAGGCCGCAAAATTGCCGCGACAACTTATGGTTAGCGGCGGACTTGTCGCGGGTTTTGCCCTCCACTAGGGTCATCGAAGTTCCCACCGCAACGGCAGCTGGCATGCATATTTCCGACGGCATCGTTGAAGCAATCGGCCACACGCCGCTGATCAAGCTGCAGCGCGCATCGGAGGCGACCGGCTGCACAATTTTGGGCAAGGCCGAATTCATGAACCCGGGCGGCTCGGTCAAGGATCGCGCCGGCCGCCAGATGATCCTGGAGGCCGAGAAGCGCGGCGAGCTGCGCCCCGGCGGGCTGGTGGTGGAAGCAACCGCCGGCAATACCGGCATCGGGCTGGCGCTGGTCGCCAATGCGCGCGGCTACCGCACCGTGATCGTCATCCCGGAAACGCAAAGCCAAGAAAAGAAAGACGCGCTTCGTTTGTTCGGCGCCGAGCTGGTGGAAGTGCCGGCGCTGCCGTTCAGCAATCCGAACAACTACCAGCATGTCGGCCGCAGGCTCGCCGAACAACTCAAGAAGAGCGAGAAGAACGGCGTCATCTTCGCCGATCAGTGGAATAATCCGGACAACAGCAAGGCGCATTACGTCTCCACCGCGCCGGAGATCTGGGACGATACCGGCGGCAAGATCGACGGCTTTATCTGCTCGGTCGGCAGCGGCGGCACGCTCGCCGGCGTCTCGCGGTACTTGAAGGAAAAGAGCAACCGCGTGGTCACCGCGGTCGCCGATCCGCGCGGCGCCGCGATGTATCATCTGTTCAAGGACGGCAAGCCGACGCTGACCGAGGGCGGCTCGATCACCGAAGGCATCGGGCTCGGGCGCGTCACCGCGCTGGTCGAGGAGATGAAGGTCGACAAGGCCTATCTCATTCCCGACGAGGAAGCCGTGCCGGTGATTTTCGATTTGCTGTTGCACGAGGGCCTGTGCCTGGGCGGCTCCTCCGGCATCAATGTCGCCGGCGCCATTCGTCTCGCCAAGGAGATGGGGCCCGGCCACACCATCGTGACCATCTTGGCGGACAGCGGCACACGCTATCAGTCGAAATTATTCAATCCGGAATTCCTGCGTTCGAAAAAATTGCCGGTGCCGGAATGGCTGGAACGCAAAAGCGACATCAAGCCGCCGTTTGAGAAGACCTGATGCCGACCGAGTGTCTGTTCCGCGATGACTCGTATCTGAAATCCTGCGAAGCGCGCGTGGTCGCGGTGAACGAAAAAGGCATCGTGCTCGACCGCACCGTATTTTATGCGACCTCCGGCGGCCAGCCCGGCGACAGCGGTGCGCTCACCACATCGAGCGGCGCGCAAATTCCGATCGTCACCGCGGTCTTTACCGATGCCGCCAAGAGCGAGATCGCGCATCAGCCTGCGCCCGGCTCCCCTGCCCTCAATATCGGCGACACGGTCACCGCCACGATCGATTGGGACAAACGTTTCGCCCGCATGCGCATGCACACAGCACTGCATCTGCTTTCGGCGGCGTTACCTTATGCGGTGACCGGCGGTTCGGTCGGCGAAAGCGAAAGCCGGCTCGATTTCGATATTCCGGATGCCGGTCTCGACAAGGATGCGATCACCGCGAAGGTGAACGAGATGATCGCGACCGGCGCGGCCGTGTCCGACCGCTGGATTACCGACGCCGAGCTCGAAGCCAATCCCGGCCTGGTCAAGACCATGTCGGTGAAGCCGCCGATGGGCACCGGCCGCGTGCGGCTGATCGAGATCGCCGGCCTCGATCTACAGCCTTGCGGCGGCACGCATGTGCGAAGTTTGAGCGAGATCGGCGGCGTGCGCGTCACGCAGATCGAAAAGAAGGGCAAGCTGAACCGCCGCGTGCGGCTGGCGCTGGCCTAACCGGAGAAAGATTAAGCCGCGCGCGCGGTGGCGCTGCGCTCCGCCGCCAGCAGCGCTTTCGCCGCCTGCTCGATGCCGGCAACAATCGCCGGATCGGTAATATTGGACAGAAACGGCAGCATCGGCCCGGTATCGCAAATGCCGGCGAGCCGCACCGCCTCGTGCAACACGCGCAGCGGCGAATGACGGTCGCGCTGATCCTCGAGCGGAATGAACAGCGCGCGCAGGCGCTCGGCCTCTTTGAGATCGCCGCGCTTGATGGCGCGCAACAGCGCGGTGGAAAGCCCCGGCGCGACGCAGACGCTGCCCGAGGTGAAAGCCTGTAGGCCGAATTTGGTGAGATGATCGATCGCCGGCCGCTCGCCGATGCCGCTGATCACCATGCTGCGATCGACTTTGCTCAACACCTGCTCGAGGAACGGATCGGTCTTCGGCTCGTCGCGCACGATGGCGTATTTGACCGCGCAGATGACGCCGTCGGCCGCCAGGCGCCCGAGATCGGCGGCCTCGATGAAACCGTCGTCTTTCACATAAGCGATGATCGCCTTGCCGTAGGCATCCGCCAGCTTGCGATAGCCGGTGGCGATGCCGGCGGGCGTTGCCGGGAAACGGTTGGGCAGCACCATGGCGGTCGGGAACGGATAATCGCGCAGCATCTTCAACTGGTCGTGCGCCTTGCCGTAGTCGCTGCCGACCGAAGGCACCATCCAGTCGCCGTCGCGCGACAACTCGATCAGCAATTCGGCGAGCGTCGCCAGTTCGCTGACGCCCATATTGTAGAGATTGGCGTTGCCGCCATACATGAACGTGCGCACGCCGCCGCCGCGCAAATGATCGAGCAGCCGGGCGTTCTGCTTGCGCGTCGATTGTCATGTCGCTTTTGCGCGCCAGCGGCGGCACTGAGAGCACCGAGGCCGCGAGATCGGCGGGGGAAACAGGCGTGGTTTTCATGGGGGCACCTCGTTCGCCTTAAGTTGTATGATGACCTGACAACACGGTCAATCCGGTTTTCCCCAATCGCCATGCGCGCCGCGCGCAGCGTGCCTGCGCCGATGCAACGCTTTTGCGGCCCGGCAGTTGCACTGATGCAGCCTTTCGCACAGTGTCAGCCGTCACCGGAGCCAAACATGCCAAATCCAAACGCCGCCAGCCCAAAACCCGCCAGCCAATGGCTTAAATCCACCGAATGGCTTAGCGGCCAGATCGGCAAACCGGGCGTCGCCATTGTCGATGGCTCTTATTATCTCACCACGCAAAAGCGCGACGCCAAGGCGGAATATTTGGCCGCGCATATTCCGGGCGCGGTGTTCTTCGACATCAACGCGATTGCCGACAACTCGACCGATCTGCCGCATATGCTGCCCGGGCCCGATCAATTCGGCAAAGCCGCCGGCGCGCTCGGCATCGCCGAGACCGACACCATCGTGGTCTATGACGGCACTGGCCTCTATTCGGCGCCGCGGGTGTGGTGGACCTTTCGTATTTTCGGCGCCAAAAACGTTTTCATTCTCGACGGCGGCCTGCCGGCCTGGAAAGCGGACGGCCGCAAGCTTGAGGCCGGCGAGGTGAAACCCGGACCGCGCGCGTTCAAGGCCGTGATGGACACAGGCGCTGTCGCCAATCTCACCGATGTGCAGATGGCGCTCACCGGCGACGGCGTGCAGGTGGTCGACGCGCGCTCGGCCGGGCGTTTTGCCGGCAAGGAGCCCGAGCCGCGCGCTGGCCTTCGCTCCGGCCACATGCCGGGCGCCAAGAACGTGCCCTTCGCCGAGATCGTCGAGAACGGCCGCCTCGCCTCGCCCGAAAAAATCGCCAAAATTTTTGCCGCGCACGGCGTCGATACGGATAAGCCCACGATCACCAGCTGCGGCTCCGGCGTCACCGCCGTGGTGCTGGCGCTCGGCCTCGACGCGCTCGGCAAGCCGCTGCCCCGCATTTACGACGGGTCATGGTCGGAATGGGGTGGACAGGCCGGATGTGGAGGTGGAGAAGGATTAGAACTAGCGCCGGTGCTGGGGCGCAGCTTGGGCGTCACGCAAAGCGGCGCCGCCCCCTACTCTGAATTTCCCGCCGAAGGCGGCAGCAGCATGCGGCGCACCAAACCTGCAAGCCAGGCCACACCGGTGAACAGGCCGAAGGCCGGCGCGCCGATAAAGACGAGCGCCAGCGGCAGCAGGCCGAAGTCGGAGCCGGCTTTTCTGATGGTGAGAATCCCGACGAAATGCCCGATGACGGTCCAGGCAGCGAGCGCCCAGGGTTTGTCCTTGGCGATAAAACCCGCCGCCGCGACCGCGGCCAAAAGCAGCGGCACGCCTTGCGTCCAATAGGCATTTGTGTCCCAGGCTTCGCGGATGCCCGGCCGGCCGGTGACGGCGGGCAGCGCGGAATAGACCGCCCAAATCCCGAAACTCAATGCCGCCAAAATCGCCGCGGGCACCGATGGCAAAAACTGTTTGGGCTGCATGATGTCTCGTTTCCTTCTCGCCATATCAAACGCGAATTGTCTTAAAAAAACCTGCCCGTAATGCTGAGATTTTGTGAATGTGTTATTCTGCCTGAATCAGACCGAAGGCCCAGCGCGCAATGATCTTCCGCCAACTCTTCGACAGCGTGTCCGGCACTTATTCGTATCTGCTCGCCACCAACCCGGAGCCTACGCCATGAGCAACGTCACGACTTACCTGCCCGGCATTCTTCTCGCTTATTCGGCGTTCCTGCTTTCGATCGCGAGCCCGGGGCCGAACGTGCTGGCGGTCATGGGCACTTCGATGAGCGTGAGCCGCCGCGCCGGCATGGCGCTGGCGCTCGGCGTCGCCGCCGGCTCCGGCTGCTGGGCGACGCTGACCGTGTCCGGCCTGAGCGCGCTGATCGCGCATTACGCCGCGGCGCTGATCGTCATCAAGATCGCCGGCGGCTTTTATCTCTTGTTCCTGTCGTTCAAGGCGTTCCGCTCGGCGCTGTCGGTGCACGACATCGAGGCGCGCACGCTCGGTGGCGCCGCGCTCACGCCCGCCGGGTATTTCCGCCGCGGGCTGATCATCCAGATGACCAATCCGAAGGCGGCGCTGGCCTGGATCGCGATCATCTCGCTCGGTTTGCAAAACAATGCGCCGCTCTGGGTCGGCCTGTTCATCGCCGGCGGCACATTTGTGCTCTCGATCGTTATTCATCTGCTCTATGCGCTCGCCTTCTCCACGACGGCGATGGTGCGCATCTACGGCAAGGCGCGGCGCACGATCCAGGCGACGCTGGGCGTATTCTTTGCCTTCGCCGGCATCAGGCTGCTCACCAGCCGCTCGTGAGCGCCCTGTTCTTGCCGCGTTCGGGTTGCAACATATAAAATGTTGCATGTGAGTAGCGGTGAGCGCTTAGGAGCCGAATGATCTTCCGCCAATTGTTCGACAGCGTGTCCGGCACCTATTCGTATCTGCTCGCCAGCAGGTCCGGCGGCGAAGCCATGATCATCGATCCGGTCCTGGAAAAGGTCGACCGCTATCTGCAATTGATCCGCGAGCTCGATCTCAAATTGGTCAAGGCGGTCGACACCCATCTGCACGCCGACCACATCACGGGCCTCGGCGCGCTGCGCGACCGCACGCGCTGCGTCACGGTGATGGGCGAAAACACCAAGGCCGACATCGTGTCGATGCGGCTTGCCGAAGGCGACAAGCTCACCATCGAAGGCGTGAGCATGGACGTGCTCTATACGCCCGGCCACACCGACGATTCCTATAGCTTCAAAATGGCCGACCGCGTCTTTACCGGCGACACGTTATTGATCCGCGGCACCGGCCGCACCGATTTCCAGAACGGCGATGCGCGCATGCAATACGAGTTGATCTTCGGCAAATTGCTGCGCCTGCCCGACGACACGCTGGTGTTTCCCGCGCACGACTACAAAGGCGACACGGTTTCCACCATCGGCGAGGAGAAGCGCTACAATCCGCGCCTGCAGGTGAAGTCGATCGACGACTACGTGGCGCTGATGGCGAGCCTCAATCTGCCCAATCCGAAAATGATGGACGTCGCGGTGCCGTCCAACATGAAAATCGGATTGGCGCAACAAGAGATCGCGCGCCGCGGCTGGGCGCTCGATGCCGATAAGGCGATCGGCATGATCGGGCGGCCGGATATCGCCTTCATCGATTTGCGCGAACAGAGCGAGCGCGCAAAACACGGCAGCATCCCCGGCTCGCTGCACGCGCCCTATGGCGATTTGCAGGAGAATATCGGCGCCGGCGGCATTTTGCGCGAACTCGCGCGCTCAAGCGACAAGCGCCTGGTGTTTTATTGCGCCTTCGGCGAACGCTCGGCCATGGCGGTGCAGGCGGCGCAAGATGCGGGCTTATGGCCGCGCTGCATGTCGAAGGCGGCATCGATGCCTGGAAGAAAGCCGGCGGGACGTTAGAGCGCTAGTGTAGGATCTGGCTGAGGAACAGCTTCGTGCGCTCGTGCTGCGGATGGTTGAAGAATTCCTCCGGCGTATTGGCTTCCACGATCTGCCCGCCGTCCATGAACACCACGCGGTTGGCGACCTGGCGCGCAAAACCCATTTCGTGCGTCACCACCAGCATGGTCATGCCGTCTTCGGCCAGCCCCACCATGGTGTCGAGCACTTCTTTCACCATTTCCGGATCGAGCGCCGAGGTCGGCTCGTCGAACAGCATGATCTTGGGGTTCATGCAGAGCGCGCGCGCGATCGCCACGCGCTGCTGCTGGCCGCCCGACAATTGGCCGGGATATTTGGCGGCCTGCTCGGGGATCTTGACGCGGCTGAGGTAATGCATGCCGATTTCCTCGGCCTCGCGCTTGGGCATTTTGCGCACCCAGATCGGCGCCAGCGTGCAGTTCTCCAAGACGGTGAGATGGGGAAACAGATTGAAGTGCTGGAACACCATGCCGACCTCGCGCCGCACCTCGTCGACCTTCTTGAGGTCGTTGGTCAGCTCCACGCCGTCGACGATGATCTGGCCCTGCTGGTGCTCCTCCAGCCGGTTGATGCAGCGGATCATGGTGGATTTGCCGGAGCCGGACGGCCCGCAGATCACGATGCGCTCGCGGCCGCTCACTTGCAGGTTGATGTCGCGCAGCACGTGGAATTCGCCGTACCACTTGTTCATGCCGATCAGCTGCACCGCCATCGGCGTTTTGAGCTGGCTCGGCTTGAGGTGGAGCGCGGGAGCGGCGGTTGCGTTCATGGCACGGGTTCCTAGCGTTTTTCGGCCTTACCTAGCCGGGCTTCGGTCGCGCGCGCATAGCGCGACATGGAGTAGCAGAAGAACAGATAGAAGATGGCGGCGACCGCGTAGCCGGTGGTCGAGGTGACCGGCGTCGCCCATTTCGGATCGATACGCGAAACTTCGATGGTGTGCAGGAAATCGAACAGGCCGACGATGACGACCAGCGTGGTGTCCTTGAACAGGCCGATATAGGTGTTGACGATGTTCGGGATGGTGATCTTGAGCGCCTGCGGCAGGATGATCAGCCGCATCATCTGCCAATAGCCGAGACCCACCGCCATGGCGCCTTCGAACTGGCCCTTGGGGATCGCCTGAAGACCCGCGCGCACCACTTCCGCCATATAGGCCGAGGCAAACAATGCGACGCCGACCAGCGCGCGCACCAACTTGTCGGGCGAGTACTCGTCGGGCACGAACAACGGCAGCATCACGCTCGCCATGAACAAGACGGTGATCAGCGGCACGCCGCGCACGAATTCAATGAACAAGACCGAGAACAACTTGACCGTCGGCATGTTCCGACCGTCGTCCCAGCGCCATCATTATGCCGAGCGGCAGCGACACCACGATGCCGACCGAGGCGACGACGATGGTCACCAGGATGCCGCCCCACAGCACCGTGTCGACCGGCGGCAAACCGATCGCACTCCAGCCGGTCAACAAGATGAACGATGTGATCGGCATCACCACGAAGAAATAGACCGTGCCGATATCGTGGCGCGGCGCCTCGAGCCAGAGCAGCCAGACCACGCCGACCGCAAGCATGGCGAAGAAGATATCGACCCGCCAGCGCTCAGGGATAGGATACGAGCCATAGACGAAATACGACCAGCGATCCGCAACGAACGGCCAACAGGCGCCGATCGTGCGGTGTTGCACGACTTCCCGGCAGGCGTCGCGGTCGGCGCCGCTCCACACCGCGTCGATGAACAGGAAACGGATAAGGTCGGGGATTATCCAGAGCAGGAACAGCGCGATCAGGATCGTCAATATGATGTTGGTTGGCGTCGACAGCAGATTTTCCCGCAGCCAGCCGATGGCTCCGCTCATCGCCGCAGGCGGCGGCCGCTGGTCGATGATGGCGCCGCGCACAAATTTAATTTCGGTAACGGCGAGATCGCCTTCGGCCATGGTCATGGGCGCGCCCTCACCGTTCCACCAGCGCGATGCGGCTGTTGTAGATATTCATCAGCAGCGAGGTCACCAGACTGATGGTCAAGTAGACCGCCATGGTGATGGCGACCACTTCGACCGCCTGGCCGGTCTGGTTGAGCACCGTACCGGTGAAAATCTGCACCAGGTCGGGGTACCCGATGAAAACCGCGAGCGTAGAGTTCTTGGTCAAATTGAGATACTGGCTGGTCAGCGGCGGAATGATCACGCGCATCGCCTGCGGCACCACGATCAGGCGCAGCGTGGGGCCAGGTTTTAGGCCGAGCGAAAACGCCGCTTCAGTCTGCCCGCGCGACACCGCCAAGATACCGGCGCGCACCACTTCGGCGATGAAGGCCGCGGTATAGATCGACAGCCCGAACAGCAACGCCGCGAATTCCGGTCCCACTTCGATGCCGCCGGCGATATTGAAGCGCCCGCCTTGCGGATAATCGAACTTGAGCGGAAACCCCCTGAGCGCGAATACGATCAGCGGTAAGCCGATCACCAGCGCGATGGTCGTCAGGAACACCGGCGCCTGCTGGCCGGTTTTCTCCTGCCGCTTGCGCGCCCAGATATAGAACGCGATTGATCCGATCACGCCCAGGATCAGGGCAATCTCCACCATGCCGAAGCCATCAAGCAGGTTCGGCGACGGCAGGAACAGGCCGCGATTGTTGAGATAGATGCCGCCGGGGATGACGATGCTCTCGCGGAAGCTCGGCAGCGCCTTGAGCACCGCGTTGTACCAAAACAACAGTTGCAGCAGCAGCGGAATATTGCGGATGGTCTCGACGTATCCGGTGGCGGTGCGCGACACCAGCCAGTTGGTGGACAGCCGCGATATGCCGATGATGAAGCCGAGGATGGTGGCGAGCACGATGCCGAGGCCGGCCACCAACAGCGTGTTGAGCAGGCCGACCCAGAAAGCGCGGCCATAGGTCGAGGATTGCGAGTTGTATTCGATCAGCGTCTGGCTGATGTCGAAGCCGGCATTGTTGTCCCAGAAGCCGAAGCCGGAGGCGATATGCGCGCGCTGCAGATTGTCGATGGCGTTGGAGGCCGCGCCATAGACCAGCAACGCGATAATCGCGCATAGGAAGACTTGATAGAAAATACTGCGGACCTTGGGGTCGTTGTAAAACGCCACGCGCGCGGGGCTTGCGCCCGTTGTCAGGTCCGTCATGTTCCCCTCGCGCGCGTTGGCAGCGGCGCCCCTTCTCAACCCTCTCTTCGACTATCGCGCCACACGGGCCAACGCGGCCCGTGGGCGCCCCAGCGTCGTAACTTTAGCGGATCGGCGGCGCGTACTGAAGGCCGCCTTTATTCCACAGCTTGTTCAGCCCGCGTGCGATCTTGAGCGGCGAGCCCTCGCCGACATTACGTTCAAACGACTCGCCGTAATTGCCGACCGCCTTGATGATGCGGACCGCCCAATCCTTGGTGAGGCCGAGCTGTTCGCCGTAATTGCCTTCGGTGCCGACGAAACGCTTGATCTCAGGATTCGTGGATTTGAGCCATCTCATCGACGTTCTTCTGCGTAATGCCGAGTTCCTCGGCATTGAGCATCGCGAACCCAACCCACTTGACGATATCGAACCACTGATCGTCGCCGTGGCGGACCGCCGGTCCGAGCGGCTCTTTCGAAATGATCTCCGGCAGCACGATGTGATCGGCTCCGTTCGCCAGCCGCAGACGCTCGGCATAGAGGCCGGAGGCGTCGGTGGTGTAGGCGTCGCAGCGGCCGGTGTCATAGGCCTTCAGCGCTTCGTTGGAGGTCGCAAAAGTCACCGACTTGAGCTTCATGTTATGGGCGCGGAAGAAGTCCGCGAGGTTCAATTCGGTGGTGGTGCCCTGCTGCACGCAGACCGAAGCGTCACCAAGTTCGAGCGCCGAATTCACTTTCAGCGCCTTGCGCACCATGAACCCCTGGCCGTCGTAGTAATCGACGCCGGTGAAGTTCAGGCCGAGCGAGGTATCGCGCGAGGAGGTCCAGGTGGTGTTGCGCACCAGCACGTCCACTTCGCCGGATTGCAGCGCGGTGAAGCGGTCCTTGGCCGAGAGCGGCACGAACTTGACTTTGTTGGCGTCGCCGAAGATGGCGGCGGCAATGGCCTTGCAGACATCGACGTCGAGGCCGGCCCATTTGCCTTGCGCATCGGGCAGGCCGAAGCCGGCCAGGCTGCCGTTCGAACCGCAATTCAGAATGCCGCGGTCCTTGACTGTTTTAAGGGTTTGAGCGGATGCGCTCTGCGCGATGAAGATGACGGCGAGAGCGAGAATAGTTGCGAAGCGTTTCATGACGCGGCCTCTTTCACAAAACTCGGTTACACGACCCGGTTGGCGGTGACTAAATGTGTTCTTTGCCCCGCGGGCCTAACCGCAGGCGTGGATGTATTATGAGCGCTGGGTTATCCCCGAGCCCCTCTCATGGCCGTATCTGAGAACGATCGGGCCGCAAGGTCAAGGGGTTGACGCTTGCCACATCGGCAGCCGTATATGGGCGGCGGCGCATTTTTAAGCGCCTAAACCGACCGGATCCTCGCAAAACGCCATGGCGAAGACGCCCGAAACCCCGCTCAAGCCGGATACCCGGCTGGTCACCGCCGGCCGCGACACCAAAGGCCAGCATGGCTTCGTCAACCCGGCGGTCTACCACGCCTCGACGGTGCTTTATCCGACCGCCGAGGATCAGGTCGCCCATCGCGCGCGCTATCAATATGGCCGCCGCGGCACCCCCACCTCGGAAGCGCTGGAAACCGCGCTCATGGCGATCGAGGGCGAAGGATGCGCCGGCGTTGCCTTGATGCCCTCGGGGCTGGCGGCGATTTCAACCGCATTGCTGGCGGTTGCCGGCGCCGGCGATCACATCCTGGTCACCGACAGCATCTACCGGCCGACCCGCAATTTCTGCGAAGGAATGTTCAAGCGGCATGGGCGTTGAGACCACTTATTACGATCCGCTGATCGGCGCCGGCATCGCAAAATTGTTCAAGACCAATACCAAGGCGGTGTTCGTCGAGGCGCCCGGCTCGCAAAGTTTCGAGATGCAGGACATCCCGGCCATCGCCAAAGCCGCGCATGAAAAAGGCGCGGTCGTATTGATGGACAATACTTGGGCGACGCCGCTTTATTTCAAGGCCTTCGAGAAAGGCGTCGATTTGTCGATCCAGGCCGGCACCAAATATATCGGCGGCCATTCCGACATCATGTTCGGCTGCGTGTCGGCCAATGCGGCCACGCTGCCGAAACTCAAGGACGCGATGAATTCACTCGGGCTGTGCGTGGGGCCCGACGATATGTTCCTGGCATTGCGCGGATTGCGCACGCTGTCGGTGCGGCTCGCCCGCCACCAACAGTCAGCCCTGCAAATCGCGCGCTGGCTTGCCGCACGGCCGGAAGTTCTTCGCGTTATGCATCCCGCGCTGGAAAGCGATCCCGGTCATGCGATCTGGAAGCGCGACTTCACCGGCGCCAGCGGGCTGTTCAGCATCGTGCTCAAGCCGGTGAGCGAGGCGGCCGTTTACGCTTTCATGAACGCGCTTACGCTGTTCGGCATGGGCTTTTCGTGGGGCGGCTATGAGAGCCTGGTGATCCTGTTCGACTGTTCGCAATATCGCAGCGCGACCAAATGGGCGCCGGGCGGACCGACGCTGCGCTTTCATATCGGGCTGGAAGACACCAGCGATCTGATGGCGGATCTGGAGCGCGGTTTCGCCGCGCTGGCCGCCACCAAATAGATTTCAGGCTGCCGCTCCACTGCCGTGGCCGCGCAACACAAATTGCAGATTGCGCAAATAGACGAACACACCGAAGGCCTGCCCGATGATGAACACCGGGTCCTTGCGATAGAGCGCGTAGCCGAGCAGCATGATGCCGCCGCCGATCGAGAACACCCAGAACGCGGTCGGCACCACGCTGCGCCCTGCCCGCTCGGAGGCGATCCATTGCACCACGAAGCGCATGGCGAATAATAATTGCGCGACGTAGCCGATCAGGATTCCCCAATCGGCGTTGCCGATGAACACGTCTTGCAGATAGCCGCCGACGGCGCGCGTGATATCGATCAGCATTGATCTTTTCCTTTAGTGGCGCGTGATCTTGTCCGAAAACCGTACCCACTTTCGGGATCGCGCGCTAGTCCTCCGAAATTTCCGCAACACGTTTTTTGCGCCGGATCAGCCACCACACGCCGGCCAGATCGAGAATACCGACCCACAGGCGATCCCACATCCCGTAATTCGACACGCCCGTTCCGCGCGGCCGGTCGACCACGTCCACATAGCCGATTGTGTAACCCTCGCGCTTGACCAGCGCCGGCAGGAAGCGATGCAAGCCATCGAAATAGGGCAAACTCAAGAACACATCGCGGCGGAACGCTTTCAAGCCGCAGCCGGTGTCGCGGGTGCCGTCGCGCAGCACCGCGCCGCGCACGGCGTTGGCAATACGCGATTGCAGTTTCTTGAAACCGGTTGCCTTGCGCCCGATGCGCTGGCCGGCGATCAGCCCGACACGCGGCGCGCCGGCTTCGAGCGCGCGCAACAGCGCCGGAACAAATTTCGGATCGTTTTGTCCATCGCCGTCGAGCGTGACAACCAACGGGCGCGCGCGCCGCATTGACGCCCGAGCGCACCGCCGCCGATTGCCCGCAAGATTGCTTGTGGCGCACGCGCCGCAGCCAAGGATATTGCGCCATCAGGCGCTTAAGTTCGGCGGCGGTGCCGTCGCTCGATCCGTCATCGACATAGATCGACTTCGAAGCGCCATTGCCCATCGAGCGCTGCGGCGATCTCGCCCACCAGCGGCGCAATATTGCCCGCCTCGTTGCGCACCGGCACGACGACGGCAACCGCCGGATCGCTTGCGTTCATTCTACTGGCCCCGTCATAGCCAAGCTCTATTGCGCCAATAGTTCGCGCGCAACGGATTTGATCCGCTTGAGCGAGGGGCCCGGAAAAGCACGGTCGGTTCCGTCCGGCAACACCGAAAAGCCAAGCCTGCGCAGGGCGAAATAGCGCCGCACCATGAGCGCGCCCACCGTGCCGACCAGTGCGCCGGCCAAAACGTCACTCGGATAATGCGCGGTCACCGCCACCCGGCTGAGACATGATCGCCAGCGCATAGATCCAAAGCACCGGGCGCGCGCGCGGCCACAACGTGCCGAACGCCACCAGCACCGAAAACGCCGTGGTGGCGTGACCGGACGGCAGACTGGCATAGGCCGCGGTCCATTTGAACGGAGCGAACACGTAAGGGTCGGCGATGCCGGTCACCAGCGGCCGCGCCCGTCCGATCATGCGCTTGATGATGGTGACGAACAGGCCGGGCGCGCCGATCGCCAGAAACAGAAATCCGACGCGCACCATCATCGCAGCCAGCACCCGCTGCCCCATGCGCGTCGGCGCCGGCAAAGCCGCCAGCGCCAGAAACAGAATTCCCAGCGGCCACAAGAACCAGCCCGATTTGCCGAAGTCGGTGATCTGATCGAACACCCAAGGCACGATGCGCGGCATCCGGCCAACGGCATTGATGGCGTCGGCATCGGCGGTGATCATCACCAGCAGGAACAGCACGACGGCGAGAGCCGCCGCGATCGCCAGCCGTTGCGGCGCCAGTCCCCATGGTTCGCTCGGGTGCAATCGCGCCGGACGCAATAGCGTTGCCAAGGAGCCCGTCACATTGGCGGCAGCGCGTCTCAGCCACGTGAGCCATGGCCGATTTTGCTCGCGATCGGCGTTGTTGGCGCTGCTCATGGCGTGCCCATCGAACGGAATACGGTCAGCGCCACCGACTGCCCGACGCTGATATTGAAGCCGTCGATGCGCTGCATCAGCGCGTAGCGCAACCCAATTGCATTCGCCCGCTGCACGAAGGCTGCGCTCGCTGCGCGCATCGATCAAAGCGAAATGGCAGGCGCCCTTGCGCAGGAATTCGGCGGCGCCGGCGCCGTCGGTGAACCGCGTATCGGTGCCAAGCAGAAACACCAGGCTCGGCTCCTGATAGCCGGTGGAGGCGACCTGCGGTGCTTTGCATTCGTCTGAATGCAAAGCGTCGGCGATCACCGCGCTCGGGAACAGCGCAGGCAGCGAAGGAAACGTCACGGCATAGACGGTGATCGCGATCAGCAGCGAAGCGATCATGCCGCGAAAAACCGCGCGCTCGGCGCCATCCGCCTCATAGAGCCACCAGGCAAACAGTCCGTAAATAACCGCGGCGGCCGCGAACGGCCAAGCGATGAGACCGAGATTGCGGTCGATCAGCACATTGATGACAGGAATCAAAATCGCGATCACCACCGGAAACAGGAACCAGCCGACGGTGCCGCGCGTGAGCCAGCGTGCGCGCGCCAGCGCGTCGCCTTCGACGATCCCCGCGATCAGGATCGCGATGGCCGGATAAAGCGGCAGCACGTAATGCGGCAGCTTGGTGATCACCGCTTCGAACACCAGCCATGATGGCATCAGCCAAGCCAGCAGAAATTGCGCGCCCGGCTCGCGCCGCGAGCGCCACACCATGGGCGCGGCAAGCCCGGCCAGAACCGCACCGGGCCAGAACGTGACCCAGAACAGCACGAAATAAAATCCGGGCGGCGCGCCGTGCGATTCCTGTCCGCCAAAGACCTTGGCCAGCATGTCGTCGCCGACCGCGTGCGTGAAGAAGCTGCCGCCGGATTTCGCAACGATGGCCGCAAACCACGGCAGCACCAGCACGATCATCCAGATGAAACCGGTGACGGGGCGCAGCGACCACAGCCAGCGCGCGGAGCGGTCGGCGATCGAAAGCGTAAGCGCAGTGAGCGCAACGAACATCAAGATCAGCGGACCCTTGATCAGCACGCCGAGGCCGAGCGCGGTCCACAGGATGGCAGGCTCGCGCCAGCCGATCTTTGTTTCCGGCGTGCGGCGGCCCGCCAAATAAATGCGCGCCATGGCGCCCATGGCGGCCACGCAGGTGGCGAGCAGAACGGCGTCGGTTTTGGCCAGACGCGCTTCGACACCGAGCAAAATGGAGCTTGCCATCATCAGCGCCGCCAGCAGCGCGGTGCGGCGCGTCACGAACGCCAACGCCGCCCAGTAGGTGAGCAGCACGCCACCGATGGCGCCGAACAATGACGGCAGCCGGTAGAGCCAGATGGTGGTGCGCGCGTGCGGGATGCCGACCGCCTCGCCCGCTTTCACCGCCGCTGCTTGCAGCCAATAAATGCCGACCGGTTTCTTGTAGCGGACCTCGTCCTGGAAATGGATGTCGATATATTCGCCGCGTTTCCAGCATCTGCTTGGTGGCTTGCGCGAAGCGCGCTTCGTCGCGGTCAACCGGCGGGATCTGGAAAAAGCCCGGCAGGAAGGCGATCAACGCAAAGACGATCAGCAGGATCGACGCGCGCCCATGCGAAGCGGCGGCATAGTCCAATCCGGCCGCCAGCCCGCGCGAAGGCGCGAACGCGAACCACGAGTCGTTTTCGCTCGTGCTCATCGGGCGGACATGTCCGAAAGGGCCTGATTCCGTGCCATGGCCCGCACAATAGGGCCAAGCTGGAAACATGTCATTGGCGCATGATCCCGAAAAGGTATGGTTTCGAAAATCATGCGACAAGATGCCCTTCATTGAAGGCGGACGGTCACGCTGTCGGTGGCGCCGCGGGCGTCCATGACGGTCAGCCGCGCAAAGCCCGGACCGTCGGGTTTGAAGAACACCGTGCGCCGGCCGCTTTGCGGCTCCAGCGGCACGCCATTGACCATGATGGTGAGCGGCTCGTGCCCGCCGGCGATCTTGAGCGGCACGGAATCCGGCGCGCTCGCGTTGGACAGTTCGATGCGCGCGCCTTCGGGCGGAAACATGATGCGCGGCGGCTCGGCTAATTCGCTCAACGCGCCGTCGGGGCGGAAGCGCTGCAACGGCGGCGGCAACTTACTGTTGCTGGCAAAGAGCACGCCCTTGGGCGCATGCGGCAGCGGCACCAGCGGATGGCCGGTGCGCGCGAAGGCGTCGAATAAAATCGGCGCAGCGGAAGCCCGCCCCACCAAGCCCGGCACCGGCATGCCGTCCGGCCGGCCGACCCAAATGCCGATGGTCATGCGGCCATCGAAGCCGACCGCCCAGGCGTCGCGATATCCGTAAGAGGTGCCGGTCTTGTAGGCGATGCGTCCGGGCGGCGCGTTCTCCGGCGGTGGCGCGCCGATCAAAATATTGCCGACATACCAGGCCGCGACCGGATCGAGCAGCCGGCGCGCGTTTGGCACAGGCGCCCCTGCCCGCTCGGTCAACGCCAGCGCCGAACCCTGCCGCGCCAATCCGGTATAGAGCATGGTCAGATCATTAAGCGATATGCCGACGCCGCCGAGCCCCATGGCGAGGCCGGGCGCTTCGCCCTTGGGCAGCACCAGGCTCGCGCCGGTTTGCGTAAGCCGCGCGCTCAGACGGTTGACGCCCACTTTGTTGAGCACCGCGATGGCCGGCACGTTCAGCGACATTTGCAGCGCGCGCCGCACCGTCACCGTGCCCTGGAACGTCATGTCGAAATTTTCCGGCATGTAGCTGCCGTAGCGCGCCGGCTTGTCGTCGATCAGCGTTTCAGGATGCAGCAAGCCGTCCTCGAAGCCGAGCCCATAGATGAACGGCTTGAGCGTCGAGCCGGGCGAGCGCAGCGCCTGCGTCATGTCGACCTGGCCGGCGCGGCGCACGTCGAAATAATCGGCGGAGCCGACGCGCGCGCGCACCTCGCCGGTTTCATTGTCGACCGCGAGGATGGCGACCGACACGGCTGGCCCGAGCGTGCGCGCCCGTTCGCGCGCGAGTTCTTCCAGGCTGCGCTGCAAGCTCGGCATCGATGGTGAGCCGGTGAATGCGTTTGTCAGGTTCGGCGGCGACCATCTGGTCTGCGGAATGCGGCGCCAGCATCGGCAGAGCCTGGCGCGCGTGCGGCACGCTTTGCAATTTTGCGCGCGCGATCTCGTCGCGCGGCACCACGCCCGCCGCCGCTACGCGATCGAGCACGCGGTCGCGCGCGGCTTGCGCCACTTTCGGGAAACGGTCCGGCCGGCGCAATTCGGGCGACTGCGGCAGCGCTACCAGCAGCGCGGCTTCCGAGAGCGAGAGCCGGTGCGGCTCCTTGCCGAAATAAGCAAGCGAGGCCGCGCGAATTCCTTCCAGGTTTCCGCCATAGGGCGCAAGCGTCAGATATAACGAGAGAATTTGCTCCTTGCTGAGCGCGTGTTCGAGTTCGAATGCGCGCACGATCTGCCGCAGCTTGGCGCCCAGATTGCGATGCTCGCGCGGCTCGAGCAGGCGCGCGACCTGCATGGTGATGGTGGAGCCGCCGGAGACGATGTGGCCTTGGGTCGCCAATTGATAAGCCGCGCGCGCAAGCGCTTGCCGGATCGACACCGTCATGTTCGTAGAAGCGCTTATCCTCGTAGGCGAACAGCATTTTGAGGAAGCGAGGATCGACATCCTTCACGCTCGCCTGCAGCCGCCAGCGCCCTTCCGGCGTTGAATAGGCGCGCAGCAATTTGCCGTCGCGGTCGAGCACCAGATGCGAATATTCAAGCTTGTCGCCGAGCGGCACCGGCCCCAGCGAATAGACGAAGGCGCCGGCGGCGAGCGTGGCCGCGATGGCCGCGCCGCCCACACAGGCCAACGTCAATCGTGCGTGCTTCATTTCGCGGCCGTGATCTCGATTGCACTGGTGGCGGTGCGCCCGAAACGGTCGGGCCGGTACATGTCCTCGACGATCGCCTGCGGCAGAACGTAACGCCCGGGCGACACCGCGCGCACCACGTAGGCAACCGTGAACACCGGACTTAAATCGTCCTTGCGGTCGAAGGCCGCGGTGAAGCGATCGTCGCGGAATTCGCTGTTGACCGGCGCCACGCCGTTGGCGATCCAGCTCAGCGTGCCCGTTTCGCCCGACGACACCAGATGCGGGTTGTCGATCTCGAAACCGGCGGGGAGATAATCCGCAACGATCACGCGGCCATATTGCGGCTGCGGCTCGGTCATCTTGAGCACCACCACGAAACGCTGGTTCTGCCGCGCGTGCGCCGGATCGGCCGGCTCGCCGGTGAGCGTGTGATAGCTGCGCTCGATCTTGAAGCCCTGCTCGGCGGCGGGCTCCGGCGTGAGCGGCGAGCCGGAGACCGACACCACCGCCTGCACATTGCCCTCGCCGTGATTGCTCACCGCGAATGGCTTCTCGAGATCGGCTGCGCGCAAGGTGCGGTAGAACGCGCCTTGTCGCGTCTCGCCGTTGATAGAGAGCGAGATCGCGTTCAACTGCTTGGTCAATGCGCGCGCGGCAAGCACCAGCCAGGCATCTTCCTGCGTCGAGGTGCGGCTGGTCAGCGCGCGCGCGGCATCGACACGCGCGACCGCGCCGTCGATGGTCGTCTGCGGACCGCGCGCTTCGGACGCAAGCGTCACCAGTGCCGCTGAATCGCGCAAGGCCGAGCCGAAATCGGCGCGGCCGAGATCGAGCTTAGGCTGCGGCGCGATGGCATTGAGGGCTGCGAGGAACACATGCTCGGCGCGCGTCTTGTCGCCCAGCATGGCCAAGCGCCGCAGCGATTTGCGCCTTGGCAATCGGCGTTGCCAGATCGTTGAGCTTGACGTCGGCGATGTAGCGCAGGTCGCCGACGGGCGCGACGCCGTTGCGCGCCAGCACGTAGAGCGCATAGGCCAATTCGCGCCCGCCGTTCTTGCTCGGCTCGCCGGCGCTGGCGACGTAATTGCGCAGCCGGTCGAGCGCCAGCGTGAAGGCTTCCTTTGGCACCGCGAAGCCGCGCTCATGCGCGCGCGTCAAGAAGTCGGTGACGTAGGCGTCG
The DNA here is from genome assembly GCA_963756805.1 of uncultured Alphaproteobacteria bacterium. Classification (GTDB taxonomy): domain Bacteria; phylum Pseudomonadota; class Alphaproteobacteria; order Rhizobiales; family Xanthobacteraceae; genus Pseudolabrys. The sequence continues at coordinate 85,327 of CAVWPH010000016.1, forward strand.
AGCCAGGCGTCCTCGCCGCCGACCGACCACAGGCCGAACGAGCCGTTCGAACCTTGCCGCGCCAGCAGACGCGCGATGGCGTCCTTGATGCGTCCGTCGATCTCGCCGTCGGGCGCCAGATGCGCCTGCGCGCCGAGTTCGTTGATATAGAGCATCGCCACCGCGCGGCTGGTGATCTGCTCGGAACAGCCGAACGGATAACGGTCGAGCGCACCCAGCAGCGCCGCCGCATCGAGCGAGGTCGAGACCGCGACCGAGAGCGAAACGCGCCCCGTGCCGGGCACGAAATCGGCGAACATGTCTTTGCTGAGCGTCAGCGTTTCGCCTTTGCCCAGCGCCCGCACGGTGCGGCGCGTCAAGATTTGCGTCGCCGGCCGCACGTTAAGCGCATAGCTGCGCTCAAGCGCAAAGCCGTTGGGGCCGGTCACATTCACTTTCATCGTGCCGGAGCCGGCACCCGACGCCGTCACCGGCAGCGAGAGACGGTCGCGCTGTTTGGCCGCAAGCTTGAGCGGTTTCGGCGCATCGCCCTCGAGTCTTGATCGGACCGTCGGCGCTCACCGCAATCGTATAGTCGCCGGCCGCGCCCTCCACATTGTCGAGCTCGAGCTGCACCGCGCCGTGATCGCCGGTGCGCAAGAAACGCGGCAGCGTCGCGGTCAACACCACGGGGTCGCGCACCACCACGTCGCCATTGGCGCGGCCGATTTTGTCCTTGCTCCAGGCCACCGCCATCACCCGCACGGTGCCGGTGAAAGCGGGAATGTCGAAATTCACCTGCGCCATGCCGTCGGCGCCAACGCGCACGATGCCGGAATAAAGCGCGAGCGGCGCTTGCGTCGGCGCCGAGCCGGTCAATTGCGCGCCCTCGTCGCCGCCGGAGCGGATTTGCCCCTGCGCGCCCTGCATGCCGTCGATCAGTTGCCCGTAGAGATCGCGCACTTCGGCGGTGAGCTGGCGCTGGCCGAGATAATAATTGTCCGGCGCCGGCGGTTTGTAATTGGTGAGATTGAGGATGCCGACATCGACCGCGGCCACAACGATGCGCGCTTCGCTGCCCGCTTTGAGCCCGCTCACCTGCACCGGCACGTTCAGCGTCGAATTCGGGCCGCAGGCCCGACGGCAATTTCAACGCAACGCCGAGCGTGTGCGCGGCGCGGTCGATGGAGAACCACTGCACGCCGATGGCGCGGCCGGGCATGCGCTTGGCCGGCGCATCGAGCGGACGGCGCAACGTCGCAACCAGATAGGCGCCTGTGCCCCAATCTTTGCCGACGGTGATGCGTCGCGTGCGCGACGCCGGCTTTCACGTCAAAGGTTTTGCTGTCGACCAGCCGGTCGGTGAACACATTGAGCGTCAGCCGCCCGGCGGTGCGCGCGGTCGCCGCCACGTTCATGCTGTCGCCGGATTTGTAATCCGGCTTGTCGAGCGCGACTTCGAGCAGATCGGGCGTGTCGGCGCTGGCGTCGGCATAGAAGCCGGCATCGAACGTCAGCGACGTCACCGGGCCGTTCGGCTCGGGCGACGAGACTTCCATGCGGTAGCGGCCCCACTTCACCGGCAGCGACAGCCGCGCCGGCTTGTCGGCGGCGGTGTCGATGGTGCCGTTGGTGACGCGCTCGGTGCGCTTGACCGGCTTCGTAATCCCATTGACTGTTGTGCTGATACCATTGGTACGAGGTCTCGACCTTGAGCAGTTCGTAGCGCAGTCCCTTTTGCGCCACCGTCTTGCCGTCGGGCGAAACCATGACCACGTCGAAATCGGCATTGGCGCCGTCGGCGAGCGAGCGGCCGGAGAAAGCGGGCTTCACGCCGATCATCGGCGCTGCAGGCGTGATCGGCAGCGTGAGCTTGCGCTCGACCGCGCGGCCGCCGGATTCCGCCATGCTCACGGTGACGCGCGCTTCCAGCGGACGGCTGGTCACCGGCACCTTGTCGAGCTTGACGGCAATGGTTGCTTTTCCTTGTGCGTCGGTCTCGGGCAGATCCTCGAGTTCCTGGCGCACCGCGGTGACTTCATCATCGGCAAGACCGAAGGCGTAACCGGGAAATCCCGCCCGCTCTTTGGCCGCGGCAATGGTGACCTGGCCGCTCAATTCGAGTTTGGAGGCCGGCGCGCCGTAGAGGAAATGTCCGTCCACGCTCGCCTGCGCGGGCGCTGCCGCCGAGATCGCTACGGCTTGCGACTTGAGATCGAATTCGATGCGGTCGGCAACATAGTCCTCGACCATGAAGCTTGCTTCGCCGACGGCTGGGCGCTTGGGGTCGGTGTAAGCGCGCACGCGCCAGGTGCCGCTCGCGGCATTGCCGACAATCGGCACGCTCCAGCTGCGCCCGCCCAGACCCTGGTCGGGCGAGCAGCACGCGGCGATATTCGACGCCGTCGGGGCGATCCATCACCAGCGTGAGCGGCGCGCTTTCGGCGGCTTCGCCGCGCACGTCGCGCAAGCAGCGCCGTCACCGCGACGGTTTCGCCGCTGCGATAGACGCCGCGCTCGGTATAGACAAAGGCATCAAGCCCTACCGGCACCTGCCGCCCGGCGACGCCGCGGTCGGATAAATCGAAGGCCGCCGATTTGAGACTTAAGAACGCGTAGTCGGCCTTGTCGCTGGCCACGATCGCGGAAGGCGAAAGACCGCCCTCGCCGCGCGCAAGCCCCGCCTCGAAATGCACAAAGCCATTGCGGTCGGTCGGCTTGGTCGCCAGCACTTCGTTGTTGCGCGCGACCAGGCGCACGTTGACCGAGCCGAGCGGTTCGGCGCTCGCCAGCGAATGAATGAAGACGTCGACGCCGTCATGGCCGGTATAGGCGGTGAGCCCTAAATCCGAGACGATGAACCATTGCGTGGCGATCTGGCCGTACTTTCCGCAGCCGTCCTTGGGCCGCCGTCATCACATAGACGCCGGACTTGAGCGTGCCGATCGCCTGCTCGACCGGAAAGGCGGTGACCACTTCGGTGTTGAGCTTCTGCTCCACCGACAAATCGCCGCTCCACACTTTGTCGCCGCTCTGATTGCCCGATCTGTCCGGCGGCGTAGCGGCTGATGTTGCGCTGGAACTGATAGCCAAGAACGGTGTCGAGCAGATTGCGGTCGCCGACGCGATAGACGTTGATGCTTGACCGCTTTGGTGTTGACGCTGAGCACCGGAATGCCGCGCTGGCCGGTGCGCGGCAGCACATAGGCCTTGCCGGAGAAACGCGCGAACGGCTTGCGGTCGCGCACGAAAATGGTGAACTCGGCCGACTTGGTCAGCGTCTCCTTGACCACCGAGGGAAGCCCTGCGCGCAGCGTCACTTGATAGCGTTCGCCGTGCTTGAGGCCTTCGACGCATAGCTGTTTGTCGTTGGCGGAAATCGCCGGCTTGTCGACGCCGGCCACCGCCACAAACGGCGAGAAATCCGTGCGCCGGCCAGGCAATTCCTCGGAGAACTGGAAACACGCGCGCGGCGACACCGCGTCGGAGTCGACGCTGTAATCCAGCATGCGGAATCCATATTCGCCGCGCAGGCGCTCATATTCACCGCGCAGGTCGGCGGTCTCGCGCAGTTCGAGCGAGAGCCGCATGGCGTCAAGCGCGCCGCGCCATTCCTTGCGGTCGGCGAGCGCGCGGCCGAGCACGGCGAGACTGTCGGCCTCGGCGTTACGGTCGGTTGCGCGCTGATAGGCGATGTAGGCGGCGGTCGAGCCGCGATCGAGCAACAATGCGCGCTCGCGATCGTCGCGCGGGTAGATCTGCAAAACCGCGCGCGCCAGGCGTAGCCAGCTCGCGGCATCGTTCGGTGTCACGCTCACGATCTGGCCCAGCACCAGCATGCCGGTGCGGAAATCGCGGCTCTGGAAAGCGGCATCGGCCGCGCGCTTTAGCGTGGCGGCATCTTTGGTGACGGTGCCGGCATCGCTCTTGATCTGGGCTTCGAGTTTGATCGCCGCCTCGTCCAGATCCTTGCGCATGAAGGCTTTGTCGGCGGCGAGCGCCGGGACCAAAGCAAGGGCCAAAGCAAAGGCAATGAGCGCGGCGGCTAGGCCGGCGCGGACGGCATTGAGCATCAGGAAGCCTCCCAGGGTGGGCAAAGGTCGTCTTTGTTAGTGCGGCGACCGCCACTATCAGTTCAGCGCCCGAAGGTGTCGAGGGCGTGGCCGTTCCGTTACCGGAGAATGGCGGCCGGGGCCGACGGCTTTGCCATGTATTGGCTCATTTTCGTGGAGTTTTTGGCTAAACCACGGATTTTTTTGCAGAATTGGGATGGATGGGGGCCGGCTAAAATTAAATCGCCAAAACAGCCTTATGCGGCAGCATACGTGCGCGGGAGCATGGCCAGTCCACGCGCGAGGCCATTGCGGAACGCCGACCCGCGAAATCGGAATGAGTCAGTCGCGCAAAACGCCACCGAGCAACGCGCTATTGATCTTAAAGACGCCGCCGCGATATTCGACGAGGCCCAATCTCCTGAATTTGTTCATGAAGAAATTAATGCGCGGCCGGGTCGTGCCGACGATGTCGGCAAGCGTCCTTTGGCTGATATCCGTCAGGGTTGCCTGCGCCGCATCGCTATGGCCGCCGCCTGCCAAGTGAAGCAATGCTCGCGCCAAACGCTTTTCGCTTTTATTGAGGAGCCGATCGGCCAAATCTTCTTCGACACGGCTGATGCGGATCAGGAGATGAGATGTGAACATTTGCGAAAATGCCGGCTCGGCTTGAAGCAATCGAATCATCTTGCTCTTTTCGACTCGAATTAACTCGCTCTCGCTCATTGCGCTTGCCGTTGCCAGCCGCAACGGCTGCCCGATCAGGCAGCCCTCGCCAAAAAAATCGTCGGCGCCGAAGATCGCAACGATTGCCTTCTTTCCTTTTTGCGATGCGACAACGTCTTTGATTTTTCCCTTCCGGATATAATAGACCGCATCCGCAGGATCGCCCTGCGAGAACACAATTTCGTTTTTGCGAAAACGTTTCCGAGCTCGCCGGTCGTCAATTGTCGCAATAATTAGCTTGGAATCAAATGAAGTTCTCATCGTGATTTGTCGCAGATAAAAACCGCCAATTCGTGGCGTTCGGACACCTAATCAGCCTCATATCCCTGAGGCGGTACAGCCCATCTTGTCACCATCAGATTGCGTATATCCCGCGGCCCCTGACCTGGGCTGATCAACTTGTAGTTCAAAGAAAATATCGGCGTTCGGGCAAAAGCGCGGCGCAAACACCGCAGTTGCCGGCATACGATCGAGCCAGTCGCGGCAAGCTTTTTTGGATGTGCAGGTTTCGCAGCGGCGAAATGCGGTGGCGTATGCTAAGCTCAGTCGCGGCACGACGCCGCCGCCTGGCTCAATTCCCAGGCGCCGCATCATTTCGCAAATGTTTGTCGGTTGACGTTTTTGTCGCGCGGGAGTTTTCATTTTGATGGCTCCTCACAGGCTGGAACCATAAACTCAATGTTTCATCTCACACTTGATCCAGATCAAGCGCAGGCCTGCGGCAAGCGAGACCCAGGGATGCGCTGCAGGTCTAACGGCGCGCGGCAGAATTTATTGATTGGAATCAAATCCGGCTGGGCTTGCTTTGTTAGGTAGATTTCATGATTTTCGCCTCCAAAGGGCCATTTCGGGCAGCCAACGATCCGCGATCCGGGTAGAATAAATTCATGGTGTTTTGGACCGCAGTCGCACTGATGACCGGCATGGCGATTTTCGCCGTGCTGTGGCCGCTGGCGTGGCGCAAACCTCTGCGGGACGGCAGCGATGTCGCTCGTCTACCGCGACCAATTGGACGAAATAACGCGCGACCGCTCGGCCGGCTTGATCGGGGAAGCCGAAGCGCAGGCCGCGCACATCGAGGTTTCGCGCCGGCTGATTGGCGCAGCCGACGTGGCCGAGCGTGAAAAACCCGCGACCGAAACGTCCTCGCTTTGGCGGCGGCGCGCGATGGCGGTCGCGGCGCTTGGTTTGCTGCCGGCCAGCGCGATCGGGCTCTATCTCATGCTCGGTTCCCCGGACCTGCCGGGCGAGCCGCTGGCGGCGCGGCTGCACGCGACCGACGAGAACCGCTCGATTCAAAATCTGGTTTCCCAGGTCGAAGCGCATGTGGAGCGCAATCCGTCCGACGCGCGCGGCTGGGAAGTTCTGGCGCCGGTCTATATGCAGCTCGGCCGTTTTGACGAGGCGGTCAGGGCTTGGCGCAGCGTCATCACCTTGAGCGGAAGCACCGCGGCGCGCGAAGCCAGTCTCGGCGAGGCCCAGGTCGCCGCCGCCAACGGTGTCGTCACTGTCGATGCCAAGGCGTCCTTCGATCGCGCGTTCAAGCTCGATCCGCAGGACGTGATGGCGCGCTTTTATATTGCGATGGCGGCCGATCAAGATGGCCATCGCGCCGAAGCCGAGGCGATCTGGCGCGACTTGCTGGCCAAGGCCCCGCCCAATGCGCCATGGATCGACGTGGTCCGCCATGCGCTGGCGCGAAGCGCGCCGGCAGGACCTACGCCGAATGCGCCGGCTGCGGCTGCTGCGCCCGGACCGAGTGCTGCCGACATCGCTGCGGCGAAAAACCTTAAACCCGAACAGCAGAATGAGATGATCGAGGGCATGGTGGCGCGGCTCGCCGACCGGCTCAAGAAAGACGGGTCCGATGTCGACGGCTGGCTGCGCCTGGTGCGCTCGTACCGGGTGCTGCAACATGAAGACAAAGCGCTCGCGGCCATTGCCGACGCCAAGCGCGCCTTGGCGAGCGATCCGGACAAGCTCGCCCGGTTCGCCGGGGCGGTGGGGAGCGCGAGCCCCGCGGCGCCTGCCGCATCAGCGCCGGGGCCAAGGCCAGCACCAGGACCAGGTCCAGGCCCGAGCGCGGCCGATATGGACGCGGCGGCCAAACTCAACCCCGATCAGCAAAAGCAGATGATCACCGGCATGGTGGCGCGGCTCGCCGACCGGCTTAAAGCCGACGGCTCCGACGTCGACGGCTGGCTGCGGCTGGTGCGCTCTTATTCGGTGTTGGGCGAGCGCGACAAGGCGGTTGCCGCCCTTGCGGACGCGCGGCGCGCGCTGGCCGGCGATGCGGACAAACTGCGCCGCATGGACGAACTGGCCAAGAGCCTCGGCATTGGAAGCTGATCCTCATCAATCACTTGAAGTACTTCAACTAATGCTTCTAACTATTTAGTTTAACTAGCAAATCCTAAGCCAAATTAGTGGGCCTCACAGCGCCGGCCGCGGCATCGGCATGGCCTGCTCGATCGCCCGCGCCGCCCGCAGCACCGTCGCATCGCCCGCCAGGGGCCCGACCACCTGCACCGCCATCGGCAGCCCGTTCGCCGCCAGGCCGCTCGGTACTGAGGCTGCCGGCTGCTGCGTCAGGTTGAACGGATAGGTGTAAGGCGACCAGTTGAGCCAGTCGTCGCCGAAATCGGCGTCGTCCGGCATGACCAGCCCGGCTTTGAGGGCGGTGATCGGCATGGTCGGGGTAAGCAGCAGATCGTAGCGCGCGTGGAAATCGAGCATGGCGTTGTGCAATTCGGTGCGCGCCATGTAAGCGGCAGTGTAATCGCCGACCGTGAAGCTTCGCCCGCGCTCGGCAATCGCCAACAGGCCTGGATCCATCTCGGCGCGGCGCGCCGGCGGCTGCGCATCGGCAAGTCCCGCCATCACCGGCCACCACATCACGCGGATCGCCTCAAGCGTGCGCGTCAGCGGCGGGTCGGCTTCCTCGACAATGGCGCCCTGCTCTTCCAGCGCACGCGCGGCCTTGCGCAACGCCGCTTCGATTTGCGGATCGAGTTTGTCGAAATGACCGAGCCGCGGCGACAGCGCGATGCGCAAACCGCGCACGCCGTCATCGAGACCGGAACTGAAATCCGGCGCCGGCGTATTCCAGGCCGCCATGTCGCGCGCATCGGGCTGCGCGATCACCGAGAGCATCGCGGCCGCATCGGCGACCGTGCGCGTGATCGGCCCCTGGTGCGCCAGCACATTGAGCATCGAGGGCGGATGCGCCGGCACGCGGCCGAAGCTCGGCTTGAACCCAAAAACGCCTGTAAAGGCTGCCGGAATCCGCAATGAGCCGGCGCCGTCGGTGCCTAGATGAAAAACGCCAAGGCCCAGCAGCGCCGCCACCGCGCCGCCGCCGGTCGAGCCGCCGGGCGTGTGCGCGGGGTTCCACGGATTACGCGTGATGCCGGTGAGCGGACTATGGCAGGCGCCGATCCAGCCATGCTCGGGCAGACAAGTTTTGCCGAGAATGACGCAGCCCGCTTCGCGCAAGCGCGCCACCGCCGGTGAATCGGCATCGGCCGGTTCCGTCCCGGTTGTCCTCGAGCCGCGCCGGGTCGGCAGGCCCTTGGCCAAGATATTGTCCTTGATGGTGGCTGGAACGCCGTCGACTTTCGACAACGGTTTGCCGGCGCGCCAGCGCGCTTGCGAATCCGCGGCCGCCTTCAACGCCCCATCCGCATCGACGACGATGAACGCATTGAGATCGGCATGGCGCTCGATGCGCGCCAGGCAGTCGCGCGCGACCTCGACCGGCGAAAGGGCGCCGCCGGCAAAAAGCCCGGCCATTTCGGCGCTGGTCATATCGGCAATGGCATTCATGGCGGGCCCCGATCATGCTCAGGCTAACGGGGTAAACGCCGCCGCGCACCTTTCAATCGGGCCGCGGGCCGGGTAAACCGGCGCCACAAGACCCCGTAGCTCAGCCGGATAGAGCACCAGCCTTCTAAGCTGGGGGTCGCTGGTTCGAATCCAGCCGGGGTCGCCAAATTCCTCAATCTTTCTCATGATTTAGCACGAGCGGCCGCGGCCGCCCGCAAGCGGTCATGGGAAACCCAACTTTAACAAGTTTGGCACAAACCTACGGCAGACTGCCAACTCCCAATTCCGCCGCTGGACGAGCGCCCATTTGCCATGACCGAGACGCCCGCCACACCGCCGACCGAGCCGACCGGCGCCCCCGAGGCAGTCCCTGCCGAGGTGGCGGCGCCGCCGCTCGCGCCGGGCGGCGTTCCGGTCTGCTATCTGGTGGACGAGGAATCCAGCATCCGGCATTTCCTGTCGCTGGTGCTGCACGGCGCCGGCGTCGACACCAAGGAATTTGCCGACGGCGCCAGCCTGCGCAAGGCGATCGAGAAACGCGTTCCCGATCTGGTGTTCATCAACATCTCGCTCGAATCCGCCGACGCGATTGAGTCCGTCGTGCAGCTTGGCAAGCGCGGCTTTCGCGGCGCCATTCAGTTGATCAGCAATCGCGGCGCCGCCGTGCTCGATCACGTCAAGAACATCGGCTTGCAGCACAAGCTCAATATGCTGCCGGTGCTCAAGAAGCCGTTCGAGACCGACGCCATCGTCAAGATCCTGCACGAGCTCAAGCTCGGCTTGCCGCCGGCGGTCGCCACCCGTCTCGATCTGTCGGAAGCCATCGACAATAAATGGATCGAATTCTGGTATCAGCCCAAGATCGACCTGCGCAAGAAAAAGCTGGCCGGCGCGGAAGCCTATGCCCGCGTCCGCCATCCGCAGCATGGCATCGTGCTGCCGGGCGCGTTCATGCCGGGCGCATCCGACGCCACCGTCCTCACGTTATCGGAACTGGCTTTGGCGAGCGCGCTCAAGACCGGCCTGAAATTCTCCAAGCTCGGCGTCAATCTGCGGCTCACGGTCAATATTCCGGTGCCGGCGCTGGTCAAGCTGCCGATCGAGGACATCGTCAAGGCGCACTATCCGAACACCGAGAAATGGCCGGGACTGATCATCGACGTGCCGGAGGAGCAGATCGTCACCGATCTGGCGCTCGCCACCGAGATCACCAAACGGCTCGAGCGCCACAACGTGCGTCTCGCGATCGACGATTTCGGCCGCGGCTATTCCTCGCTCGCCCGCCTCGGCGAATTGCCCTTTGCCGAGCTCAAGCTCGACCGCGCCTTCGTCACCGACTGCGGCACCGACAAGGTCAATGCGCCGCTCTGCAAGACGGTGATCGATCTGGCGCATAATTTCGGCCGCGTCGCGGTGGCCATGGGCATCGAAAAGGCCGCCGACGCTTTGGCGCTGGTCAGCATGGGCTGCGATTTCGGCCAGGGCTTCCTGCTCGGCCAGCCGATGCCGGAGGAGCGTTTCATTTCGCTGCTGCGCCAGCGCGCGGCAACGCAAGGGCGCGAATTGCCGGCGGCGGCGGGCTAAAAAACGTTCAGTGCGTCCAGGCGTCGCGGCGCTGAAATGCGAAATTGTCCGAATACGAAATAACGCGCCGCGCCGGCGCGGGCTTTGCCTCGAACACTTGATAGGCGATGGCGTGGCGCTCGCAATAGGCGATGGCTTCTTGCCTGCTGGCAAAGCGCAGACGAACCTGCTGGCGCATGTCGCCCGATGAGGTCCAGCCCATCAGCGGCTCCACCGTGCGCGCCGCCTCCGGTTCGAAATCGAGCACCCAGGCCTTGGTGTTGGCCTGCCCCGACTGCATGGCGGTTTTGGACGGTTTGTAGATGCGCGCGGTCATGGGCGGAAAAACCCTGTTGGGATGAGCGCCGGTATAAGCCCGCGGCCGCGCGCTGGCAATGCGGGCGAGCGTAGCACGAAGAAAATCGAACAGACCTGAAATGAGAAAACCCCCGGCGGTTTCCCGCCGGGGGTCATTAGATTTATCAACCAACCTTGATCAGACGATCAGGGCCAGAAGTTGCGTTGCACGCGGAACATGCCGGACCACCAGCTCTGGTCCGCGTACCGGGTGAGCCAGCATGCGCCTGATAGGCGGTGTTCAGTGAGTTGTACATCACGTCCACGCTGAGATCGAAGTTCTCGACCGGTGTCCAAACCGTGCGAGTACCGACTTGCCACAGCGACCAATCACGTAGTTGCCGACGTACCACCGGTGCCTAAGAATGCATCTGGGCGGCGGCGTCGTACTTGATTTCACCGTAAGCGCCGTACAACGAGGTCTTCCAGTTCGGGTTCCAACGATGCTCGTAGCCGCCGGTGATGCTCCAACCAGTGGTCAGATGCATCGCTGGGCCGCCAGATGATTATCGCGTCGAACACGTAGCCCAGCCGGTGCTGGTGGCGTTTCCGATCTGGTAATAGCCAAAACCACCAATCCCGGTGTTGCCGCCGAAGATGTAGTTCATGGCGCCTTCGCTGTACGCGGCTTGGGCAATGACGTAGTCACCCGCGCCGAGCATCGGCAAGTTGACCTTGAGGCCAGCACCGACCGCCCAACCCGTAGCGTCGATAGCGAGGGCCAGTGAGCGAGCCAGTAACATAGCCAGAGTTCACATCATGCGCAGCGGCCATCACCTGGGCAGAACCCCAAGCCTGGTCGACGCGCAGGTTGCCAACAATGTCCGGCCAGCCTTTGCCGGCGTAGCCGTTGGTGTTGCCGTTGCCGGTAATGCCGCCGCCAGTGGTGGCTCGACGCGACGATGCTGACCTGGCGAGCGATGTTGTCTTCGGCCGCGATCGAGGCCGAAATGCCATTGCCGAACTGAGCGGTATAAGCCCAGACCGGAATGCCGTTGCCCGACTGGTTCGAACCCCATTGGTTGGTCTGGTTCGAATAGCCCATCGTGTCGAAGTCGAAGAACGACGTCGTCTTACCGAACGTGAAACCAGCGAACTGGATGAAGGCGTTGTTCGCCCAGCCGTTGGTCGAGAAGTACGGCGAACCGCCGACTGCGTTCGAGTTGTTGTCCTGGTTGGACATGTCGACGTAAGCGCGCAGGGTGCCGTATTGGGTCTGCGAGCGGGCGTCAACCGAGATCAAGCCGCGGACGCGGCTGTAGTAACGGTTTTCAGCGCGGTTATCCCAGTTGAATTGACCACCGCCGGTCGCAACCGAAATGGTGTTAGCGCGGTTGTGATACTGCGCGTAAGAACCGTTCGCGTTGAAGTTTTCTTCGGCGCGTACGAACCCGCCGAGCTTGATGCAGGTATCAGTGCCCGGGATGTAATAGAATCCCGCACCGTACAAGCTACAAATCTTCACGTACTGGACCGGTTTGGCCTTAACGGGAAGATCGGCAGCCTGCGCCCCAGCGACCGCAACGAGACCCGCTGCGCTGCCGAGGAAAAGGCTTTTCACCATCTTCATCTTGAACCTCCAAACATTGTTAATCGTGAGAGGGTTCTGTATCCGCCCAGTGCGACCGGCACCTGTGGAACGTCCCCTTAGCTCCCCGCTGGACGGCGAAACTTTTCACACCACGCTCGACCCGAATTTCAAGCACGCAACTTTAGGTCTTCACTTGGTGCGATCCGTCAAACCGGACAGCGCGACACGGGGATGCCCCCCTCCGTCGCAACTAGGACCTTAAAGGTTGAGGTCGCCGGTGCAACGAAGAAGCGCCCTACCCACAGGCTCCGGAAGACGCTTTTCGGCCGAGTGTTGCGCAAAAAACACGCACTGGATTAGGGCTTGCGAGGCCGGCCGGCCGAATTCGCCACAGTAGCTTTTTCCTTGTTGATTCAATAAGATACGTAAAATGCCCGTACAACCATGGGACGAAATACGACTCACTTTTAGCGAGTTCATATCATCGTGGCTGGCCGCATACCGCAATTTGCGCCTTCCGGCCCCCGGTTCGGGTCCCGGCGAACGCCCAAATCCGAGGCACCCAGCAGTTTCCGTTGCCGTCAGGCCTTGAGAAGGCATGGCCGATTCTGATTTGCGAAATCCCTTGAAACTTGCAGCCCTCGACATAGCGAAAAACGCGACCGAAACAGCCACATGCAATGGCCTATATTAGGCTGTGCGTGGCGAATTCGGCCAGCATGACGAGCGGCAAGATCGGCTTGTGTCCTTACGAAAGGCCGATGCATTGGCGGCGGGATCGAGAATCACTTTCTGGCAATCGCTCGACGTACGAGAGCCGGTTATTCGCCCTTCAACTAGCCTTTTCAGCCGCAGCGGTTGCTTTGCGGTACTGGCCTCCTTCGAATCGCATCTTGCGCCGCGCTCGCGCCGTCACCGGCGCGAATTAGCGAACGCTGCCGCCGGCATTGGCGCCATCGGCTAGTTGTCTGGATGCGACCATGCCGATGCAGTAGTCTCTATCCGACAGCCACAAACGACCGTTAGGCCGGCGGAAAACGTGCGAATGACACCGACAGCAATTTCAGCGCAAGACTTTTCCGCATTTGTAATAGACGCATGCGCGGCGGCGAGCCGACGCTTGTGTGTTGTTATATTTGCGATCGCCGGATTGAACGAAGCTCAAGAAAATTAGCGATGCCGGAATCAGATAGCGCCAATCTCGAATCACAAAATCAAGCCGCGGCAGCAATGCAAGCCAAGTTCATGCAGGGCTTGGCTTTACACCAGCAGGGAAAGCTGGCCGAGGCAGAGCGCATCTATATTGAAATTCTGCAACAGCAACCGCAGCATTTTGGCGCGCTGCATCTGGCCGGGTTAATCGCCTGCCAGACGGGGCGCCCGGAGCGGGGCGCCGAGCTGATCGCAAAGGCGATATCGCTGAACGCAAATATCGTCACCGCACATAACGACTTAGGCAATGCGCTACTCGACCTAAACCGTCCCCAGCAAGCACTCGCAAGCTTCGACCGGGCAATCGCCCTCAAGCCGGACTATGCGGAAGCATACAATAACCGCGGCCTTGCGCTGAAGCACCTAAAACGCGCCGAGGAAGCGCTCGCTAACTACAATCAGGCAATCGGGCACGGGCCAGACTATGCGGAAGCGTATAACAACCGCGGCAATGTGCTGCTCGACCTTAAGCGAGCGGAGGAAGCCCTCGCGAGCTTCGACAAGGCAATCGAACTGCAGCCGGGTTTTGCGGTCGCGCAAAATAACCGCGGCAACGCGCTGCTGGATCTCAGGCGGGCGGAGGAAGCCCTCGCGAGCCTGGAAAAAGCAATCGCGCTACAGCCGGACTTTGCGCAAGCGTATAGCACCCGGGGCGATGCACTCCTGGACCTGGAACGTCCGGCGGAAGCACTAGCGAGCTACGACAAGGCTCTGCAACTGCAATCCGATCTTGCCGAGGCTTGGCTCGGTCGCGGCAATGCTTTTGCCGAACTTAAGCGACCCAGCGAGGCCTTTGCAGCCTACGACAAGGCCCTCGTGCTCAACCCTAACCTCGCCGGAGTTTGGCTTGGTCGCGGCAATCTTTTGCATGACCTGAGGCGCCACGACGAAGCGTTAGCCTCCTACGACAAAGCGCTCACATTAAAGCCTGACCTCCCCAAGGCTTGGCTTGGCCGCGGCGTTTCGCTTGCCGCACTCAAGCGCTACGGCGAAGCCCTTCCCAAGCGAAGCCTTCGCCGCTTACGACAAAGCACTCGCGCTTAATCCGGATTCAATCGACATTGAAGCTGCCCGGCTTCTCACAAAAATACAGCTTTGCGATTGGAAGGATTTAAACGCCGAAACTTCCCATATAATTTCTGCTGTTAAAACCGGAAGCGTAAATGCACAACCATTTCTATTGCTTGCCATTCCGGCGTCGGCCGCCGACCAGCTGCAAAACGCTAAACTGTGGATCGCTAATAATTGCGGCATTTCCGGCAATCCGATTTGGCAGGGCGAGCAATACAGCCACGATCGAATTCGTGTCGCCTATCTTTCCGCCGATTTTCACGACCATCCGGTTTCATATCTGACCGTTGGAATGTTCGAGTCCCATGACAAATCTCGGTTTGACGTTACGGCTTTATCGACGGGACCTGATATCAATTCAGATTTACGCCAACGCCTAAAGTCATCGTTTGAGCGTTTCATCGACGCCGACGCATATTCCGACGAACAGCTTGCGCAGCTGATAAGAGAATTGGAAATCGATATTTTGGTCGACTTGATGGGCTTTACCGACGGTGCTCGAACGAATGCGCTCGCCCGGCGGCCTGCGCCGATGCAAATAAATTACCTCGGGTTTGCCGGAACCATGGGCGCCGACTTTATCGACTATTTGATTGCAGACCCGACACTCATCCCGCCGCAACAGCAAAAGGATTATGCCGAAAAGATAGTCTATCTGCCGAACAGCTATATGCCGCACGATGCGCGGGCGCGTCACATTTCAGATAGGAAATTTGAACGCGCCGAATTTGGCTTGCCGGAAAAAGGGATCGTGTTTTGCGCCTTCAACAATGGCTATAAGCTTAACCCGGATATTTTCGATTGTTGGGCGAGAATACTGAAAGCGGTGGATGGAAGCGTGCTCTGGCTGACCAATACTAATCCGACAGCCGTTGCCAACTTAAGAAAAGAAATGAGCGCTAGAGGTTTCGGCTACGATCGATTGGTGTTCGCAAGCCGACTTCCAAAAATGGAAGAACACCTCGCAAGATTTCGCGTAGCCGATCTTTTCTTGGACACCCGCCCCTATAATGCCCATGCGACCGCAAACGATGCGCTATGGGCCGGGTTGCCGGTGCTCACCTTTATTGGAGAGACATTTGCCGGCAGAGTTGCCGCAAGTTTGCTGAATGCGGTTGGGCTACCCGAGCTCATAACGACGACAATGAGCGCCTACGAACAGATGGCGATTGATCTTGCAACTCATCCTGAGAAGTTGGCCGCACTCAAGAGTAAGCTCGCTGCAAAATCGCCTCACCACGCCGCTATTCGATACCAAACTGTTCACGAAACATATCGAGGCGGCCTACACGGCGATCTATGAGCGCCAGCAAGCCGGTTTGCCACCGGATCATATTATAGTTCCGAATTGAATAGTCGCCCCGGTCGCCCTCACCGCTTTCTAAAGCTTTGCCGGTTCCAAGCCCGCCTTCGCCCTAGGGGCTACGACTGGCGCCCGCTTATGATAGGCGTTGCCCGCCGTAGCGTTAGCGAAGGCGGCTGGCGGAGCCGGAGGGATTTTACTAG
Source organism: uncultured Alphaproteobacteria bacterium (assembly GCA_963756805.1). Lineage (GTDB taxonomy): Bacteria > Pseudomonadota > Alphaproteobacteria > Rhizobiales > Xanthobacteraceae > Pseudolabrys. Next base: position 101,149 of record CAVWPH010000016.1, read on the forward strand.
CTCATATTTCCGCGGCATTGCGTGAGGCGAAGCACACACTTATCGCCAGAAGTACGATGCCGCCGGAACATATTGCTTACTCGACGGCTGCGTGATCTCCTGCGATAGAATTGAATTAAAAGAAATAGTCAGACGCGCCCCGTCTGACAGTCGGTGAAATTTCGTTAAAAGGTGCAATATAAATGACGCCGCCAGGCGAAGATGCTTTTCGACAAGCACTAGCCTCGTTGCAGGCGGGGAAATTGATTGATGCCGAGCGGTCTTTCAAAGAGGTGTTGCGGCGTCAACCGGGCCATGTCGCGGCGCTGAATTTATTGGCCGTTGTTCTGACGCATCTCGAAAAATATGCCGAGGCCGAGCAATACGTTCAATCGGCGCTCAAGCTCAACGCGAGCTCGGACACCACGTATTATAACTATGGAATTATATTGAAAGCGCTGAAGCGGCCAACCGAAGCGTTGCAGCGTTTCAGCCAGGCCCTGTCGATCAATAAGACCGTCGCGCAGACATGGAACAATCGCGGCACCGTCCTCAATGACCTTAAGCGTTATGACGATGCGATCGCGGATTTCGATAAGGCGATAGCGCTCCAGCCGAATTATCCGGATGCATTCTACAACAAAGGAAAGCGCTTGCCGGACTCAAGCGCCGCGAAGACGCGGTTGCCGCCTATGACAGTGCGCTGGCGCTGATGCCCGATCTCGTTGGCGCCTTGCTTGGACGCGGCAATGTCTGCGTCGATCTCAGCCGCTACCACGACGCGGTTGCTGCTTTCGACAAGGCGCTCGTCGTTAAAGCCTGATCTTGCCGAAGCATGGCTTGGCCGCGGCAACGCATTCTCTCGCTTGAAGCGCTATGATGAAGCGCTGCTCGATTATAACAGGGCGCTGGCGCTAAATTCCGAGCTCGCCGAGGCTTGGCTTGGTCAAGGCAACGCATTTTGCTTAACGCCAACGAAGCCTTCGATTATGAAGGGCGCTGAGCTAAATTCCGAGCTCGCCGAGGCTTGGCTCGGTCAAGGCAACGTATTTAATGAACTTAAACGTTCTAACGAAGCCTTCGCGGCGTATGACAAGGCGCTGTCGTTAAAGCCTGATCTTACGGAGGCGTGGCTTGGGCGTGGCAATGTCTTATGCGACCTTAAACGCTATGACGAAGCGTTTGCGGATTTTGATAAGGCATTTGCGATCGAACCTGACGTCATTGGCGCGCAGGGTTCACGGCTTCATGCCAAAATGTTTCTTTGTAATTGGAGCAATTTTGATGCCGAGTGCAGGAATTTGATTGAGTCCGTTAGAAATGGAAATACAAATACAACACCGTTTCAATTTCTCACCATTCCCTCATCGGCGGAAGACCAGCTGCGATGCGCCAAGTTATGGGTTGAGAAAACTGCACCTGCCGCCCCAAAGCAAATTTGGCAGGGGGAGCGATATAATCACGATCGAATTCGCCTCGCTTACCTTTCGGCAGACTTTCGTCAGCATCCCATACCGTATTTGACAGCTGGAATGTTTGAGTGCCACGACAAATCTCGCTTTGATGTTACGGCAATATCAATTGGACCCGATGATAGTTCGGAATTGCGCCAACGATTAAAGTCGTCGTTTGAGCGTTTTCTTGAAGCCGAAGCATATTCCGACGAACAGCTTGCGCAGCTGATAAGAGAATTGGAAATCGACATTTTGGTTGACTTGATGGGCTTTACCGGAAACGCGCGAACGGAAGTGCTCGCGCGGCGTTGTGCGCCGATTCAAATAAATTATCTCGGTTATCCGGGAACGATGGGCGCTGGGTATATTGATTATATTATCGCCGATCGGACCATCATCCCTGAAGAGTGTAAGAGATTCTATTCGGAAAAGATTGTTGTTCTGCCCGATACGTATCAAGCCAATGATCGTAAGCGAGTCATTGCCGATAAGGCACTCGATCGCTCTGAGGTGGGGTTACCATCGCAAGGGCTTGTATTTTGCTGCTTCAATAACAGTTATAAACTTAACCCGGATATTTTCGATTGTTGGATGCGTATACTCAAACAGGTCGATAATAGCGTGCTGTGGCTTCTTGAAGAAAATGCGACGGCAGCGCGTAATCTGAAAGAGGAAGCAGTGGCGCGTGGGATTGGCGCTGAACGTCTCGTATTTGCACCACGCATGCCGATGACAGATCACCTTGCACGGCACCGATTGGCCGATCTTCATTTGGATACTCTGCCCTACAACGCCCACACGACCGCGAGCGATGCGCTATGGGCGGGCGTGCCTGTGCTCACACGCATCGGCGAGACATTTGCCGGCAGAGTTGCCGCAAGTTTGCTGAATGCGGTTGGGCTACCCGAGCTCATAACGACGACAATGAGCGCCTACGAACAGATGGCGATTGATCTTGCAACCCATCCTGAGAAGTTGGCCGCACTCAAGAATAAGCTCGCCCAAAATCGTCTCACCGCGCCGTTATTCGATACCAAGCTGTTCACGAAACACATCGAAGCGGCCTACACGGCGATGCATGAGCGCCAGCAAGCCGGTTTGCCGCCGGATCATATTGTTATCCCGAATTGAGCGAGCGTTTTAAGACTGGCGGAGCCGGAGGGATTTCGAACCCATAGGCCCCGGCATTGCCGGGGCCGTCCTTGCGCGAGGCGACGCGCAAAGCGCGCCGCCGCGCGGTGAAAATCGAGGGTTCGAATTGAGCGAACTTTAAAGACTGGCGGAGCCGGAGGGATTCGAACCCTCGATACGCCTTTGGAGCGTATAACGGTTTAGCAAACCGCCGCCTTCAGCCACTCGGCCACAGCTCCGTATCGATGAATGCCTACAGAATCCCAGCTAGGCCGTCAATTTCCGTAGCCGGATCGGATATATATAATACCGCTCATCGAGCCGCTCCCATGCGTTTCTAGCCCTGGAAAAACGCAGGCGCGGCGTTAAATCGTAATGGGCTACCCAAGGAGCCGATCATGCCGAAGTCTATTGTTGGAACGCTTGCCGCCGCATTGCTGGCTGGCCTTGCAGCCTTCGCCTCGCCGGCCAGCGCTGAAACCCAATATCCTTGGTGCGTTGAATTTAGCGGCGGCCGGGATGGATTCAGCGCGACCAGTTGCGGCTTTGTCAGCTTTGCCCAATGTATGGAAACGGCCTCCGGAACGCGCTCCACGTGCGTCAAGAATCCCTCCTATCGTGGTCCCAGCGAACGCGCGGCCAAATCTCGCCACAAAAAGAAATCCGAATAACGATCGCGCTCCCGCCGACCTGACCGGACATAATTGATGAATCGCAAGCAGCGGCGCGCCGCGCAGAAAAAAACTCCGCCGGCGGCACGCAAGCCGCTCGCCTCGGCGCCGCCGCCGGCGAGCGTGCAGGACATGTTCGAGCGCGCGACCGCGCATCACAAGCGCGGCGAACTGGATGCGGCAGCGCAACTTTACAAACAAGTCCTCGCGCTCAAGCCCAATCACGCGATGGCCTGCGACGCGCTAGGTCTCGTCTATCTGATGCAAGGCCAACGCGCGCAAGCCGCCGCGCAATATGCCGAGCTCGCGCGCCTCGCCCCGCAGACGCTCAACCAATTCACCAAAGTTGTTGAAATCCTTAAGCAATTAAATCCAGGTTTGGCGGCAGCCCTGAGCCGGCCGGCGCCGGTGGCGCTCACGAGCCAAGAGGTGAGCGCAATCGCCGCCGATCCGTATTTCCGCGCCGTGCTGGAATCAACGCCCGTTCGCGATATCGCGCTCGAAAAATTGTTGACATCGTTGCGCGCCGAAATTCTCCGCAGCGCGCTCGCAGGCGAACAAGTTTCCGCTGACGTGCTCGCCTTCTACGGCGCCTTGGCGCAGCAGTGCTTCATCAATGAATATGTGTTCGCGGCCGCGCCCGACGAACACGCGCAAGTCGAGAAACTCACTGCGATACTGACCGACGCGGTGGCGCGCGCTACACCGGCCGCCCCGTTACAGTTGATTGCGCTCGCCATGTACGCCTCGCTGCACACCTTGCCTGGCGCGCAAGCGCTCACAAATCGAGAATGGCCGGCGCCGGTCGCCGCTGTCGTCACCCAACAGGTGCGCAATCAATTGGCCGAGCATGACCTACGCGCCACCATCCCTCGCCTCACCGAAATAAGCGGCGGCGTCACCGCGCAGGTGCGCCAGCAATACGAGGAAAACCCCTACCCGCGCTGGGTGCGCATGGTGGCGCCGCCCGACCCGCTGATGGTGCTCGACGATCATGTCCGCCACCAGTTCCCCACCGCATCCTATCGCGCGGTCGGAAAACGCGACGGCCTCGACATTCTGGTGGCCGGCTGCGGCACCGGCCGCAACGCGCTGGAACTCGCGCAGACCTTACGCAAGCCCCATGTGCTGGGCGTCGACATCAGCCTGGCGAGCCTGGCCAACGCCAAGCGCCACACCCCGCCGGCGCTCGCCGGCATGGTCGAATTCGCGCAAGGCGACATTCTTGTCCTCGGCTCGATCGGCCGCGACTTCGACCTCATCGTCGTGGGCGGCGTGCTGCACCACATGGAAGAGCCGCTGGCCGGCTGGCGCGAGCTGCTCAAGCTGATGCGGCCGAACGCGCTGATGCAGGTCGGGCTCTACAGCGCCCATGCGCGCCGCGATATCGTCGCCGCCCGCGCCATGATCGCCGAGCGCGGCTATCGCTCAACACCAGACGACATCCGCCGCTGCCGGCAGGACCTGATCGACGGGCCGGAAAATTTCAAATTCATGGCGCTCAACGACTTCTTCACGGTCAGCGAATGCCGCGATTTGTTGTTTCACGTGCACGAGCGCCAGTTCACCATCCCTGAAATCAAGGGCTTCATCGAAGCCAACAACCTCAATTTCATCGGCTTCGAATTCAGCCCGCAGGAAGCTCATTTGCATCATCATCGCGTCTTCGCCCAGGCCGGATGGCGGGCAAACGATCTCGACCGCTGGGATGAATACGAGCGCGCTAATCCTGAGATTTTTTCCGCCATGTATATTTTCTGGGTTCAGAAGAACTAACCCCGCAGCCTATGGCGCAAGGATCCCCATTCAATCTGCCGCAGACCATGCAGGAGGCCTTTGCCCTGCAGCAGCAAGGCCGCCTGCGCGAGGCCGAGAAGCTTTACGCGCGCGCGCTCAAGGCTGCGCCCGATAATTTCGACGCGCTTCACATGCTGGGGCTGATCAAGGCGCAAGCCAATCAAATGGGCGAGGCCTACCGGCTGATTTCATCAGCCCTCAAGCTCAATCCGAAGGCCGGCGATGCCTGGATCAATCTCGCCAATGTGTTGCACGCGCTCAAGCGCGACGGCGAAGCACTCGAGTGTCTCGACAAGGCGCTCGCGCTCAACCCGGGCGACCTGCACGCTTTGCAAAACCGCGGCAGCGCACTTCTATCGCTCAATCGGCCGCAGGATGCGCTCGATTGTTTTGAGCGCATCCTCAAACAGAACCCGCGCAACGGCGAAGCTTTGTTCAATCGCGGTGTCGCCAAAGCCAGGCTCGGCCAGCACGCAGCGGCGCTGCCCGATTTCGACGCCGTGCTGGCGTCAGCGCCGGGTCATGCCGAAGCGCTTTATAATCGCGGCACCGCGCTGATCGAGCTTGGCCGCAGCGCCGAGGCGCTGGCCGCTCTCGAACGCGCGGTGACCGCCGCGCCCGGCCACGTCAAAGCCTGGAACAATCGCGGCCGCGCGCTGCAGGAACTCAACCGCCACAAAGAAGCCGCCGACAGTTTCGCCCGCGCCATCGCGCTGCAAAAGGACAATGCCGACGCCCATTTCAATCGGGCCTTGGAGTTGCTGTCGCTCGGCGAATGGGCCGAGGGCTTTGCCGAATATGAGTGGCGCTGGAAGCGCAGCGGCATGACCGACACCCGCCGCAACTATCGCGGCCCGCTTTGGCTTGGCGAATATCCGCTGCGCGACAAATGCATTCTGCTGCACGCCGAACAAGGATTGGGCGACACCATCCAGTTCGCCCGCTATGCGCCGTTGCTGGCGCGCGGCGGCGCGCGCGTGGTGCTGGAAGTTCACGCCGCCCTGAAAAATTTGCTGTCCGGCCTCGACGGCATTGTCTCCTGCCACGCCCGTGGCGACGACCTGCCGCGTTATGACGTGCACTGCCCGCTTGGCAGCCTGCCGTTCGCGCTCAAAACCGACGCGGCGAGCATTCCGTCAGACATTCCTTATCTGCGCGCCGCGGATAACCGCCTCGCTCGATGGCGTTCGCGCCTGGAAGCTTTGCCGGGCAAACGCGTGGCGCTTAGCTGGGCCGGCAATCCCAATCACGTCAATGACCGCAACCGCTCAATCGATGCGCGCCTGCTGGAGCCGCTGCTGGCGGTTGACGGCGTTTCATTCGTGAGTATTCAGCGCGATTTGCGCGATGGCGATGCGGAGTGGCTGGCGCGCCAGCCGCGCCTGCTTCACATCGGCGAAGAGCTCACCGACATGGCGGACACCGCGGCGCTATTGGCGCTCGCCGATCTGACCATTGCGGTCGATACGTCGGTTTTGCATTTGGCCGGCGCCTTGGGGCGCCCAAGCTGGGCGCTGCTGCCGTTCGCGCCGGACTGGCGTTGGACGCCATCGGGCGAACAAAGCCCGTGGTACCCGCAAATGCGGCTGATGCGTCAATCCAAGCCTGGCGATTGGCCAAGCGTGATCGCGCGCGCCGCCGGCGAATTGAAATCTATCGCCGGCGCTTGATCGATTTAAGCCGCGACGCGGATGACGACGGGAGCAGCTTCCACCGGATGGCTTTTCAGCCAATCGCGCGCGGCGCGCTGGGCTTGGCCGATCTCGGCGTCAGCCATCTGCTCGGCGATCTCGCGCCGCATGGCGGCAGCTTCGGTTTGCCCGCGCATGGCCGCGATGTTGAACCACTTGTGCGCCTCGATCAGATCGACCGCGACACCTGCGCCCGATGAATAGATCAGCCCCTGCGCAAAGCAGCCTTCTGCGTCTTTCGGTTCGACGGCAATTGCCGCCACGTCGATGTCAGCCATTTCGGCCTCCCCTTTTCGCGGCTTCGGATCCAGCCCCTGGATCCGACGCGCCCCTGTTGGCCGGAGTTCTCGTCCGGTGAGGGCGATCTAACGGGGAAAATTTGAATGACTGTTTAATCGTTGCGATGAATCGAACATGAAGCGCGCGGCTGCCAAAGCGGCCGCAAAACGCGCAAAAAGCCCGTATTTACGGGCTTTTTGACGTTGTTACCGCCGTAATTGAGGAAGCGCTAACCCCGCCCGCTAAGCGCTAAATAACCACCTAAGACGACGGGACGAGGTGATTCGCGCTTCAGGCGCTGCGGGCGCGCTGGCCGAACAATACCGCCTGCACCTTGGGATCCTTCATATCGATCCCCTGGCGCAGCTCCATCCCCAGCGCCATGCCGCGCTTGACCGCCGGCCGCGCTTTGACCGTCTCGAGCCAGCGTTTGAAGTGCGGGAACTCGTTGATGTCCTGCCCATGCCGCTCCCAGCCATTGGCCCAGCCGACGATCGCCATGTCGGCGATGGAATATTTGCCGGCGATGAATTCGCGGTCCTTGAGGCGGATGTTCATCACGCCGTAGAGCCGGTTCATTTCGTTGGTGTAGCGGTTGATCGCGTAGTTAAGCGTCTCCACCGCGTAGTTCTTGAAGTGATGCAACTGGCCCGCCATCGGTCCGATGCCGCCCATTTGCCAGAACAGCCACTGCTCGACCTCGACGCGCGCGCGCTCCTCGCTCGGATAGAACTTGCCGGTCTTGCGGCCGAGATATTGCAGAATGGCGCCGGATTCGAAAATCGAGATCGGCTTACCGCCCGGCCCGTCTGGATCGACGATGGCCGGCATGCGGTTGTTGGGCGAAATTTTCAGGAAATCGGGTTCGAACTGCTCACCCTTGGAAATGTTCACCGGAATGAAGTTATACGGCAGGCCGCACTCTTCCAGCATGATCGAAATCTTGAAGCCGTTCGGCGTCGCCCAATAATAAAGATCGATCGGCTTTGCCGGTTTGCGCGGCTTGCTCTTGGTGATCCTGCTTTTGCCTTTCGCCTTGGCTTTAGACTTCGTCTTTCGCGCACGCGCCATTGCCTGCTCCCATAAGCCCAAATGATTTCACGAGTGATTTTACAAGTGACATTACAGAGAGAGCTAAGTCCGCAGGCTACAAACCGCAACCGGCCTTACGTCCCCTCGCCAAAAGCATCGTTCGGCCGCTCTGGAGGGAGCATACTGGACGCCCGCAACCCATGCGCGTTAATCTTGGCCTCGGGTTGCGGGCTGCGGCATCACGGCCGCGGCGGCCGCGCCCAATAAACGGGGGAAGCTATGTACAAACTTTTGTTTGCAGCCGTGGTGGCCGCAGGCCTGATCGGCGTGCCGCTATCGCCTGTGTCGCAAGTCGCATGGGCGCAAGACAGCAAGGCGGCCAAGGCCAAGAAGGAGCCGAGTGCCGCTCAACTCGCCGAGCGCAAGCGCATCAAGGAATGCGGCGTCGAGTGGAAGGCGGCCAAAGCCGCCAACAAAATCGAAAAGGGAATGAAGTGGCCGCAATACTGGAGCGCCTGCAACAAGCGCCTCAAGGAAAAGGGCGCCTGAGCCGGCGTCGAAGAATTTTTTCGGCTGCTGGGATTTAACGTAAGCGCGCAATCGCTACGCGTTGCAGATACACCGAGGGCGTCGGCGAAACTCGATGTCTCGCCGACGCCCTCTGTATCATCGGAACCGGGGCGCCCTGGAGCGTTTGCAGATCGCTCATCACCCCCTGACGCGCACCGGCCCGTATGACGCAACCTTCGACACGACTTATGTGCGAAGATCGAGAAGTGGCGTCAGACTAGAGCTTCTTCTTCCGCTTCTTCGTCTTCTTCGCCGCTGCTTTCTTACGACGTTTAGCCATTTGCTGCCCTCCTAGCCATGATGAACATGGCGGGTGTCGCATTAGCGCGCGTCGCGAATCGACGCACACTGCATTTCATTTACTACAGCGCGACTAAAAAAACAGCTTGCCGCCTAATGAAACGTAAACGCGACGCGCAAAACACGCGCGCATGCGCATCGTCATCGTCATCGCGCACCGTGACGATTGATTGCGCCAATGCAATTGCAACGAAGTGCGCGCGTTATGCGCGACACTGCAAAACATTCGATGAAATAAGGACTTCTTGCACTATGCGCTTTTGCACATTGCGCGCGGATAAAAAATAAAATCGCGCGCGTCGTGCGCAAATTTCTGCGCCGATACCGCTCGTGATGCACAAAAGCACGCGTCAAAAATTTTTTACACAAGCAGCCCGCAAAACGCCTCGCGCGGCGTCTGAATCGATCAAAACGAGCGAATCAGTGCCAAGTGATTCGCGCCGAACACGGAACGCGTCTCGGTAAATATTTTGGTTTGCGCGCCAAAAAACGATTCACGTCGCGAATTTTTTGCATCGTCGCGCTTGCGCGCACACGTGCACGCGCTTGCAATGCACAATGCGCGCCATGCGCGGCGAGATTTAGAGCGCGAGTTTCTTTTTCAGGAGATCGTTGACGACTTGCGGGCTCACTTTACCGCCCGAGGCCTTCATCACTTGCCCGACGAACCACTGAATGGCCTTCGGATTGGTCTTGGCGTCGGCGACTTTGTCGGGATTTTTGCCGATAATGTCGTCGATTGTCTTCTCGATGGCGCCGGCGTCGCTGACTTGCTTCATGCCGCGCGCCTCGACCAGCGCCCGCGGGTCGCCGCCTTCGGTCCACAGGATCTCGAATAAGTCCTTGGCAATCTTGCCCGAAATCGTGCCGTCCGCGATCAGATCGAGCATGCCGCCGAGTTGGCCAGCGCTCACCGGCGAGGCCGCGATGTCCTTGCCCTCTTTATTGAGGCGGCCAAACAATTCATTGATCACCCAATTGGCGGCGGCCTTGGCGTCGCGCCCTTTGGCGACCGCTTCGTAATATTCGGCGGTCTCGCGCTCGGCCACCAAGACGTCGGCGTCATAAACCGAGAGCGCAAAGTCGCGCATGAAGCGCGCTTTCCTGGCGTCGGGCAGTTCGGGCAGCGCGCGTTCGAGATCGGCGACGTATTTTTCCGTCACTTCCAGCGGCAGCAAATCCGGATCGGGGAAATAACGATAGTCGTGCGCCTCTTCCTTGGAGCGCATCGAGCGCGTTTCGCCTTTATTGGGATCGAACAGCCGCGTCTCTTGATCGATCTTTCCGCCGTCCTCGATGATGCCGATCTGCCGGCGCGCCTCGTGCTCGATGGCCTGGCCGACAAAGCGGATCGAATTGACGTTCTTGATCTCGCAGCGCGTGCCGAGTGCTGCGCCCGGCTTGCGCACCGACACGTTGACGTCGGCGCGCAAGGAGCCCTTCTCCATGTCGCCGTCGCAGGTGCCGAGATAACGCAAAATCGAGCGCAATTTGGTGAGAAAAGCCTTGGCCTCCTCGGCCGAGCGCAGATCGGGTTTCGACACGATCTCCATCAGCGCCACGCCCGAGCGGTTGAGATCGATCGCGCTCATGTTGGGATGCTGGTCGTGCAGGCTCTTGCCGGCGTCTTGTTCGAGATGCAGCCGCTCGATGCCGACGCTGACCGCCTCGCCGCCATCGAGATCGACGACGACTTCGCCCTCGCCCACGATCGGCTGCTTGTATTGGCTGATCTGATAGCCCTGCGGCAAATCGGGATAGAAGTAGTTCTTGCGGTCGAACACCGATTTCAGATTGATCTTGGCTTTGAGCCCCAAACCGGTGCGCACGGCCTGGCGCACGCATTCCTCGTTGATCACCGGCAGCATGCCCGGCATGGCGGCATCGACCAGCGAGACCTGGGAATTGGGCGCGGCGCCGAATTCGGTCGAGGCGCCGGAAAACAATTTCGACTTGGAGGTAACTTGCGCATGCACCTCCATGCCGATGACGACTTCCCAGTCGCCGGAGGCGCCTTTGATCAGTTTGTTGGGTTTTGCCTGCGCGTTCATGGCTTAAGACCTAGCGCAAGAGCGCGAAAAAGCCAGCCCGGCTCTCTTGCATGGGAGCCATTTACGCTGTGCTTTCCCTGAAATTGCCGGAATTGGCCTGGGTTTTTGCCGGATTTGCCCGGCACAAGCCGCCCGTCACGCCAGCGCAAGATGGAGCCAGAGCGATGAACAATGAAACCGGCAAATTCGGCATGATCCTCGGCGGCATCGTCGCCGTCGCCGCCATGGTCTTTATCCTCAGCGGCGGCGAACTGGGCGGCAAGAAAACCGTTACCGGCGACCAGGACCTGCCGCCGATCGCCACCGCCAATCCGAATTAGCTGATCGTAAGCAAATTTTCGACGATCGCCGTCCATTCGGCATCGAGCGCAGCCGTACACACAGGCTGGCGCGCCCGCCGGTACCAGTAGCCGGCATTGCTGAGATCGCCTTCGACGCGGTGCAGATATGCGTGCACGTGAGCAGCCTCTACGCCGGTCGCGCCCATCACCAGCCTGTGCGCTTTCTCCCAATCGTCTTTCTTCGCCCACCACAGCGCTTGTAGCGCGGCGTTTAATTCGCCCGGCGGCGCCTTGTCGTTAAGCGTGAGTTCGAAAGCGCGCGGCGTCACCACCACTTCTCCGGCGTGAATGTCCCCGCCGCCTGCTCGATCACAGCCCCAAGCGAGAACAGCGTCTCCTCGTCGAACGGGCGGCCGATGAGCTGCAGGCCAAGCGGCAGGCCCTGCGCCGTCCAATCCCGCCGGCACCGAAATCCCCGGCAGGCCGGCCATGTTCACCGTCACCGTGAACACGTCGTTCAAATACATCTCGACCGGATCGGCCCCGCCCTTTTCGCCGATGCCGAAGGCGGCCGACGGCGTTGCCGGCGTCAACATGGCGTGCACGCCGGCCTTGAAGCAGTCCTCGAAGTCTTTCTTGATCAGCGTGCGCACCTTCTGCGCGCGCAAATAATAAGCGTCGTAATAACCGGCCGAGAGCACGTACGTGCCGATCATCACGCGCCGGCGCACTTCGGCGCCAAAGCCCGCCGCGCGCGTGCCTTCATACATCGCGGTGATGTCGGAGGCCTGTTCGCGCAAGCCGTAGCGCACGCCGTCATAGCGCGCCAAATTCGACGAGGCTTCCGCCGGCGCCACGATGTAATAGGCCGGCAGCGCGTATTTGGTGTGCGGCAGCGACACGTCGACAAGTTCGGCGCCGGCGGCTTTGAGCCAGTCCATGCCCTGCTGCCAGATCTTCTCGATCTCGGCCGCCATGCCGGGAAGCCGGTATTCTTTCGGAATGCCGATGCGCAGGCCCTTGACCGATTTGCCGACCGCGGCTTCGTAATCGGGCACGGCCAAATCGGCGCAGGTCGTATCCTTGGCGTCGGCGCCCGCCATCGAGCGCAACAAGATCGCTGCGTCCTGCACGCTGCGCGCAAAAGGTCCGGCCTGATCGAGCGATGAGGCAAAGGCGACGATCCCCCAGCGCGAGCAGCGCCCATATGTCGGCTTCATGCCGACAATGCCGGTGAAGGCCGCCGGCTGCCTGATCGAGCCGCCGGTGTCGGTGCCGATCGCGCCCGCGCATAATTGCGCCGCCACCGCCGCGGCCGAGCCGCCGCTCGATCCGCCCGGCACCAGCGGCGTGTTCGAACCTTTGCGCCGCCACGGCGAATTCACCGGGCCGAAATACGACGTCTCGTTCGACGAGCCCATGGCGAATTCGTCGCAATTGGTTTTGCCGAGCAACACCGCGCCGTCGCGCCACAGATTGGAGGTGACGGTCGAGTCATAGGTCGGCACGAAATTATCCAGGATGTGCGAGCACGCCGTCGAGCGCACGCCGGCGGTGCAGAACATATCCTTGACCGCCATCGGAATGCCTTCGAGCGGCCGCGCGCCTCCTTTGGCAATGCGCCGCGTCGGCGGCTTTCGCCATCTCGGCTGGCGCGCTCGGGCGTTTCCAGCACGAAGGCCTTCAGGCGCGCGCGCCTGCTCCATCGCCTTGAGATGCGTTTTGCGTGAGCTCGGCGGCGGAGAAGTCTTTCTTCTTCAGCCCGTCGCGCGCTTGCGCCAGCGTGAGCGCCGTCAGGTCAGTCACGGTCTGTCACGTCTGCTTGGCGCGTCGGTTCAGGCTGAGCCGGTTCGGGCGACACGGGCGCGTCGCAGGCGAGCCGCGCCGTGCTTCCTGCTCGCGCAAGATGCGCTCGCGCGCCTCCGGCGGCAGCGCGTCCATCATGCTCCAAAACCCGAGTTCACAAGCGATGCACATGGCGCGTTACTCGACCACCTTCGGCACCAAAAAGAAATTATCGCTCGCTCGCCGGCGCGTTTTTCACGATCTGGTCGGCAATGCCGCCGTCGGTCACCGCGTCGGCGCGCTTTTTCATGGCCATCGGCGTCACCGAGGTCATCGGCTCGACGCCCTCGACATTGACTTCCGACAGCTGCTCGACCCAGGCCAGGATGGCGTTGATCTCGCCTTTGAGATGCTCGACCTCGTCCTCCTTGACCGCGATGCGGGCAAGATGGGCGATGCGGCGCACGGTATCGGCGTCAACGGACATGGGCACTCTCTCCGCCTCGCCTTAGCATGCCGGCGTTTGCGCTCGCAATCGCACGCGCGCACCGCTCAGCCGTTCAGCATGTCGCGGAAGGCCTGGGAGAAGCCGAGGAAGGGAAGCAGCACAAAGGTGACGCCCAGCCAGATGGCTCTGGTAGGCGCCGGCCGGCGAGGACTCGAGCACGGCGGTCGCCGGGTTGTCCGGGTCGTAGCGCACCATGACGTCGCTGCCCGCAGGATACCGGTCGACGACCTGCTGCGCCCCGTCATTGGTGCGGAAATGGGCTCCCGAGAACCGGATGGACGACGACGTGTAGCGCTTGCCCGCGACCTCGTAGTCATAACTGATATCGGGGTAATGGCGCGGGCCTTTGCCGAGCCGCATCATCGCCTCGCTGTGCAGGATGCGCGCCGTGGCGGTCGGCCAGCCTTCGCTCAAATCCGCGCGCAGCCAGTCGGCCAGCCCACCGATCAGCACCGACGCACCAAGCGGAAATCCGAGTGTCCCCAGCAGCAGAAACGCGATCAGCGGCGGCGTCGGATGATTTTTGAGCGGGCTATAGCAGAGGCGCCTTTTCGACGGCAACCGGCCGCCCTCGCCTGCCCCGCCTTTATTTCCGCTCACGCACGGCCCAGCCTTCGCGCTTGAGTTCCTTCTTGGCGAGCGCCGTCGCCTGCCGGTGATGCGCAATTCGCCATGCGCCTTGGGCGCCACTTGCCGGCGCGCGGCTGTGACATCGGCAAAACCCACGGCGGTTTCTTGCGTCCAAGACAGCGCATCGATCGGCGCCAAGGTGACGATGCGGCCATCGCGTGTTTCAAGGAACGGATAGCCGGCGAGCGACGACGAAGCGCACAAAGCCGCCGTGCCGGCGATAGTCGTCGGCCATCAGCTCGGCCTGCCGGCGCATGAAGAAAGCGGTCGCGCGCACATCGGCCTGCGCCACGCGCTCAACGAACACGGCGCGGTCCTTCACAGCCGCCATGCTTTCGAGCGCGGCCAGTATGGCCGCAAGATCGATCGGCGTATAATTGCGGTTGGCGAGCAGGCTCTCGCTCACTTCCGGCGCCACCCCCAGCTTGGTGAGCAGACCGCGGTTGAGGTCGAGGATTTGTGCGGCCGTATAATTGCGTGCCAGTTCGTCAATGGCGACGTCATTGAGCTTGTTGGCGGTGGAGAGGTTCGACACCACAATGCCGGCGGCGCCGGGAACTGCGAGCAGCGCACCGGTCACAGCCAAGCCGCCAAGGGCGGCTGCTTCCGACAGTTGCTTGAGCTTGGCATCGAGCGGCGCGAAATCGGTGTAAGGGTCGACGCCGTAAGCCGCCGCCAATTCGCGCCGCTGGCTGGTGACGCCGAGCAGGCTGCCCATGGCGTTGTCCTGGGTCTTGCCGGCATTGTGCAAACCGGAACCGATGCGGCCGAACAACCCGCCGATGCCGGCGAGCGTGTCGCCCACGGTCTTCACCGGATTGATGATAAGCTGGCCGGTATATTTGAGCGGGCTCAGACCTGCCTCGGCCAGCGCGCGCGAGAACGATTGCGAGGTGCTGACCTTTTCCAGCAGCGACAACGCGACCAGTTCGTTGCTGCGCATGCGCAGCATGGCATCGCCGCGCACCGAGACCTGGCCATACGGCGTCGTCAGGATGTAATCGCGCATCAGCCCGTCGCTGCGCACCGGGCTCTCGACCCTGTAATTGGGGCCGACCCGGGTGATGCCGGGGAACTGGGCGGCGTTGAACGCTGGCGGATTTTCCACCGTTTGCGCCGCCGACGCCGCCGGCAGCAGGACCAGCGCCAGTGGCGCGGCAACGCGCAACGCGGTCAAAACTGGAAATTGCATCGAAGCCCCCTGACCGTCGTCACGCATTTGCTGCCCGTCACGCAAGATACCACTATGAGCCGGCAAGGGAGCACGCAAAAAGCATCGAATAGGAAATAATGCCGGATGCCATAATGCCTGCCCCAATCTAGGACTATATTCCATATGGTCCGATCTCCGAGGGCGCTTCATGAGGCGTCATGCAAGTGGGATCGGATGCGGCGCCCGCGGGCGAGGGTTTCGCTCACCTGCACTCGGGCGGCTCCGGGGCTCCGCCCGTCCGGCATTAAGACGGTCTGCGAGGACTCGCTGGACTGGGACAGGCCGAAGGTGGCGAACAGCCGCCAAGGCCACGTCCCAGGAAGCGCGGCCTGGAGCTGAGTGCGGCGCCAGGCGCAACGAGAGCCGCGATGGCGCGCCGAAGGCGCCGTGTACGGGAAACCGTGCACGCACATAAGGAATGACGCGCCGATCGGCGCGCCATCCCCCTCGGCTTTTGCCGAGGGACGAAAGAAGGCCCCGCGAAAGCGGGAATGGATAAGGTTTTGAGTGCCGGATATCGGGCAAGCCCGAGATCCGGTCGGCGCCCCCGCGCCGCAAAGAACAGGGGCGATGGCGCATGCCTTGCGCGGAAGCTTTGGCTAATACGCTGGCAAAAAATCACATCGCCTTGCTCATGCCGCGGATGCGGCGCGCCAGCACGGCCATGATGTAGGTGGCGAAATTCGGCACCTCGTCCACCATGAAGCGGAAGGTGCGCGCGTCGATCAGCGAGAATTCGCAAGCCTCCTTGGCGCGCGCGGTGGATGAGCGCGGCTGATCGTCGATCATCGACATGAAACCGATCGCTTCGTTCGCCCCCACCGTCTCGATCACCTTGTCGCCGATCACCATGTCGATGACGCCCGACTGCAGGATATACATGCACTCGCCGGCATCGCCTTTGTTGAACACGATGCCGCCGGCCGGCACCTTGACGGTGGCGCCCGCCGATTTGGCAAAGGCGCGCATGTCGATATCGGCGCGCTTGCGCTTGCCGCTGCTCACATTCATTGCAGACCCCCGAAAGAAACCCGGCATTTAACGGCCAACCCCGCTATGTGAGGGCGAATTTTATCCGGATGCAAGAGCTTCGCCGCGTGCTAGCCCTTCGCCGATGGCTGTCATATTGCCGCTCGTCGAAGCCGCCGGGCATCTTGCCGCCGCGCGGCGGCCCTGATCGGGCTCGATCTCGGCAGCAAGACCATCGGCGTGGCCGCCTGCGATCCCGACCGCAAGCTCGCCGCCGGCGTGACCACAATCGCGCGCACGAAATTCACCGCCGACGCGCGCGCGCTGCTGGAGCTCGCCGCCGAGCGCAACGCCGCCGGCTTCGTGCTGGGCCTGCCCATCAACATGGACGGCTCGGAAGGCCCGCGCGCGCAATCGACGCGCGCCTTCGCCCGCAATTTGGCCAAGCTCACGGAATTGCCGATCGCGCTCTGGGACGAGCGGCTGTCCACCGCCGCGGTCGAGCGCGATCTGATCTCGGCCGACATGAGCCGCGCCAAGCGCGCCAAGATGATCGATCAGCACGCCGCCGCGTTCATTTTGCAGGGCGCGCTCGACCGCCTCGCTAAGTTCAATCAATAAGGGCGGGCTTGCGGCCCGCCCCATCCGAAAAGCTTGCCGGTCGTCTTAGTTATTGCAGGCGGCCGTAATAGCGGCGTAATCGCGGTCGACTGTCGGTGCACGTGCCAGCAGCCGTCCAGTTGCCGATAGTACGTGGCGCGGCGCGCCATAGACCGGTCCCGGATCGTATGCGTAGGCGCCCGGTCCATAGCCATAGCCCGGCCCATACCATAGCCGTAGCCCGGGTCCGTAATAGCCGTTGGCCGCTGCCGCGCCGAGCACTCGCGGCCGCCGCAAGGCCAGCGCCGATGGCGCCACCGTTACGCCAGTGATGATGGCCGTTCCAGCGCGCCTGGCTCGGCACGACGGCTGGCAACGGCAAGCGCGCCCGCGAGCGTCACCGCTGCCGCATATTTCAGAAAGCTCCGCATGGTTGATCTCCTTTGCCGTCCCGGGGTGTCGATGCGGCGTTGATGGCGCGTTCCGATACCGCATAGTGCAAATCGTTCCGGCGGTGAGGCCGCCGGCTGGTCACCGGTCAACGGCCAGCGCCGCCGGATGTTCCCGTTAATCACGCAACCGACCGGCCACGGACAGCGTGTGGACGCGTGCGTCGCGGCCCTTGCCGGGACCAGAACTTGCGCCTATAGACCTTCCTTTAATGAACATTGCGCCGAAATCTTCATTCGTCCTCAACAGGCGGCATCTGTTGGGGATCGAAGGGCTTTCCCGCGAAGAGATTTCCGGCCTGCTCGACCTCGCCGAGGAATTCGTCGAACTCAACCGCCAAGTCGAGAAAAAACGCGCCTCGTTGCGCGGCCGCACCCAGATCAATCTGTTCTTCGAGGCCTCCACCCGCACCCAGTCCTCGTTCGAACTGGCGGGCAAGCGGCTGGGCGCCGATGTCATGAACATGTCGACCGGCTCGTCCTCCATGCGCAAGGGCGAGACGCTGATCGACACCGCGATCACGCTCAACGCCATGCATCCCGGACATCCTGGTGGTGCGCCACCACGCCTCCGGCGCGGTCGAACTCTTGGCCAGCAAGCTCGATTGCTCGGTGATCAATGCCGGCGACGGCTCGCACGAGCACCCGACGCAAGCGCTGCTCGACGCGCTCACCATCCGCCGCAACAAAGGCGGCATCGAAGGCCTGCTGGTGGCGATCTGCGGCGATATCCTCCATTCGCGCGTCGCCCGCTCCAACATCATGCTGCTCAACACGATGGGCGCGCGCGTGCGCGTGGTGGCGCCCTCCACCCTGCTGCCTCCCGGCATCGAGCGCTTCGGCGTCGAAGTTGCGCGCGACATGCGCGAAGGCTTGCACGGCGCCGACATCGTCATGATGCTGCGCCTGCAACGCGAGCGCATGAACGGCTCCTACGTGCCGTCGGTGTCGGAATATTTCCACTACTGGGGCCTCGACGAAAAGAAACTCGCCTTCGCCAAGCCCGGCGCGCTGGTCATGCATCCAGGCCCGATGAACCGCGGCGTCGAGATCGACTCCATCGTCGCCGACGGCGCCCAATCGGTGATCCGCGAACAAGTGGAGATGGGCGTCGCGGTGCGCATGGCCGTGCTGGAAGCTTTGTCGCGTAATTTGCCGAATGCGTAACTCATGCTGTCCGACCGCCGCCCGATCCTGCTCGCCAACGCCCGGATCGTCGATCCGTCGCGCGATATGGATTTTCCCGGCGACCTGTTGATCGCCGACGGCATTATCCGCGAGGCCAAAAAGGGCATCGGCGCCGCCGGCGTGCCGGAAGGCACCGAGGTGGTCGATTGCCGCGGCAAGGTGGTGGCGCCCGGCCTTGTCGACATCCGCGCTTTCATCGGCGAACCAGGCGCCGCCAGCCGCGAAACATTTGCCTCGGCGAGCCAGGCGGCGGCCGCCGGCGGCGTCACCACCATCGTCTGCCAGCCCAATACCTCGCCGGTGATCGACGATCCGGCCACCGTCGATTTCGTGCTGCGGCGCGCGCGCGACACCGCGATCGTGCACGTGCATCCGATGGCGGCGCTGACCAAAGGGCTGGAAGGCAAGGAGATGACCGAGATCGGCCTGCTGAAAGCGGCCGGCGCGGTCGCCTTCACCGACGGCGACAAGAGCATCACCAACGCGCAAGTGATGCGGCGCGCGCTCACTTACGCCAATGATTTCGACGCGCTGATCGTGCATCACACCGAGGATCCGCAGTTGGTCGGCGACGGCGTGATGAACGAAGGCGAGTTCGCCGCCCGCCTCGGCCTGCTCGGCATCCCGACTGCGGCCGAGACGGTGATGCTCGAGCGCGACATTCGTCTGGTGGCGCTCGCCGGCGGGCGCTATCACGCGGCCTCGATCACCTGCGGGCAATCGCTCGAAGTGCTGCGCCGCGCCAAGGATGCCGGTCTCGATGTCACGGCGTCCACGTCGATCAATCACATCACGCTCAACGAAAACGATATCGGGCCCTATCGCACGTTTCTGAAAGTCTCGCCGCCTTTGCGCACCGAGGACGACCGCAAGCTGCTGGTCGAGGCTTGGCCAGCGGCCTGATCGACGTGGTGATGTCGGACCACAATCCGCAGGACGTCGAGGTCAAGCGCCTGCCCTTTGCTGAAGCAACGCCTGGCGCGATCGGACTGGAGACCATGCTCACCGCCGGCTTGCGCCTGGTGCACAGCGGCGAGATCGAATTGAAGACGCTGCTGCGCGCCATGTCGACGCGGCCGGCCGAATTGCTTGGCCTGCCGGGCGGCAACTTGCGCAACGGCTCGGCCGCCGACATCATCGTCATCGATGCCGACATGCCTTGGGTGCTCGATGCGGCCGAACTGAAGTCGAAGTGCAAGAACACCCCGCTTGATGAAGCCCGCCTCACCGGCCGCGTGGTGCGCACCATCGTCGCCGGCCGCACGGTTTACGAATACGTATGACCTACGCTCTGGCCTTCGTCTTCGGCTATCTGCTCGGCTCGATTCCGTTCGGGCTGCTGATCACGCGCGCAACCGGCGGGCCGGATCTGCGCAACATCGGCTCCGGCAATATCGGCGCCACCAACGTTCTGCGCACCGGCAAGAAGGGCCTCGCTGCGGCGACGTTGCTCTGCGACGCCTTCAAGGGCACCGTGGCCGTGCTGATCGTCGCGCATTTTGCCGGACACGAAGCGGCGCTCATCGCTGGGCTTGGGCGCCTTCCTCGGCCATCTGTTTCCGGTCTGGCTCAAGTTCAAAGGCGGCAAAGGTGTCGCCACTTATATCGGCCTGTTGATCGGGCTCTACTGGCCGGCCGCGCTGATCTTCATTGCGATCTGGCTCGTGGTCGCTTTTCTGAGCCGTTATTCCTCGCTTGCGGCGCTAGTCGCCAGCGCGATCACGCCGCTGGCGCTGTGGGCCTGGGCCAACCCAACGACGCGCTGCTGTTCCTGGCGCTCAGCGTGCTGACGTGGGTCATGCACCGCGCCAATATCGCCCGCCTGCTCAATGGCACCGAAGGCAAGATCGGCGCGAAAAGCTAAAACTCCCTCCTAAACTTTCGGTTGTCCCCGGTTGTGCCCTGAGCGATGCTGCATCGGGCGCGAGCGTCGGGGGCAAGGCGTTGAGTGAGCGGGTTAAACTGAGCGAAGAACAGCGGCTCGACTGGTTGCGCCATAATCCGCACTAATGGGCTGCTCAAACAGGGCGCAACGCTCGTCACCGAAGCCGCCGACGTGATCGCCGTGCTCGAACCTATCCTGGGCCGTGGGCTCGATTTGCCGGCGCAGGAGCCGGAGCCTGAAATTCTAGGCGCGCCCGACAGCGAGCCGGGCGAGGACGAGCGCAGCCGCATTGTCAGCCTGCTCGGGCCGACGCCGGTGGCGCTCGACGATTTGGTGCGGCTGTCGCAGACCTCGCCCGCGATCGTGCGCACCGTGCTGTTGGAACTCGAAATCGCCGGACGGCTGGAGCGCCACGGCGGCGGCCTGGTATCGCTGCTATAAACGGGCCGATGCGAATCGACACCCTGCTCCGCTCGTTTGCCGTTCTTGCCGTTTTGCTCGCGCCGCCAGCTGCGCGCGCGCAGACGCCGCAGAAATCCTTCGCCGCATTCGCCGCCGAGCTTTGGCCGGATGCGCAGGCCAAAGGCATTACGCGCGCGACTTTCGCTGTCGCGATGCAAGGCGTCACCCCCGATGCGCGCGTGATCGCCGCCACCAAGCGCCAGCCGGAATACGGCAAGCCGGTCGGCGCTTACGTCAATGCGGTTGCCAACAAGCGGCGCATCGCCGAAGGCCAGATAAAGGCGCAGCAATGGGCCAAGACTTTCGACGCGGTGGAGAAGAAATTCGGCGTCGAGCGCTGGGTGCTGATCGCGCTATGGGGGATCGAAAGCGACTTCGGCGCCGAGAAAGACAAATGGGACGTGTTCCGCTCGCTCGCGACGCTCGCCTATGTCGGCTATCGCCATCCCTATTTTCGCAACGAGCTGATCGTCGCCATGAAAATCATGCAGGACAATCGTTTCGACCGGAAACGCATGGTCAGCTCATGGGCCGGCGCCATGGGTCAGACCCAATTCATGCCCTCGAATGTTCATCGACTTTGCCTATGATTTTGACGGCGACGGCCGCAAAGACCTCTGGACGAATGTTCCGGACATTCTCGGCTCGACCGGCAATTACCTGATGAAAAGTCATTGGAAGCACGGCCTGCCTTGGGGCTTCGAGGTCGCGGTGCCAAATGGCTTTAATACCATGCACAGCCATGACGACTTCGCCGGCTGGCAGAAGCTCGGCGTCCGGCGCGCCGACGGCAAGCCATTTCCGCCGCCGGACGTCAAAGGCATTCTCTTTTTCCCGGCCGGTGCAAAGGGACCAGCCTTCATCGTCACGGACAACTACAATGTGCTCAAGGAGTACAACAACTCCGACGCCTATGCGATCGCGGTCGGCCATCTCGCCGACCGCATGCATGGCGGGCCTGAGATCAAGGCCAAGTGGCCCAGCCGACGATCGCCCGCTATCGCGCGATGCGCGCATCGCGTTGCAGAAGAAGCTCGCCGCGCTTGGTTACAAGGTCACCGATTTCGAGGGCCACGTGGACTTCGATCTGCGCGACAATATCCGCGCCGAGCAGGTGAAGTTCGGCATGGTGCCGGACGGTAATCCGACACCCGCTTTTCTGGAGCGGCTCGGCCTGCACATGAAGTAATCGGCAATAATGCGACGATACAGGTCAGCGGCCGCCGCTATGCGGCATATGCCGCGCAACGCTTTCGGCCTCAAGACGGACCATTTCGAGCAGGTAGCCGAGCGTATCGAGACCGGTGCGGCGCGCCATGGTGGCAAGATCGCCCGAGAGGTCGCGACGTAGCTGGCTACCGCTGTGGGGTCGCCGGGCGTCACCGGTTGAAGAGTGATCGGCCATTTTGGTCCCGTGGCAAAAGTCCGCGCGCTTGCGCGCGCGCTTCGGCCCGAAGCGAAAATACACTGTCTATTCCGAAACGTAAGTCTTAAATTGAGTTTTATTAAATTTACATCTTTGGGTTGTAACGACGCTACGTTCCGGTCTCTTTCGCGCCCAATTTGGCTGCTTTGAAGCCGTCTCCTGAAGGCCCGGATTTGACACTCAAGTCCGCCTTCCCCATGTTCCGGCCAAAGCTAACGGCCAATTCCACCCCGATCCGGCTTGGTCGCGGCGGTTAACCCCTTGGATTTTCATGAAAGTTGTCGTTGTCGAGTTCGCCTTCCAAGGCGAAGACGATCAACAAATACCTTGGGCCCGGCTACGAGGTCCTGGCCTCGTTTGGGCATATCCGCGACCTGCCGGCCAAGGACGGATCGGTCGACCCTGACAACGATTTCAAGATGCTCTGGGAGGTCGACCCCCAGTCGCAAAAGCGCGTCAACGACATCGCCCACGCCCTCAAGAATGCCGACACCCTCATCCTGGCGACCGACCCGGACCGCGAAGGCGAGGCCATTTCCTGGCATGTGCTGGAAGCACTCAACGAAAAACATGCGCTGAAAGGTCAGGCGGTCGAGCGCGTCGTCTTCAATGCGATCACCAAACAGTCGGTGACCGAGGCGATGAAGCACCCGCGCGCCATCGATGCCGCGCTGGTCGATGCTTATCTTGCCCGCCGCGCGCTCGATTATCTGGTGGGGTTCACGCTCTCGCCTGTGCTTTGGCGCAAATTGCCCGGCGCGCGCTCGGCCGGCCGCGTGCAATCCGTCGCGCTGCGGCTGGTCTGCGACCGCGAGCTGGAGATCGAGAAGTTCATCGCCAAGGAATACTGGTCGATCCTCGCCAAGCTAAAGACCCCGCGCGGCGACGAATTCGAGGCGCGTCTGGTCGGCGCCGACGGGCAGAAGATCCAACGGCTCGATATCGGCTCCGGAAAACAGGCTGACGATCTCAAGCAGGCGCTCGAAGGCGCCACCTTCACGGTCGCCGCGGTCGAAGCCAAGCCCGCGCGGCGCAATCCGCCGCCGCCGTTCACGACGTCGACCATGCAGCAGGAAGCCAGCCGCAAGCTCGGCTTTGCGCCCGCGATCGCCATGCGGCTGGCGCAGCGGCTCTACGAAGGCGTCGAGATCGACGGCGAGACCACCGGCCTCATCACTTATATGCGCACCGACGGCATCGACATGGCGCCGGAAGCGATTGCCGACATCCGCAACATGATCGGCAAGAATTACGGCAAGGAATACGTGCCGGGATCGCCGCGCACCTATCAGAACAAATCGAAGAATGCGCAAGAGGCGCACGAAGCGGTGCGCCCGACCAATCCGAGCCGCACCCCCGACCAGGTCGCCAAATTCGTCGATCGCGATCAGGCGCGGCTGTACGAGCTGATCTGGAACCGCGCGGTGGCGAGCCAGATGGAATCCGCCGAACTCGAACGCACCACCGTCGATATCGAAGCCAAGAACGGCGCGCGCACCATCGACTTGCGCGCCACCGGCCAGGTCGTGAAGTTCGACGGCTTCCTCACGCTCTATCAGGAAGGCCAGGACGAAGCCTCCGATGACGAAGAATCGCGCCGCCTGCCGGCGATCTCGCAAGCCGAGACGCTCGCCAAGCAGGCGATCGAAGCCTCGCAACATTTCACCGAGCCGCCGCCGCGCTTTTCCGAAGCAGCTTTGGTCAAGCGCATGGAAGAATTGGGCATCGGCCGGCCCTCGACTTACGCCTCGGTGCTGCAAGTGCTGCAAGACCGCGGCTACGTGCGCATCGACAAGAAGCGCCTCATCCCCGAAGACAAAGGCCGCGTCGTCGTCGGTTTCCTGGAAAGCTTCTTCCCGCGCTATGTCGAATACGACTTCACCGCGGCGCTGGAAGAAAAACTCGACCGCATTTCCAACAATGAAATCGAATGGAAGGAAGTCTTGCGCGACTTCTGGGTCGATTTCATCGGCGCGGTCAACGACATCAAGGAATTGCGCATCACGCAGGTGCTCGACGCGCTCAACGATCTGCTCGAGCCGCACATTTTCCCAGCCCGCGCCGATGGCGGCGACGTACGCCAGTGCCCGCAATGCGGCACCGGAAAATTGTCGCTGAAAGTTGGACGCTTCGGCGCCTTCATCGGATGCGCGAATTATCCGGACTGCAATTATACGCGGCAGATGACCCCGGGCGCCGCCGGCGCGCAGGCGACGAAAGTGCTGGGCGTCGATCCGAAGACCAAACTGGAAGTGACGCTGCGCGGCGGACGGTTCGGCACTTATTTGCAGCTTGGCGAAGAGATCAAGGCGCCGAAACTGAAAAAAGGCGAGAAGAAAGATCCCGACGCACCCAAGCCCGAGAAGCCAAAGCGCGCGAGCTTGCCGAAAGGCGTCGCAGCCGAAGACGTCGATCTCGACAAGGCGCTCGCTTTGCTGTCGCTGCCGCGCGAAGTCGGCAAATCGCCGGAAGACGGTGAGCCGATCATGGCCGGCGTCGGGCGCTTCGGACCTTACGTCAAGCACGGCAAAATCTATGCGAGCTTGGAAGACGGCGACGATGTTCTCACCGTCGGGCTCAACCGCGCCATTACCCTCATCGCCGACAAGATCGCCAATCCGAAAAAGGGCCGGCGCTTTGGCGCCGATCCCGGCAAGACGCTGGGCGATCATCCCGACAAAGGCGGGCCGATCGTGGTCAAGAACGGCCGCTACGGACCCTATGTCAGCCATAACGGCGTCAACGCCACGCTGACCGGCGACAAGACGCCTGAAACGGTGACGCTCGACGAAGCCATCGTCTTGCTCGACGCCCGCGCGGCCGCCGTTGGAAATTCACCGAAAGGCCGCCGCGCCGCCGGCCGCAAGAAGGCTTCCGGCAAAGCTACCGCTGCAAAACCTGCGGCCAAACCCAAAAAGAAACCGGCTGCCGCCGCGCCAAAACGCGCGCCCAAGGCTACGGCCGCTGAATAGCTGGCGAAGCTGACTTTCGATCATTACATTTATCTCTAGACGCGCCTTGATTTTTTATGCGCATGATCTTGTCCGAAAACCGGTACCCACTTTTCGGGATCATGCGCGCGGCGCAGGACCAATCATTTTGAACAAGCAACCTAAAAAGACACCCTCCCTACCCTCCAAGGCTGACATTCTCGCCTTCATCGCCAAACGGCCCGGCAAAGTCGGCACCCGTGAAATCGCCCGCGCCTTCGGCCTCAAGAACGCCATGCGCGCGGAGCTCAAGCGCATGCTGCGCGACATGGCCGACGAAGGCGCAGTCGAAAAACGCCGCAAGAAACTGCATCACCGGGGCGCACTGCCCGCCACGGTGCTGGCCGACGTCACCGCGCGCGATACCGACGGCGACCTCATCGCCACGCCCGACGAATGGGACGAAGAGGCGAACGGGCCGGCGCCGAAAATCCGCATTCAGACGCCGCGAAAAGCAAAGCCCGGCGAAGCCGCCGGCCTCGGCGATCGCGTGCTGCTGCGCGTCGAGGAAACCGAAGAAGACAACGGTATCCGCCACAGCGGCCGCGTCATCAGGATCATCGACCATCCCAAGCAGCGCATGCTGGGGATCTTCCGCAAAAACCCGAATGGCGGCGGCCGGCTGGAACCGGTCGACAAGAAAATGCTCGGCAAGGAACTCGCTATTCCGGCAGGCTCCACCAACGACGCGCAAGACGGCGACCTGGTCGCGGTCGAGACCAGCCGCGCGCCGCGCTTGGGGCTGCCGACCGGCCGCGTGGTGGAAAAGCTCGGCTCGCTCGCAAGCGAGCGCGCGGTCAGCCTGATCGCCATCCACGCCCATGGCATCCCGCAAGTATTCCGCGCCGACACGCTGCGCGAAGCGGAAGCCGCAAAACCTGCAACGCTTAGCGGTCGCGAAGATTGGCGCAAATTACCGCTCATCACCATCGATCCGCCCGACGCCAAAGATCACGACGACGCGGTGCATGCCGAGCCCGACACCGCCGGCAACAACCATGGCGGCTTTATCGTCACCGTCGCTATTGCCGACGTCGCCCATTACGTGACGCCCGGCTCTGCGCTCGATCGCGAAGCACTGGTGCGCGGCAATTCGGTCTATTTCCCCGACCGCGTGGTGCCGATGCTGCCCGAGCGCATCTCCAACGATTTGTGCTCGCTGCGCCCGCGCGAGGACCGCGCCGCGCTCGCCGTGCGCATGGTGATCGGCGCCGACGGGCGCAAGCGCTCGCACACGTTTCACCGCATCATGATGAAGTCGGCGGCAAAGCTATCATACCAGCAGGCGCAGGCGGCCATAGACGGGCGCACCGACGACGAAACCGGCCCGCTGGTCGCGCCGATCTTGAAGCCGCTCTATGCGGCTTACGAAGCCCTCAAGCGCGCCCGGACCGAACGCCAGCCGCTCGATCTCGATCTGCCCGAGCGCAAAATACTGCTGAAGCCCGACGGCACCGTGGACCGCGTGGCAACACAGGAGCGCCTCGATGCGCACCGGCTGATCGAGGAATTCATGATCCTCGCCAACGTCGCCGCCGCCGAAACGCTGGAGAAGGCGCGCATTCCTCTGATTTACCGCGTGCACGACGAGCCGGCGATCGAGAAGGTCAACGCGCTGCGCGAATTCCTTGCAACGCTGGACATTCCGCTCGCCAAAGGCGGCGTGCTCAAGCCGGAAGCCTTCAACCGCATCCTCGCCCGCGCGAAAGGCCGCGACGCCGAGCAACTCGTCAACGAGATCGTGCTGCGCACGCAAGCGCAGGCCGAATACGCGGCCGAGAATTACGGCCATTTCGGATTGAACTTGCGCCGCTACGCCCATTTCACCTCGCCCATTCGCCGATACGCCGACCTGATCGTGCATCGCGGGCTGATCCGCGCGCTCAAACTGGGCAACGACGGATTGCCGGAAGCGATGGACCACAAGGCGCTGGCCGAGATCGGCGCGCAGATTTCCGCGACCGAGCGGCGCGCCATGCTGGCCGAGCGCGAAACCAACGACCGGCTGATCGCGCATTTTCTCGCCGACCGCATCGGCGCGACTTTCGAAGGCCGCATATCGGGTGTGCATCGCGCCGGCTTGTTCGTGAAACTGCGCGAGACCGGCGCCGACGGATTTATCCCGGCGCGCACCATTGGCGATGAATATTTCCGCCATGACGAGGCCGGCCACGCCATGGTCGGCTCACGCTCGGGCGAGACCTACCGGCTGGGCGATCCGGTCACCGTCAAGCTGGTGGAAGCAGCCCCCGTTGCAGGCGCCCTGCGTTTTGAGCTTTTGTCTGAGGGGCGCGCCGGACGGCCAAGCCGCCGGGCGCAACATGAGCCGCGCGGGCATCAGCGCCAGGACCAATACCGGCAGCGCGGAAAAAAACGGAAGGCACGATGACGCGGGATACGTCGAACCTCGGCCATGTCTGGGCCGAACGGATGACCAAGTCGGAACGCGACACCTCGTTCCCAGACAGCGAGCCGCGCGACGCGGCAACGCTGATGCTGATCGACCGCTCGGGCGCTGCGCCAAAAGTATTGCTCGGCCGCCGCCATCACGGTCACAAATTCATGCCGGGCAAATTCGTCTTTCCGGGCGGGCGCATCGAAGTGCTCGACCGCACCATGCCGGCGGTGAGCGAACTGCATCCCGACACGCAGAAAAAACTCAACGAACGGGTGGCCTCGCCCAGCGCGGAATTTGCCCGCTCACTCGCGCTCGCATCGGTGCGCGAAACCGCGGAGGAAACCGGCCTCCTGCTTGGCGTCAAGCGCGAGACGCCGCCGCAAGTGCCGGGCGAGATCTGGACCGAATTCGCCAAGCGAAGCGTGCATCCCGACCTCGGCCAGATCCATTTCATCGCCCGCGCCATCACGCCGCCGCGCCGTCCGCGCCGCTTCGATACAAGATTTTTGACCGCGGACGCTTCGGCCATCGCCGACACCATCGAGGGCGTGGTGGGGCCGGATTCCGAGCTGGTCGAGCTCACTTGGGTGCCGATCGAGGAAGCCACTCACCTCGACATGCCGACCATCACCGGCATCGTGCTGGAAGAGCTTCTGGCGCGCGTCGAAGCCGGCATGGCGCATGATCTGCCGGTGCCGTTTTATTTCATGGTGGAGAAGCAGTTTTTCCGGGAGCTATTGTAGAATGACGGTGGCGGAATAGCCCCGAGGGAGGGTTGGCGTGGTCAAATCGATACGCGTTGTCTCGGCTGATGATCTCGTTGGCCGCCCCTTGCGCCGCCTTTGCCGATGAATGCGGGGATGCCGTTACCGACTACAATGCCGTGCTGGTCAAATTGCACGATGCCGAGCAGAAATTCTCCAGCTGCGTCGCCAACAGCCTGGGAACCGACAGTTGTTCCAACGAGTTTCAGCAGCTGCGCTCGGCCTATGGCGAATTTGAATCCGCGGTGAGCGTTTACGTCAAGCAATGCCGGTGAAATAGGCCGGCGCCGGCTTTCTTGACTTTTGCCGCTTCGGCGCTAGGGTCCCGGCCAACAAAACCACGTCCGCTTTAAGGGTATAAATCCATGGCCAAAGCCGCCAGTCTCAAGATCAAGCTCGTCTCCAGCGCCGGAACCGGCCATTATTACGTGACCAAGAAGAATTCGCGCACCCAGACCGACAAGCTGTCGAAGAAGAAATACGACCCGATCATCAAGAAGCACGTCGAGTACAAGGAATCCAAGATCAAGTGATCGCGGGTTTGTCTTGGACGAATTAAGGGCGCCCGATGGGCGCCCTTTGTGTTTCTGGACGGGCCTAATTCGCCTTACGCCGCGTCCGGCACCACGCGGTTGCGGCCGTCGCGTTTGGCGCGATAAAGCGCGGTGTCGGCGCGCTTGAGGATCGCCGCGGCATTGTCGGTCGCGCCCGCGAGCGCGGCGATGCCGATCGAGATGGTGACGTCGAGATTGCGCGGCGCCCTGCTGGATGGCGAAGGGCTCGGTGGCGATGCGGCGGCGCAGGCGTTCGGCCACCATGGTGGCCACCGCCATATCGGTCTCCGGCATGACGATGACGAATTCCTCGCCGCCATAGCGGCAAGCGAGATCGATATTGCGGATCGCCTTGCGGATGCGCAGCGCAGAATTCGCGCAGCACGTCGTCGCCGGCGTCGTGGCCGTGGGTATCGTTGACCGCCTTGAAGTAGTCGATGTCCACCAGCAGCAGCGTAATCGGCTTGCCGCGCGCGGCCGCTTGCTCGACCAGCGCCGCCAGATGCGATTCCATGTAGCGGCGGTTGAACAGGCCGGTGAGCGCGTCGGTGATCGCCATCTCGATCGAGGCCTGCACATTGTCGCGCAAGCGTTCGGTGTAGCGCTTCTTCTTGATCTGGGTGCGCACGCGCGCCAGCATCTCGTTCTTGTCGATCGGGCGGAGCAGGTAATCGTTGACCCCGATCTCGAGGCCGCGCACCAGCCGCGCATTATTGTCGGCTTCGGCGACGGCGAGGATCGGCACGCCGCGGGTGCGCTCGAGCGAACGCATCTGGCTGCACAGCCGAAGCCCGTCGAATTCCTTCAAGCCGAGCGAAACGATCATCAATTCGTAATTGCCCTCGGCGGCGCGGAACAGCGCCTCGCTCGGATTGCTTTCGACATCGACCTTATGCTCGGTCGACAAAGTTGCGACGATGCGCTCGTAGGACGACGGCCGGTCGTCCACGATCAGGATGCGGCCATTGCGGCCGGTTTCCGCCACCGCTTCGCGCTCCGGGCTTTCGATGCCGATTTCCTTGGAGGTGAGCGCGCGCAGGCGCAATTCGTCGGTCACCATTTTCAGCCGCGCCAACGAGCGCACGCGCGAGACCAGCGCCACGTCGGTGACCGGCTTGGTGAGGAAATCGTCGGCGCCGGCCTCGAGCCCGCGCACGCGGTCGGACGGTTGATCCAGCGCGGTCACCATGACGACCGGGATGTGATGGGTCAGCGGATTGGACTTGAGCCTGCGGCAAACCTCGAAGCCGTCCATGTCCGGCATCATCACGTCGAGCAGCACGATGTCGCATTCGGCGCGCTCGGCCACCGCCAGCGCTTCCGGTCCGCTCCTTGCGGTGGTGACGTCGAAATACTCCGCCGACAGCCGCGCTTCCAGCAGCTTGACGTTGGCGGGTACGTCATCGACGACGAGAACGCGGGCGGTCATCTCACGGGCTCCCGAGGAAATGGCGGATGGTCTCGATGAACTTGCCCACCGAAATCGGCTTCGACAGATAGGCCTCGCAGCCGCCCTCGCGGATGCGCTCCTCGTCGCCCTTCATGGCGAAAGCGGTGACCGCCACCACGGGGATAGCCTTGAGATCGGGGTCGTCCTTGAGCCATTTGGTCACTTCGAGGCCGGAGACTTCCGGCAATTGGATATCCATCAGGATTAAATCGGGCCGATGCTTGCGCGCGAGATCGAGCGCCTCGATCCCGTTGCGGGTGCCGACGGTCTGGTAGCCATGCGCTTCCAGGAGGTCGTGGAAGAGCTTCATGTTCAGCTCGTTGTCCTCCACGATCAGGACGGTTTTCGGCATTAACTCCCCGCCCCTTTTGTCCCCAATGCGCCCGACCCGGCGCGGGTGCCGTCGCCAGGCCGCGCGCGCTCGGGCATGATCGGTACGGTAGTGGCGATTTGTTACGGAAAGGCAAATTTGATCGATGAAACTTGGGGCCCCGTTAACCCAAGAGGCGGCAGAAGGCTTGGCTATTCAGGCGCTTACCTTCATCGCCGGCGACGCCGAGCGGCTTGGGCGCTTCCTTTCGGTGACCGGCATAGGCCCGGCCGAGATTCGGCTGGCCGCGCGCGAACCGGGCTTCCTGGGCGGCGTTTTGGACCACATAGCCTCCGACGAGCGCCTGCTGACGGCCTTTGCGGCCGAAACCGGGACCAACCCGGCCGACATCGGAAAGGCACGCAAAACGCTGGGCGGGCATTGGGAGCGCGAGGTCCCGTGAGCTTCTGCCGCGATTGCCTGGGCGACACGCCGGAGCAAACCAAACGCTGTCCGGCCTGCGGCTCGCCGCGGCTGGCGCGCCATCCCGAGCTCGACACGCTCACCATCGCCCATGTCGATTGCGACGCCTTCTACGCCACCATCGAAAAGCGCGACAACCCGTCTTTGCTGGACAAGCCGGTGGTCGTCGGCGGCGGCAAACGCGGCGTGGTGGCGGCGGCCTGCTATGTGGCGCGCACTTACGGCATTCGCTCCGCCATGCCGATGTTCGAGGCCAAGCGCCGCTGTCCGCAAGCGGTCGTGGTCAAACCCAACCCATCGAAATACGCCAAAGTCGGCCGCGAGGTGCGCCGCGCCATGGCCGAGTTGACGCCGCTGATCGAGCCGCTCTCGATCGACGAGGCCTTCCTCGATCTGACCGGCACCGCGCGGCTGCACGGCATGAGCGCGGCCAAGGCGCTGGCGCGCTTTGCGACACACGTCGAGCGCGATCTCGGCATCACGGTGTCGATCGGGCTGTCGGCCAACAAATTCCTCGCCAAGATCGCCTCCGACATGGACAAGCCGCGCGGCTTTGCCGTCCTCGGCGAGGCCGACGCCGTGGCGTTCCTGGCGCCGAAACCGGTCGGCTTCATTTACGGCGTCGGTGCGGTGAGCGCCGCCAAGCTTTCCGCCGACGGCTTTCGCATCATCGCCGATTTGCAGCACGCCGACGAACACGACCTGATGCGCCGCTACGGCGAGGAAGGCGCAAGACTCTGGCGGCTGGCGCGCGGCATCGATAGCCGCACCGTCGATCCGGAGCGCGAGACCAAGAGCATTTCGGCGGAAACGACGTTCGAGCGCGACATCGGCGAATTCCGCCCGCTCGAGCAGCAGCTATGGGACCTGACCGAACGCGTGTCGGCGCGACTGAAAGCCAACGCGCTTGCCGGCTCAACCGTAACGCTCAAGCTCAAGAGCGCCGATTTCAAGACCCGCACGCGGGCGCGCGCGCTCCCCGGCCCGACGCAACTGGCCGCCCGCATTTTCGCTGCCGGCCGCGATCTCTTGCAAAAGGAAGTGGGCCGCACGCGCTTCCGCTTGATCGGCATCGGCGTGAGCCATCTGGAAGATGCCGCGGGTGACGATCTCTCCGATCTGATCGATCGGCGCGCCGCCGAAGCCGAACATGCAGTGGACCGCTTGCGCGCGAAGTTTGGCCGCGACGCGGTGGTCAAGGGGCTGGCGATCGAGGATGACTAGCGGACGGTCCCGAAAAGTAGGACCCGGTTTTCAGATAAGGTCATGCGCAAAATAAAACTGCGCCCGCTCACGGGCACGGCTTCACTTTCTTAAGATCCAGCGACGTCATCTCGCCGGCGATGGTGAAATCGGAATATTGAAGGCTGAGCTTGCGTGAAATGCCGTTCTCGTAAATCTCGAAGGAAATGGCGTAGACCGGCGTCTGCTCGCCCGATTGCTCTTTTTTGACGCTCTCATGCTCGAAATAGCTGATGGTCACCGGCCAGCGCGTCAGCTTGGCAAGTTCTGGCATCTTGCCGGTAATGTCGTGCGGCGGCTGCTCACCAGGCCCGATCGCCTTACCGATCACTGTCAGCGTGTTGTAGAGCTTCTCGCCGGTTTCCGAGCCGTCATAGACCGGAAATTCGAGGATGGATTTGCCTTCGCGCGCGGCAACGATAATGCGCCGCATGTGCTCCGTTGGAAACACCGCGCCGACCGGAACGGTGAAGTTCTTCTCCTTCGGCTTGCTCAGGCTGACGGCAACCGCCTTGGTATTGCGCTCGGCATGGCCGTCGACCTTGTCGGCGGGGCCGTCATTGAGCAAGTTCTGCGAATTGAATCGGAATTTGTTGGCCTTGCCGTCTTCCCATGTGGTCGAGCGCAAATCGCTGACCGCAGTCTTGCCCTCGTCTGAGTCGAGCTCCGACACCTGGCGGAACTGCAGCTCATAGCCGTCGCAGGCATTGCCGGAAAAATCATAAAGGATGCGCCCGCGCACCGCATCGACGCCGTGGGTGCCTTTCGACTTTGAAAGCTTCAACTCATAGACCGCACGATGCGGCGCCAGAAATATCTTGTCGGGCGACGGCGCGGCGATGGCCGGATGGTGGACGGCTGCGACGGCCAATGCACCGGCCATCGCCGGGAGGATCAGCCATTGGGCGTAAGCGAGCTTGTTCATGAATGGGCGCCTCTGCGCGGCAGCGTTGCAACCGTACCGGCGAGTACAAAGGTGCAAGATAGAGGCAGGATAGAGGCCGCCGCTTCAAGCCGCAACGGCCAGCGGAGTGACTTGCGGATAATCTTCCAATCGGCCAAACACACGAACACGACAATCGAACGCGTTCAGGGAGGTATCGATGGCCGGAACGATTGAAAAGAAGCTCGCTGGTCTGGGCATCACTCTGCCGGCCGCCGCCAGCCCAATCGCCAATTACGTCCCGTTTACGCGCAGCGGCAATCTGCTCATCATCTCCGGCCAGATCTGTTTTGGCGCCGACGGCAAGCTCGTCGCCAAAGGCCAACTCGGCGGCGGCGTTTCGATCGAGGACGGACAGAAGGCGGCGCGCGCCTGCGCGGTCAATCTGCTGGCGCAGGTCAAAGCCGCGATCGGCGATCTCGACAAGGTCAACCGCGTACTCCGCCTTGGCGGCTTCATCAATTCAGCGCCCGGCTTTGCCGATGGGCCGAAGGTGATGAACGGCGCCTCCGATCTGATGGTGGAGGTCTTTGGCGACAAAGGCCGCCACGCCCGCACCACCGTCGGCGTCTCGGCGCTGCCAGTGGATGCGGCGATCGAAGTCGAAGGCATGTTTGAGGTAGTGTAACTCACAGATGCCCGGCCTTGATTGGCTCATCGCGCGACCGTTGGCCCATCGCGGCCTGCATGATGCGTCCGCCGGCGTGATCGAAAACACCGCCTCGGCCTTCAGCGCCGCCATTGCCGGCGGCTACGGCATCGAATGCGATCTGCAAATCAGCGCCGACGGCGAAGCCATGGTGCATCACGACGATGCGCTCGGCCGGCTGACGCAAGGCAGCGGAAAGCTCGCCGACATGAGCGCCGCCGCCATCAAGGCCGTGCGCTTCAAGGCTGGCAGCGACCGCATACTGACGTTAGGCGAATTGTGCGCGCTGGTGGCCGGCCGCGCGACGCTGGTGCTCGAACTCAAAAGCCATTTCGACGGCGATCTCCGGCTGACGCAGCGCATGGCGGACGTGCTCGCCTCCTATGCCGGGCCGGTGGCGGCGATGTCGTTCGATCCGGCGCCGATCGAGGCGCTGCGGACGATCGCGCCCGGCCTGCCGCGCGGCATCGTCGCCGAACGCCACTACGACCATCCCGAATGGAACGCGCTGCCGCCTGCTGCCAAACGGAGCATGGCGTATTTTCTGCACGCCAATCGGACGCGGCCGCAATTCATCGCCTATTCGGTCAAAGATCTGCCCGCGGCGGCGCCATTGATCGCGCGCTATGTGTTCGGCCTGCCGATGCTGACCTGGACCGTGCGCAGCGAGGACGACCGCAGGCGCGCCAGGCGCTGGGCCGACCAGATCATCTTCGAGGGCATAAGGCCGTAGGGCTGCCAGTGGCGCCACGCTGGCACCCACAATTGCCAGGTCAACATCGACCGATTTCCGGCATAAAGTCGGGGTAGAAACCGGCGAGCCCGATGAAAGAAACCGAACTTCGCATCCGCATTGCACAGACGCTGGCCGAGGTCCCGGCCGCGGCTTGGGACGCTTGCGCCAACGGGGCACCTGGCCCCGCAGTTAAACCAACACATGAAGTTAAACTAACATCTGAGGATAACTTATCCCCGCAGTTATCAACACGAGGATATCCATATAACCCATTTGTTTCACATGATTTTCTGTCATCGCTCGAACTGTCGAATTCGGTCGGCGGGCGAACCGGCTGGCAGCCCCGCCACCTGCTTCTGGAGGACCTGGCCGGCACTTTGGTGGGCGCCGCGCCCTGCTATGTGAAGAGCCATTCGCAGGGCGAGTATGTCTTCGACCAAGGCTGGGCCGAGGCCTTCGAGCGCGCCGGCGGCGACTATTACCCCAAACTGCAGGTGGCGGTGCCGTTCACGCCGGTGACCGGCCCTCGCCTGCTGACGCGCCCCGGTCCCTTGGCCGAAGCCGTGCGCGGCGCGCTTGCCGAAGCGCTCGCCGAGATCGCCACGGCCAGCGAATTGTCGTCGGCGCACGTCACGTTCCTCACCGAAGCCGAATGGCGCTTACTGGGCGCGCGCGGGTTCCTGCAGCGCACCGACCAGCAATTCCACTGGGACAATGCCGGCTACGCAAACTTCGAGGATTTCCTCGCCCGCCTGTCTTCGCGCAAGCGCAAGACCATCAAGCGCGAGCGCAAGGAGGCGCTGCCTCCCGGCATCGAGGTGGCTTGGCTCACCGGCTCGGACCTCACCGAAGGCGTGTGGGACGCGTTTTTTGGGTTCTACATGGATACCGGGTCGCGCAAATGGGGGCGGCCTTATCTGACGCGCGAATTTTTCTCGATCGTGAGCTGAGAAAATGCGCGACCGTATTTTGCTGGTGATGGCCAAGCGCGCGGGGCGTTGGATCGCCGGCGCCATCAACTTTCTAGGCGATGATGCGATCTACGGCCGCAATTGGGGCGCCGTCGAGCACCATCCGTTCCTGCATTTCGAACTTTGCTACTATCAGGCCATCGAATACGCGATCCAGCACAAGCTCGCCCGCGTCGAGGCCGGCGCGCAAGGCGAACACAAGCTCGCGCGCGGCTACCTGCCGAAAACCACCTATTCCGCCCATTTCATCGCCAACCCGGCGCTTGCGCCGGGCGGTGGCCGAGTATCTGTCGCGCGAACGGATTTATGTGCAGGCAGCCGGTGAAGAGCTTGCGGCGGCCGCGCCGTTCCGCAAGGATTTGGTCGAACAGGACTAGCGCATGATCCGAAAAGTGGGAACCGGTTTTCGAGATCATGCCAGAAAGCCGAGACGTACGAAATGGCGAGCTACGATCCCAACAACATTTTTGCCAAGATCCTGCGCGGCGAACTGCCCTGCTACAAGGTCTACGAGGACGACAAGGCGCTCGCCTTCCTCGACATCATGCCGCGCATGACCGGCCATACGCTGGTGCTGCCGAAAGCACCGGCGCGCAATATTCTCGACGCCAATCCCGACGATCTCGCGCATGTGATGAAGGTCGCGCAAAAGATCGCCAAGGCCGCCATGACGGCGTTTGCCGCCGACGGCATCACCATCCAGCAGTTCAACGAAGGCGCCGGCGGACAAGTGGTGTTCCACCTGCATGTGCACGTCATCCCGCGCAAGGCCGGCGCGTCGATGAAGCCGCCGGCGAGCGAAAAGGAAAAGCCCGAGGTGCTGGCCGAAAATGCCAAGAAGCTCGCCGCCGCGATTGCAGAAGATTGAACGCATTGGAACGCAATTTGCCGACAAGCCTGCGCTTGATCGTCTCCCATATCCGTAATTCGACGTTTCCGCTTCGGCTGGTCGCGCTTTGGGAAAGGTTCTCACTGTGCGCCAATCCGCTGCTTATCATCACTATCGCCTGGGCCCTGCTGACCGTTCCGCTGGTCTTTTTCCGCGGCTTCAACTCCGACGAAGGCCTCGCCGTGTCAATTGCGCGAGCGGCGGTCGAGGATGGCTATTGGATCGACCCGCATTTGTTCAACGTCCGTTTCGCGGAGCGACCGACGCTGCTCTCGTGGATTATTGCCGCGGTGAGCCTGCCATTCGGCGGCGTAAACCAAATCACCGCACGTGTTCCAGTCATGCTGTTTTTGCTCGGCGGCTGCCTACTGATCTACATGCTGTTGAGGAGGGTCGGCGCCAGCCTGCCCGCGGCAATGCTCGGTGTGGCGCTCTTTCTCGCCTGCCCGGTCGTGCAGCGTGCCTATGTGATGACGACCGCCGATATGCCGCTCGCGGTTTTGCTCTTTGCCGCGTTTGTTCTGTGGTGGATCGGCTATGAGCGCGGCCCCATAGGCTTCGGACGCTGGTCGGTGATTGGCGGCGTGCTGGCGCTCGCCAGCCTGCTGAAGGGGCCGGAACCGATCGCCTATTTCGCCTTCGGTATTGGCGCTTTCATCCTCTGGACGCGTTCTTGGAAACAAATTCCAGGATTTGTGTTCGCGGGCGTGATTTGCGTGATACCCACTGCTGCCTGGTATGCCTACGTCTACCAGCCGGGCGACCAGGAGCAATGGGCGGCATTTATGCGGCTGTCGGCCCAGTCCGCCCCCTTGCCCGGCCCGATCGTGGCGGCGCTGAAATTGGTCAGCGAAATCCTGCCCCTAGCTTTGCTCGCCGTCCTGTTTCCCTTTTCACGACAGCGTAGCGGCCAAACCAATCTGCCGCCCGGGCTCGTCAAGGCGATCATATGCTACGCATTCGTCGCAAGTGTCCTCGTCCTATTCTGGCCCAGCGGCTCAGCGCCACGATACTATTTCCCGATGTTCCCGGCGTTGTGCGTTCTCGGCGGCCTTACTTATGATGCCTTGGCCAAAGAACGGCCGTGGCTAGTCGCACCGAGCATGGTCGTGATGTTCGCCATTCTTGCGTACGGTCTGATTTATTCGCTGGTGGCCTCGCCGCTGATGCCAATGAAATTCCGCTCGAGCAAAATCGAAGGTGAACAAATCACGAAGCTCGTGCAGAGCGCGCCTGCCCCAATTTATCTCATGCCCGGGGTCGGGCTGAATGTGTTTCCCTATGTCCCTGGCCGCAATACCGTAGCTAGCCTTTTGTCGCTGGAGAAGATCGCCGGACCGGCATGGATTGCCGTTGCCACCGATAACGCAACGACGCTCATCGCAAAGCGGCCGACCTCGCTTCACGTGGCGATGCCGTTCGGGAATGACCGCGAATGGCGACTGCTACGGCTGGATAAATGAATGGCGGCTCGACGCCGACGCAGGCGTTAGGAGGCGCCAAGCCCGCGCAGCCGCCAGCGGACGAGCAGCCCAATCAGCCGCTTGATATTGGTGCTGACGACCATTTTACTGGCGGTCGGTTTCTGATCGTAACGTAATTGCAGCGGTATTTCAGCGAACCGCAATCCAGCCGCATTCAACTTCAATAGCAGTTCGGTCATGCAGGCAAAGCCGGTTTCCTCCACAAGCCCGTCGCGATAATGCCGCGCGGCGCGCTTCAACGCGCCGATACGATAGCCGCGATAGCCGCAAGTATAATCCCAGACGCCCTTAACCGGATGAACAAGTTTGAACAACAACACGGCGCCGAGGGCCGTTACCTGCCGCAGCGGCGACACGCCGGTGACGCGCGCGCCGCGGGTGAAACGGGAGGCAATGACAACATCCGCATCTGGACCCATCGCCCGCAACATCTCAAGCACCTGCATCGGATCGTGAGTGTCGTCGCAATCCATGATGACTAGCGCGTCGTCATCGCCGCCGTTTGCGATTGCATAATCTACCAGCGCGCGCAAACCCACTCCCAGCCCTTTATTGCGGCCGCCATCGAGCAACACCAGCGGATTACGCTGCTGCCATTGTTGCGCGACGTCGCCGTAGCATCGGTGCTTCCGTCATTGTAGACCACGACTGTGACACATTCGGCAATGACGAAATGAGGCTCTCGATCTGTCCCAGCAGGCGTGGCAGGGCGATCTCTTCGTTATAGGCGGGAAGGCCCAGGTACAAACATCCGGTCATCTTGCTAAAATCCAACTTGCCAGGCTGCGCGAACTCTTCGGAGCGCGTGGTTTCAGACTCAAACTCGCCCGTACCGCCGGTGCTTCGACCAACCAAAGGCGGCGGCGATGCGCTGCGCCGCATAGCCATCGCCATAAGGAGAAGCGCGACTGTCGCCATTCTGGCGTAGCTTACTGGATCGGTCAAAAGCCGCCGGACAGCATTGACGAGTCTTGGTTCCGTCGGTGCCGACAAGCATGGCGAGACCCAATTCGACAACTTCGGGACGCTCGGTCACCTCCCGAAGGACAAGCACCGGCTTTTTCAGAAACGGCGCCTCCTCCTGGATGCCGCCGGGAAGATCAGGTGAGAATCAGAGTGGCCCTGGCCATTTCAGAAACAAATTGCGGATACGAAAGCGGCGGCAGCAACTGCACTCGCTCGCAATCTCTCAGCTCCTGATCGAAGCTGGCGCTAACCGCTGGGTTTGGATGCACCGGGATAACGAACTCGACATGGTCAAATTCGCGTACGATCGTACGCACGGCCCTGCAGATTGCTTCCATGCGACTGCCGTGGTTTTCCCGCCGATGCGCCGTTACCAAAATCCGCCGGAGACCACGATTTCCGGCCGACTCGGCCTTTACTCGCTCGAGCGTTAACCGCAGCGCATCGATCACGGTATTGCCCGTCAAGAACAGCGCTGCGGGATCGATCCGCTCGGCGCGCAGGTTGGCGACCGCCCGTTCACTCGGACAGAAATGACACTTGGCCAGCTGCGCCGCGGCAATCCGATTAAACTCTTCGGGGAACGGCGCGGAAAGATCGCCAGTCCGCAAGCCAGCTTCCACGTGGGCAAAAGGAATACCGAGATAGAATGCGGTCAAGGCCGTGACCAGGACGGTCGTGGTATCGCCTTGCGCAACGACAACATCGGGCCGGCGCTTGCCGATGACGCGCTCCATCGGAGAAAACAGCGCCCCGGTCAGGGCAGCTAACGCTGCCATCGTCAGCGATGACGATCTGATCGTCGGGGACGATTCCTGAACGAGGGCAAGCGGCTCCTGCACCAGCGTCGTATGCTGCCCAGAACAGTATGGTCGTGACATGGGAATGGCGGCCAAGCTCAAGAATGAGTGGCGCCATTTTGATGGCTTCGGGGCGTGTCCCGACAACACATAGAAACCGCATTAAGCACCTAAATCTCGGCAGCAATGATCCCGCCGGCCGACCGCAAAATCGATAGAACTTTCACGGTAAGCACGCAGTCAGTAATGAGTAAATAGAAATCCACCGAGCAGCAGCGCCGCCTCGCCGGCCGCGACGCCGACGAACACCGACCGCTTCACCGCCAGGAAAGCGAGAAATCCGCACACCGCCGCGCCGACCCGCACGGTCAACGGAATATCGGCAAGCGGCCCGCTGGAAAATACAACCAGTTTGGCAATAACGCCGGCCAGGATCGCGGTCGCCACCGCCCGCGACCACATCACAATCTCCGAATTCCTCGTTCAGCCCGCGCACCAGCACCAGGCCGAGCACCCGCCAAACCTCGTTCGGCAGATAGCCGAGCAGCACCAGCAACAGATACGGCCATAACTCGGTGAGGACGGCGTTCATGCGGCCGCCTCGCGGAACCGATGAATGGCATAAGCGAGCGTGCCGCCGCCGATGCCGGTCCACAATAAGATCGAGTTGGACATGGCCGGCGGTGAGCAGCGTGCCGATCACCAGTCCGAGCACCAGCGCGATCTTGTCCATCATCATCCTGGCATTGCGCGCGGTCGACACCAGGAACGACATCGGCGTGAGAAAAAACAGCCCCGCGGCCAAGCAGCGGCGGCAATTCGGCGGCGAGGTAATAGCCGGCAAAGCCGGCGCCCGTCGCCGCGGCCATGAAGCCGACCGACAACCCGTTGCAGAAGGCGATGCGGCGCTCACGCGGCAGTCGCCGGCAACAGGCGCAGCGATTCCACCCACATGCTGATCGAGGTGAAATGGGTCGGCAGCAGCAGATCGCGCAGCCGCGTGCCCGCGCCCGCGCAGCATCGGCAGCAAAGTCACGACCATGGGAAGCAGCCGAATGCCGGTCAGGCTCACCGCGAGCGCCACTTCGATCGGCGCTGCGCCGGTGCCAAGCGCGGAAACGAGGATGACCTGCGCAGGACCCGCCCACACCAGCACGGTCGACAGCGCCAGCCACCACGCGCTCAGGCCGAAACCATGGGCGAGCGCGCCGATGCCGACATAGGTGCCGCTAATCACCGGAAAGAATACCGAGGTCAGCGCCGATCTCACGCCGCCGAAAAAGGCGGCGGTGTTGGAGCTGAATTCGCGGGAGGCCGGCATGCGGCATACCCTGTCCCACAGCGGCATTGCCTGCGCAACCGGCAGCGCCCGCATGCGCGCCCTGCAAAATGCAAAGGCCGGGCATCGCGCCCGGCCTTGCCGTGTTATTGCGGAGTTGCCGTCAGGCCTTGATCAGCGGCACCTTCGGCACCGAGCCGCGCTTGCCCTCGCCCTTCGGCTTCGGCCGCGGCGGTGAACGGCGCTTGGCCTTGGGCCGCGCCACCGGCACCTTTTCCGGCTTGGGCGTGATCGGCCCTTCCGGATATTCGAAGCCGAGCTTGTCGCGGCCATCCTCGCCCTTCGCGACCACGACGCGCACATGGCCGCCGCCTTTCAGGTGCCCGAACAGCACTTCGTCGGCGAGCGGCTTCTTGATGTGCTCCTGGATCACGCGCGCCATCGGCCGCGCGCCCATCAGTTCGTCGTAGCCGTTGGCGATCAGCCAGCGCGTGGCTTCTTCCGACAACTCGATGGTGACATTGCGGTCGCCGAGCTGCGCCTCGAGTTGCAGCACGAATTTCTCGACCACCTTGGAGATGATCTCCTGCGACAGATGCGCAAAGGTGACGGTGGCGTCGAGCCGGTTGCGGAACTCGGGCGTGAACATGCGGTTGATCGCTTCGTGGTCGTCGCCCTCGCGCTTGGTGCGGGTGAAGCCGTAGGCCGACTTCGCCATCTCCGAGGCGCCGGCATTCGTGGTCATGATCAGGATCACGTTGCGGAAATCGACCTGCTTGCCGTTGTGATCGGTGAGCTTGCCGTGGTCCATCACCTGCAACAGCACGTTGAACAGATCCGGATGCGCCTTCTCGATCTCGTCGAGCAGGAGCACGCAATGCGGATGCTGGTCGACGCCGTCGGTGAGCAGCCCGCCTTGGTCGAAGCCGACATAGCCGGGAGGCGCGCCGATCAGGCGCGACACCGTGTGCCGCTCCATATATTCCGACATATCGAAGCGAATGAGTTCGACGCCCAGCGCCACAGCCAATTGTTTGGCGACCTCGGTCTTGCCGACGCCGGTCGGCCCCGAGAACAGGTAACAGCCGATCGGCTTCTCCGGCTCGCGCAAGCCGGCGCGCGCCAGCTTGATCGACGCCGAGAGCGAATCGATCGCCTTGTCCTGGCCGTAGACCACGGTCTTGAGCGTCTGTCTCGAGATGCTGGAGCACCGCGGCGTCGTCCTTCGACACGGTCTTGGGCGGAATCCGCGCCATGGTGGCGATGGTGGTCTCGATTTCCTTGATGCCGATGGTCTTCTTGCGGCGGCTCTCGGGCAACAGCATCTGCGCTGCGCCCAACTCGTCGATCACGTCGATCGCCTTGTCCGGCAGCTTGCGGTCATGGATATAGCGCGACGACAGTTCGACCGCCGCCTTGATCGCTTCGTTGGTGTATTTGAGCTTGTGATATTCCTCGAAATAGGGCTTGAGGCCCTTCATGATTTCGATGGCGTCGGCGACCGACGGCTCGTTGACGTCGATCTTCTGGAAGCGGCGCACCAGCGCGCGGTCCTTCTCGAAATACTGGCGGTATTCCTTGTAGGTGGTCGAGCCGATGCAGCGGATGGTGCCGGACGCCAGCGCCGGCTTGAGCAAATTCGACGCATCCATGGCGCCGCCCGAGGTGGCGCCGGCGCCGATCACGGTGTGGATCTCGTCGATGAACATGATCGCGCCCGGATAGGCCTCGATCTCCTTGATCACCTGCTTGAGCCGCTCTTCGAAATCGCCGCGATAACGCGTGCCGGCAAGCAGCGTGCCCATGTCGAGCGCGAACACGGTCGCGTTCTTGAGCACTTCCGGCACTTCGCCATGGATAATCCGCCGCGCCAGACCTTCCGCGATTGCGGTCTTGCCGACGCCGGCCTCGCCGACGAACAGCGGATTGTTCTTCTGGCGGCGGCAGAGAACCTGGATGGTGCGGTTGATCTCGGCGTCGCGCCCGATCAGCGGATCGATCTTGCCGTCCTTGGCCTTCTTGTTGAGATTGACGCAATAGGCCTCGAGCGCGTCGCCCTTCTTCTTGGGCTCGTCGCCGCCTTTGGTGTCGGTCTCTTCCTCGACGCCGCGCACCGGGCGCGCTTCCGACAGACCGGGCCGCTTGGCGATGCCGTGGCTGATGTAATTGACCGCGTCGTAACGGGTCATGTCCTGCTCTTGCAGGAAATAGGCGGCGTGGCTCTCGCGCTCGGCGAAGATCGCCACCAGCACGTTGGCGCCGGTGACCTCCTCGCGGCCGCTGGACTGCACGTGGATGACCGCGCGCTGGATCACGCGCTGGAAGCCGGCCGTGGGCTTGCTGTCCTCGGCGCCGTCGGTGATGAGGTTTTCCAGCTCGGATTCGAGATAGGCGACCAGGCTGCGCCGCAACTTGTCGAGGTCGACATTGCAGGCGCGCATCACCGCCGAGGCGTCTGAATCGTCGATCAGCGCCAGCAGCAGATGTTCCAGCGTCGCATATTCATGATGCCGCTCATTGGCAAGAGCGAGCGCCCGATGAAGCGACTGCTCGAGGCTGCGCGAAAAAGTTGGCATCAGATTTCCAGTTTCATTTGTATTGAACGCCTCTTCCCAAGTCTTGCCCTTATAAGACTCACTTTTTTTCCATCACGCATTGCAGAGGATGCTGATGTTTGCGGGCAAAGTCCATCACCTGCGTCACTTTGGTCTCCGCCACCTCATAAGTATAGATGCCGCATTCGCCGATGCCGTGGTGATGCACATGCAACATAATTCGGGTCGCGGCTTCGTGATCCTTGCTGAAGAAGCGTTCCAGCACGTGCACGACGAACTCCATCGGCGTGTAGTCGTCATTGAGGATGAGCACGCGGTACATGCTCGGCCGCTTGGTCTGCGGCTTGGTCTTGGTGATGACCGCGGTGCCGGGACCGCCCTGCTCATTGCGGCGTTTGCGGTCGTCATCCGCCATGCGGGCCGGAACGATGCCCAGCGGGGTTTCGGCGGGCGATTTTGTTGCGGGTCTTCCAAGTCATGACATTGCCAAGCCGAGCCGTATTCCTGGATCGATG
This sequence comes from uncultured Alphaproteobacteria bacterium, assembly GCA_963756805.1. Taxonomy (GTDB): domain Bacteria; phylum Pseudomonadota; class Alphaproteobacteria; order Rhizobiales; family Xanthobacteraceae; genus Pseudolabrys. The sequence goes on from CAVWPH010000016.1 coordinate 145,478, forward strand.
CACCGAGTTTAACCCCGGCACCCGGCCCGGCCGCCATCATAAAGACCCTGGCATAGCCAGTCCAAGCCGCAATTTTGTCCCGCTCCGGGACAAATAGGGCCGGTTCCGGCGAATCCAGGCATTTTTCTCAGCTAGACATTGGTTAGCCGATCACAAGCGCCTTGCGCACATGTTGAGGTGGTTTTTCCCCAAATTCGCGCGCCGTTCTCACGATTTTGCAAGGGGGCACCGTCATACCTACGGCCTGGTCCCAAACGGCATCTTGCCGTGCAACGACATAGGCACACCATGCTGCTGGCCCGTTTTTGGAAAAACCGCGAAGGGGGCGTCGCGCCCATGCTCGCAATCGCGCTGGTGCCCTTGATGGCCGGCGTCGGGGTGGCCGTCGATTACACCCGCGCCAACGCGACCAAGACCGCATTCCAGGCCGCGCTCGATTCGACCGCGCTGATGCTCTCAAAGACCGCGGCCGGGCAATCCGGCGCCGACCTGCAGATCGCGGCGAACAAATACTTCAAGGCTCTGTTCACGCGGACGAACGCGACCGACATCGTCATCACCGCGTCTTTTTCGTCGATCAGTGGATCGAAGATCACGCTGCAAGGCACCGCCAACGTCAAGACGGATCTCCTCGCGATCCTCGGCCCGCAATACGGCGAACTGCCGATCCACGCGACCTCGACCACGACCTGGGGCAATTCGCGCCTGCGGGTTGCGCTGGTGCTCGACAATACCGGATCGATGTCGAGTTCCAACAAGATGACCGCGCTGAAAACCGCGTCGCAAAATCTGCTCACTCAGCTCCAGAGCGCGGCGGTGAAACCGGAAGACGTCTACGTTTCGATCGTCCCATTCAGCAAGGACGTCAACGCCGGACGTCCAATGTCGGCGCGAGCTGGCTGCGCTGGGATTTGTGGGAGGCCGTGAACGGATCCTGCAGCAATACGAGCTACACGACGCAAAGCACCTGCACGTCGCACAACAAAACCTGGACTCATGCCAACCACAACACCTGGAACGGCTGCATCACCGACCGCGACCAAAATTTCGACACCACCAACGATGCGCCGGTCGCCGGCAGCACGCTCTATCCGGCGGAACAATATGGCAGCTGCCCGACCCAGTTGATGGGCCTTTCCAACGACTGGACCGCGCTCGCCAACAAGATCACCGCCATGCAGCCGAACGGCAACACCAACCAGGCCATCGGGTTGCAGATGGGCTGGCAATCCTTGACCGCGGCGCCCTTCACGATTCCGCCCAAGGATCCCAACTACACATACAAGGAAGTCATCATCCTGCTGACCGACGGCCTCAACACCGAGGACCGCTGGTACACCAACGCGTCGTCGATCGACACGCGCCAGCAGAAGACCTGCGACAATATCAAGTCCGCCGGAACCACGATCTATACCGTGCAGGTCAATACCGGCAACGATCCGACCTCGACCCTGCTGCAGAATTGCGCAAGCAACACGCCGGGCACCATGGATCATTTCTTCCTGCTGACGTCGTCGACGCAGATCATCACGACGTTCGGTCAGATCGGCACGGCGCTGTCCAATCTGCGGATCGCGCAGTAGCGCCACCGCCGCCGGCAACTCTCCGGCACGACAATCACTTACACGCCAACGAGGCGCGCCGGTTTTGCCGGCGCGCCCGTTTACGAATTATTAGCTATTGCGCACCGTTGCGCGATATGTCGCACGAAAACAGGAAAGCGAGAAATCCGCACACCGCCGCGCCGACGCGTACGGTCAACGGAATATCGGCAAGCGGCCCGCTGGAAAATACAACCAATTTGGCAATAACGCCGGCCAGGATCGCGGTCGCCACCGCCCGCGACCACATCACAATCTCCGAATTCCTCGTTCAGCCCGCGCACCAGCACCAGGCCGAGCACCCGCCAAACCTCGTTCGGCAGATAACCGAGCAGCACGAGCATCAGATACGGCCATAACTCAGTGAGGACGGCGTTCATGCGGCCGCCTCGCGGAACCGATGAATGGCATAAGCGAGCGTGCCGCCGCCGACGCCGGTCCACAATAAATCGAGTTGGACGTGGCCGGCGGTGAGCAGCGTGCCGATCACCAGTCCGAGCACCAACGCGATTTTGTCCATCATCATCCTGGCATTGCGCGCGGTCGACACCAGGAACGACATCGGCGTAAGAAAAAACAGCCCCGCGGCCAATAGGGGCGGCAATTCGGCGGCGAGGTAATAGCCGGCAAAGCCGGCGCCCGTCGCCGCGGCCATGAAGCCGACCGACAGCCCGTTGCAGAAGGCAATCCGCCGCTCCCGCGGCAGTGCCGGCAGCAAGCGCAGCGATTCCACCCACATGCTGATCGAGGTGAAGTGGGTCGGCAGCAGCAGATCGCGCAGCCGCGTGCCCGTGCCTCGCAGCATCGGCAGCAAAGTTACGACCATGGGAAGCAGCCGAATGCCGGTCAAGCTCACCGCAATCGCCACTTCGATCGGCGCTGCGCCGGTGCCAAGCGCGGAAACGAGGATGACCTGCGCAGGACCTGCCCACACCAGCACGGTCGACAGTGCCAGCCACCACGCGCTCAGACCGAAACCATGGGCGAGCGCACCGATGCCGACATAGGTGCCGCTAATCACCGGAAAGAATACCGAGGTCAGCGCCGATCTCACGCCGCCGAAAAAGGCGGCGGTGTTGGAGTTGAATTCGCGGGGGGCCGGCATGCGGCATACCCTGTCCCACAGCGACAATGCCTGCGCAACCGGCAGCGCCCGCATGCGCGCTCTGCAAAATGCAAAGGCCGGGCATCGCGCCCGGCCTTGCCGTGTATTGCATGTTTCGCCGTCAGGCCTTGATCAGCGGCACCTTCGGGACCGAGCCGCGCTTGCCCTCGCCCTTCGGCTTCGGCCGTGGCGATGAGCGGCGCTTGGCTTTGGGCCGCGCCACCGGCACCTTTTCCGGCTTGGGCGTGATCGGCCCTTCCGGATATTCGAAGCCGAGCTTGTCGCGGCCATCCTCGCCCTTCGCGACCACGACGCGCACATGGCCGCCGCCTTTCAGGTGCCCGAACAGCACCTCGTCGGCGAGCGGCTTCTTGATGTGCTCCTGGATCACGCGCGCCATGGGCCGCGCGCCCATCAATTCGTCGTAGCCGTTGGCGATCAGCCAGCGCGTGGCCTCTTCCGACAACTCGATGGTGACATTGCGGTCGCCGAGCTGCGCCTCGAGTTGCAGCACGAATTTCTCGACCACCTTGGAGATGATCTCCTGCGACAGATGCGCAAAGGTGACGGTGGCGTCGAGCCGGTTGCGGAACTCGGGCGTGAACATGCGGTTGATCGCTTCGTGGTCGTCGCCCTCGCGCTTGGTGCGGGTGAAGCCATAGGCCGACTTCGCCATCTCCGAAGCGCCGGCATTCGTGGTCATGATCAGGATCACGTTGCGGAAATCGACCTGCTTGCCGTTGTGATCGGTGAGCTTGCCGTGATCCATCACCTGCAACAGCACGTTGAACAGATCCGGATGCGCCTTCTCGATCTCGTCGAGCAGCAACACGCAATGCGGATGCTGGTCGACGCCGTCGGTGAGCAGCCCGCCTTGGTCGAAGCCGACATAGCCGGGAGGCGCGCCGATCAGGCGCGACACCGTATGCCGCTCCATGTATTCCGACATATCGAAGCGAATGAGTTCGACGCCCAGCGCCACCGCCAATTGTTTGGCGACCTCGGTCTTGCCGACGCCGGTCGGCCCCGAGAACAGATAACAGCCGATCGGCTTCTCCGGCTCGCGCAAGCCGGCACGCGCCAGCTTGATCGACGCCGAGAGTGAATCGATCGCCTTGTCCTGGCCGTACACTGTCGTCTTGAGCGTCTGTTCGAGATGCCGGAGCACCTCGGCATCGTCCTTGGAGACGGTCTTGGGCGGAATCCGCGCCATGGTGGCGATGGTGGTTTCGATTTCCTTGATGCCGATGGTCTTCTTGCGGCGGCCCTCGGGCAAAAGCATCTGCGCTGCGCCCAACTCATCGATCACGTCGATCGCCTTGTCCGGCAGCTTGCGATCATGGATATAGCGCGACGACAGTTCGACCGCCGCCTTGATGGCTTCGTTGGTGTATTTGAGCTTGTGATATTCCTCGAAATAGGGCTTGAGGCCCTTCATGATTTCGATGGCGTCGGCGACCGACGGCTCGTTGACGTCGATCTTCTGGAAGCGGCGCACCAGCGCGCGGTCCTTTTCGAAATACTGGCGGTATTCCTTGTAGGTGGTCGAGCCGATGCAGCGAATAGTGCCCGAAGCCAGCGCCGGCTTGAGCAAATTCGACGCATCCATGGCGCCGCCCGAGGTGGCGCCGGCGCCGATCACGGTGTGGATCTCGTCGATGAACATGATCGCGCCCGGATAGGCCTCGATCTCCTTGATCACCTGCTTGAGCCGCTCCTCGAAATCGCCGCGGTAACGCGTGCCGGCAAGCAGCGTGCCCATGTCGAGCGCGAACACGGTCGCGTTCTTGAGCACTTCCGGCACTTCGCCATGGATGATCCGCCGCGCCAGACCTTCCGCGATTGCGGTCTTGCCGACACCGGCCTCACCGACGAACAGCGGATTGTTCTTCTGGCGGCGGCAAAGAACCTGGATGGTGCGGTTGATCTCGGCGTCGCGCCCGATCAGCGGATCGATCTTGCCGTCCTTGGCCTTCTTGTTGAGATTGACACAATAGGCCTCGAGCGCGTCGCCCTTCTTCTTGGGCTCGTCGCCGCCTTTGGTGTCGGTCTCTTCCTCGACGCCGCGCACCGGGCGCGCTTCCGACAGACCGGGCCGCTTGGCGATGCCGTGGCTGATGTAATTGACCGCGTCGTAACGGGTCATGTCCTGCTCTTGCAGGAAATAGGCGGCGTGGCTCTCGCGCTCGGCGAAGATCGCCACCAGCACGTTGGCGCCGGTGACCTCCTCGCGGCCGCTAGACTGCACGTGGATGACCGCGCGCTGGATCACGCGCTGGAAGCCGGCCGTGGGCTTTGAGTCCTCGGCCCCGTCGGTGATCAGGTTTTCCAACTCGGATTCGAGATAGGCGACCAGGCTGCGGCGCAACTTGTCGAGGTCGACATTGCAGGCGCGCATCACCGCCGAGGCGTCTGAATCATCGATCAGCGCCAGCAGCAGGTGTTCTAGCGTCGCGTATTCATGATGCCGCTCATTGGCGAGAGCGAGCGCCCGATGAAGCGACTGTTCAAGGCTGCGCGAAAAAGTTGGCATCAGATTTCCAGTTTCATTTGTATTGAACGCCTCTTCCCGGGTCTTGCCCTTATAAGACTCACTTTTTTTCCATCACGCATTGCAGAGGATGCTGATGTTTGCGGGCAAAGTCCATCACCTGCGTCACTTTGGTCTCCGCCACCTCATAAGTATAGATGCCGCATTCGCCGATGCCATGGTGATGCACATGCAACATAATTCGGGTCGCGGCTTCGTGATCCCTGCTGAAGAAGCGTTCCAGCACGTGCACGACGAACTCCATCGGCGTGTAGTCGTCATTGAGGATGAGCACGCGGTACATGCTCGGCCGCTTGGTCTGCGGCTTGGTCTTGGTGATGACCGCGGTGCCGGGACCGCCTTGCTCATTGCGGCGTTTGCGGTCGTCATCCGCCATGCGGGCCGGAACGACGCCCAATGGGGTTTCGGCGGCGGATTATGTTTCGGGTCTTCCAAGTCATGACATTGCCAAGCCGAGCCGTATTCCTGGATCGATGCACCGAGTTTAACCCCGGCACCCGGCCCGGCCGCCATCATAAAGACCCTGCGATAGCCAGTCCAAGCCGCCATTTTGTCCCGCTCCGGGACAAATAGGGCTGGTTCCGGCAAATCTAGGCATTTTTCTCAGCTAGACATTGGTTAGCCGATCACAAGCGCCTTGCGCACATGTTGAGGTGGTTTTTCCCCAAATTCGCGCAGCCGTTCTCACGATTTTGCAAGGGGGCACCGTCATACCTACGGCCTGGTCCCAAACGGCATTTTGCCGTGCAACGACATAGGCACACCATGCTGCTGGCCCGTTTTTGGAACAACCGCGAAGGGGGCGTCGCCCCCATGCTTGCAATCGCACTGGTGCCCTTGATGGCTGGCGTCGGGGTGGCAATCGATTACACCCGCGCCAACGCGACCAAGACCGCGTTCCAGGCCGCGCTCGATTCGACCGCGCTGATGCTCTCAAAGACCGCGGCCGGGCAATCCGGCGCCGAATTGCAGAATACGGCGAACAATTACTTCAATGCTTTGTTCACGCGGACGAACGCGACCGACATCGTCATCACCGCGGCCTATTCGTCGATCAGCGGATCGAAAGTCACGTTGCAAGGCACCGCCAACGTCAAAACGGATCTCCTCGCCATCCTCGGCCCGCAATACGGCGAACTGCCGATCCACGCGACCTCGACCACGATCTGGGGCAATTCGCGTCTGCGGGTCGCACTGGTGCTCGACAATACCGGATCGATGTCGAGTTCCAATAAGATGACCGCGTTGAAGACCGCGTCGCAAAATCTGCTCACGCAGCTCCAGAGCGCTGCGGTGAAACCGGAAGACGTCTACGTTTCGATCGTCCCATTCAGCAAGGACGTCAACGCCGGCACGTCCAATGTCGGCGCGAGCTGGTTGCGCTGGGATTTGTGGGAGGCCGTGAACGGATCCTGCAGCAATACGAGCTACACGACGCAAAGCAGCTGCACGTCGCACAGCAAGACCTGGACTCCGGCCAACCACAACACCTGGAATGGCTGCATCACCGACCGCGACCAGAATTTCGACACCACCAACGATGCGCCGGTCGCCGGCAGCACGCTCTATCCGGCGGAGCAATATGGCAGCTGCCCGACCCAGTTGATGGGCCTTTCCAACGATTGGACCGCGCTCGCCAATAAGATCACCGCCATGCAGCCGAACGGCAACACCAACCAGGCCATCGGATTGCAGATGGGCTGGCAATCCTTGACCGCGGCGCCCTTCACTATTCCGCCCAAGGATGCGACCTACACGTACAAGGAAGTCATCATCCTGCTGACCGACGGCCTCAATACCGAGGACCGCTGGTACACCAACGCGTCGTCGATCGACACGCGCCAGCAGAAGACCTGCGACAACATCAAGTCCGCCGGAACCACGATCTATACCGTGCAGGTCAATACCGGCAATGATCCGACCTCGACCCTGCTGCAGAATTGCGCAAGCAACACGCCGGGCACCATGGATCATTTCTTCCTGCTGACGTCGTCGACGCAGATCATCACGACGTTCGGTCAGATCGGCACAGCGTTGTCCAATCTGCGGATCGCGCAGTAGCGCCACCGCCGCCAGCAACCGTCCGGCACGACAATCAATTACACGCCGACGACACGCGCCGGTTTTGCCGGCGCGTGTGCGTGGTTGCGCGCCGCCTCCGGCAAAGAAAGCGGATCGAGGGTATCGCGCCAACCGCTCATTAACGACGTCCCATAAGAACCATTTGGCATTTGCCGCATCCGCGGCAGATGGCGTTAACCATCGAAGTCCTTGAGCAGGCGCGGAGAGCGCCCGATTTGCGCATCCGAAGCTTAACCGCGCGGGCCGGTTTTGATGCGTATCCGTACACCAGCTTTTTAGCAGCGAGCCTTAAGACGGAAGCCGAATTCAACCGTATTCGGTGAACCGCCATGAAAACCGTCTGGGCAAAGCTCTGCCGCGCCGTTAGCGATTTCCGCCTAGCCCGCGGCGGCAATGTCGCCGTCACCTTCGCCGTCGCCGTTATTCCGGTGCTCGGCTGCGTCGGCGCCGCCGTGGATTACAGCCGCGCCAATTCGGTCAAGGCCGCCATGCAGGCCGCGCTCGACTCCACCGCGCTGATGCTGTCGAAGGAAGCAGCCACCGACACCACCTCGCAGCTGCAACAGAACGCGTCGAAATATTTCCTGGCCCTGTTTACCCCGCCGGAAGCCACCAACATCAGCCTCACGGCGACCTATACCTCGACCGGTGGTTCACAGGTGACGCTGAACGGCCAAGCCGACGTTCCCACGACTTTCTTCCGTATTCTCCATGGCGCCGGCTTTCCGGAGCTCGACAACATCACCGTAAAGGGAACGTCCACGTCGAAGTGGGGATCGTCGCGCCTGCGCGTGGCGCTGGTGCTCGATAACACCGGATCGATGTCCGACAACAACAAGATCGGCGCGCTCAAGACCGCGACGACCAATCTGCTGGCGCAGTTGAAAGCCGCCGCATCCGTCGATGGCGACGTCTACGTATCCATCGTCCCGTTCGTCAAGGATGTGAGTTTCGATCCGACGAGCTACACGTCGTCTTGGGACAGCTGGATCATGTGGGACGACGGCACCGACAGTTCGTGGGACGGCTCCAACGGCTCTTGCAGCAAATCGGGCTATTCGCCGCGCAGCTCGTGCACCGCGCAGTCGGCCTGCTCTATTTCGGGCTACACCACCCAAAACAGCTGCACGAGCGCGGGCGTCTGCTCGATTTCGGGTTACAGCACCCAAAGCACCTGCACCGCCGCAGGCAGTTGTTCGAATCCCGGCGAAACGGATCAAAGCAGCTGCACCAGCAACAAAGCCTGCTCGAAGCCGCAGTACACGACGAAGAGCAATTGCCAATCGAACAACGGCACCTGGGCCAAGGGAACCTGGACGTCGGCAAACGCCGTCTGGAGCACTGGCGTTTGGGGCAAGGCAACGTGGACGCCGGCAAGCCACAGCACCTGGAATGGCTGCATCACCGACCGCGGCATCTCTACCGGCCCAAGCCAGGATTATGACCGGCTGGTGACCCAGCCCAGTTCCAGCATTGTCGCGAGCCAATTTCCGGCCGAGCAATACAGCTCGTGCCCGAAGGCGATGGTGGGGCTCAATTACGACTGGACGTCAATGAACGCCATGGTGAGCGGCATGGTGGCCAACGGCAACACCAACCAGGGGATCGGCCTGGTGTGGGGCTGGCAGACGCTGGTTGGCGGCGGACCATTCACGTCGCCGGCCATGGACACGAACTACCAGTACCAGCAGATCATCATCTTGCTGTCGGACGGCATGAACACGCAAGACCGCTGGTACACCAGCCAGAGCTCGATCGACAAGCGGATGTATGATTCATCGAACGGCCAGGGCACCTGCGCCAATATCAAGGCGACCGGCGTCGTCATCTATGCCGTCCAGGTCAACACCGGCAACGATCCGACGTCGACGATCATGCAGAACTGCGCCAGCAACACGAGTGGAACGACCGACCACTTCTTCTTGCTGACCAATGCCAATGACATCATCACGACGTTCACCACGATCGGCACCAACCTGACCAAGCTGCGCGTCGCCAAATAAACGCGAGGCCCGTGAGCGGATAAGTCCGCTCACGGGCTTACCGCTCGGCACGCGGTTGTCGGCCATCGCGCCAACCGGCTGTTAACGCCATCAGATCAAAATCGAGCGGTATTTCGCGCGCGGCATTAACCGGCTAAGCCGCGGCAATACCGAACGTTCCTGCCCAATCGGGCTTGCAAATTTTACAGTGCCCGACTGTTTTTGCCTATTAAGTGCACCTGCTCTTCAAATGCAGGGCCTACCGCACGGTTCAACCCAACCGTTGCCGGAACCCAATGACCAAGCTTCACACCGCTGTTCTACGCCTGCGCCGCACCGCGCGCGCCTTCGTCCGTGCGCGCCGCGGCAATGTCGCCATCACATTCGCTTTGGCACTCATCCCGTTGCTGCTCTCCGTCGGTGCGGCGATCGATTACAGCCGCGCCAATGACATGAAGGCCGATATGCAGGCGGCGCTCGATTCCACCGCGCTGATGGTGGCAAAAACCGCCTCGACCCAGACCAGCAGCCAAATCGCGAGCGCCGCCAAAAGCTATTTCCTGGCGCTGTTTAATAATCCGCAGGCCACGAACGTCCAATTGACGACAGCCTATACGACCACCGGCGGCTCCCAGGTCGTGGTCAACGCGTCCGCGGACATCGACACCGAATTCATGTCGATCGTCGGCTACAACAAGATGACCGTCACCGGCACCTCGGTGTCGAAATGGGGCTCGACGCGGCTGCGCGTAGCGCTCGTCCTTGACACCACCGGATCGATGGCCAGCGACGGCAAGATCGCCGCGCTCAAGACCGCGACCAAGAACCTGATTACCCAGTTGCAAAACGCCGTCAGCACCGACGGTGATGTCTATGTGTCGATCATCCCGTTCAGCAAGAACGTCAACGTCGGCTCAGACTACTACAATGATAGCTGGATCAATTGGGACGACTGGGATTCGGAGCCGGCGATACTGAAAGCTTCAAAGCCGAACAATTGGGATCAGATCGGACCGGGTTCGTCGTGTCCGTTTTCGACCAATAGCTACGGATTCCAGTGCACCTCGGGGCCGGCCACTGGCAGCTCGACGACCAATACGATCCCATCGAATGGGCCCTCCGCCGGCTATATCTGCCCGAGCGTCGATGGCGGCAACAAGGTTTCGACCAAGATCGGTCTCTATTACAACGGTTGTTACGACAGCCAGCCGACCAGCGGCACGACGACCCAACAGATTTGTTCCGGCAATCATTGCAGCTGCAGCGGCAATTACTCCAACTGCTCCTGCACCGGGAGAGGCCGCAACACCGTTTGCTCGCAAACCGTGACCACGACCGGCCCGCCCTATACCCACACCTGGGTCCGCCAACGACCACGACACCTGGAACGGCTGTCTGACCGACCGCGGCACGATCTCCGGCCCGAGCCAAGACTACGATCGGCTGGCGACGCCGGCGTCGGCAAGCATCGCCACCTCGCAATTCCCGGCCGAGCAGAATTCCTACTGCTCGCCCGCAAGTCATGGGCCTCAACTACAATTGGTCGGCGATGAAGAGCGCGGTCGATAGTCTCTTCCCGCTCGGCGCCACCAATCAGCCGATCGGGCTGGTCTGGGGCTGGCAGTCGCTGGTCGGCGGCGGACCGCTGACCGCGCCAGCCAAGAGTTCAAGCTACACTTATAGCGACGTTATCATTTTGCTTTCGGACGGCCTCAATACGCTCGACCGCTGGTACGGCAATGGCTCCAGCACCAACACCTCGGTTGATGACCGCATGTACGACTCCAGCGGCAAGGGCACCTGCGCCAACATCAAGGCCGCCGGCATCACCATCTATGCCATCCAGGTCAATACCGGCGGCGACCCGACTTCGACGCTGCTGAAAAACTGCGCTACCAGCAGCGACAAATTTTTCCTGCTCACGTCGGCAAACCAGATCATCACCACGTTTGACGCGATCGGCACCAATCTGACCAAGCTTCGCATCGCGCAATAGCCGGCATCGATCGGCAAACAAAAAAGCCCGGCCAAATGAGCCGGGCTTTGCTGTCTTTGAACTGTACTAACGCTACGACGCACGCTTACGCGACAGCGGCGCTACTCAACGCAACGCTGACTTACTTAGCCTTCGCGATGATGGTTTCGAACGGCTTGTAGGTCTCCTTGGCGAGATCGGCATAAAGCTCGCCGATCTTGGAGGCCTTGGCCACGAAGCCTTCATAGGCGGTCTTGGCGTATTCGGTCTGCAGCTCGATCGCCTTCTCGAACGACTTGACGCCGAACAGCTTCTCCAGCGCCGCAGTGCCGTCCTCGAAAGCCTTCTTGGAGTAGTCGGCAACCTCGACCGCGATAGCCTGGCCGCCCTTGGACAGGACGCCCATGGATTTCATGGCGATTTCGACGTTCTCTTTGCTGACCTGTTGCAGGTCTTCAAAATTCTTGACCATTGTGGATCCCTTTCCCGGCCCGCTATGCGGCGCCAATGTGCTGATCTCGACACCCGGTCCAAACCGGGCATGGTTAAGACTTATACCGCACTGCAACATAAAGTCAACAATTATTTTGCAGTGCGAAAAATGCCTTAAAAACCAGCATATTGTGTTAAGAATTTGTAAACTGCGATTCCCTAGGATTGTAATTTGTCGCATCGCGAAGGCGCTATAAATCGGCCTTATTGGCGGGCCCTAAGGACAGTCCAAGAAACGGGGTTGGGGAGAGCGGATGTTGCGTGAGGGAGCCTTGGTCCGGCGCAGTATGCGTTGGAGCGCCTTGGGTCTGGCGGCCTTGCTGGCCGCCGCCGCGACCGCCAACACGGCCGACGCACGCACGCGCCATCATCACGCTCCGCCACCCTGCCGCCGAGAGCTATCAGCCGTCTTATGCCTCCATCGTCATCGACGCCAATTCAGGCGCCGTGATGCAGGCCACCAATGCCGACAGCCCGCGCCACCCGGCTTCGCTCACCAAGATCATGACGCTCTATCTGCTGTTCGAGCGGCTGGAGCAGGGCAAGATCAAACTCAATACCGAGATGCACGATGTCGGCCCATGCCGCGGCGCAGGCGCCCTCCAAGCTCGGCCTCAAGCCGGGGCAGACCATCGACGTCGAGACCGCGATCCGCGCCATCGTCACCAAATCGGCCAATGACGTGGCGGTGATCGTGGCCGAAGCGCTGGCCGGCGACGAAACCGAATTCGCCAAGCAGATGACCGCCAAGGCGCACGCACTCGGAATGATGCACACGACCTATCGCAACGCCTCCGGCCTGCCCGACGACAAACAGATGACCACCGCGCGCGACATGGCCATTCTCGGTCGCGCCATTCAGGATCGCTTCCCGAAATACTACCATTACTTCTCCACCCGCACTTTCGCGTTCCACGGCAAGGTGGTGCGCAATCACAATCATCTGCTTGGCAACGTGCCCGGCGTCGACGGCATCAAGACCGGCTACATCCACGATTCCGGTTTCAACATCGTCACCTCGGTCCACCGCAACAATCGCCATATCGTGGCCGTGGTGTTCGGCGGGCGCACCGCCGAAGCGCGCGATGCCCGCGCGCGCAGCCTGATCGACAACAACATCAATATCGCCGCGGTCAAACGCACCGCGCCAATGGTGGTGGAAGGTTCGGCGACCGCTGTCGCCCATGCCAAGGAAGCCAAGCCCGCGCCCACCAAAGTCGCTTCGGCTGTGCCCATGCCGACGCCCGCGCCCTCGCCCGGCTCCACCGCGCCGATCAAGCCCAATCCGGTGAAGACCATCGCCGTGCAAGGCGGCATCATGCATGTCGCCTCGCTGTCGCCGCTGCCCTCGGCCAGCCGCAAGCTGACGCCGGCGCCCGCCACCGCCAATCCGGCGACCGTCACCACCGTCGCCACCGTCAAGCGCGAGCCGCCGCCGTCCTTGCCGGGCGCAAAACCAATTGTGCTCGGCACGCTGCCGGTTGAAAAGGCAGAGAAGGTCGAAAAGGTCGCCTCCGCGAGCGCAACCGTGCCGCTGCCGGCGACCGAGCCGGCGCCCAAGCTGGCGCATGGCGGCTGGATGATCCAAGTCGGCGCCTTCGACGAAGAAAAGGACGCCAAGCAGCGTCTCAGCGTGGCGCAGAGCAAGGCGAAAGATCAGCTCGACAATGCCAATCCATTCACCGAGCGGGTGGCGAAAGGCGACAAGGCGCTGTTCCGCGCACGCTTTGCCGGTTTGGAAAAGACCCAGGCGGAAGCCGCCTGCAAGCATCTCAAGCGCAGCGAAATTCCGTGCATGCTGCTGAAAAACTAACGCGCGACAAAAGAAACGCGCCGACAAGAATAATAATCGATAACGGGGATCGTTCGAACTGAGCCAGGAGCCGCTGATGGTGTTGCGTAAGGAGTACCTCAGCGATGGTGGCGAAGAAGGATTTCCTTGGCCTCGTTAATCCGGGCCGCGAGATACGTCGACCCCCCTTGGTCGGGATGCATTTTCTTCATCAGCGTGCGGTGCGCGTGGCCGATGGCGTCGGCGCTCGCGCCGCGCTCCAGGCCAAGGATCTGATAGGCCTCCTGTTCCGACATTTTTCCGCTGGACGTAGCAGCCCTGCCCGCTGCCGCGTCACCTTGCGCGTGTTCACTCCAGCCGGGCTCCCGGCGGTCAAGATACGCCACCAATAGCGCGCGGCTTTCCTCGTCGAATTCGCTCATCAGGGCGGCCAGCGTCTTGACGTCGAGGCGCTCAAGCGCCGCGCCTTGATGGCGGCCGGCGATGATGCGGCCACCCATGGCGCCGGTATCGTGGTCGAGCTCCATTTCCAGAAAAGCCGAACGCACTTTCGAGGTCTGCCCGCCGCTTTTCTGGGTGCGCGAGGTGAAGCTCGATGCGCCAAACGGCAACCAGCCGAGCAACCCAAGCCCGAAGGCGCCAAGCGGGATGGCGACGTTGATTTCGACCGCGCAATCCCAGGAACACCGCCATGCCGAGCGCGATGATGCCGCCGCCGGCCTTGAGCACGCGGGCGCCGATTTTCGGGTCGACCTTGGAGATGACGTTGATCACCCACAGCACGAACACCAGCACGACGAAGCCGAAGATGATCTCGGGCATGGCTATCTAAGCTGTTCGAGCAGTTTGCTGGCGCCGCCGGCGCGGCGCGCCGACAGATCGGCGAGCGCCTTCTTGCCGCCGGCGGCATAGGCTGCGACCGCGCGCAGCAATTCGCCGAGTTCATGGGCGGCGCCAATATCGAAGCGGCAATAGGCGCCGCGCGAAAGCCGTGCGATTTCGCGATAGGCGTTCTCCGCCACCGGGTCGGCGCCTTCCTGGAACATGAACAGCGGCACGCCGAGCAGGCCAAGCTCGCCCGCCGCCTTGCACAGATCGTCGATCGGTTCCTCCATGGCGTCGCCGACAAAGACCAGCGCCTGGATGCGCTGCTTGCCGAATTCCTGGCGGGCGTGGCTCAACACCTTGCCGATCTGGGTGTGGCCGCCGCGGCAATCGATCGCCGACATCAGTTCGGCGAGCTTCTCGGTGCCGGCGACCCAGCCGGAGGCGCGGCACTCGCCTAGTCCGCGGAAATAGACGAGCTGGATGTCGAGCCCGCCGGCGCTCGCCGCTTCGCGGAACATGTCGGCCTGCAGTTTGCAGGCAGTGTCCCAAGTCGGCTGCCGGCTCATGGTGGCATCGAGCGCAAAGACCAGCCGCCCGCGCGTGCCGGATGCCGAGGCCGGCCCGAGCGCGCGCACGCGCTCGATGAATTGGGAGATCTCCGGCCGGGACGACGCCGGCGCCGGGGTTTGCGGGGACTTATCCTTGCTCATGGCGCCAGTCTACACCGATTTGGCGCGTGTCGCGCGCGCGCAGGTCTGACGTGGCAACGCACGAACAGCCATTGCAAGCGCTGCGCCGCGGCAAAGCGTTAGCGGGCAGCTCCGGCTAGACCGCCACTTTGGTGAGGAAGGTTTCGACTTCGCTGTGCAGATTGGCCGCGGCCTTCTCGACCGATTCCGAGGCGGCGAGCACGGTCTGCGCCAAATCTTGCGTTTCGGTGGCGGCACCCGCCACCTCGCTCAATACATCGACGATCATCTTGGCGCCGTCGGCGGCGCTGGTGACGTTTTGCGAAATTTCACCGGTCGCGCCGCTCTGCTGCTCGACCGCCGCGGCGACGGCCGACGTGTGATCGTCGATTTCCCGCATGCGATTGGCGATGCGGGCGATCGCTTCGACCGCCTTGCCGGTCGAATTCTGCACTTCCATGATCTGGCTGGAAATATCCTCGGTCGCTTTGGCGGTCTGCACGGCGAGCGACTTCACCTCGGCGGCAACCACCGCAAAGCCGCGGCCCGCTTCGCCGGCGCGCGCCGCCTCGATGGTGGCGTTAAGCGCCAGCAGATTGGTTTGCGCGGCAATATTGCGGATCAGCTTTGTGACATCGCCGATCTTCTGGGCGCCGGTCGCCAGCGCGCCAATATCCTGATTGGTGACCCGCGCTTCGCCGACCGCGACCCGCACCACCTCGGCGGTCTGGTAGAGCCGTCGTCCGATTTCCGCGATCGAGCTCGACAATTCATCGGCGGCAACCGCCGCGGTCTTGACGTTGGTCGAGGCCTCATTCGACGTGTGCACCGCGCTTTCGGCGCGCTGCGAGGTGTGCCCGGACGCGTTGAACAGGCTGGCCGCGGTCGTGCGCATGACACTGGCGCTGTCGGCCACGGTTTTCAGCAGGCTTTCGGCGTGATTGCGGAACGTCGAGATCGCGCTCTCGATGACGGCGCGGCGCTCCTCCTGCAATTGCATGGTGTCGCGCTGCATTTCGGTTTGCCGCCGCTCGGTGATGTCCTCGTGGGTGCCGATCCAGCCGCCGTCTTGCATCGGATGATTGGTGACCAGCAAGAGGCGTCCGCCTTTGGACTTGACCTCGTGCACGATGGTGCGCCCTTCCGCCACCGCGGCCAGAAACTCTTTTCGGTATTGCTGTGGATCGCGCGAGAAGGTGCCTTTGGCGACGCGGCGTGTGAGTACCTCGGAAAGCGTCGAGCCCGGCTTCACGTCGTCCGGCGTCAGCTCGTACATTTTGTAATATTGCGCGTTGCAGACGACCAGACGCTCGGACGCGTCGAACATGCACAGGCCTTGCGCCATGCTGTCGATGGCGGTGCGGATCTGTTCGATTTCGCGGGCTTGATGGCGCGTGAGAATGGCTCCGGCCATGCCCATGGCGAACTGGGCAATGACGCCGGCGAAGCAGGGCCGTGAGCAGCGTTCCGGAGACGCTGTGAATGACGGCGGTTGCCCAATTGGGCGCAAAGACATGCAGCGCCGCGAAACTGCCGGCGAAAGCAGCGAGCCCAACCACCATGACCAGCCACGAGGCGCGCTTAAGGGTCAGAGAGAATAACATTCGCAAAAATGATCCCTTGTCCGTAACGCATGGCAAGGTATTCCCCGGGGTGTTTTTTTGCCGTTAATAACCGGTAACCAAATTATTAATGATGTGTGATTGCGGACGGAAAATGCCCCTTCCCGCGCCATCGCGCAGGGATAAATTGTCGCATGGTGCTGAGAATTAGATCGGCGCCGATCAGGCGATGACGTCGTGGACCTGCAGCGGCTGGTCCATGACCGAGTACCATTCGGCGCGGGCGGCGGCGCGCCGCTTGCCGTTCTCCGACAGCGGCAGATGCAGCGCGTTAAGCAGCGCCACCACTTCCTCGCGCGCGGTCACGTGCGAAAGGTTTGGCCGCGTGCCGAGCACCGCCTCGTCGAGGTCGTCGAGCGCGGTTAGCCCGCGCGGGAAGAATTCGCGATAGACCACGCGCTCGGCAAAACCGTCAACGCAACGAAAGCCCATGCGCTTGGACAACTCGGTCAACCCCTCGCCGACCAACCGCTTGTTGCGCGAGGTGAGCGTCGAGAGCCTGTTGCGCACCACGACCCAGTCGGTGAGCTGGCCGTCCACTAGGCGGCGCTGGCGGCGCGCCTCGCGCACCATCTCGGCGTAGTGGCTTTCGCCGGTGACGCCGAAATTGGTCGGGTCGAGCGTGGCGAGCACGTCGAAGTCGAGGAATGAATCGTTGAGCGGCGTCACCAGCGTGTCGGCCATCGAATGGGCGAGCCGCATCAGATAAGTGTCGGCGCCGGGCGTATCGATCACCACCACATCGTGATTGCGCTCGATCGAGCTAATGGCGGACGAGAAGCTGGCGAATTCTTCCGCCTCGTTGGCTTCGAGCGAAGGACCTTCCGCGCGCTCGACGCAAAAATGCGTCGGATGCTCGAGCGTAACGCGCGCGCGCTGCGGCCCAGTCGCGGCGGTTCTCGATGTAGTGGGTGAAGCTTTTCTGCCGGCTGTCGAGATCGATGGTTGCGACGCGCTGGCCGGCTTTCAACAACGCGACCGCGATGTGCAAAGCGGTCGTGGATTTTCCCGAGCCGCCTTTTTCATTGCCGAGCACGACCACGTGCGCGGACTGGGCAGCCTCTTGGATCGGTTGGACCAACATGACGCGTCCTTTACCCGGCAATTCTCCAATTATTACGGCATTTTAGTCAAGTTAGTCATCACTTAACCATTAACTTGCGTAGCCGGATTAGCCCTGCACTGCTACGTCCTAGCCCGGTTTTGCGACAACCAGCCGACAGGGGCGGAACTCATGGCTAACCGGCCGACCGTGGTGCGCACGGTTCCATCGCTGCGGCGCGCGCTCGCCCCCTGGCGGCGCGCCGGGCGAAAGATCGCGCTGGTTCCGACCATGGGCGCCCTTCATGCCGGCCATTTGGCCCTGATTGCCCAGGCCCGCCGCCGGGCCCGGCGCGTGGTGGTGTCGATTTTCGTCAATCCGGCCCAGTTTGCCCCGAGCGAGGACTTCGCCAGCTACCCGCGGAACTTTGCCGCCGACCTGGCGGCGCTGCGCGCGGCCAAGGCCGATCTGGTCTGGGCGCCCTCGCCCGCGGTCATGTATCCGGACGGTTTTGCCACCCGGATCGAACCCGCAGGCGCCGCCAAAGCCGGGCTGGAGGACAAGATCCGCCCGCATTTTTTCGGCGGCGTCGCCACCGTGGTGGCCAAGCTGTTCACCCAGGTTGCGCCCGATTACGCGATGTTCGGCCAGAAGGACTACCAGCAGCTGCGCATGGTCACGCAGATGGCGAAGGATCTCGATCTGCCGCTGAAGGTCGTGGGCGTGCCGACCGTGCGCGAAAAGGACGGCTTGGCGCTCTCTTCGCGCAACGCCTATTTGTCGACGGCTGAGCGCAGCACAGCGCCCGTGCTTTACCGCGTGCTCAAGGCCGCCGCCGCCCGCATCCGCCAAGGCGAGGCGATCGAACAAGTCCTGGATGTCGCCCGCATCGAGATCAATCTCGCAGGCTTTGCGCTCGATTATCTGGAAGCGCGTCATGCTTTGACCCTCGCGCCGGTAACATCGCTTAAAGACGGGCCGATACGCCTTTTGCTGGCGGCAAAGATCGGCAAGACGCGGCTGATCGACAACATCGCGGTTTAGCCAACGCTGCGCTGTCCCTATTCGTGGCGCTTACAGCAATCCCAACTCGCGCAATTCGCGCCGCATCTGCTCGGGCATTTTGGCAGCACCTGGTGCTGCGCGCGACAGATCGCGCGGCGCCTCTTTGGCTTCGAGATAACGCCAGCCCTGAAACGCCGAGCGCGGGCGCGGCTCGACCAGCACGCATTTGCCGTCGAGCACCACGCGGCAACGCCCGATGCCGTCTTTGTCGGTAAACGGACGGATATCGAGAATGCGTTCGCGGCAGGTGATCTGCCCGCGGATCACCCAAAAAAGCGAGCCGCCATCTTTCAATTCATCGGCGCGCTTGGGCACCATGCGGGTGGTGTGGATGTGTTCGGGCTTAGCCCCGCGCTTTTTCTTTTCCTTGAGCTTCTGCTCGATCCAGTCTTCGAGATCCGCGACTGAATCGCAGCCGACGCAGAGCTTGATGAGATGAAGCGGCATTGCGGAATTCCCAACTTATTCTTTTTGTTCCGCCTCGATCACCATCACCTTGGCGCCTTCGGCGACCTGCGCATCCTGCGCAACCGCGATCTCGGCCACCGTGCCATCGATGGGCGAAACAAGCGTGTGCTCCATCTTCATGGCCTCGATGATGGCGAGGCGTTGCCCGCGGGTAACGCTTTCGCCCTGCTCGACCAGGATGGCGAGCACCTTGCCATGCATGGGCGCGCGCACAAGCCCGCCGGCGCTTGAATCCCCAGCTTCATCGCGCGCGAGATCGCGCAACGTGACTTTTGTCTGGCGGCCGTGGCGCAGCACATAGACCGCAGCGCCCGAAACAAGCGTGAACGCGCCGGTCACCGGTTTTTGGCCGTCCACCGAAACAACGGCGCCGCGCGGACCGAACACGACCTCGGCCACGGCCTGTTCGCCGTCGGCCAAAATCGGCAGCGCCAGGCGGCGCGCGCCGGACAATTGGAACCCGTCGGCGGCATCCCATGGCGAGGGCGGCTCGTCGGCGGCGCGATCAAATGCGGACGCGATGCGCGCGTGCTCGTGCTCCAACAGTTTCTGCGCGCCGAGCGCTGCGGCGGCACGGTCGAGGCCTTGGCGAGCGCCTGCACCGAGGTCCGCAAGGTTGCGGTCGATGAAGCCGGTATCGAAATCGCCTTTGCGAAAGCCTTGCGCGCGGCAAAGTGCTGCCAGGAAGCCTGCATTGTTGCGCGGGCCGATCGCGATGGTGCGCATCGAGTGCTGCCGCCAAGCGGTCGAGCGCCTGCTCGCGCGTATCGCCGTGCGCGATCAGCTTGGCAATCAGCGGATCGTAATACGGCGTGATCTCGCTGCCCGCTTCGACGCCGGCATCGATGCGCAAACCGTCCGCTTGCGGGAAATTCAGCGCGATGAGCTTGCCGGTCGAGGGCAGAAAGCCGCGCTCGGGATCTTCGGCGTAAAGCCTGGCCTCGACGGCGTGGCCGGTGAGCGGCACTTGGTTCTGCGTGAGCGGCAATTTTTCGCCGTGCGCGATACGGAATTGCCATTCCACCAGATCGAGCCCGGTGATGGCTTCGGTCACCGGATGCTCGACTTGCAGCCGCGTGTTCATTTCCAGGAACCAGAAACCTTCCGCTTTAAGCCCGCCGGCGCCATCGGCAATGAACTCCACCGTGCCGGCGCCTTCGTAAGCTGCGGCTTTGGCAGCGGCGATGGCGGCCGCGCCCATGCGGGCGCGCAACTCCGCGCTCATGCCCGGCGCCGGCGCTTCCTCGATCACTTTCTGATGGCGGCGCTGCAGCGAGCAGTCGCGCTCGTTGAGATGGATGACGTTGCCGTGGCGGTCGGCAAAAATCTGCATCTCGATGTGGCGCGGCGCGGTGACGTATTTCTCGATCAGCACGCGCTCGTCGCCGAAAGCCGATTTCGCTTCGCGGCGCGCGCTTTCGAGCGCGGCGTCGAACTCGGCGTGCTTGTCGACGCGCCGCATGCCCTTGCCGCCGCCGCCGGCCACCGGCTTGATCAGCACCGGATAACCGATCTCGTAGGCTTTGCGGCCGAGAAACTTCGCGTCCTGCATGTCGCCGTGATAGCCCGGCACCACCGGCACGCCGGCTTTTTCCATCAGCGCCTTGGCGCGATCCTTCAAACCCATGGCGCGGATCGCGGCCGGCGTCGGCCCGACAAAGACCAAACCTGCATCGATGCAGGCTTGCGCAAAGCCGGCATTTTCGGCGAGGAAGCCGTAGCCCGGATGCACGCACTCCGCGCGCGCTTGCTTTGCGACGTCGATCAGCTTGTCGATGCGCAGATAACTTTCCGACGCCGGCGCCGGACCGATATCGTGCGCCTCATCGCATAAGCGAACGTGCAGCGCGTTAGCGTCGGCAGCGGAATAGACCGCAATGGTGCGCAGGCCCAGCCGCTTGGCGGTGCGGGCGATGCGGCAGGCGATTTCGCCGCGGTTGGCAATGAGGACGGACTTGAACATCGAAAAGCGCCAGGCTTTGTTGCCGGTCGATTAAGAGGGTTTGTCGTCCTCAATTGAAGCTGAGGAGCAACACTAGTCAATGTCCGCTGGGAGGCCGCAGCCGCCGGCAGTTAAATCGCAGGCATCGAATCAGATTTAACGCCAAAGATAGATTGCTTTACGTACCAATCATCGATTTTTGAGAACGGCTCGAAAACGCGAGCATAACCCTTTGATGTCAGTAGATCGAATATCGCCTGCCGGTCCGGCTCGCGATAATTGTGCTCTACGGTGATGATACCGATCTCGTAATCATCGAATTTAAACGCGCGCAGAATTTCTAATTCGGATCCCTCGGTGTCGATCGACATATAATCAATTTGTTTTGGGCAATTGTGCTCCTTCAACAGGTCATTGAGAGAGATCGTCTCCACTTGATAGACCTTGCCATTGATACGGTCGTCCTTATTAAAATCGGCATCGACCAGAGTGGCCAAGGTCGAAAACTCCGCAGTCTCCGTTTCCTTAAACGCGAGAGTCTCGCCGCTCTTTGACCAAACGCAGCGATGGTCCACAGGCACGGAACGGTTGCTTTTCAGCGCCGCATGCCAGCATTTTGCCGGCTCGGCCAATAATCCTTTCCACTGAAAATCTTGTTCGAGGATGGCCGTATTGCTCAGATCAAGTCCATTAGTTGCGCCAAACTCCACGAAAAAGCCGTTGCGCTTGCCTTTGAATAAAAACACCACAAAGAGGTCCTGGAATAGCTGCGATCGGGAGCGCGCAAAATTTGCGGCGCAAAAACTCACAAACAACGGACCAGGGTCGTTCGGATTGCTACGGACGTATTCCCGCAGCGCGAGAAGGTCGTCAAATGCCGCGATAATCGGGTGCTGGTTGGCCGATGTCATCGTGCTTGCTTAAAGGACAAAAACCTAAAGGACAACTCAAGACTCAACATTTAAAATCGACTTTGCGTCATTGACGGCCATTGCGCGATGCCGGAGCGACGTCTGATTTACCCTCGACAGCGGATTTCAGGCGGCCCAACCGCATCGCAATGTCGTTGCTCATTTATGCGTTCACGCCCTAGCGCGCGGGCGGCTCGGCTGCCTGCTTTTGGCGGCGCTTCGGCGGCACCGGCGGCTTGGGCTCGATCGCCGGTTTTTCCTCTGCGGGCGGTGCTGCTGCCGCAGCCGCGGGCTCATTGACCGGCTCCTTTGGCAGCGGCGGCTCTGCATTCATGATGCTCACCGGCGGGATCGAAGCGGCCGAAGGGAAATCATATTTGCTCGAGACCGGCGCTTTCGCAGGCCCAGGCATGCTGGCAAGCGCAGGCGCGCCGGCCGGCGGAACGGCGGCGACCGGCGCAGGTTTAGGCTCGGTCTTGTTCCAGGCGTCCACATAGCGCGCGACGTATTTGTCGAAAGCATGCGCCCGCAGATTGGCTTTGATCGCGGCGGTGTCGCGCAGCAAAGTAAAAGCCGGACATTTGTCGGGCGTGCAGCCGTCGCGCTCGGACAGCACATGCGCGGCGATGCCATAGCGGTCGAGTTCGATGCTGCGTCTAGCTGCGGCAAAAGCGCCAAGCATGGCGTCGTCTTGCGCAAAACTTGCGGCGTCCGCCAGCAATGTCGAGCCGCGCGCCGATATAGGCGACGGCGTCGGCGGCACTCGCAGGCGAAGCAAATACCGATTTCTCGCAGGCGTTCTCCACCGTTTCGCCGGCGCCGGCATCGAGGCATGAGAGCATCGAGCCGGCCGTGACCGCCCGCGCGGTCAATTCGATATTGCGCGCCAGCAGCGCGCGCTGTTCGGCGGCCCGCTCATCGCGCGTCATGCGATCGACCACGATCGTGAGCCCCGCGGTGAATACAGCGAGCGCAACGAACGCCATCAGCAGCCGCGCCATGCCGGGACCGGCGCGCTTGATCGACATCAACAGCAACACCAAAAACAGCGCGGCCAGCGCCGCGGCGACCGAAGCCGGTATCGCCAGCGGCGTCGACAAAAGCGCGTTTAGTGTTTCGCCGTTCATGCTCGCGATATCCTCAGGCGCCGCCAGGCGACTTGTAGCCGGGTGCCAGATCGCTTGCCGCGGCAAAGGCGCCCTTGGCCTCAATCGAACTCATCGCCACCGTGGTGCGCAAGCCGGTGACGCCACCGCCACTGGCGCCCGCCAGCAGCGCGGCCGCGGCTTGCGTATCATTGGGCATTTCCATAATGGACAGAAAATCGTATTCGCCGAAAGTGAGATAATAGCCGATCAGCTTGCCGCCCGCTTTCGAGGCCAGACGCGAAACCGCATCGGCGCGGTCTTCCGGCCGCACGATCATGCCCTTGATGGCTTCGCGGGTGTAACGGCCTTGGGTGATGTAAATCGGCATGGCATTCCTCCCCTTCGCGGGCAGCGCCGCAAGGCTCATCATAGTCGATGATGGAGGATTATGCGCGGTCGAGCTGGCTTTCCTTGGCCACGCGCTCGAAGGCCTCGCCGGAACTCTTGATCCGGTATTGGTAGTCGTCGCTTTCGGACGGCAGCAGCTTGACCACGGTATAAGTGCCGATTGCCGCGGCGCGGCCGAAGGTCGGCGAGGTGAAATAGACCGCCTCACCCACTTGGTATTTGTGCGCGTGCACGGGCAAATCCGGTGCCGCAATCGGCTGCACCGGCGGGCTCAACGTGCGGATCATCTTGGTCAACTTGCCGCTCGGTTTGCCGGCGCCGGCCTTGGGCGCGACGCTGGGCGAGCGCACGGCGACGCTGCGCACCGGCCGCTTGCTCTTGCCGACCGTGCGGCGCGCGCTTTTCGACGCCTTCTTGACCGAACTACGGACGCTTTTGGCGCTTTTTTTCACCGTCCGGCGGGCCACTTTCGAGGACCGCCGGGCGTTTTTTACTGACTGCCTGTTCATGGCTTTAATATAGCAGCATTTTTCGCCGCCGTGGGAAGTTTTTGGCACCGGAATACCAGCTATTTCAATAGGTTATAACGATGCTTGGAGATGCCAAACAAGCTCCATGGCAGTTGCATAAAATTGCCCCGATCGGGGCCGAAAGACGCCGGCGTCGCCCGATCGGAGCGGAACCAGCGGCTTGTCGCGCGCGTTCTGCTGGGGGACTAGGAGGTCCATCATGCGAATTTTGTTCGGAATCATACTCGGCGCGCTTCTCACCGTGGGCGGCGCCTATCTCTACGACCAGCATAACGCGACCGCGACCGGCACCACGACGGCGAGCGCGCAGCAGCCGCTGGTCAATTGGGTAACCGTCGGCACAAAATGGGACCGCTTGACCGAGCGCGCCCGCCACGAGTGGGCCCGCCTCGCCGGCTAACCGGCTTTTGCCCTTCAAACGATCTGGCTGAACGTGGTTAGGCGGCCGTTGCGCCGCCCTTCTCTACACGTCGCGCCCACGACTGCCCCGCGCCGAGTGTGGCGGACTTGCTGTGCTATGGCCGATATCGCGTGTTATCGTCGCCCGCCTGGAGGAAACGATCATGCGGGCGGCTTTTTACGAAAAGAACGGCACGGCGCGCGAGGTGCTGCGCGTCGAGGAGGTCGAAACCCCACAGGCGGGTCCCGGCGAGGTGCGGGTCAAACTCGCGACCTCCGGCGTCAACCCATCGGACGTCAAATCGCGCCAGGGTTCGACCCGCAAGATCGCCTGGCCGCGCGTCATTCCGCAAAGCGACGGCGCAGGCATCATCGACCAGACTGGCGAAGGCATCGCCAAGTCGCGCATTGGTGAGCGGGTCTGGGTGTGGAACGGGCAATGGAAGCGCGCCTTCGGCACGGCGTGCGAATACATCACACTGCCGGCGGCACAAGCCGTGAAGTTGCCGGACAAAATAAGTTTTGAGGCCGGCGCCTGTCTCGGCATCCCGGCGATGACGGCGATCCACGCCATCACGCTCAGCGGCGCCGACAAAAGTTCGACGTTGCTGATTTCCGGCGGCGCCGGCTCCGTCTCCCAATACGCCATCCAATTCGCCAAAGCCGTGGGCGCAACCGTCATCACGACGGTGTCTTCGCCCGACAAGGCAAAGGCCGCCAAGGAAGCCGGCGCCGACCACGCCATCGACTACAAGCGTGAGAATGTCGGCGAGCGAGTGATGGAATTGACCTCCAAACGCGGCGTCGATGCCATGATCGAGATGGATCTCACCGCCAATGCCAAACTCATTCCCGGCGTGCTGCGGCCGAAAGGCAGCGTCATCATCTACGGCACCGGGCCGGACGCCACGATCCCGGCGGCGTTTTGCCTGGTCAATTCCATTCGCCTGCAATTCTTCTTGGTTTATGAGACTCGACACCCGCGAGCGTGAACGCGCTGTCGCGGCCATCAACCGCGCGCTGACGCAAAGCCCAGCCCTGATGAACCGGGTGGCACAGCCGACTTATGCGCTGGCCGATATAGCCGCCGCCCACGAGGCGGTGGAGCGCGGCACCATCGGCAATGTGATTGTGACGTTGTGACTCTGCCAGCCCCGCTTGAACCGCCGCCGAAATGGGACGGCTTACGCAAGCTGGCGCGGCTCGGATTCTTTATCTTGGTGGCGGTGGTGCTGGGCGGCTACGGGGTCGTGGTCGCCGTCCGTCTGATCGCGAAGCTATATTGAGTAAACATCACGCTCAAGCGGGTGGCGCGACCTCGGCATCCTTGAAGCCGGCGGCATCGAGCGCGCGCCGCACCAGACCGGATTTCTTGGCGTTCTCGATCAGCGCGCTGGCGACCTTGAGCGCCGGCCCGCGGCCCTTGGGTACCGCGATGGCGATGCCGGTCTGCTGGAAATTACCCGCCAGCACGCGCGCGCCCGGCAGCTTCGGCAACAGGCCTGCAAACGAGTTCATGCGAGAGCGCGAAGGCATCGCCATCGGCCTTGCCTGCCATTTCGGTCAACAGGTCAACGCTCGGCACTTCCTCGACCGTCGCCTGCGGCGCGGTGCGCCGCGCGCTGCGCGCGGTTGTGGTGTTGGAGATAGCAACGATGCGCACGCCCGGCCGGTTCACTTCGTCGATGTTTTTGATCGCGGAGCCGGCCGGCACCAGATAAGTGCTGGCAATCATATAATAAGCCGGGCCGAAATCGACTTTCTTGGCGCGCTCGGCGTCCTGCGGCATGAAAGCGAGGTCGCAGGCGCCGCTGGCGACCGCATCGGTCACCTGGCCGGAATTCGAGAACATCTGCAATTCGAGCGGCAGTTTCAGTTCGGCCGCAAAGCTACGCACCAGATCGACGGTGACCCCGCGCGGCTCACCCTTGGCATCCTTGACGGCGAAGAACACGGAGGCCGCCGGCGACACCACCACGCCGCCGCGCAGTTTTCCCGTGGGAGCAAGGGCTTTGAGTTCGTCCGCGCTGATCATGGCAAGGCGTTTAGCACGGCCGGCGAGGCCCCGCCACTTCTCATCATTTCTGCGGTTTGAAATCCTGATTGGGAAACGCCTGCCCCACCGGGCGCTGGATCACGACAAAGCCGTTGCCGGTCGCCTGATGACAGGCATTGCAGGCTTGCGTCAGCGCGTTGAAGCCGGCGGCGAACTTGCCGGCGCTCTTTTCATCGAGCGCCTTTTCCAGATCGGCGATTTCCTTGGTGATGACCGCGTCCATCATCTTGTCGAGCGGCAGCTTTCTGAAAGTCGGCACAAAGTCCTGCACGTCCGACATGATCTCCTTGATCTCGCCGAGCTGATAGGCGGCAAGCGCCCAATTGCCCGCGCTGCCGGCATACCAGAGCTTGGCGTGTTCGGTCTGGATCAGGTTCATGAATACTTCGAGGCCGGGCGAGTAGCTTTTCGGCGCTTCCTTGGGCGCCGGCATTACCGCAGCCGGTGGCGCGGAAGCGGCCGGCGGCTTCGGCGCTTGCGCCGACGCTGCGACCGGCAGCAGCAATGTGAGCGCGAGAACAATCAAACGGCGTTGCATCGGCGGCCTCCTTATCGTTGCGCACGGCGTCAGCCACGCGGCCAAGATCACTGTCACCGCCATCCGCGCAATGCAAGTGGTCGAAACAACATTGGAATTTGACTAATTCCAAAGCCGGCGGCGGCCCAAGCGGGCGTCACCTACGGCTTAGCCTCGCCACAAACAAGCGGTTGGTAATGCCGCGGCCGGCGCCTCGGTGCAGCCAATATAAGGCTATGATCGTATCCGGGTCGTCCGGCGCGGCCGGTCACCATTGGGGGAATGAAATGCGATTTATTATCGGCGTGATCGTCGGCGCAGGCCTGATGCTGGGCTCCGCTTATGTGCACGACAAGGGCATGGTGCGCTTTGGACCCAAGCAGCAGTTCGTCAATTGGGACACCGTGTTCGGGATGATTGGGCGCTAGCTCAGAACTTCTCCACCCAGGGCCGTAATTCGATCTCGTGCGTCCAGGCGCTGCGCGGCTGCTTGAGCACGTCGAGATAAGTTTGCGCGATCGCGTCGGGATCGAGCAGCGAATCCGGATTGCCGGGGTCTTCCGCGCGGCGCGCGCTGCGGATGCCGCCATCGATGACAAAATGCGCCACGTGAATGCCCTGCGGCGATAATTCGCGCGCCATGCTTTGCGCCAGGCCGCGCAGCGCGAACTTGCCCATGGCGAAAGGCGCCGACTGCGCATAGCCCTTCACCGAGGCCGAAGCGCCGGTGAACAGGATCGCGCCCTGCTTTGCGCGGCAGCATGCGCTTGACCGCCGCCTGCGCCACCAGGAAGCCGGCGAAGGCCGAGACCGTGATCGATTTCTGCACTTCCGCCGGATCGAGCTCGATCAACGGCCCGCGCGTGCGGTAGCTGGCGTTGTAGACAACGACATCGGGCGTGGCTTTAGCCGCGTCGAGATCGGCGAACAGCTTTTCGACCTGGGCGCGGTCGCTGGCGTCGCAGGCATAAGTCTTGGCTTTGGTTTCGCGCGCAAGCTCGCCCAATTTATCGACCGAGCGCGCGGCCAGCGCGACGCTCAGGCCCGATTTGGCGAACAGCCGCGCGAGCGAGGCGGAAAGGCCGGAGCCGGCGCCGACGATGAGGGCGGATTTGTAATTGTCAGCCATGCTCTAGCGGTCTCGTTTTCTGCGCTCTCAAAATGCAGTCGCAATCATCGTCCCACGATCGGCGTCAACTTGTCGAATATCTCGTTGGCGGCAAATCCGACGACGCCGGCAAGACCCGCAAGGCCATAAACATTGATGAGCTTGGCAGCCGCCCAGGTTTACGACCAGCAGCCCGCTCCGCAGCAAGCCATAAAAGATCAAGCCGATCAGCGCGCTGGTCCACGGCCGCATGATGTACCAAACGACTTGCGTGTCCCGCAGTCCGGTATATCCGCGCTGGCCGGTCACCGCCGAGTTGAATGCAAAATGCAACATGGCCCACGCGGCGCCGCCGATAAAACCCATCAATAAAGCCATCAGAAAAAGATGCTGCTCGCGCGCGATTGTGGCGATCGCGGCCGAAAATCGTGACCTTGTTTTTTCGTCGGTGAGCTGCTCGGCGGGCGGCCACAGCATATAAACAAGCGCAGACGGCAATTGCGGCGAGCAACGATCAGATAGATGGCAATAAAATAAGTGAGTTCCGGTTTCATGCGGCCGCTCCATCGCGTCAGGAACGCAAATTCTAGCACATCTGGCGACTTGAAACGGGTCACATTCTGAAGACGCCAAACCTTGTCCCCCGCACCGGCGCGTTGAGCGCCGCGGAAAAAGCCAGCGCCAGCACGCGGCGCGTCTCGCACGGCGCGATGATGCCGTCGTCCCACAGCCGGGCGGTAGCGTAATAAGGATTGCCCTCTTCCTCGAACTGGTCGCGCAGCGGCGCCTTGAATTCTTCTTCCTCGACTTCGGACCACGTGCCGCCGCCGGCTTCGATATTGTCGCGCTTGACGGTGGCCAGCACCGAGGCCGCCTGCTCGCCGCCCATCACCGAAATGCGCGCATTCGGCCAGGTGAACAGGAAACGCGGCCCGTAGGCGCGCCCGCACATGCCGTAATTGCCGGCGCCGTAGGAGCCGCCGAGGATCAGCGTGATCTTGGGCACATTGGCGCAGGCGACCGCGGTCACCATCTTGGCGCCGTCCTTGGCGATGCCGCCGGACTCGGCGTCGCGCCCGACCATGAAGCCGACGATGTTTTGCAGAAACAACAGCGGGATGCGGCGCTGGCAGCACAGCTCGATGAAGTGCGCGGCCTTGAGCGCGCTTTCGGAAAACAAAATGCCGTTATTGCCGAGAATGCCGACCGGCATGCCGTGGATATGCGCAAAGCCGGTGACCAGCGTCGCGCCGTAAAGCTGCTTGAACTCGTCGAACTCGGAAGCGTCCACAATGCGCGCGATCACCTCGCGCACGTCGTATTGCTTTTTGAGATCGACCGGCACGATGCCGTCGAGATCGGCCGCGGGAAGCGCCGGCTCGCGCGACGCCAGCAGCGGAATGTCGACGGTCTTTTTCGTATTCAGATTGGCGACGATGCGGCGCGCGATCGCCAAGGCATGATGATCGTCCTGCGCCAGATGATCGACGACGCCGGACGTCCGCGCGTGCAGATCGCCGCCGCCCAAATCCTCCGCGCTCACCACTTCGCCGGTCGCGGCCTTCACCAAAGGCGGGCCGCCGAGGAAAATCGTGCCCTGGTTCTTGACGATGATGGTCTCGTCCGACATCGCCGGCACATAAGCGCCGCCGGCGGTGCACGAGCCCATCACCACGGCGATCTGCGGAATGCGTAAGCTTGAGAGCGTCGCCTGATTATAGAAGATGCGGCCGAAATGCTCGCGGTCGGGAAACACTTCCGTTTGGTGCGGCAGATTGGCGCCGCCACTGTCCACCAAGTAAATGCACGGCAGCCGGTTCTCGCGCGCGATCTCCTGCGCGCGCAGATGCTTCTTCACCGTCATCGGGAAATAAGTGCCGCCTTTGATGGTGCTGTCGTTGCACACCACCATGCATTCGCGGCCCTCGATGCGGCCGATGCCGGTGATCAATCCGGCGCCGTGAATGGCGTCGTCATACATGCCGTAGGCGGCGAGCGGCGAGAGTTCCAGAAACGGCGCGCCGGGGTCGAGCAAGTTCATCACGCGGTCGCGCGGCAGAAGTTTCCCGCGCGCGACATGCCGTTCGCGTGATTTTTCCGAGCCGCCTTTGGCCGCCTGCGCGCGCCGCGCCTGCAACTCGGCGGTAAGCGCGCGCATGCGCTCGGCATGGCTCGCGAATTCGGCGGCGCCGGTGTCAATGCTGGATGTCAGAATAGCCAAAGTACCTCTCCCGGATTGCCCATAAAGCGTGCCTTGAGGCGCGCGGGAAGGCAATGGCGGGGCGAATTGGGCTGAATAACCAATAATAACGGAACGGAGCGCGGGTTCCCGGCGTTCTCCTCCCATGAGGGCGCTTCGGGGGGTGTCCAGAGGAGATACCCATGAGGAAGCTTCACTTGCTTTCGACCGCAGCGGTCGTGCTGGCGCTTGGCGCCGGCGGCGCCTATGCGCAGTCCAATAAAGATCAGTCACCCGAGAAAGCCCCGGCCGCGCAGCGCCAGGCGCCGGCCGAGAAGATGGGCCCGGCGATCAAGCACAGCGACCGCAAGGCGCCGGAAACCACCGGCCAAGGCGCGCCGCAAAAGCTTGAGCCCGGCCACGGCGAGAATACGCAGCTCAAGCAAGAACACAGCAATTCGCCGATGGACGCGGATTCCGGCAGCAAGGGCGGCGTGAAATCCCCGACGGCGATGGATCGCGAGTTGGGCGCCAAAACTGAGACCGGTTCCGACGCCAAGGCCGACGTGAAGTCCGAGCATCGGACCACCACCGGCCAGGGCGCGGCCGCAGGCTCGTCCAAGCTGAGCACAGAGCAGCGCGGCAAGATCACCACCATCATTCGCTCGCGTAAGGTGGAGCCGGCGCACCTCTCCGTTTCGGTGCGCGTGGGAACCCGCGTTCCGGACAGCGTTCACTTCTACCCGCTCCCGCCGGAAGTGTTCGTGATCTATCCGGAATGGCGCGGTTACGACTACATCATGGTCGGCGATGAGATCCTCGTCGTCGATCCGCGCACGCACGAGATCGTCGCGATCCTCGACGCCTAAACAACTCCCCGAAACAATAATCCGAGTGGCCGGGCAAGTTCCCGGCCACTCGCACGAACAATCAGACCAGTCA
This sequence comes from uncultured Alphaproteobacteria bacterium, assembly GCA_963756805.1. Lineage (GTDB taxonomy): Bacteria > Pseudomonadota > Alphaproteobacteria > Rhizobiales > Xanthobacteraceae > Pseudolabrys. Next base: position 176,852 of record CAVWPH010000016.1, read on the forward strand.
TGCAATCGCGGCCGGCGGCCAAGCGGAACCATAGCGCATGGTCGTTCGTTATCACGATGATCCCAAACGACACAAATAATGAGGACACCATGAACAAAGATCGTATCGATGGAAGCGTCGAGCAGGCCAAAGGCAAAGTGAAGGAAGTCGCGGGCAAAATAACCGGCGACAGCAAGCTCGAAGCCGAAGGCAAGACTGAACAGGTCGCCGGCAAAGTGCAGAATGCCGTCGGCGGCTTCAAGGACGCGGTGAAGGAAGCCGTCGAGGACTAGTTATTTGCGACGGCTTGCACGCCACGACGCTTAAATGGAAAACCCGGCGCTTGCGCCGGGTTTTTCGTTGTGCACGTTATGGCGCGGCAGCACTAAGCGCACCAGGAGCCAGCCATGATCACGCGTTTCCCAGGCCTCACGCCGACCCGCAGCCGCGCCGTCGTCCATGACGGCCTGGTGTTTACGGTCGCCGTGTCGCCGGACGGCGATGCAAGCTTTTACGAACAGACCCGCAAGGCGCTTCGCCGCATCGACGAGAGCCTGGCCATGTCGAAAACCGACAAGAGCCGCATTTTGTCGGCGATCGTCTATATTGCCGACATCGCCCGCAAGGAAGAGATGAACAAAGCCTGGGACGAATGGGTCGATAAAGCCAATCCGCCGATGCGGGCTTGTCTCGGCGTCGATCTCGAACACCCTCACTTGGTCGAGATCGTGGTCACGGCGGCACAAAGGTAAACACCATGCACGCGCATAGCGATTACAAAGACCTCAAGCTCAAGCTCGATGGGCTGGTGCCGCCCGGCCACGGCTTTCACCGCAATCTTTTATTCGACGCGATGTACGCCTCGCTGCCGCGCGATCCTCAGGTCAAGGTGCAAATCTACAATGCCGAGATCGTGCCCGGCGGCTATACCAATTGGCATTGCCATAACGGCGCGGCGTTTTTCGTGGCGTTGCAGGGCCAGTTCGAAGCGCATTTCCAGGAAGGCGTGCTGGTCAAGGCCAAGGCCGGCGATTGCTATTCCGAGCCGATCGCCAAATTCCATCGCGGGCACAATCCGCATCCCGAGCTTCCCTATCTCTGCATCGGCATGTGCTTCACCTCGCCCGACCGCGAGCACGTCACCAATTCGGTCGAGCGGCCGTGGTAGACGAGCGAGGTATCTTGCGCGCGGCCCGGCCCGGCGTATGGTTTGCCGGCCGGTTTTTTGACGTTCCCGCCCAATGTCCCGCCGAACCGAAGTCAGCGCCGGCATTCTCGCTTTTCGGCGAAAGCGAAAGCTTGAGCTGCTGCTCGCCCACCCCGGCGGGCCCTATTGGCGCAGCCGCGACGACGGCGCCTGGTCGATCCCAAAAGGTCTGGTCGAAAGCGGCGATCCGCTCGTCTGCGCCAAGCGCGAGTTCAACGAGGAAACCGGCCTGACCGCCTTAGGCCCGTTCATCACGCTCACGCCGGCGCGGCAGAAGAGCGGCAAGCTGGTGCACGCCTTCGCGCAAGAGGCCGATTACGATCTGAGCAATTTTTCCAGCAACAGCTTCGAGATGGAATGGCCGCCGCGCTCCGGCAAGATGCAGAACGTTTCCGGAAGTGGACCGCATCGCCTTTTTCACGGTGTCGACCGCGCGGCGCAAGATTTTGCCGGGACAGCGGCCATTCATCGAGGAGCTGGTCGCCTTGCTTCGCGAAAAAGCTCGGCGGCCTGACGACTTGTCCCGCCTCCACGCCTTCACTACTGAGAGTTATGCCGCAAGGCGGCATGAGGTAAAGTTAAACCCCGCGCACCAGCGGCCAATCGGGCTCGTTGTGCTGCATCACCCAGGGCTCCTTGAAGGCGGCCTCGCGCCATTCGATCCAGGCCGGCAGCGCCATGACCGCGTCCATATAGGCGTGGGCCTCGCGGCCGACGGGAAGCCCGTAATTATGAAAGCGCGCGACCACCGGCGCGTACATGGCGTCGGCCGCGCCGTAGCGGCCGAACAAAAACGGTCCGCCGCCGCCGAAGCGCGCGCGGCAATCGCGCCAGATCGCCTCGATGCGGGCAACATTCGCCAATACTTCATCGCTTTGCGGGCGCGGGCGAGGCGGCAGCCAGAAATTCATGGTGCAGGCGTTACGCAAAGCGACAAAGCCCGCATGCATTTCGGCCGACACCACGCGGGCGTGGCTGCGCGCAGCGCTATCGGCCGGCCACAGACCGGCTTTGGGAAATTTCTCAGCGAGATATTCCAAGATGGAAAGCGATTCCCAAATGACGGTTTCGCCGTCGATCAGCACCGGCACTTTGCCGGCCGGCGAATAGCGCAAAATCTCTTCGCGGCTGCCGGGCTCGTAAAGTGGGATCACTTTCTCTTCGAACGCAATGCCGGCCACCTTCATGGCGATCCACGGCCGCAACGACCATGACGAATAATTCTTGTTGCCGATGATCAGTTTCAGGGACATTCGCTGGCTTTGCCTATTTTAGTGAACCTGCTGCATCCTGTGCACCGTCGGCCAATCGGCTTCGTCTTCGGGAACGATCCAGGTTTCCTTGAGCGCGGCAGCATGCCATTCGCGCCAGGCCGGCAGCGCCATCACCGCCGCCATATAGGCGCGGGCCGCGTCGCCGACATCGACATCATAGGTGTGCAGCCGCGCCACCACCGGCGCATACATGGCATCGGCCGCGCCAAAGCGGCCAAACAGAAATGGTCCGCCTTTGCCGAAGCGAGCGCGGCAATCGGTCCATATCGTCTCGATGCGCCGCACATTCGCTTCCGTGTCGGGCGTGAGCGCGCGCTTGATCACCGGACGCAAGAAGTTCATCGGCAGTTCGCCGCGCATCGCGCCGAAGCCGGCATGCATTTCGCTGGCAATCGAGCGGGCGTGTGCGCGCGCCGCCGCCTCCTTGGGCCAGAGCGCAGCGTCGGGAAATTTCTCGGCCAGATATTCGAGGATCGCCAGCGACTCCCAGATCCGGTTGTCGCCGTCAATCAGGACCGGGACCTTGCCGGTGCCGGACACTTCGCCGACGCGTTGCTTGAAATCGGGGTCGCCGAACGGGATCACTGTCTCTTCGAACGGGATGCCGGCGGCTTTCATGGCGATCCATGGCCGCAGCGACCATGACGAATAATTCTTGTTGCCGATGATCAGTTTGAGCGCCAAGGCCGCCACCCCTTCCCGCTTAAAGCCTTGCGCAAGGCTCAGCCGCGCGACAAGCGAATTGTTTTTATCGCTTTAAGCAGGCCGTTGAATGGATATCAGGCTTTTTTGGCTTCGGGCTTTGCTTCTGGGGCATCGACCGGGCCGCCCGCCTTCTTCCAGGCGCCGAAGCCGCCGCCGATATGGGCGACGGGTTTGAGCCCCATACGCTGGGCCATTTGGGTGGCCAGCGCCGAGCGCATGCCGGCGGCGCAGAAAAACACGAATTTCTTATCCTCGGCGAATTTGGGCTTGTGGTACGGGCTTTCCGGATCGATCCAGAATTCCAGCATGCCGCGCGGGCAATGCATGGCGCCCGGCACCTTGCCGTCGCGCTGCAATTCGCGGATGTCGCGGATGTCCACCAGCACCGTGTCGTCGCGGCCGGCGAGCTTGATCGCCTCCTCGACCGGCAACGTCTCGATCTCGCGCTCGGCGGCGTCGACCAGCGCTTTATAGCCGGTGGTAATCTTCTGCGGCATGGCGGCTCCTTGAGCCTCCATGCTGACAGACGGCAGCCACCGGCGAAAGCCCTAGGCCATCCCCATCACAACGGCGATGAGCGCCACAGCCAGCACCGCCAGGCTTGCGGCCACAATGGTGACGATGCGCTCGTTCCAATCGGGATAGAGCGCGGCCAGCCGGTCCGCCGCAGGCTCGTCGGTCGATGCCGGATATGTTGGATGAATTTGCAAAGCCATAGGCTGATCCTGCTTGCTTCCCTTGCAAGGCTTAGCCTTGCAAGCATCGCGCCAACCGCGATGGAACTCGAGAACGCAAACGCGTACCCGGGCTGCGAATCACCCTCGACGTGACAAGATTATCACGGTTTTACGAATGGCCTTTATTGCGAACAGCCTTGCGCGCGACAGGCCAAAGCGGATCAGCGCGACTTCTTCCAGGCCTCGTAGCGCTTTTTGTTTTCTTCGTTGGGCGGATAAAGGCCGGGAAGTTTTTCGCCCTTCTCGACTTGCTGCACCAGCCAGGTTTCGAGCAACTCGTGCTCGGCGCCTTCGCTGGCGACGAAATCGGCGAGCGCCGCCGGGATCACCACCGCGCCGTCATCGTCGGCGACGATAATGTCGTCGGGAAAAATCGCACAGCCGCCGCAGCCGATCGGCTCGTTCCAGCCGACGAAAGTGAGCTGATTGACCGATGCCGGCGCGGCCACGCCCGCGCACCAAACGGGCAAGCCGGTGCCGAGCACACCGTGCTTGTCGCGCATGACGCCGTCGGTGATCAGCGCGCTGACGCCGCGCTTGACCATGCGCATGCACAAGATGTCGCCGAATATGCCGGCGCCGGTGACGCCCATGGCGTCGGCGACCACGATGCAGTTTTCCGGCATGGCCTCGATGGCGGCGCGGGTGGAGATCGGCTTGGTCCAGCTCTCCGGCGTCGCCAGGTCCTCGCGCACCGGCACGAAGCGCAGCGTGAAGGCTTTGCCGACCACGCGCTTGCCGGAGAATCCAAATGGCATGGCGCCCGCCATCCAGGCGCGGCGGATGCCCTTCTTCAACAGCACGGTGGTGATGGTGCCGGTGGTGACATTGGCGAGCGTTTCAAGCGTCGAAGTCATCGCCAATGTCCAATCAGGCCGGGGTGAGGCCGATCCGCTCGTCGCGGCGGCGCAAATAAGTCACGAACGGGATTGCCAGCAGCACCATCCAGGCCTTGCCGACGATCTGCCCGGCCAGGAAATCGAGCGAGCCGAAAGCAAGCCAGAGGAAAATGATCGAGTCGACCACCAGGCCGACCGTGCTCGAGGCCACGACCGCGAGCACCAGCCGCTTGCGGGCGAGCGGCGTATAGACCGCAAAATCGATAGTTTCGGACAGCAGAAACGCCGTCGCCGAGGCCAGCACGATCGACGGCGGCGACAGGCCGGCGGAAATGATTGCACCAGCAACGATCGCGCCGATGCCGAACTCGACGACCAAGCCGCCGCTGCACCAGGTCGCGCAACACCAAGGCCGCGCCGATCAGCAGCACGCCGGACGGCGCGCGCAAGCCCGGCGCCACCGGCACCACGCAAGGGCCGTTGTCGAGACAAGTTACGCCGACATGCCCAATCATCCAGTTGGCCGCCGGTATGGTCAGGCAATAGAGCGCCAGGAAGATGGCGCCCTCGATGTTCTTGCGCTTTTCAAGACTAGACTTCACCACTCGATCCCCCGTGCACCCGCAGCCCCCGTCGTGCCGCCGCGGGTGCCCCCATACCAGCTATAAGATTGTCCGACAATGCGATCGGCGCATGGCAGGCCGGCGATTTCACAGCTTTGCGCAGCCTCAATCCCACTTCGGCGACCAGGTCCAATCGACGATGCGCCCGCCGCGCCGCGCCAGCCCGGCGATCTCGCGCATCTCGGCATCGGACAACTCGAAATCGAAGATGGCGAAGTTTTCTTCCAGCCGTTCGATTTTGCTGGTGCGCGGGATCACGACGATGCCCTGCTGCACCAGCCAGCGCAGACAAGCTCTGCGCCGCGGTCTTGCCATGCGCCTTGCCGACTTTTTCAAGCACCTTGTCGCCATGGGCGCTGCCGCGCGCGATCGGGCTATAGGCCACCACCGCCATGTGATGCTTCTTGCAGGCCGCGATCACCTTGTCCTGATTGAGAAACGGATGGCATTCGATCTGATTGCAAACGACATCGGGCGCGATTTTGTTGGCCTCGTCGAGCAGCGCCACGGTGAAATTCGACACGCCGATGGCGCGCGTCAGGCCCGCTTTCTTTAACTTGAGCATGGCGCCGAGCGTCTCGGAGAGCGGCACGCGCGGGTTCGGCCAATGGATGAGCAATAAGTCGACATGGTCGAAGCGCAGCTTGGCAAGGCTTTCCTTGACCGAGCGCTCGAGATCGTGCGGCGCCAGCAGCGTCGGCTGCACCTTGGTGGTGACCATCACCTCGTCGCGCTTGCCGGATGCGCGCACGCCCTCGCCCACTTGCGCTTCGTTGTCGTACATCTGCGCGGTGTCGATGTGGCGATAGCCAAGGCGGATCGCCTGCTCGACCAGCCGCGCGCATTCGCGCCCGCGCAGCGCCCAGGTGCCAAGCCCGACCAGCGGAATTTTGAAGCCCTTTGGTTCGACGGTTTGCATTATTTTCTGTCCGCTATGTCGTCGGCAAAGCCGCGCAGATAAAGAGCCTGCATCCCGGTGGCGCGGCTCTGACAAGCCGCCATCATCGGATTTGCCATCGTGCCCTGGAAATAGACGTAGAGGAATTCGCAATTCTTGTCGCGCGACGCAATCCAGGCGCGCTGCATGTCGCGCAGTTTGACTTGCTGGTCTTCGTCCAGAGCCTTTCATCAATATTTTGTAGGATTTGTTCAAGATGTCGTCCCACACCGCCTGTTCGCGGGCCTCGCAGGCGACGACTTGCGACGGAGGCATCGCCGCTTCATCCTTCGTGCAAGGCTCGGAAATGATGCCGATGCACTGTTCCCAGGCCCAATGGCGGCCGGTCTTGGTCTTGATGCATTTCTCGATCGTTGCGGAATCCTTCGCGGCCGGCTTGTCCTGCGCCGATGCGGCTGAGACCAGCAGCAACGACAACAAAGCGAAAAAGACCGCAGCCCGCATCAAGCGGCGTCCCACACCGGCGCGTGCGGCGGATTGACCACGCGCATATTGGTGGCATTGAGCTTGTTGAGCTCCGCCATTTCGGCGCCCGACAATTTGAAATCGAAAATTTCGAGATTTTCCTTCAAGTGCGCCACGTTCGCCGTGCGCGGAATCGGAATGAGGCCGCGCTCGATGAGATAGCGCAGCGACACTTGCGCGGCGCTTTTGCCGTGCGCCTTGCCGATACGCTCAAGCACCTCGGCGCCCGGCACCTTGCCGCGCGCGATCGGCACATAGGCCACCACCGCCATGCCGCGCTTCTTGCTGGCGGCGATCACTTTGTCCTGGTTGATGAAGGGATGCGCCTCGATCTGGTTGCAGACCAGCGGCTCGGTGGTGGCGGCCCAGGCCTCGTCGAGCAGCGCGGTGGTGAAATTGGAAACGCCGACGTGCTTGGCCTTGCCCTCTTTCTTGGCCTTGCAGAGCGCGCCGACGGTGAGCTTGATCGGCACCGTCTTGCTCGGCCAATGGATCAACAGCAGATCGACCCAAGGCAGCTTCAGATTGGCGAGGCTGGTATCGACCATGCGGGCGAAATCGTCCGGCATGGCGTCGTCCTGGCGGATCTTGGTGGTGATGAACACCTCCTCGCGCTTGAGGCCGGAGGCGCGGAAGCCGTCGCCGTTCTCGGCTTCGTTGCCGTAATGCGCGGCGGTGTCGATATGGCGGTAACCCATTTGCAGCGCGGCCTTGACCGTCTGCACGCAGATATCGCCCTTGAGAGTCATGGTGCCGAGGCCGATCTGGGGAATGCGGGCGCCAAGGGCTTCAAGAATCGGGGCTTCGACAGATTGCATCGGGCTCTCCTAACGATTTCGACCGGAATGCGGGTTGCTGGCGGGTGGCGCAGAATGCCCGCTCGGCCCCAGCCTGCCAACCGGGGTGGCTCGCGGGCGCCGATCACGCTCGGAACCGGCGCTGCGGCGAAAAATCGCGCGATTTATTTGAAAGCCGGCCATTCGCGACAAGACTTTGCCGCCAAGCGCTTGGCCCTGCTTCTTACATTGGAATAATTCAAGACTGAAAAATACCTATTGCATCAATGGCTTTTAATGCTTTTGTGAGGGCTGCAACTCATATTGGAAACCCTATGCGTTATGTTCTCATCTTGACCGGTCTTACCGCGCTTCTGCTCGCCGCGCCCGTTCGCGTGCGCGCGGCCGACTACACGCTCACCATCAAGGATCACAAATTCACGCCGACGGAGATCAAAGTCCCGGCCAATCAGCGGGTGATGATCACTGTGACCAATGACGATGCAACGCCGGAGGAATTCGAAAGCCCGGCCTTGAAGGTCGAAAAGGTCATTCCCGGCAAATCCAAGGGCGTGGTGCGCATCGGGCCGCTCAAGCCCGGCCGCTATCCGTTCATCGGCGAATATCATGAAGCCACCGCCAAGGGCGTGGTCATAGCGGAATAGAATTGGCGGAATAGAATTATGCTCGGCGCGCTCATCATCGTTTTTCGCGAAGTCATCGAGGCCGGCCTCATCGTCGGCATCGTGATGGCGGCGACGCGCGGCGTTGTCGGCCGCGGCCGCTGGATCATGATCGGCGTCGGCTCCGGCGTTCTGGGCGCGGGCGTGGTCGCGATGTTTGCCGGCGCGATCTCGCAGGCCTTCGAGGGCGCGGGGCAAGAATTGTTCAATGCGACCGTGCTCGGCATCGCCGTGGTGATGCTGATGTGGCACAACGCCTGGATGGCGCGGCACGGCCGCGAGATCGCAGCCGAGATGCGCAACATCGGCACGGCGGTGAGCGAAGGCGCCAAGCCGCTGACCGCGCTCGCCATCGTGGTCGGGCTGGCGGTGCTGCGCGAAGGTTCGGAAGTGGTGCTGTTCCTCTACGGCATCTTTGCCTCGGGCACGTCAGGCTCGGCGCTGCTGATCGGCGGGCTGCTCGGCATCGCGGCCGGCGCGGCCTTCACCGGGCTCACTTATTTCGGCCTGCTGGCGATTCCGTCGCGCTACATCTTCTCGGTGACGAGCTGGCTGATCGCGCTGCTCGCCGCCGGCATGGCGGCGCAGGCGGTGCAGTTCCTCAACAATGCCGGGACGGTGGTTATTTTCGACCGCACGGTCTGGGATACGTCGTGGCTACTGCCGGAAGGCAGCATCTTCGGCCACCTGATGCACACGCTGATCGGCTACACCGAGCGGCCGACCGAGATGCAGCTCATCGTCTATATCGGCACGCTGCTGGCGATGTTCGTGCTGATGCGCATCGCGCGCTATAAGCCGCAGCAGCGGGTCGCTGCCTAGCGCCGCACGAACTCATTCAGATGGCGCCGACGACGGCAAGCCAGAGGAATGTGAGCGACGCCATTGTCAATTGCATATCGGCAATGACAATCCACCTGCCGTAGCGCTTGTAGAATTTTTTGACGCCGGCATAGCGCGGCGAAAGCGGCGTGAGCGCGGCTATTCCAAAGCCCAGGGTATTGACCCAGAAAATAACGACCGCGAGGTTCAGCGCAGAAACCGGCGAGCGTGCGCCGGGCATCGCATACGCGACGATGGCGGCATACGCCAAAGCGAGACCCGTGCTCACGGCCGCGGAAATATACGTCTCCTTGACTCGCAGGAGTCCCAGGCCGTCGGCTGCCATGGCGATGACCACGGATCCGAGCAGCAGAGACGCCGGCAGAAGGAAGTAGAGAACGTAAGCGAGGCGCCCTAGTCCGTTCGCCTCAAGCAGCGGCAGCAGCGCAAACCAGGATATGAAGACCGTTCGGTATTCGATGGTCGAGGCCAGGCTGAAATGGATGCGCGGCACCAGGTCGCCGCTCATGTCGGAATGCGGCATGTAGGAGATCAGGAAAGAATTACCAACGCCGAAGAGATAGGCCACCAGGAACATCACGACGACGGCATCGAGCGAGTTTGCGTCGGCGCCGGTGCGGTCGTGCGCAAGCGTTACGACCAGCACGATGCCGGTGAAGGCAAAGCCGGCAAGGCTCGCCATGATCACGACGTGCAGCTTCGCCGTTTCGTCGAGCATCCATGGGAAAATACTGCGCTGTGCCGGGGCGTGGCGGCATACGGCGAGCACCAGGCCCAAGCCAAGCGCAGCCGCGATCAGAAAACCCAGGACAGCCCACATCTTCGCTCACCTTGGCGGCGGATCGCAGCAGCGATCGGCTGGTTAAACCTCCCACACGGGGTGCTGCGCCTCAAGAGCGCCGTCTTCCGCCCAAAAGGCGCGTCGTTTTTAGTTGGCGCGCTTTCCGGGCGGCTGACCGGTACCCACTCAGCCTGAAAGCGCGCTATCGCCGTCTTCCGCCTAAAGCCGCAAATGCCGCATCCGGCGCCGTGTCGATCAACTTGAGCAGCGCGCGCGCAGGACCGCGCGGGTGACGCTTGCCCTGCTCCCAATTGCGCACGGTTTCGATCGGCACTTCGATCTTCTCGGCAAAGGCTGCCTGCGTGAGCCCGCAACGCGCGCGCACCTGGCGCACGAAAGCGGCCGGGTCGGAATGATCGATGGTCTTCTCGGCGCCGTCCGGCATGATCTCGACGATCCGCCCGTCGGCCTTTAGCCGCACCCGCATCACGGCCTCCCATGAGGTTGGTCGGCCAATGCACTAGCTGATTCGGGGGCTGCAAACGTTAATGCGCGCACGCTATCTGGTCTTTTCGAAAATCTCCCGCCCGATCAGCATCCGCCTGATCTCGCTGGTCCCCGCCCCGATCTCGTAGAGCTTGGCGTCGCGCAGCAGGCGGCCGCACGGAAAATCGTTGATGTAGCCGTTGCCGCCCAGGCACTGGATCGCCTCCAGCGCCATCCAGGTGGCGCGCTCGGCGGCGTACAAAATCGCGCCGGCGGCGTCCTCGCGCGTGGTGCGGCCGTCGTCGCAGGCCTTCGCCACCGTGTACACGTATGACTTGGCCGCGTTCATGGTCACATACATGTCGGCGAGCTTGGCCTGCACCAATTGAAACTGCCCGATCGGCTGGCCGAACTGCTGGCGCTCGTGCACGTAAGGGATCACCACGTCCATGCAGGCCTGCATGATGCCGAGCGGCCCCGCCGCCAGCACCACGCGCTCGTAGTCGAGGCCGGACATCAGCACGTTGACGCCGTTGCCGACCGCGCCCAGCACGTTCTCTTCCGGCACTTCGCAATCGATGAACACCAGCTCGCTGGTGTCGGAGCCGCGCATGCCGAGCTTGTCGAGCTTTTGCGCCGGCGTGAAACCTTTCATGCCTTTCTCGATGATGAAGGCGGTGATGCCGCGCGCGCCCGCCGTGCGGTCGGTCTTGGCGTAGACAACCAGCGTGTCGGCGACCGGCCCGTTGGTGATCCACATTTTGGAGCCGTTGAGGATGTAGCGGTCGCCCTTCTTATCGGCGCGCGTGCGCATCGACACCACGTCGGAACCGGCGCCCGGCTCCGACATCGCCAGCGCGCCGACATGCGCGCCGGAAATCAGCTTGGGCAGATATTTCTTTTTCTGCTCAGTACTGCCGTTGCGGCTCAATTGATTGACGCAGAGATTGGAATGCGCGCCGTAAGACAGCCCGATCGCGGCGGACGGCGCGCGAAATCTCCTCCATCGCCACGCAATGCTCGAGATAGCCGAGCCCCGCGCCGCCGAATTCCTCCGATACAGTAATGCCGTGCAGGCCGAGCGCGCCCATTTCCGGCCATAGGTCGCGCGGAAATTCGTTCTTGCGGTCGATTTCGTCGGCGCGCGGCGCGATGCGGTCTTGCGCAAAGCCGCTCACGCTTTTGCGCAGCATCTCGACATCGGGGCCGAGCCCGAAATCGAAGCCGCCCAGGTGTTGGGGATCATTACGCAGCCTCCGGCAATTCGGAGACAACTCTATAGGCTTGCGTTCAGGCTGTCAGCTTCTTGGGCGCGGCCGGCCGGCCCGACTTGGCCTGCTTGAGCAGGCGGTCGATGGCCTTGGCCGGCGCGGGCTTGGCGAACAAATAGCCCTGCATCTCGTCGCAGCCGGCAAGCCGCAGCAGCACGCGCTGCTGCTCGGTCTCGACGCCCTCCACCACCACCGTCAGCCCGAGCGCGCGCCCGAGCGCGACAATGGCCTGGATGATCACGCCGCCATTGGAGGATTGCCCGAGCGCGTCGACGAAGCTCTTGTCGATCTTGAGCTTGTCGAGCGGAAAGCGCTGCAGATAGCCCAAATTCGAATAGCCCGAGCCGAAATCGTCGAGCGCGATGCGCACGCCAAGCGCATGCAGATCCTCGATGCGCTTGACCATTTCTTCCGGGTTGTCGATCAGCACGCCTTCGGTGATTTCCAGCATCAGCCGCTGCGGCGGCACGCCGCTCTCGGCAAGGACGTTGCGCACCAGATCGACCACCGCGCGGTCGCGCACCTGCAATGGCGACAAGTTGACCGCGACGTAAAGGTCAGGCCAGCGCTTGGCCTCTTGCAGCGCGCGGCGCAAAACGAAAGCGCCAAGCGTATCCATCAGCCCCATTTGCTCGGCGACCGGAATGAAAACCGCAGGCCCGATCGGCCCGCGCGTGGCATGGGTCCAGCGCAGCAGCGCTTCGACGCCGACAATGCGCGCGCCTTGCGCCGAAACGATCGGCTGATAATGCAATTCGAGTTCGTTGGCGGTGAGCGCGCGCGGCAATTCGCGCTGGATGAATTTCTGGTCGGTCGACACGGTGTCGATCGCATGCTCGAAAGCAACGATGGCGCCGGCGCCTTTCTTGGCGGCCGCGCGCAGCGCCAGTTCGGCCCGGCGCGTGAGTTCGCCGCGAGTGGCGGCGTCGCGCGGCGCCTGCGCGTAGCCGGCATGCGCGCTGATGCGCACCACGGTGTCGATCCAATGCGGCTGCGCGATCGCATCGAGCACGGCGCGTACCATGTTGCCCGCATCGACGCCGTGGCCGGCGGTGAGCGTCAATGCGAATTCGTCGCTGCCGACACGGCCGCATACGACATCGGCCGGCAACGCTTGTTTGAGGCGCTCGGCCACCGCCACGATCAGCGCGTCGCTGCCGATGACGCCGAGCTGCGCGTTGATGTCCGCCATGCCGTCGAGTTCGACCATGGCGAAGGTAGTCACCTCATCGCCGCCGCGTTCGGCCAGCGCCAGGTCGAGCAGCTCGAGCATCTTGGCGTGATTGGGCAGACCGGTGAGCTTGTCTTCGTCGGCGGCGCGGCGCGCATGCTCTTCGCTCGCCGTAAGCTCGTGCCGCGCGCGCCGCAATTGCCATAGCGAAAATCCGCCGAAGGCGACTAATGCGATGGCGATCCCGACAATGAGCGGCATCAGCCGGCTCATGGCCTGCGCCATCGGGTAAGTTTTGTCCCAAGTGAAGAAGCCGGCGATGCGGCCTTTCGGATCCATCACCGGCTGCATTTCGCGCAGGCCCGCGGCCGGATCGATTTCGAATTTGAGGCCTTTAAGGCCGCTGGTCTGCTCGACCATGTGCACGAAGCGCGGATCGATGGCGCCGGCTTTGTCGAACAGGACGCGGGATTCCGCGATCACATCGCGCAACGAGGCGCGCTGCTCGGCCCACAGCCGTTCGTCGCTCTGGCGCGCGAGACCATAGCCGATGGCCGCGCAGAGCAGCGTCGTGCCCATGGCCAGCACGGCCAGCATCACGATCAGCCGCGAGGCCGACAGCATGCGTTTGGCGCGCGCGCGCGGGTTGCCCCACGCAAAAAGCGCGCGCCCGGGGCTTTCGCCCCCCGCTGCGATAATGACTTCGCCGTCCACCAATAACTCCCGCGCTGCGGCGGTAACGCTAGGGATTTAGCGTTAATGGCGGGTCAGCAAATAAGGTGAATGAAGTGTAACCGGCTCGTTGTGCGTTCAAACCAGCGACGGTTCGCGGGCCTATCTTTAGATGCGTGCAAGATGAGCATCTTCGACCACGCCTTTCCATTGCGCGATTTCGGCGACAATGCGGGCTTTATATTCTTCAGGGCTCGACGGCTTTGGGCTATTACCGATTTTTCGCAATTTCTCGGCCAGCGGCGCCTCCGCCAAAACCGCGGCGATGGCGCGATTGAGCTTTGCGGTAATGTCGCTGGGCAGCCGCGCCGGCGCGGCTATGCCCTGACGCGCGGTAACGACGAACGTTGGGAAACCGGATTCGACCATGGTCGGAACATCCGGCAGACCAAAAAAACGGTCCGCGCTGGTCACTCCCAAAGCGCGCAGCTTGTTATCTTTAACGAATTGAAGTGGCACGGTCGGCGGATCCAATACAAGATCGACGCGCTTGCCGAGTAGATCGGTGATCGCCGGCATACCGCCTTTGTAAGGTACATGCTGGAGTTGAATGTTGGCCTTTTTGGCGAAGAGCTCCATAGACAAATGCTGGATCGAACCAATTCCGGCCGTGCCGTATAGCAGCGGCGTGGCACGCGACCGTGCAACGCGGACGATGTCTGCGATCGTTGCGAGTTGGCTGTCGGGATAGGTCACCAGCACAAGCGGATATTCGGCGGTCATGCTTATGAATGTGAAATCTTCGGTCGGGTTGTACGGCAAATTTCGAAACATGGCGGCGGTGGCCGTATAGGTCGCCGGTACGGCCATCAATGTGTAGCCGTCGGGTGAAGCACGCGCGACCAGCCCGCCGGCGGTGGTGCCGGTTGCGCCCGGCTTAGGCTCGACGACGACCGGCTGTCCAAGTTGCCTGGACAAAGCCTCGGCCAGAATTCGCGACAGCGTGTCGACCGGCCCGCCGGCCGGAAAACCATGCACCAATGCGATCGGCCGGCTCGGCCAAGCGGCCTCCGCGCGGGCCGGCATAATGGCAACTGCGGATAATCCGGCAACAACACTGCGGCGACTGATGTTGGTCATGGTGCTTTCCCCGAAATGGCAACGAATGGGCGAAAAACGCCGACAATCTCAAGTTAGCTCTTGAGATTTGAAGGGTATACAGTGAATAATGCAGACATGTTTTTCAAATTTGAAAAGCACCCATGGAATGGGATGACTTCAAACATTTCCTCGCGGTCGCGCGCTCCGGCAGCCTGAGCGAAGCGGCGCGCATCCTCAAAACCAGTCCAGCAACGGTCGGGCGTAGAATTGGCGCGCTTGAAAACCGATTGAGCGCTCGTCTGTTCGACCGCGGGCAAACCGGTTACGCGCTCACCGAAAGCGGCGAAGCCATTCGCCTGAAAGCCGAAGAGATCGAGGAAGCGGTGTTGTCGGTCGAGCGCGAAGCATTTGGGCGCGACCTGCGCGCAACCGGCAAAGTTCGCGTCGCGACGGCGGAGGACATCGCGACCTTTGTGGTCGCACCCAAGCTCGGCGAGTTCCGACTTTCACACCCCGGAATTGTGCTGGAAATGGTGGCGAGCTGGGACGTCGTCAATCTGACCAGGCGCGAAGCCGATATCGCGATCCGCACGTTGCGCCCGACGCACGGGGATTTCGTGGTCCGGAAAGTCGGGATATGGAATTGCGCGCTTTATGTTTCAAAAGCCTATGCCAAGCTGCACAAGGTGGCACGCAACCAAGCCGATATCAGTGGCCTCGATATCGTTTCTTGGACAGATGAAAGTAGTTTCCGCAGCGGTGATTGGTTCGACAAGCACGCCCAAGAATCGCCCGTCGTTTTCGCCGCCAATTCGCGGCACATCCAATATGCAGCCTGCAAAGCCGGACTCGGCGCCGCCATCCTGCCTTGTCTGGCGGCGGACGATGATCCCGCGTTGATTCGTTTGCTGCCACCCGAGCGCGTGCGATCGGTGCCGCTTTGGCTGGTGGCGCACCGCGATTTGCTGCGAACTGCACGCGTTCGCGCGGTAATGGATTTTCTCGCCGAAATTGCACCCAAGCACGGCGACCGCCGACCCTGAATGCGGACAATGGTATTGGATATTGCGCTTCTGAGTCCGCGCCTACCGCAACCCAAACCACAGCGTGGCGATGGACAAAAACGAAGCAAAGCCGACCACGTCGGTGACGGTGGTGACGAACGGGGTCGAGGCCACCGCCGGATCGAACTTGAGCCGGTGCAACGCGAGCGGAATGAGAATGCCGCCCAGCGCCGCCGCGACCAAATTGCAGATCATCGCCAGCCCGATCACGATGCCCAGGCCCGGCACCCTGAACCAGATATAGGCGGCGATGCCGGTGATGACGGCGAAGGCGACGCCGTTGAGCATCCCGACGAAAAGCTCGCGCAGGATTACGCGGCGGGCATTGGCGTCGCTGAGCGCCTGCGTCGCCAGCGCGCGCACGGCGACCGTCATGGTTTGCGTGGTGGCATTGCCGCCCTGGCTCGCCACGATCGGCGCCAGCACCGCCAGCGCCACCATCTTCTGCAACTGGCCCTCGAACAGGCCGAGCACCGATGAGGCGAGAAAGGCGGTGCCGAGATTGACCAGCAGCCAGTTGAAGCGGCCGCGCGCGATGGTCCACACCGTGTCGGACAATTCCTCGTCATGGGTGACGCCGCCGAGCGCCTTGATGTCTTCTTCGGCCTCCTCCTCGATCACGTCGGCGATGTCGTCGAAGGTGATGACGCCGACCAGCCGGTCGTCGGCGTCCACCACCGGCGCCGCCACCAGATCGTAGCGCTGGAACAGCCGCGCCACTTCCTCCTGGTCCTGGTCGGCGTGCACGGGGCGCAGATCGGGCTCCATCAAATCCTTGATCGGCACCGGCCGTTTGCTGCGCAACAGCCGGTCGAGCGGCACCGCGCCGAGATAGTGGTGCTTCTCGTCGGTCACGTAGAGCTTGTAGAAATGATCCGGCAGATCGGTGGTCTCGCGCATATAGTCGATGGCCTGGCCGACATTCCAGGCCGGCGGCACGGCGATAAATTCCGTCTGCATATGCCGGCCGGCGGATTCTTCCGGATAATCGAGACTGCGCGCCAGCGCGACGCGCTCCAGCGGCGGCAATTGTTCGAGGATCTCGGCCTGCTCGTGCTTGGGCAGATCTTCGAGGATCGCCACCGCATCGTCGGATTCGATGTCGCGCACGCCTTCGGCGACGGTTTGCGCCGGCAGCTCATCGAGGATTTCCTCGCGCACCGTGTCGTCCACTTCGGTGAGCGCGGTGAAATCGAAGTCGATGCCGAGCAGTTCGACCAGGCGTGAACGGCGGCCGGATTCCAGCGCCTCCAGCACGGCACCGAGATCGGCCTCGTGCAGATCGCCGACCAGGCCGCGCAAGGCCGCGACATCGCCGGCATCAATCGCGCGCGTCACCTGCCGCACGAAGGCGACGCGGATCGAGCCGTCTTTGGTGCGCAGCGGGGGCGCGCTGGTTTTCAGGTCGAGCATGCCGGCCTCTGGCCGTGGAAATGAGAATGCGCGCCGCTTGTACGCCTCGCCGCAAGCCCCGTGCAAATGTTTAAGCCGTAAACTTTACCGGCTTGCCGAGGGCAAGCGCCTGGGGTCAATTGCCGGACCTCCGAGGCGTCAAATGATTCGATCTCTCGCCATCGCGCTGACCTTAGGCCTCGCTCCCTTGGCCGCAATGGCTGCGCCCTGCCCGGGACACCCGGATGCGCTCGGCACCGAACGCGTGTTGACGGTCGATGCCGCGAGCACGCCACGCGTCGGCCGCAAGCAGTTCCCCGTAACCTTGCCGCTGGCGCCCAAGGAACTGGTGCTCACCTTCGATGACGGTCCTTGGCCGACCACCACGCCGAAGGTGCTGGATGCACTGAAGGCTGAATGCGTGCAGGCAACCTTCTTCCTGCTCGGCCGTAATGTCGAAGCCCATCCGGGCATCGCCCGGCGCGAACTGGCCGAGGGCCACTCCATCGGCCATCACACTTATTCGCACCCGTTGCTGAACATGGTGCTGCCCGCGACGGCGGAGATCGAGATCAACCGCGGCATCGAGACCGACGAATTCGCGCTCTACGGCAAACGCAGCAGCCGGCCGACGTCGCCAATGTTTCGGTTTCCAGGTTTTGCATCGAACAAGGCCCTGCTCGATCGCTTGAACGAGCGCGGCATCGTGGTGTTCGGCGCCGACGTGTGGGCGAGCGACTGGCTGCCGATGGCGCCGGAGCAGGAATTGAGCCTGATCCTTGCCCGCATCGAGCACGTGGGCCGCGGCATCGTTTTGTTCCACGACACCAAAAAGCAAACCGCCCAGATGCTGCCGGCCTTCTTGCGCGCCCTCAAACAGCGCGGATTCCACATTGTTCACGTGGTTGCAGCGCAAAACCGGCCGAAATCCAACTAAAAGCGTTCCCTTTTTGCCGCAGCCGACGGGAAATCGACCGAATACGAGCCTGTGGAGCGTTCATATTGGTTAATTTTCCGTTAATATTCGAATCGCTAGTTTGCGATCACCTCCCCATTCGGGGGTTCGCGCCACGTGGCGCGACGGGGGCGGGTGCCGGGGTTTTCGATGCGCATTATCGCGATTGCAGTTTGTTGTCTGGCCGGCGGGATCGCTTCCGCACAGGCCCAGTCGGTGACGCCGCCAGCCGAGCAGCCCGCTATGCAGGCCGCGGCCTTGCCGGATTACCCCGCGCCACTTGAGGCGACCGTACAGCCGGTTGCCCCACAAGTCGAAGCGACCGCGGTTGCGCCTTCCGAGAAGGAAACCGCCAAGCCAGTCGAACAAACCGGTTCGCTGCCGGCCGCGCAGAAGGTCGCTGCGTCTTGCCCCGGCAATCCCGATGCGCTCGGCACCAGCCGCGTTCTCACCATTACGCCGGCCGAGTTCAGCCGCATCGGCACCATGCAATACAAGCAGACGCTGCCGCTCAACGACCACGAGGTCGTGCTGACTTTCGATGACGGGCCGATCCCGCCTTATTCCAACATCATCCTCGACACACTTGAATCGCAGTGCGTGAAGGCGACCTATTTCATGGTCGGCGAGATGGCGCAGGCTTATCCGGCGATCGTGCGGCGCATCTACAATGCCGGCATGACCATCGGCACGCATAGCCAGACCCACCCGTTCCGCTTCCAGGCATTTGTCGATGCAGGGCGTCGAGCGCCAGGTCGACGGCGGTATTGCCTCGGTCGATGCCGCGCTCGGCGATGCAAAAGCCGTGTCGCCCTTCTTCCGCATTCCCGGCCTCGGCCGCACCAACGCGATCGAGCACTTCCTGCAGGAACAGAGGCTTGGTGACCTGGAGCGCCGACATCGACACCAATGACTGGTGGCGTGGCACGTCCGCCAGCGCGGTCGTGCAGCGCGCCATGCACCGGCTGAATGCAGAAAGGCCGCGGCATTTTGCTGATGCACGACATCCATCCCGCCACCGCGCTCGGATTGCCGATGCTGCTCAAGCAGCTCAAGGCCAATGGCTATCACGTGGTGCAAGTGGTGGCCGCGGGCGAGCGGCCGAAGTCGGTGCCCGACCTGGTGGCTTCGACCGCCGAGAAGAGCGGCAACTGGCCGCGCGTGCTGCGCGTGAGCACGAACGACAAAGACGCGCCGTCGGGCAAAGCGCTGCATCATCGCATCAAGAAGCTGGTCGCCGGCAAGCGCCATCGCGTCAAGACGGCTAACCTGCCCGAGAAGAATTACTTCTCAACGGCCCGCGAATGGCAGAATAACCAGTTCTGATCTCCGTCACGCAACGCGCCTTGCAAAGCTTGCGAACCGCGAGCGTGCGAATGACTGCGTAAAGAGACTTTTAATTTCTCTGGCCCACTGTCACGCCCACGGCGTACCAGCCAAGTGGGTGCGCCAAAACAACAAAGTCATAGTTCTCGGGGCGCATTTGGGGCATCTCGGTAATGACCTTCAATCAGTTTGCGCGCAAATACCGCGGCGCATTTATTCAATCCCGCAATAGCCCGATCTCGCGCACCGCGGTTCTTCATAATATTCGGCTTGGCGGCTGCCGGCGTCATCAGTTCGTTCGCCACCGGATTGATGATCACGTCGCTGCCAAACATGACTTTGCTGATCCCAGCCGTCTTGATTGTGGACGTGCTCAGCCAGTTCACGCCCCGAACCGAAATCGTCGCAGCCGTTCAAACCGTGATCTACGGCATATTGTTTTTGGTGACCCTGTCGCTGTGCGCCGTGGTCGCCGCCTATTCGATGCAGCGCTTTGCCTTTCCTCTACAGGATCAGAACCTGGAAAACGCGGACTTGGCGCTCGGGTTCAATTGGTCGGCTTTCGCCCATTGGGTCGATCGGCACGCCCTTGTGCAAGATGTCTTCATTTCGCCTACCACACGATCATGCCTCAGATCGCGCTTCCGCTCGTCGTGCTCGCCTTCGCAAACCGGCTCAGAGACGTACGGATCTATCTTCTTACTTTCGCGATCGCTTTATCGGTTACGATTTGTATTTCCGTCCTCATGCCGGCGATCGGGCCGATCATTTTCGTTGACCGGGCAAGCTTCAACATTCTGCAATTTACCGGCGCAACGCCAATCGATCATCTGACGCTGTTGCGCACGCCGGGCACCTTCATCCTGCATGACATGCCGGGCGGCATTGCCACCTTTCCGTCATTCCACGCAACCATCGCGGTGCTGACGCCGCTGGCCTTGCGCCGCTTTCGTCTGATTTTTGTCCCTGTGGTTTTATTGGATGTGGCCATGCTCGGTGCGACCATCACCGAGGGCGCGCATTATTTTGTCGACGTTTTGGCTGGAGGCTGCATGGCCTTCTTCGCCTACGCTTTGGCCAAGCGCATTATCAGGCTGGAAGATCGCTCATTTGACGATCAACAAGATGCCGCAGGCCGCCCTAATTCGCGGGCGCATGTTGCGTGAGCGTGCCGCCGACGGCTGCAACGTGACGCCCAGGATCGAATGAAATCTCGCCAGCCGGCGCACGAACGTGCGCGGGCTTGGTGCGGCCAAGAGGACTCGAACCTCCACGGGTTGCCCCGCTAGCACCTCAAGCTAGTGCGTCTACCAATTCCGCCATGGCCGCATTGAAATGAGACGAAAAGCCTTGAAAAACCTCGCGTCCCGACGAGCGCGGACGATGTAACAAATAGGGTCTTGAGGGACAAGGGCTGCTTGGAGGGCGCCGGTCAGCGCATATCGGGCGGGCGCGGCATCAGCTCGCCGACCTCGACCGCGATGCGGTTGCCGTTGACCACCACCGTGCCCTTGGCGATGGCCAGGTTGTTGGCGAGGATACTGACGGCGTCGTCCTCGGCGGATTCCAGTTCGATGATGGCGCCGCGGCCGAGCCGGAGCACCTGGTGCACCGGCATAGAGGTGGTGCCGAGCACCACGGTGATATCAACCGAAACTTTGTCGAATGTGGCCACTTTGCTCTTCCCATTGGCCCGGCGCGAAATGCGGGGCACGGCTTGGCCCCAAGTCACCATGGTATGGTGAATGGGTGGTTAACGCTCCCCGGTTGCCCGCCCCGGATTGGGCTTATCCGAGGGCGATTGCGCGGAACCAGGCAGAATAGGTAGCATTTCCCCTGCCGGCGTTGTGCCGGTCCGTAATTGGGGGTGGCTATGACGGTCCATTGGATCCGCCTGGGGGCGGGAATCTTGCTTGTTAGCGGCATCATTGGGATCACGGCGGCAATGGCCGGACCGAGCATGAGCACGCGCTGGGATTCGATGACCAAGTCGCAGGAGGATTGCCTCGATGCGGCCAAAGATGCGGTGCGCGGCGCAGGTTTCACCAAGAATTTCGAAGCGCTCAAGACCACAATCTATGGCGAGCGCGGCGAATACACGGCGGCGGTGCGCTGCGCGTCGGAGAAGGAAATCGTCATCTTCGTGGTGGCAGGCCCGAGCTCTGATACCGCGAGCAAATACAACGCCGATATCGAGGGCCGCTTCTAGGCGGACAGAAGCGCCGGCGGCAGCGCGCCGGGATGGCGCCGCGGCAAGGCGATGGCTATCTTGTGTCTCGTGGACACGCGCGTCACGGATTTGACCGGCCTACCCTCGCCGCCCGGCTCGGCGCCGGTTGCGTGGCAGATTGACGACCGCCTGGTGCCTTACGAGGCCGCGGTCGCCGCCATGGAGGCGCGCGCGGCGGCCATCGCCGCAGGCCAGGCGGCTGAGCTGGTCTGGCTGCTCGAACATCCTCCGCTTTACACAGCCGGCACCAGCGCCAACCGCGCCGACGTGATCGAGGCGCGCTTTCCGGTATTCGAAAGCGGGCGCGGCGGGCAGATGACCTATCATGGGCCGGGCCAGCGCGTGGCTTATGTGATGCTCGACCTCAAGCGGCGCGGGCCGGACGTGCGCAAATTCGTGGTGACGCTGGAAGAGTGGATCATCCGCACGCTTGCCGCTTTCAACGTGCGCGGCGAGCGGCGCGAGGACCGCATCGGCGTTTGGGTGCGCCGGCCGGACAAAGGCGAAGGCTTCGAGGACAAGATCGCCGCCATCGGCATCCGCGTGCAACGCTGGGTGACGCTGCATGGCATGGCGCTCAATGTGGAGCCGGATCTGTCGCATTTCTCCGGCATCGTGCCGTGCGGGGTGAGCGAACAGCGCTACGGCGTCACCAGTTTGGCCGATCTCGGCATTCCGGTGTCGATGCCGGAAGTGGACATGATATTGCGGCGGGAATTCGAGGCGCTGTTCGGGGCGACCGATCAAGCGGTCGGCAGCACCGAAAACAATTCGCCGGGCCGCCGCAATTTCAAATCGGCCGCCGTGCCCTCGCGCTGATCGAGCGCATCGACGCGGGCGGCGAAGGGCCCGCGCCTGCAAGCTTCGATCATTTCGGCAACCTTTTGCTCATCGCCCTTGATCACGGCTTCGACGCTGCCGTCGCGGCAATTGCGCACCCAGCCTTCCAGCCCACGCTTAAGCGCCTCATGCTCGACGAACGCGCGGAAGCCGACGCCTTGCACGCGGCCTTTCACCAGCACATGACGCACGATGCTCATGCGGCGTCACCCACATCGATCACGCGCGAACCGGTCCAGCGCGACGTACTCAACCGCTCGACCGAGCGCACATAGGCTTCCGGAAACTTCCAGCCGCGCGCGCAGGCCGCGATCATTTCCACATAGCCGGGCTTCGGCCGTCCGGGAACGCGCCGGCGCAGCAGATAGATCATCGCGCGCACGCGCTTTGCGCCGACGCGCACCGGCAGGTGCCGCACGTCGTAGAGGCCCTTGTGCAGCAATTCATAGGCGTGCAGCGCCGCTACGCAACGCGGCGTGAGCCGCCACAATACGCCATGCACGCTGTCGCCGGGCGACGGTTTCACCGAACCCCAGCCGTCGATGCCAACAAAAAACTTGTAGCCTTCAAGCACCGCCGGCCCAATCGCGCGCGCGCTCGGGCAGCGGCGCGCCATGGCGGCGCGGTTCATGTTGGAGCCGTAGGCGAAGTAGAGGGTCATGAATTACGATTTAGCAAAATTCGCGCACGCCGCAACGCGTCATGTCAGGCAAATTCTAAAATCACCGCGTCCACCGCCAGGCTGTCGCCGGGCTTGGCGTTGATCTTCTTCACGGTGCCGTCGATTTCGGCGCGCAGCACGTTTTCCATTTTCATGGCTTCGACCACCGCCACCGTCTCGCCGGCCTTGACCTCCTGCCCTTCCTTGACCGCGATCGACACCACCAGCCCCGGCATCGGGCAGAGCACCTGTTTGCCGGTGTCGGCGGCTTTCTTGGCCGGCATCAGCCGCGCGTAACCGGCCTCGCTTGCGGTGTAGACGTAAGCCTTGGTCTCGACGCCGCGGTAGCTGAGCGCAAAGCCGTTGGGCAGATTGCGCACCTGCACCGCCACCGGATGACTGTCGATGCTCCCGGTCCAAAGCGGATCGCCCGGTTTCCAGTCCGATGTCAGATGGCGCAAGGCCGTCTTGCCCTTGCCCGGAAAGCGCACGTCGATGGCGCCGTTCTCGCGTTTTACTTCCAGCCGGTACTCGGCCTCGCCCAGCCAGACCGCGCGTTGGCTCTCGCGCGTGACGCTGCGCCCGGTCATCTGGCCGGAGATCATGCGCTTGCGCTCGCCCAGCACGTGATCGATGGCCGCCGCCACCGACGCCAGCACGGCGGCGCGCTCGCCCTCCGGCACTTGCGGATGAAAGCCGTCGGGGAATTCCTCGGCGATGAAGCCGGTGGAAAGTTTGCCCGCCTTCCAGCGCGGATGCGCCATCAGCGCCGAGAGAAACGGGATATTGTGGCGAATGCCGTCGATGACAAAGGCATCGAGCGCGTCGGATTGCGCCTCGATCGCGGTCGCGCGGTCGGCCGCATGCGTGACGAGTTTGGCGATCATCGGATCGTAATAAAGCGAGATCTCGCCGCCTTCGGTGACGCCGGTGTCGTTGCGCACGGTAATGCCGCCGCTTTCGCGCTCGGCCGGCGGCCGGTAGCGCGTCAGCCTGCCGGTCGAGGGCAGGAAGTTGCGGTACGGGTCTTCGGCATAGACTCTGGATTCCACCGCCCAGCCGTTGAGCTTCACGTCGCTTTGTTTGAGCTTCAGTTTTTCGCCGGCGGCGACGCGGATCATCTGCTCGACCAGATCGATGCCGGTGATCAATTCAGTGACCGGATGCTCGACTTGCAGCCGCGTGTTCATTTCCAGGAAATAGAAACTCTTGTCCTGCCCGGCGACGAATTCCACCGTGCCGGCGCTGTCGTAGCCGACGGCTTTTGAAAGCGCGACCGCCTGCTCGCCCATGGACTTGCGCGTGGCGGCATCGAGCAGCGGTGACGGCGCCTCTTCCACGACTTTCTGATTGCGGCGCTGGATCGAACATTCGCGCTCGCCCAGATAGATGACGTTGCCGTGCTTGTCGCCCAGCACCTGGATCTCGATGTGGCGCGGATCGGTGATGAATTTCTCGATGAACACGCGGTCGTCGCCGAACGAGGACTTCGCCTCCGAGCGGGCGCGGGCGAAACCTTCCGCCACTTCCGCTTTCGAAAAAGCAATGCGCATGCCCTTGCCGCCGCCACCGGCGGAAGCCTTGATCATCACCGGATAGCCGATCTGGTCGGCGATCTTCACCGCCTCCTTGTCGTCTTCGATGACGCCGAGATGGCCGGGCACGGTGGAAACCTTCGCCGCCGCCGCCGCTTTCTTGGACTCGATCTTGTCGCCCATGGCGGCGATGGCTTTTGCGTTGGGCCCGATGAAAACAATGCCTTCGGCTTCAAGCGCCTTCGGAAAGGCCTCGCGCTCGGACAAAAATCCATAGCCGGGATGCACGGCCTGCGCCCCGCTCGCCTTGCAGGCGGCGACGATCTTGTCGATCAGCAGATAGCTCTTGGCGGCTTCCGGCGGGCCGATGGCGACGGCCGTGTCGGCCATCTCCACATGCAAAGCGTCCTTGTCGGCCTCCGAATAGACGGCGACCGTCTCGATCCCCATTTTGCGCGCGGTCTTGATGATCCGGCAGGCGATCTCGCCGCGATTGGCAATCAAAATACGCTTGAACATGCCGCGTAAAGGACCTCTGTGCCGGCCACTTGGCTTAGCGGCGTTGGCGCGCTTATGTCAACGAGAGCCGGTATTGCCGCAGAAAATCCCTTTTGTTGCAGCGCCGGCCCGGTGAAGCTTGTTCTCCCGGCCGAGCATAATATAGCGAAACGGTGCTCTTTTGAGACGGGTCTGGTCCGCCCCGGAACAGGTGACTATATTGGGCTCGGACGACGTTTTCATGTGACGGTTTGGAGGTTTGTTATGGCGTTGGCGATTGGCGATACCGCCCCGGATTTCGAGGCGGAAACCACCGAAGGCAAAATCCGTTTGCACGACTGGCTGGGCAACTCCTGGGGCGTGCTGTTTTCGCACCCCAAGGATTTCACCCCGGTCTGCACCACCGAACTGGGCACCATGGCCCGGCTCAAGCCGGAATTCGACAAGCGCAACACCAAGATCATCGGGCTTTCGGTCGACCCGGTCGATAACCACAAGAAATGGGCGCAGGACATCAAGGACGTGGTCGGCTTTGCGCCGAACTATCCGATGATCGGCGACACCGATCTCAAAATTTCCAAGGCCTATGGCATGTTGCCGGCGTCAACGACCGGCACGTCCGAAGGCCGCACGCCGGCCGACAACATGACCGTGCGCAACGTGTTCATCATCGGACCGGACAAGAAGATCAAACTCATCTTGGTCTATCCGATGACCACCGGGCGCAATTTCGACGAGGTGCTGCGCGTGATCGACTCGCTGCAATTGACGGCGAAGCATCGCGTGGCGACGCCGGCGAATTGGACGCAAGGCGGAGACGTGATCCTCACCGGCGCCATCACCGACGAAGAGGCGAAGAAACTCTACCCGGGCGGCTACAAGCAGCCGAAGCCCTATATCCGCATCGCGCCGCAGCCGAAATAAGTTCAAAACTTCAGCGTGCAATGAAGAGCGCGGGCCGTCAGGTCCGCGCTTTTTTTCGGCTTAGCCGAGCTTGCTTTCCGGCGCAGCCGACGCAATTGTTGCGCCCGCAAGCGTTAAGGCTGGAGCTATTGCAATGAACGAAATGGCCGACAAGCAACCGCCCTTCGCCCAATTTCTCGGGATGAAGATCACTCACGTGTCGCCCGAGCGGGTGACCGCCGAACTGGCGGCGCGCGAGGAACTCAATAACCGCTTCGGCATTTTGCATGGCGGCGCCATCATGGCGCTGGCCGACAATCTCGGCGGCACCGCCACCACCGCCAATTTCAAGGACGGCCAATCCACCACCACGATCGAGAGCAAGACCAATTTCTTTGCCGCCGTGCCGATCGGCGATACGGCCTACGCCGAATGCACGCCGCTGCATCGCGGGCGCACCACCATGGTCTGGCAAACGCGCGTCACCCGCGGCGATGGACGCCTGTGCGCATTGGTGACGCAGACGCAGCTGGTGCTCAACCCGCAGAAAAAGTAGTCAGTTCTCCGGCACCAGCCGAGGCGGCCACATTGGCCGCCGCAGGCTTCACGCCGCCGACGCCGCGATTGACCAGCACGACGCCAACCGCGCACACCACCATGCCGGCGACCGAGAGCGCGTCGAGCTTTTCATCGAACAGCAGATACGCCAGCAGCGCCGTCACCACCGGCACCAGATAAAACAGACTGGCAAAGCCGATCGCGGCCGAGCGGCGGATCAGCCAATACATCAAGCCGACCGCGGCGACCGAGAGCACCAGCGTGAGCCAGGCCATGGCGAAGATGAGTTCGCCGCTCCAGTGGATCACGCGCGTCTCGAAGGCAAAGGAGCCGATCCAGAACAGCGCGCAGGCGCCCGCATATTGCACCGTATTGCCGGCGCGCCAGTCGATCGCGCCGCAAAAGCGTTTTTGATAAAGCGAGCCGAGCGTAATGCCGAGCAGCGAGCCGAAGCTTGCGGTCCAGCCCAAGCACCGAGCCCTCCGCCACCATGCGGCGGTCGTGCAGCACCATCGCCACGCCGATCAGGCCTAGCATCAGACCGAACCATTGCAGGCGCGTCACCTTCTCGCCCATGAAGCGGTTGGCAATGGTCGAGGTAAGGATCGGCTGCAGGCCCGGGATCAGCGCCGAAATGCCGGCCGGCACGCCCTGGCTGATGGCGGTGAAAACGCCGCCGAGATAAAGCCCGTGCACCAGCCATCCCGCCACCAGGCTGTGGCCGATGTCCGGCGCCGCGCGGCCAGCGCGCGCGCGTAATCAGCGCGATCGCCGCCATGATCAGCACCACGAAGATCATGCGCACGGCGAGAAACGTCATCGGCTCGATGTAGGGCAGCCCGTAACGTGCGCCGATAAAGCCGGTGCTCCACAGCAGCACGAACAGCATCGGCGCCGCGGCAATCGCCAAATGGGTCAGGCGCATCGGAAACTCATCGGGGCTCGGCTTATTTGTGGCGAGAAATGGGCGGGCAAGCGCCTATAGCATCCGATTTGCCTGTTCGCAAAGTTCCCGCCGCAGCGCATCAAAGTTGCATTCAAATTTTTAAGTTGCAGGAACCAGTGCGCGCCTCCGCCGTTTTATGTTTTTACGACGACCGTCCTGAACCACGGAGGAGCGACATGTCAGACCCCCGTTATACCGACCCGCGATATAGCGATCCGCGGCTGAGCGACCCGGTTCTGCGGCATGACGAAAGCGTCGGCGGCGTGTGGGGCTGGATTGCCGGCCTCGCGGTGATCGCGCTGGTGGCGTTCCTGCTGATCGCCGGCTGGAACAGCAACAGCACCACCGCCAGCAACAATCCGGCGGCCCCCGGCAGCAGCGCTTTGCGGCATATCACGCCGCCGAGCACGACGGGCCAAGGCAGCGGAACTTTGCCGCGCCCGGTGACGCCGGCGCAGCCCAACAAATCGGGCACGCAGTAGCGTTGTTTTTCGAAGCACGCGCTCCGGCGTCTTCATGGCGCCGGAACCGGCGTAGACTTTCGGTCTAGCGCACCGTGACGGTGATGACTTGCGACATCACCGGCGGCACGTGCGGCACGTGCGACCAATCGCCGAGCACCAGTTGCAGCGTGTGCTTGCCCTTGGGCAGCGTGACCATGGCTTCGGTTTGTCCGGCGCCGATAATGCTTGTGCGTGTCGTCGGCCGGTATCGGCGCTTTCAACTGCGCAGGCGTCAGCGTGGTATCGATCAAAAGATGATGATGACCGGTGTTGGGCTTTTCGACGCCGGCCGGCGCGACGCCCATGCCGGACAGCCCGAACTGGACCAGAAACGGGCTTTTGACTTTCTGCCCATCCTTCAGATTGATGATGTAGACCTTGGCGCCCGCCGGCGACGGCGTTTGCGCAGCCGCGGAATTCAAGCCGGCGATGGCAAACGCGGCTATGAGCGCCAGCGTCGTACGGATCAACGTCTTCATGTTTTTCCTCCCGGGGAAAACGATGCGGCGGGTCATTGTCGCCGACCGCTCGTCAGAGAACCAACAAAACCAACGGCAGTTTATTCCGTGCCGCCGCGCTAGCCGAACACGGCGAAAATGCCAAAGCCGAGCGTCGTGCTCACCACCGCCTCGAGTGTGTGGAATTGCGTTCCGCTCAATTGACCGTCGATATAGGGAAACAAAATGTTTCCGATCGGCAGCATTACCGCCGCGACCAGGGCAACGCAGAGCAATCTGATGATCAAAGGCCGTTCATTCATCTGACGTTTCCCCTTGCTCCCAATCTTGTTCCATTCTTGCGTTTCTTATTGGGCGCATTTTCCCATGCAGGCCCCTGCCCGGCAACCGGATTCGTGCGGCCGCAAAGCCTTACGATTTATAAGCTTCATCGACCGGCACCCGGTAGCCATTGACCAGCCTATTGGTCTCGTTGGCCATGCCGGTGACCGCCATCACCTCGCCGAACATGGCCTCGCTCATGCCGGCCTTGCGCGCCGCCGCGGTGTGGCTGGCGATGCAATAGGCGCAGCCATTGCTCACGCTCACCGCCAGATAGATCATCTCCTTGGTGAGCGGGTCGAGCGCGCCCGGCGCCATGATCTCCTTGATGCTTTCCCAGGTGCGCTTGAGCGTTACCGGATCGCGCGCCAGATATTTCCAGAAATTGTTCACGTCCGGCACGTTGCGGGATGTCTTGATGTCGTCGAAAACGGCGCGCACTTGCGCGGATGCGTCTTTATATTCAACGGGCGGTGGGGTGGGCATTGGCGGTTCTCCTTTGATTTTCCGTCATGGCCGGGCTTGTCCCGGCCATCCACGTCTTGAACAATAGGAAGGCGTGGATGCCCGGCACAAGGCCGGGCATGACGAAGTATAGAGGAAATGCCTATGCCCAAGACGCCGGATTACTTCCACGGAAAGACCATCGTCATCACCGGCGCCGGCAGCGGCATCGGGCGGGCCACCGCCAAGATCTTCGCGCGCGAGGGCGCCAATGTGGTGTGCAGCGACATCAACGAAGACGGCGTCAAAGCGACCGTCGAGCAGATCAATGCCATCGGGGCGCAAGCGCTGGCGCTCACCATCGACGTGACCAAGCGCGCGGCGGTCAAAGACATGATCGAACTGGCGGTCAATGATTTCGGCCAAGTTCATTTCCTGTTCAATTCGGCGGGCGCAGCACTTCGCCGTTCCAAATTCCTCGACATCGACGACGATCTCTTCGAGCGCACGCTCGATCTCAATTTGAAGGGCACCTTCTACGCCATGCAGGCCGTGTTGCCGCACATGCTGAAAAACAAATTCGGCGTCATCGTCAATGTGGGCAGCATGGCGCATCGGCGCGGCGGGCCCGGCTCCTCGATCCATTATGCGGCCGCCAAAGGCGCGGTGGTGACCATGACCATGGGCGTGGCGCGCGAATTCGCCAAAGACGGCATCCGCGCGCTGTCGATTTCGCCGGGGCCGATCAAGACGCCGTTTGCGGCGGCGGCCGCTTCCTCGCCCGAACTGGTGCAGAAATTCCTCGACGATGTGCCGATGGGCCGCTTCGGCGAGCCGGAAGAAATCGGCGAATTGGTGCTGTTCATGTGTTCGGATGCCTGCACTTTCATGGACGCCGACACGGTTTATGTGAACGGCGGGGGTGGGTGGCGGTAGGCTCCGCCACGAACTCCATTACCCTCCCCTGGAGGGGGAGGGTCGAACGCCTGAGCGTTAGCGAAGGCGATCGGGGTGGGGTGATCTTTGACGCAAATAATTCACCCCACCCCGCTCGCATCTCGCTTCGCTCGCCGCTCGCGACCCTCCCCCTCCAGGGGAGGGTGAAGCAGGCGCGCGTCATCGGGGGGGCGCCGCTCGCGCCAAGCCAACGCTCCGCGCCCCTATTCTTGGCGGCGCGGGGTACGCCGTCGACCGTCCGCCTTCGCCTACGGGCTTCGGCGGACAAGTCCGCGGGCCCTCGAAAAAATCGAGGGCGCGTGGGACGCCAAGGGTCCTGGGCGCATTCAAGTTTACGCAGAGGCA
Organism: uncultured Alphaproteobacteria bacterium; assembly: GCA_963756805.1. Taxonomy (GTDB): domain Bacteria; phylum Pseudomonadota; class Alphaproteobacteria; order Rhizobiales; family Xanthobacteraceae; genus Pseudolabrys. The sequence goes on from CAVWPH010000016.1 coordinate 207,359, forward strand.
AACAGAATGTCGGACCCGAGAGCTCGACACCTCGCGAGATAGAGGCTGCCGAATACCGGTAGAGCCGCAGTCCGCTAAGTCCATTGGCGTCGAGCGCGCGACGTTTTTAGGTCTGCTCCGCTGAGCCACGGTGGACTTCCGTCGCTGGCGCCCTCCTCTCCTCGCGGCTTGCGAGGCGACTCTCCACCGCTATCGGGCCCAGGCCGGGACCGGCTATCCCTGTGACCGGCTGCCGGCGCCAGCCATCAAGGGAGCCCCGTGGCGCGCGGCTGGAGCGCCGGGACGAGCTGAGGCTACAACCGCAGGGCCTCGGAGACGCAGCTCCGACACCAAGACACCGCGGGCACCGCACCCGCCCCGCATCTGAAGATCTTGACAGACACCCCTCGGAATAGGGTGGGATGCGCACTAGGATAACACACCTGGGAATATAGTCAATAGGCGAATGAAAAAATTTTTAGGCCGCACAAGAAACTATCCGCGTAGCCTGAGGCGCGAGCGCAAGCGAGCCTCGAAGGATGAGCGGTGCGGCGCCTCCCGTTCGTCCGCGCAAAAGCGGGGACCGAGGGGATAAATAAAGCAGCCTAAAAAAGCTCATCGAGAGGAGCGGCAAAGGCCGCCAAAAAAAAAAAAAACACCCGCCCTCCTCGGCTCCGCCGCGTGCTGGATCCCAGCAAGCGGACGGGAAAGTTGCGGAGCTAGCCCTTCCCGCTCCTCCACAAGCGTCACCACATCGCGCGTGCGGGTGACGCCCTCGGGCCAGGATTTATTGAAATCGGCGATCATGGCTTTGAACTCGTCGCCGCCGAGCGCGGCATCGCAAGCACGCCTTGTCGGCGAAAGCGATAGACCGCGTAATGCACGCCCTCCTCACTTCGCTCCAGGCGCGCCAGGCCTTCTCGCATTTGAACGCCTTCACCGCCCAGGGCAGGTGATCGGTCGCATACCAATGGTCGAATTTCTCGCGCAGGTGCGGCGCGACGACGGCGCGGACGAGGAAGAAGTGTGGCGGGCATGAGAGTTCCGTTGCTGTCTGATGGCGTTGACAATGCGCTTGCTGTGTAGCTGTCTACGACTGGCCACTATTGAGCTTTGACCGAGTATTTTACGATGACTAATTTCACTCGTAAGAGTCTTACTCGTTAACTTGCATCTTGCTGATATGAAGACAACAATAGGTGGTCGAGCACGCGGCACGATGCGTTGTTGGAATTCGATTTCGCGTCAAGAGGTAATACAGAACTCTTCTGGGCTATCGCCGCTGTGCCGACACCGCGATTGTCAGCTGCGAGCGGAAGTCGGCAAAGATTTGCAGCAGTCAGAGCGGACAAAGCGAACTTCCTTTGGTCGCTGTACGCTTCATTCTTGTGCTAAGCCCAACGATGCAACACAGCCGTGACGATGCTTCCTAAGCAGGTTTAAGTAGCTTAAAGTATCTGTTGGTGCTTTTCCAAACACCTCATCGATCAGAGCTCATATCGTCGGTAGACACGATCTCCCAGTTTAGATGGCGCCTCGTATTCGATCGAGAGACCAGTGAACTGAGAATCTTCCAGCCGCGCTTTGGCCATAGCGAAGTGTCGTTGCGCATGCGATCAAACACAATCCGTTGCGATTGTGACTACTATGCTTCGCTACATCGTTAGGCGGTCATGATTCTATTGCTCACTGGCGTGCTCGCACAATGATAGGACGTGAAGTCTCCGCTTGAAGCGCGGACGAACAGAAGCGAAACGCTTCCCTAGTGTCGCTTTCAGCGTATCGAGAGAGCACTTGAAGAGTCCTGTGGAGCGAACTTCTCTCAATTGCACCAGCACAATCTCTCCGCCTTCAGTAATCTCGCTAGTGTCGCTCATGTCCCTCACGCGTGACGAACCAAAGCTCCTTACTGCGCAATATGTGATCCGCAACACATCGTAGAGCTTGTATAGTGAGACCAACATTGTGAATGGCTGTGCAGACTGCGAGATACAAAGATATCTCGCAACAGATATCTTACTTGGTGAAAAGTGGCTATGGTGCGTATGCGATTGCGGGATTCTGACTGTTTCGTAAGATCTCACACCGGCAAATTATCGTGCTTCCTGCCCGGCATCTCGAGGTGCTTGTTGCGCAGCATCGCCAGCGCGCGGGCTTTTTCATTGCGCAGACGGCGTAAACTTGCCTGCGATGCGCAGCATCGCATCGCCTGCGGCACGATCACGTCGTCGATCGTTCCGCGCGCTTTTTCATTGCGCAGACTGCGTAAACTTGTCTGCGTGCGCTTTCGGCCTAGAGTTTTTTCTTCTTCTTCCGCGCGGCCTTTTTCTTTTTCGCTTTCTTCGCTGTTTCTTCTTCGCCTTCTTCTTTTTCGCCGGCGATTTCTTCGCGGCCTTGCGGCGGATTTCTTGCCGGTTTTCTTGGCCGTCTTCTTCTTGGGCGCCGCCGCCAGCGTCTTGGGATGGCCGACCTTGATGCGTTCGATGATCTGCGCCCTCGAACAGGATGTCGACCTCGTCATAGGCGTTGCCCGAGGTCGGCCGCGTATACGCGGCCTTCCTGAGCATCACGACCTGGCCGCCGAGTTCGCCGTCCGATTCGATGGTCAGATCGAGCAGCAGAATGCGCGGATTGAACCCCTGCGGGCTGTGCAATCTCAGTTTCGGCACCATGTTGCTCGACCGGGTTTCGACCTCGCCCTTGACCTCCACGTGGTAGTTGCGGCCGACGAGGTCCGGCAATTCGTTGGCCGACCAATTGCGCGTATACGGTGCTGTCATGCGGATCCCCTGGGTTGAGCCAAAGAGGCTAAAGCTTGCCGTGGCGGTGCGCCAGTGGCCTCACACCCGCCGGTAGCCCGCGAGCAAAACGTCGTCGAGTATGCCGCACGCGCCAGCGATTGCCAGCCTAGAGACGTTCTCCGTGCGCGGCAGGCCGCCCGCAAGTTCTTGCGGATCGTGCTCGACTGTTGCATGCGAGCTTGATGGATCTTGCCAGCGAACACGGATATCGACTTCGTCGTAGCGATTGCCCGACGTGCGCTTCATGAAATGCGTGGACCAGTCAGAAGCACGATGTGCCCGCCGAAGCGGCCGCTCAGAAACGATTTTGAGCACCGAGCAGCGGCAATCGCGCGTGATTGAAGCCTTGCGGACCGCGAGCGCTCAGCTTCGGCGCACGATTGGTCGGCGGTGACCTGAACCAGTAGCCGCTCGCCACCAGCCGTGTAGCTGCGGGCCGACGAAATCCGGTATCTCATTCGGCACTGCCGGACTGGACGGGTATTGCGTGAGCTCCTGCCTTGACGTTCCCGCATGGTTGACGGAATGGAGTGGCATTATAGAAGGTTGTGGGCGGCATGCCACCTCACACCGGCAAATTGTCGTGCTTCCTGCCCGGCATCTCGACATGCTTGTTCTTGAGCATCGCCAGCGCGCGCGCGATGCGTTTGCGCGTCGCGTGCGGCATGATCACGTCGTCGATATAGCCGCGCTCGGCGGCGACGAAGGGCGACAGAAAGCGGTCCTCGTATTCCTTGGTGCGCGCGGCGATCTTGTCCTTGTCGCCGATGTCGGCGCGGAAAATGATCTCGACCGCGCCCTTGGCGCCCATCACCGCGATCTGCGCCGTCGGCCAGGCATAATTGACGTCGCCGCCGACGTGCTTTGACGCCATCACGTCATAGGCGCCGCCGAAGGCCTTGCGGGTGATCACCGTCACTAGGGGCACCGTGCACTGCGAGTAGGCGAACAAGAGCTTGGCCCCGTGCTTGATCAGCCCGCCATATTCCTGGTCGGTGCCGGGAAGAAATCCGGGCACGTCGACGAAAGTGACGATCGGAATGTTGAAGGCATCGCAAAATCGCACAAAGCGCGCGGCTTTCCGCGAGGCATCGCTAGTCGAGCACGCCGGCCAGCACCATCGGCTGGTTGGCGACAAAGCCGGTCGGTGCGTCCGGCGATGCGGCCGAAGCCGGTGACGATGTTTTTCGCGTAAGCCTGCGAGATCTCGAAGAAGTCGCCCTCGTCGGCGACTTTGAGGATCAGCTCCTTGATGTCGTAGGGCTTGTTGGGATTATCGGGGATCAACTTGTCGAGCGAGGCGTCCTCGCGCTCGGCGTCGTCTTGCGTCGGCCATGACGGCGGGCCTGCCTCGTAATTGGCGGGCAGGAAATCGATCAGCCGGCGCATCTGCAGCAGACATTCGACGTCGTTCTCGAACGAACCGTCGGCAACGCCCGATTTTGTCGTGTGCACGGAAGCGCCGCCGAGTTCTTCCGCCGTGACCACTTCGTTGGTGACGGTCTTTACGACATCGGGCCCGGTCACGAACATGTAGGAGGTGTCGCGCACCATGAAGATGAAATCGGTCATGGCCGGCGAATAGACATCGCCGCCCGCGCAAGGCCCCATGATGACGCTGATTTGCGGGAATGACGCCGGAGGAGAGCACGTTGCGCTTGAACACCTCGCCATAGCCGCCGAGCGCCGCCACGCCTTCCTGGATGCGCGCGCCGCCGGCGTCGAACAGGCCGATGATGGGGCAGCGCGCCTTCATCGCCATGTCCTGTACCTTGATGATTTTCTGCGCATGCGCTTCCGAGAGCGAGCCGCCGAACACCGTGAAGTCCTTGGAGAACAGATAGACCACGCGGCCGTTGACCGTGCCCCAGCCGGTGACCACGCCGTCGCCGGGGATTTTGGTCTTTTCCATGCCAAAGTCGGACGAGCGGTGCTCGACGAACATGTCGAGTTCCTCGAACGAGCCTTTGTCGAGCAGGAGTTCGATGCGCTCGCGCGCGGTCAATTTGCCGCGTTTGTGCTGGGCCTCGATGCGCTTTTCGCCGCCGCCCAAACGGGCCTCGGCGCGGCGCTTTTCCAGTCGGTCGAGAATGTCCTTCATGGTCGCTGTTTTGGCCCCTGCCCGGCAGAATCCGGCGCTAAATGTCATATCACGGCAAAGGGCGTCACGGCAGGGTTGGCAATCCCGGCCAAGGCTGGTTAGAACCCGCCTCATGTCCGACCCCGTCCCCACCGCGCAGCTCATCCAGCAGGGCCTTTTCCACCACCGCCAGGGCGACCTGAAAACCGCCATGGAGCGCTACACCGAGGTGTTGCGCATCAACCCGGAAAACGCCGACGCGCTTTATTACGTCGCCGTCGTGGCCTGCCAGGAAAACCAGTTCGAGCAGGGCATCGCGCTCGGCCAGCGCGCCAATACCGTGGGCGTACCGCAGGCGCGCGTGCACAATCTCATCGGCAAGGCGCAGGAGCGGCTCGGCCGTCCGGTGGAAGCCGTCAAATCGTTCGATGCGGCGATCGCGCTCGATGCGAAATTCGCCGAGGCGCATGGCAACCGCGCAGGCGTCTTGGCTGCGGGCGGGATGGCTACGGAAGCGCTCAAGAGTTTCGACCGCGCGCTCACGCTCAATCCGCAATCGGCGCCCGATCTGATCAACCGCGGCGCGCTGCTCGAACTCATCGGCCGCCCGGACGCTGCGCTGAAGGATTACGACGCGGCGATCGTGCTCGATCCCAATTTCGCCGAGGTGCATACCAATCGCGCCAACGCGCTCAGGGACATGGGCCTGATGGATCTCGGGCGCGGGCGCGCCGATACGCCCCATCTCGACGCGGCGCTCGCGGCCTATGACCACGCCATCGCGCTTAACCCGCGCATGCATGAGTTCTATGCCACGCGCGGCCAGTTCAAGGTGATGCGCGGCGACTGGGCCACCGGCTTTCCCGACTATAACCATCGCGTCCATTTGACCGGGCGCGGCGAAAAATCTTTGCCCGATCCACTCTGGGAAGGCGAGCCGCTTGCCGGCGAACGCCTGGTGCTCGCGGACGAACAAGGTCTCGGCGACACCATCCAGTTCGGCCGCTTCGCGCCGGTGCTGGCGGCGCGCGGCTACGACGTGACGCTGCTGGTGCGCAAAACCATGGCGCCGCTGATGTCGACGCTGAAGAACGTGACGATCGTGAGCGAGGCCGGCGAGATCGGCGATGACAAGCGTCCCTTACGCTGGGCGCCGCTGCTCAGCGTGCCCGGCATTCTCGGCATCACGCCGGAAACGCTGCCCAAAGAAGTGCCTTACCTCGCCGCCGATCCTGCGCGCGTAAAAGAATGGGCCGGCCGCCTCGGCAGCGGCAGCTTCAAGATCGGCATCAACTGGGCGCCGGGCCACGCCGACCGGACGCAGACCTCGCGCCGCGATATTCCACTCGCAGCTTTCGCCGAACTGGCGGCTTTGCCTGGTGTCGAACTCTACGCGCTGCAAAAGGGCGCGCCGCTGCGCGAGATCGCCAATGTCCCCTTCCGCGACAAGATCAAAATCATCGACGCCGATCCGAACCCGGACGCCGACTTCTTTCTCGACACCGCCGCGGTCGTCAGCCAGCTCGACCTGGTCATCGGTTGCGACACCGCGATCGTGCATCTGGCGGGCGCGCTGGCAAAGCCGGTGTTCACTGCGATTCCGGTGATTTCCGATTGGCGCTGGATGCTCGCCCGCGACGACACGCCCTGGTATCCGACCATGCGGCTGTTCCGGCAGGACGCCACCAAACAATGGGAGCCGGTGATCCGGCGCATGGTCGCGGCCGTGCGCGAGCGCATGGCGGGCAGCCTTGCAAAAATTCCGGCTTCACAAAACTGACTTTAAAGGCCCATAATAACGCCCAGGGGACGGCACCAAAGGCTCGCTTCGGCGTTAACTTGTGACAGGAGGCCTACCCATGAATCATGCCGCTAAACTCGGCTCGCACGGCATCGCACAGCCGCGCCTCGCCACCCCCACCGATCTCGGCGCCAATGCCACCAAGGACATCGCCGGCGCGCTCAATGCGCTGGTCGCCGACACTTTCGCGCTCTATCTCAAGACCAAGAATTTTCACTGGCACATGAGCGGCCCGCATTTCCGCGACTACCATCTGCTGCTCGACGAGCAGGCCGACCAGATCTTCGCCATGACCGACGTGCTGGCCGAGCGCGTGCGCAAGATCGGCGGCGCCACCATTCGCTCGATCGGCGATATTTCGCGCCAGCAGCGCATCGCCGACAACGATGCGGCCTACGTCGATCCGCAGGACATGCTGGCGGAATTGCGCGACGACACCCAGCGCTTCATTGCGTCGATGCGCGAGACGCACGATGTGTGCGACGAGCACGGCGACGTAGCGACCACGAGCCTGCTGGAAGTCTATATCGACGAGTCCGAGAGGCGGGTCTGGTTCCTCTACGAAGCCAGCCGCCGCGGCGATCCGACCGGGCAATAAAGTCCGCCGGCTTTAGTGCCTTGCCTGCAGGATGAAAAACTATTGGGGAGAGAAAATGAAAGCGATATTTTTCGCGGCCGCTATTGTCGTGTCCGCGACGACGATTGATGCGGCGCCGGCTGGCGCCGTCACGGTCGACGAGGCCCGCACGCAATGCCGCGCGCAGTATTCCGGCAGGTCCGCTTGGGACGAGGCTCAGCGCACCGGCGTCTCGTTATCGCAGCGGGTCACCGAGTGCATCAAAGAGGCGATGCGCCAGAACAAGAAGCACTAGAATTAACCCGCGGCCGGGCTTGCGCGCTTGTTGAAGGCCCAGAGCGCCAGCGCGATCGCCAGCAATACCAGGCCGCCGAGCAGGATCGACACCGGCGTTGCACCCAGGCGTTCGAACCATTGCGTATAAAAATGAATGGCGCCGAACGTGGACGCGACGTTCACCAGCCAGCGCCGATTGGCATAAGCGCCCCACACGGCCGCCGCCAGCAGCACCAGCGCCCAGGCGATGCTGAAAGCGCCGGCCGAAATCACGGTGTTGTTCAGGTACACCGACGGGTTCTTGATTTGGATGCCGCGCAGCAGAATGAATGAATCGCCCCACAGCGAGCCGACCCAGAATCCAAAATTGACCAGCAGGATCGAGGTGCGCGCCACCGTGGTGGCGATGCGCTCATAATCGGCCGAAACTCTTTTGGAGGCCTGATAAGCAACGAAAGCCAGAACCGTGAACATGACGACAGTGAGCGTCGGCTCGAAAATCGCCAGCGAATACATGGCGTGGCTGTAGCCGGTGCGCGCGCCAAGGCATGCCGACATCGCCAGAACCGCCAGCGCCGCCAGCAGGCTTGAGCGCGCGACCAGCGATCCCAGTACCAGCGCGATGGTAACGATCAGCATGGCGGAGAGCGAGCCTTGCCCAATGCCGATGACACCGCCGGCAAACATCAGCGCGCCGATCACCAGGCAGATTTGCCCGAGCACCTGCCACTGCACGACGCGATTGAGCACGACGCCACAGCCGACCGCGAACAGGCCAAGGCCGAGCGCGACCGACATCCAGAAGTTGGCCACCAGCGCCACCGCGCCGACGGCAACCGCGCTCACGCCAAATCCGATCAATGCATTGATGGCGAGCGAGCCGGTCTCGTGCGAGGCCAGCGTCTTGAGCTTGTCGGCCTCAGTAGCGGTCAGCTTGCCGTCTTCAACCAGCTTGGAAAGATCGAGTGTGATTTTCATAGGTCCGCCCCCGGGCCGGGCCGCTGCAATGGCGGCGCCGGGTGTGAGACTATCACGATTTCAGGAAATTGAGCACGCTGGCCGCCGCCTGCATTTCGGTGAAATGCATGGCGCGGCGCTCAAGCTCTTGTTTATCGCTCCCCCATTGCGACATCTGCCAGTCCTCGTCCACATGGGCTGCGGCCCAGGCGGCATCGGCATCGATGGCGCCACGCTCAAGCGCCAGCGCCAAAAGCGCGGACCCGGTGAGCGTCGTGATGGCGGCGACGGCCGCAAGCTTCCATGGTTCAAGCGGAATGGCTTTGCGCGCGGCGGCGATGGCTTCGCCCGGCTGCGCCACATGCACGATGCCCTGCGCCAGCACGAAGCGCGCGCCCAATTCGTCGTGCGCCCAGGCCAGCAGCGGATCCCATAATTGCGCCTGACGCGCGACCAGGCCTGCCGGCGTCTCGGCGCGATAGAACAACAGATCGCTGCCGAGATATTTGGCGACCTCCTCGGCCACCGCTTGCGCCTGATCGGTCACCCCGTCGATCGCCGCATTGGCCAGCCGCGTCAGCGGCATGCGCGCCGGGTCGATGGTTTCGGTTTGCGCGTTCCATTCGGCGGCGAGTTTTTCGGCCAAGGCGATGTTCGGCGCGGCAAGCGCGCGCCGCGCCGGCGTTTTTATCGGCTTGCCGTCAAGCAGCACCGGGAAACCGTCAGCGCCGGCCTCCCCGACTGTGGCCGTCTGATAGAAGCGTTTGCGCAAGGCGCCGCGCCCGCCGCGCCGCGCCGACTCCATGGGGTCGAGCGGCTGGTTTTCGTAGATTTCCGTGAAAAGGTCGCGCATCAGAATGTCGTGATTGTGCACTGCAAAATGGACTTGCATCGGGGTCGATGGGCCTGCCGGCTTGGCCAAACTAGCCGCTCCGGCGCCCTCGCGCATTAACGCATGGCAGCGATTTATGCTGGTTCCCCGCCTTGCTGACGCCCCTTTCCGGGAGCGAAAAAGGCCAGTAGGAACTTGCAGTTGATAGGCCCTAAGCCAGACGGAAGGATAGGTAGCCTTAAACCCCGCCAAGCCATATTATCCGGCGCGGATTCGATGCCGGATAACAAGGCCGAACCGGGGGAATGGCCAGCCGTTTGAGGGGCTGTGACGCGATACCGCTGAATTGAGTGCGAGTAGCGGGGCGCGTTCCGAGGAGTGAATGAAGAATACCGACATTTCTGCGCCGGACTATTTCCACAAGGTCGTGGACTGCCAATGGGCGTGCCCGGCGCACACCCCGGTTCCCGAATATATTCGGATGATCGCGCAAGGGCGCTATTCCGACGCCTACATGCTCAATTGGAAATCGAACGTGTTCCCGGGAATTCTCGGGCGCACGTGCGACCGCCCGTGCGAACCGGCCTGCCGCCGCGTGCGCGTGGAGGACGAGCCGGTGGCGATCTGCCGCTTGAAGCGCGTCGCCGCCGATTACAAAGATGACGTGACGGCGCGCATGCCCAAGCCCGCGCAGCACAAGAACGGCAAGCGCATCGCGCTTGTCGGCGGCGGGCCCTGCTTCGCTCACCGTCGCGCGCGACTCTAGCCCCGCTCGGCTACACTTGCGTCGTATTCGACGGCGACCCGCGAGCCGGCGGCATGATCCGCTCGCAAATTCCGAAATTCCGCCTGCCCGACAAAGTCATCGACGAGGAATGCGGCTACATCCTCGATCTCGGCGTCGAGTTCCGCGGCGGGCAACGCATCGACAGCATGAAGGCGCTGCTGGCCGAAGACTGGGACGCGGTCTTCGTCGGCTCCGGCGCGCCGCGCGGGCGCGACCTCGACATTCCCGGCCGCCAGGAAGCAGCCAAGAATATCCACATCGGCATCGACTGGCTGTCGTCGGTTTCGTTCGGCCACACCACGAAAATCGGCAAGCGCGTGATCGTGCTCGGCGGCGGCAACACCGCCATGGATTGCTGCCGCTCCTCGCGCAGGCTCGGCGGCGAGGACGTGCAGGTGATCGTGCGCTCGGGCTTCGAGGAAATGAAGGCGTCGCCTTGGGAAAAGGAAGACGCCATGCACGAGGGCATCCCGATCCACAATTTCCTGGTGCCGAAGGAATTCACCCACGAGAACGGCAAGCTCACCGGCATCACCTTCGAGAAGGTGAAGGCCGAGTACGACGCCAAGGGCCGCCGCAAGCTCGTCCCCGCCGGCGAGCCGCCGCAGCATTTCCCCTGCGACGACGTGCTGGTGGCGGTCGGCCAGGAGAACGCCTTCCCCTGGATCGAGCGCGACGCCGGCATCGAATTCAACGAGTGGGGCCTGCCCCAGCTCAACGAAAAAACCTTCCAGTCATCCAATCCGAAAGTCTTCTTCGGCGGCGATTCAGCCTTCGGCCCCAAGAACATCATCTGGGCGGTGGCGCACGGCCACGAATGCGCGGTGTCGATCGACAAGATGCTCAACGGCGAGGACATCGCCGACCGGCCCGTTCCGGCGGTCGATCTGATGAGCCAGAAGATGGGCATCCACGAATGGTCCTACGACAACCAGATCGAGCCCGATAAACGCTACAAGGTGCCGCTGCGCGACAAGGTGATCGCGCTCAAGGACATCAAGGCCGAGGTGGAACTGGGCTTCGACGAGCAGCTGGCGCTCAAAGAATGCGGGCGCTGCTTGAATTGCGACGTGGAAACCGTGTTCACCGCGTCGCTCTGCATCGAATGCGATGCCTGCGTCGACATCTGCCCGATGGATTGCATCACCTTCACCGAAAACGGCGAGGAAGCCGACCTTCGCAAGCGGCTGACCGCGCCGGCCAAAACACTGACCCAGGACCTCTATGTCCAGGACGGGCTGAAAACCGGCCGCGTCATGGTCAAGGATGAGGACGTCTGTCTGCATTGCAGCCTGTGCGCCGAGCGCTGCCCGACCGGCGCCTGGGACATGCAGAAATTCTTGCTGGAAATGACCTACGCAGGGAATTCATGCCGACCGCAACGCCGATCAGCCGCGTAAACGATTTCGTCGTCCGTTTCGCCAACGTCAACGGCTCGGGCTCCGCCAGCGCCAACGAGATGTTTGGCCGCGCCATTTTGCGCATGGGCGTCCCCGTCGCGCCGCGCAATATCTTCCCGTCCAACATCCAGGGCCTGCCCACCTGGTACGAGGTGCGGGTGTCGGAAGAAGGCCATCTCGGCGCGCGCGGCGGCACCGATCTGATGGTGGCGATGAACCCGCAGACCTTCGAAAAGGACATCGCTGCCATCGAGCCGGGCGGCTATCTGCTTTACGATTTCGACCAAGGCGCTGCCGGCCTCGAAATTCCGCGCCGACATTACCGTCATCGGCGTGCCGCTGACCGCGATCTGCAATCGCGAATATACCGATCCGCGCCAGCGCCAGCTGTTCAAGAACATCATCTATGTCGGCGTGCTCACCGCGCTGCTCGACATGGACGTGAAGGCGGTCGAGCAGCTCATCGGCGAGCAATACAAAGGCAAGGAAAAGCTGATCGAGCCCAACATCAAGGCGCTGCATATCGGGCGCGACTACGCCACGCTCAATCTGGAATGCCCGCTCGCCATGCGCTTGAAGCCGAGCGACAAAGTCGGCGACCGCATTTTCATCGAGGGCAATTCGGCGGCGGCGCTCGGCGCCGTCTATGGCGGCGCCACGGTCTGCGCCTGGTATCCGATCACGCCCTCCTCTTCGCTGGCCGACGCCTTCACCCGCCATTGCGGCAAGCTGCGCGTCGATCCGCAAAGCAAGCAGGCCAAATACGCCATCATCCAGGCCGAGGACGAACTCGCCTCCATCGGCATGGTGATCGGGGCGGGCTGGAACGGCGCGCGCGCCTTCACCGCCACGTCCGGTCCCGGCATTTCGCTGATGCAGGAATTCATCGGGCTCGCTTACTTTGCCGAAATTCCGGCGGTGATCTTCGACGTGCAGCGCGCCGGCCCCTCGACCGGCATGCCGACGCGCACGCAGCAATGCGACATCACGTCGTGCGCTTATGCTTCGCATGGCGACACCAAACACGTGCTGCTGTTCCCGGAAGATCCGGCGGAGGCGTTTGAATTCGGCGCGCTGTCGTTCGATCTCGCCGACCGGCTGCAGACGCCGATTTTCGTCATGCTCGATCTCGACATCGGCATGAACCACCGGCTTTCCAAACCGCTGGCCTGGGACGACGCGCGCCATTACGACCGCGGCAAGGTGATGACGGCGGCCGAACTCGAAGCCGGCAAGGATTTCGGCCGTTATCTCGACGTCGACGGCGACGGCATCCCCTACCGCACTTATCCGGGCACGCATCCGACCAAGGGCTCGTTCTTCACCCGCGGCACCTCGCGCGACCGCTACGCCAAATACACCGAGGAAGGCGCGCCTTACGTCGACAACATGCAGCGGCTCATCCGCAAGTTCGACACCGCCAAGGACCTGGTGCCGCGCCCGTTGCAGGCGCATTCCGGCAAGCCCACCAAATACGGCGTGATCTATTTCGGCTCGACCTCGCCCGCCATGGACGAGGCGATCCACATGATCGAGGCGCGCGGCCATGCGCTCGACCGCATGCGCGTGCGCGCCTTTCCGTTTCATTCGAGCGTCAACTGCATTCGTCGCCGACCATGATTTCGTCTTCGTGGTCGAGCAGAACCGCGACGCGCAAATGCGCTCGCTCATCGTCAACGAGGTCGGCATCGATCCGGTCCGCCTGGTGCCGATCCTGCACTACGACGGCACGCCGATCACCGCGCGCTTCATCGCCAAGTCGATCGGCGACCATCTGGAAGCGCTCAAAGTTAAGCCGATGAAGGTATCCTCATGACCTATCTTACCAAGCCGAAATTCCATCACCCCGACCTGCCGAAAAACGACCTCGGCTATACGCACCGCGATTACGAAGGCACGGTGTCGACTTTGTGCGCGGGCTGCGGGCATGACTCGATCACCGCCTCCATCATCCAGGCCTGCTTTGAATTGTCGATCGAGCCGCACCGGGTCGCCAAGATTTCCGGCATCGGCTGCTCGTCGAAGACGCCGACCTACTTCCTCGGCAATTCGCACGGCTTTAATTCGGTGCATGGCCGTATGCCGTCGGTGTTGACGGGGGCCAATCTCGCCAACCGCGATCTGATTTATTTAGGCGTGTCCGGCGACGGCGACAGCGCGTCGATTGGCCTTGGCCAATTCGCCCACTCGCTGCGCCGCGGCGTCAACATGACCTACATCGTCGAAAACAACGGCGTCTACGGCCTCACCAAAGGCCAGTTCTCCGCCACCGCCGACCGCGGCTCCAAGTCCAAACGCGGCGTCATCAACACCGACAATTCCATCGATCTGGTGGCGATGGCGCTGCAATTGGGCGCGAGCTTCGTCGCCCGTTCCTTCTCCGGCGATAAGCATCAGCTGGTGCCGATCATCAAGGCTGCGATCGCGCACAAAGGCGCTGCCTTCATCGACGTGATCAGCCCCTGCGTGATGTTCAACAACCATGCCGGCTCGACCAAGAGCTTCGATTTCGTGCGCGAGCACAACGAGGCGGTCAACCGGCTCGACATCATCTCCAGCCGCATGCCGATCGAAGTGAAATACGAGCCGGGCACCGTCGAGATCGTCGAGCAGCACGACGGCTCGAAGTTGGCGCTGCGCAAGCTCGATGCCGATTACGAGCTGCATGACCGCGCCGCCGCGCTCGGTTTTCTCCAGCACCACGCCGCCAAGAAGCAGATCGTCACCGGGCTGCTCTATATGGAGAAGGCCTCGGAAGACCTGCACGGGCATCTCGACACGGTCGCAACGCCGCTCAATGCGCTGGGCGAGAAAGACCTCTGCCCCGGCCAAGCCGCGCTCGACAAGATCAACGCCAGTTTGCGGTAGTCGCAGTCTTGTCGGGGACGCCACAATCCACTGCGGCAGCGCCTGCTTGCCCGCTATCGCAACCATCCGCTTTTCGATATCGGCCAAACCGACGTGCCGCTGCAGTCCGGGCCGGCCAAGCCGTTCCTGCGGCCGCTCGAACAGATGCGTTATCGATACGTGATCTCCATCGAAGGCAACGATGTCGCAACCAATTTGAAATGGATACTAGCCTCGAACTCGCTTTGCCTGATGACAAAGCCGGCTTATGAGACATGGTTCATGGAAGGGCGGCTGCAGGCGGGAACCCATTATGTCGGATTGCGCGACGACTACGACGATCTCGAGCAGGCGATCATTCACTACGAACGTCATCCCGACGAGGCGCTGGCGATCATCCGCAATGCCAATAGCTACGTGGCGCAATTTCGCGACGCCGCCAATGAGCAGTTGGTCTCGCTTCTTGTGCTGTATAAGTATTTCGTCATGACCGGACAGCTTGAACCGGACCGCCGCCTGACCGAGCTCATGGCGCAGAGGCGCCAAGCCATCTCACCATAGCCGATGCTTAGCATCGGCGTTTTTTGTTAAGAATGATGGCCTAGGGCCGCCTTATGCAACTCCGCCAACTCGGCCGCTCCGACCTCCATTTCGCGCCGCTGATGCTGGGCACCAATGTGTTCGGCTGGAACGTCGACGAAAAGACCGCCTTTGCCATTCTCGATGCTTTCGCCGATGCCGGCTTCAACGCCATCGACACCGCCGACAGCTATTCGCGCTGGGTGCCGGGCCATCCGGGCGGCGAATTGGAAACCATCATCGGCAATTGGCTGAAAAAAAGCGGCAAGCGCGACCAAGTGCTGATCGCGACCAAAGTCGGCGAGGACATGGGCGAAGGCCGCTCGCTGCGCAAGGATTACATTTTGCGCGAATGCGATGCCTCGCTGCGCCGCCTGCGAACCGACCGCATCGATCTCTACCAAACCCATTTCGACGATGAAGTGACGCCGGTCGAAGAGACCATGCAGGCTTATGCCGCGCTGATTAAAGCGGGAAAAGTGCGCGCGGCCGGCGCGTCCAATTTGACGCCGGCGCGGCTTACCGCCTCGCTTGAAGCCAGCAAGAAATTCGGGCTGCCGCGCTACGAGAGCCTGCAACCGCTTTATAATTTGTCCGACCGCAAGGAATTCGAAACCGAGTTCAAACCGATTTGCGAGCGCGAGCAGCTCGGCGTCATCAATTATTATTCGCTGGCCGCGGGCTTTCTCACCGGTAAATACCGCTCGGCGGAAGCAGGCGCCAAGCACCCGGGCCGCGGCGGACGGCTCAAGCGCTATATCGACGCGCGCGGCATGGGCATCTTGAGCGTGCTCGATCAAGTGGCGGCGCGGCATGGCGCCATCCCCGCGCAGATCGCCCTGGCCTGGCTGATCGCAAAGCCCTTCATCACCGCGCCGATCGTTTCCGCCACTACCCTCATACAGCTGGGCGAGATCCTGAAAGCCCCGCAGATCAAATTGACGGCCGAGGATATGACGGCGCTGGATAAAGCCGGCGCCTAGGCTCGCGCGCCAGGCGTAGGCGGCAATGGTACCTGGTTCCGCCCATGGAACTCTGCGGCGGCGGCCCGCGTTGACCCCCAAGCATGACGGTCTCCCGCGCCTCTCTCCTCCGCAAACATCGCAGTGCGGCCAAGCCGCAAGGCCGCGGCAAAGGCCGCGCGCGACGCGGCTTTACCAACCAAGAGGTCGATGACGTCGAGGAGCTGTCGAGCCCGCGCACGCCGGTCATTTACGAAGTGGTGCGCCGGCTTGGCGACGAAGAAATGCGCCGTCCCATTGTTTCGCTGTGGTGGTCGGGGCTCGCCGCCGGATTATCGATCAGCTTTTCGCTGCTGGCGCAGGCGATATTGGAAACGCATTTGCCCGCCGCACCTTGGCGTCCGTTGGTTTCGAGTTTCGGCTATTGCGTCGGGTTTTTGATGGTGGTGCTGGGGCGCCAGCAACTGTTCACCGAGAGCACGATCACGGTGGTGCTGCCGGTGTTTGCCACGCTTAGCTGGGGCGCGCTCTGGCGCATGGCGCGGCTATGGGGGATCGTGCTCGCCGCCAATCTCATCGGCACGCTGATTGCCGCGCTGATCTGCACTTATACGCCCGCGCTCAGCGCCGATCTTTTGCACGGCATGTTGAATGTCAGCCGCTCGCTGCTGGAGTTGAGCTGGGCGGAGATGTTCTTCCGCGCCATTTCATCGGGCTTCCTGATCGCCGCCATGGTGTGGATGATCCCGAGCGCGGAGAGCGCAAAGTTCTTGGTCATCACGATGATGACGTACCTGATCGCCATCGGCGGCTTCACCCATATCGTCGCCGGCAGCATGGAAGCCTATATGCTCGTGCTGGCGGGCGACTGGGGCTGGTGGCACATGATCGGCCAATTCGCCGTGCCGGTATTGTTCGGCAACATCGTCGGCGGCACGGCGCTGTTCGCGCTGATTTCCTATGCGCAGGTCATGAAAGAAATCTAACGTCTACTGATTGATACACGAGCGGATATAGCTGCCGGGGTCACCGGCGGCGGCGCCATAGACGCCGGCCTGGTGCGCGCAACGGGCGGAGCGATCCTGGAAAGTTTCCGTGCCGTTGGGGCCCGCGCCCGACACCGACGGCAAATTCGGCAGCAGACGCCCGGTCTCCGGCACCAGCAGCGGCGGCGGCACCGCGGCGCGGACTGGCGGCGCCTGCGACGGCTGCGGGATCACCACATGCTGCTTGGTGCCGCGCGGCGATTTGTATTTCGGCGGCAACCCCGGCTCGGGGCGCATGATGGAATAGCGCTCGTCGTCGCTCGATTGCGCGCGGGCGGGCAAAGCCAACACCGAGGCTGTCAGCGCGAGCAAGGCGAAGGTCAAAAACGAGCGCATTCCCACCAGATAGGTACCCCGCGCCCCGCCGGCTACTCCTCCGGCGCATCGACGATGGGGTCGTAGCGCGTGGTGTCGAAGCCGAGCAGGCTCCAGCTTTGCTCCATATGCGGCGGCAGCGGCGCCGAAACGTCGATCACGCCGCCGCGCGGGTGCGGCACCACGATGCGCCGCGCCAGCAGATGCAATTTGTTCTGCATGCCGCCCGGCAGTTCCCAGTTCTCGATGTTGAAATATTTCGGATCGCCGATGATCGGGTTGCCGTTATGCGTCATGTGGGCGCGCAACTGATGCGTGCGTCCTGTCACGGGCTTCAATGAAATCCACGCCAGCTTTTGCGCCGCCGTTTCCACCACCGCGTAATAGGTGACGGCGTGGACGGCGTCTTTATCGCCGTGCTGGGCGATGCGCATGTATGAGTCTTCCTCGACCTCTTGCTTGGCGAGATAAGTCGAAATGCGCCCCTGCTTGGGCTTCGGCACGCCCACCACCAGCGCCCAGTAGATCTTGCGCGCCGAGCGGGTGCGGAAAGTCTTGGCCAGCGCAGCTGCTGCAAAGCGGGTCTTGGCCACCAGCAGGCAGCCGGCGGTGTCCTTGTCGAGACGGTGCACCAAACGCGGCCGCTGCGCGTCGGGATGGTTGCCGCGCAACGCGCCCAGCATGCCGTCGAGATGGCGCACGGTGCCGGAGCCGCCTTGCACGGCAAGCCCCATCGGCTTGTTGAGCACCAGCACATCGTCGTCTTCGTAAAGCGTGATCGATTTGATGTAAGCGCGGTCCTTTTGCGCTTGCGGGGCGTCGTCGCGCGGCGCCGGCGCTTGCAGCTTGAGCGGCGGAATGCGCAAGGCTTGCCCGGTTTCCAGCCGCGCCTTGGGAGCGCTGCGCTTGCCGTTCACGCGCACTTCCCCTTTGCGGATGATGCGCTGGATATGACTGAACGAGAGGCCGGGAAAGCGCGCCTCGAAAAAACGATCCAGCCGCATGCCGTTTTCGTCGGCGCTCACAGTGACATTTTGCACGCCGGCTGAAAAATTCTCCGGTTTTGCCACGGCGACCGGCGGCGGCGCGGGCGTGGCCAAGATCGGCTGTTCACGCGGCGGCCGCGCCGGAAACC
This sequence comes from uncultured Alphaproteobacteria bacterium, assembly GCA_963756805.1. Taxonomy (GTDB): domain Bacteria; phylum Pseudomonadota; class Alphaproteobacteria; order Rhizobiales; family Xanthobacteraceae; genus Pseudolabrys. Next base: position 225,733 of record CAVWPH010000016.1, read on the forward strand.
GGCCGCCTCTGCCGCCATCACGCTTTGGCGCATGTTTCGCGCGTTTATCGGATTGGCGCGGGTTGAACCGCTCTTTAGCCCGCTCTTTGATCCGCTCGTCGCGATCGCGGCCATCGCCACGTCCTTGGCCACGCCCGCGCGGCCCGGCGATCTGCTTGCCGCCGCCGGGCTGGCGCGGCTTGCTGCGGCCGCGGCGGCTCACGGACACCGCCGCATGTCGCCGGAGGCGGCGCGGTCCCAGCGCACTTCTAGTTTGCCGGCATGCGGGCGCAGCGAAACCGGGATCGAGCGTTCGCCTTGGTTGCCCCAGCAGGTCGCCTGGATGTGGATGGTGTCGCCGGTCTTGTACATGCGCGAGATGCGGCAAGCGTCGGAAAACCAGCGCAACGCGCTCTCGCTCACGATCAGCGGCGAGTGCGCGGCGGTTTCGCCGTCGCGCGCGCAGGCAGCCGTATCGAGCGCCCAGCGTCCGTTGACCGTTTCTGCCGCTTGCATCGATGTTGAACCCGCCGTCAGCACGCACAACACGCCCGCGCATTTCCAGAAATTCATTCCACGTCCCAGCCTTTCGCCGCAATGTTCCCGGTTCATGCGGAGGCCGCCAGGCGCGAAAGCGCCGCATCGAGGCCATCGAGACCGCCGAGGCGAATCTTGAACAGGTCGCCAAGCGCATCGCGCAGCTCGCGCGCATTGAGTGTCCGCTTTTCGCTGGCGTCGTTGAGCTTGTGGACCGACAGTGCGTTATTGAAGAGTGCATAACGGCGCCCGGGCTCGGCACGCGCCGCCAGCAAGCCATTGACGAAGATCGACTCAGGATGCGCCGAGGTAAACCAGTTGCCCATCTCGAAATCCGCCGGGATGCTCTCGGCCAGATCGGTGGCGTAAAGGCTCGTCCATTTGCCGCCGATTTTCGCCTCGACGACAACACGATGTTCGTCGTCAACCAAGCGGAACGGCTCGTGCGGCGTCGTCTGCTCGTCGCGCGATTTCAAAACCAGCGGGCCCGTCGCCACATTGCCGCCAAACCCGACATCGACGAGATAGTTTTCGCCTTCGGCCTCGACAATCAGAAGCGCATGGACGCGCGGCGTGTGCACGCCAGGCGGAACGCTCCAGCGCACGCGAGCCGTCGCCTCGTGCACCTTGAAGCCGAGCGCGCGCAACACATGCCCGAACAGCAGATTTTGCTCGAAGCAGTAGCCGCCGCGTCCGCCCTTGACGAGCTTGGCCTCAAGCGAGGCCGCATCGAGCTTGACCGGACGCTTGAGCAGCGGGTCGAGATTTTCGAAGGCGATGACCTGCGGCTGCAATTTGTGCAATTCACGCAACGTGGCAAGCGTGGCGTCGCGCGGGCCGGTATAGCCGACCCGCTTGAAATACGCCTCAAGATCGATCATTGCCCGCCCCGCTCTTTCCTCAGCTTGGCCCAATAATCCAGCCGCTTTTTGATCTCGCGCTCGAAGCCGCGTTCGGGCGGGTTATAGAACTGTTGGCGCGGCAGCGCATCGGGAAAATAGTTCTGTCCGGAGAAGGCTTCTTCCTCGTCGTGGTCGTAGGCGTAGTTGCGGCCATAGCCTTCATTCTGCATCAGCTTGGTCGGCGCATTGAGGATGTGTTTGGGCGGCAGCAAGGAGCCCGCCTCTTTCGCGGTGCGCATGGCGGCGCCATAGGCGGCATAGCCGGCATTGGATTTGGGCGCGGTGGCGCAATAAAGCACGGCCTGCGCGATGGCGAGTTCGCCTTCGGGGCTCCCGAGAAAATCGAAGGCCTCCTTGGCGGCATTGGCGATCACCAGCGCCTGCGGATCGGCAAGCCCGATGTCCTCGATCGCCATGCGCACGACGCGGCGCGCGATGTAAAGCGGCGGCTCGCCGGCATCTAGCATGCGGCAGAGATAATAAAGCGCGGCATCGGGATCGGAGCCGCGCACCGATTTGTGCAAAGCCGAGATGAGATTGTAATGGCCGTCCTGCGCCTTGTCGTAGATCGGCGCGCGCCGCTGCACGATTTCTTGCAATTGCGCGGCGTCGAATTTCTCGTCCTTGCGGGCGGCGCGCCAGACTTCCTCGGCCAGCGTCAAGGCAGCGCGGCCGTCGCCGTCAGCCATGCGCACCAGAGAGACGCGGGCGTCGCCGTCAAGCGGCAGCGGCTTGCCGTCGATTGTCTCGGCGCGCGCCAGCAGCTTCTCGATCGCGGCGGCATCGAGCGATTTGAACACCAGCACGCGCGCGCGCGACAGCAGCGGCGCATTCAATTCAAACGACGGGATTTTCCGTGGTGGCGCCGACCAGCACGATGGTGCCGTCTTCCATGACCGGCAAAAACGAATCCTGCTGGGCGCGGTTGAAACGGTGGATCTCGTCGACGAACAGCAGCGTGCCCTGCCCCAGCTCGCGGCGGCGGCGCGCTTCCTCGAACGCCTTCTTCAGGTCGGCGACGCCGGTGAAGATCGCCGAAATCTGCTCGAAATGCAGATCGGTCGCCTGGGCAAGAAGTCTTGCCACCGTGGTCTTGCCGGTGCCGGGCGGGCCCCAGAAAACGAGCGAGCCGAGCGAGCGCGTCGACAACATGCGCGTGAGCGCACCGTCGGGCCCGAGCAGATGATCCTGCCCCACCACTTCGTCGAGCTTGGTCGGGCGCAGGCGGTCGGCGAGCGGGCGCGGCGCGTCTTTGTCGAGGCCTGCGGCCGCGAACAGAGTCGGCCGGTTTTGGCGCGCGGTGTCATCCGTTGAATACCGCGGAAATCTGTTTGCCGCCGCGGCGGATGACGATGCGCCAGCTGCGGCTCGGATTGGCGGTGGCGCGTTCGAGATCGCGGGTCTTGCCGATTTTCTCGCCATTCACCGCTTCGACGACGTCGCCGCGGCGAAATCCAAGATTGCTGGCGTAAGAGCCGGTGTCGACATCGAGGATGACCACGCCCTCCTCGGCGCCTTGGACCTGCAATTCGTCGGCCAGCGCCGGCGACAGGTTCGCAACCTTGGCGCCGGAAAACGGCGAGCGGGTATGGATGGTGATCTCGTCGCGCGGCACATCGGGCGCGCCGTGCAGCGCGATACTCACCGTCGTCTCGCGCCCGGCACGCAGCACGCCGAGGCTGGCGGTGCCGCCGAGCGGCTTGGTGGCGAAGCGGTAGTCGAAAGCATTGGGATCGTCGACTTCCTGATTGTCCACCGCCACGATCACGTCGCCAGGCTTCAGGCCGGCATGTCGCCGCCGGCCCGTTCGGCATCACGCTCGCGACCAGCGCGCCGGTCGGCCGCTTGAGCCCCATGCTGTCGGCGATGTCGGCGGTGACCGGCTGCAGCTTGGCGCCGAGCCAAGGCCGCTTCACCGCGTGCCCGCCGCCTTTGGCGGAGGCGACCACCACCCGCACCATGTTGGCGGGAATGGCAAAGCCGATGCCTTGCGAGCCGCCCGAGCGCGAGAAGATCGCGGTGTTGATGCCGACGAGGCGGCCGGTCAGATCGACCAGCGCGCCGCCGGAATTGCCCGGGTTGATGGCGGCGTCGGTCTGGATGAAGAACTGGTAGTCGGTGATGCCGACTTGCGTGCGCGCCAGCGCCGACACGATGCCGTGCGTCACGGTCTGCCCGACGCCGAAGGGATCGCCGATGGCGAGCACCACATCGCCCACTTCGAGCGCGTCGGAATTGGCGAAGTCCAGCACCGGGAAATCGCTCGTTCGCGCCCTTGAGGCGGAGCACCGCCAGATCGCTGCGCTTGTCCTTTAATACGATCTCGGCTTCGAATTCGCGCTTGTCGGCGAGCGCGACTTTCACTTCGTCGGCGCCCTCGATCACGTGCACGTTGGTGACGATCAGCCCGGACGAATCCACAATGACGCCGGAGCCGAGCGAGCGCTGGATCTGGCTGCGGTTGCCGCCGTCCGGCACGCCGAAGAAGCGGCGGAAGATCGGATCGTCGAACAGCGGATTGCGCTGCTGCACCACTTTGGCGGCGTAGACATTGACCACCGCCGGCGCCACGCGCTTGACCACCGGCGCGTAAGACAGCCGCAATTCGTTTGGCTCGGCACCCGCCGCTCCTGAGCGGAAGCGGGCGCTACGGCGATGCCGATCGGAAGGCGGCAACGGCGACAAACAGCGGTCTCATGCGCATGATTCGAACCCCGGCGGATGGCTGAGATATAGGCCACGGCCGGGGCTAAATGAAGGCCGGCTTTTACTCCTTGGCCGGCACCGTGCGGATATAGGCGACGATGGCGTCGAGATCGTCCGGCGTCAGCGAGGCGTAATAGTGGAAGCCCATCGGCGGCTTGAGGTGGCTGCCGTCCTTGCTGATGCCTTGCGTGATCGCGCGCTTGATCTCGGCGTCGGTCCAGGCGCCGATGCCCTTGGTCTTGCTCTGCGTGATGTTGCGCGAGGTCGAGACGCCCCAAGGGCCGGGGAAGTCGAACCCGCCGGCGCCCAGACGCGTGTCCCACTCACGCATGCCCTTCGCCATCGGGGTATGGCATTCCATGCAATGCGCGATGGTGACGAGATAGAAGCCCTTCTTGAGCTTGTCGCTCATCATGGCTTCGGTGTAGGGCTTCTCGCCGCCGGGCAGCACATGTTCGGCTTGCGGCATCTTATAGACCGGATCCGCGACCTTGTTGCTGATTGGCTTGATCGTGTGCAGATAGGCAACGACCGCGTCGAGGTCGCGCTCGGTCATGATGTGATAGAAGCCGGTCGGCATCACCATGGCGATATGCACGCCATTGGGCATCAGGCCGGTGCGCAGCAACTTTTTAATATCGGCGTCGCTCCATTTACCAATGCCGGTTTCCTTGTCCGGCGTGATGTTGGGCGCCGTCACCTTGAACGGCGGCTCGTCCCAGGACAGCCCGCCGGAAAATTCCTTGCCCGGGATATCGCCGGTCGGCCCCTTCGGCGAATGGCAATTGCCGCAGGTGAGGATGCCGTTGACCAGATAGTCGCCGCGCTTGACCAGCGCCGATTGCGCGCTCGCCGAAACCGTCACGCCGGCAAGAACGACAAATGCAACGATAAGCCTGATCATGAACTTCCCCTCCGGCTGAGCCCCGAGGCGAGATTATACATGGGGCCGCATCGCGCACCACGGCGGCCAAAATAAAAAGGGCGGCTTAAAGCCGCCCTTTGTGAATTCAATACCGTAGGTTGTTTAGGCCGCCGCGGTCGCCTCGGCGTCGACCTTCTTGGCCTGCACGGGACCTGAATCCTTGCCCTTGGCCTCGAGGTCGCGGTCGACGAATTCGATCACCGCCTGCGCGGCGCTGTCGCCGTAACGGAAGCCGGCCTTGAGCACGCGGGTATAGCCGCCTTTGCGGTCCTTGTAGCGCGGGCCGATCACGTCGAACAATTTCTTGACCATCGCGAGGTCGCGCAGTTCCGAAATCGCCTGGCGGCGGGCGGCGAGCCCGCCCTTCTTGCCGAGCGTCACCAGCTTCTCGACGATCGGCCGCAATTCCTTGGCCTTCGGCAACGTGGTGACGATCTGCTCGTGCTTGATCAGGGCCGCGCACATATTGGCGAACATGGCGGTGCGATGCGCCGAGTGGCGGCCGAGCTTGCGGTGAACTTTTCCGTGACGCATCGCCTTAACTCCCTGATGCCGCGAACGGCAGCTTAGTAATGATCCTCGAAGCGCTTGGCCAGCTCTTCGATATTCTCCGGCGGCCAGCCCGGCACTTCCATGCCGAGATGCAGGCCCATTTGCGCCAGCACTTCCTTGATCTCGTTGAGCGACTTGCGCCCGAAGTTCGGCGTGCGCAGCATTTCGGCTTCGGTCTTCTGCACGAGATCGCCGATATAGACGATGTTGTCGTTCTTCAAGCAATTGGCCGAACGCACCGACAGTTCGAGCTCGTCCACCTTCTTGAGGAAGGCCGGGTTGAAGGCGAGGTCCGGAATGGCCTCGGCCGCCATTTCCTTGCGCGGCTCTTCGAAGTTCACGAACACGTTGAGCTGGTCTTGCAGGATGCGCGCGCCATAGGCGACCACATCTTCCGGCGACACCGCGCCGTTGGTCTCGATCGTCATGGTCAGCTTGTCGTAGTCGAGGATCTGGCCTTCGCGGGTGTTCTCGACCTTGTAGGAAACCTTGCGCACCGGCGAATAGAGGCTGTCGACCGGGATGAGGCCGATCGGCGCGTCCTCGGGACGGTTGCGCTCGGACGGCACGTAGCCCTTGCCGGTGTTGACGGTGAACTCCATGCGGATCTCGGCGCCCTCGTCGAGCGTGCACAGCACGAGATCGGGATTGAGCACCACCACGTCGCCGACGGTCTGGATGTCGCCGGCGGTGACGGTGCCGGGACCCTGTTTCTTGACCACCATGCGCTTGGGGCCTTCGCCCTGCATCTTGATGGCGATGTCCTTGATGTTGAGCACGATGTCGGTGACGTCCTCGCGCACGCCGGCGATCGAGGAGAATTCGTGCAGCACGCCGTCGATGTGCACCGACTGCACCGCCGCGCCTTGCAGCGAGGACAAGAGAACGCGCCGCAGCGCGTTGCCGAGCGTCACGCCAAAGCCGCGCTCGAGCGGTTCGGCAACGACCGTCGCTACCCGCGCGGCATCGCTGCCGGCGGCGACCTGGAGCTTGTTCGGCCTGATCAATTCCTGCCAATTCTTTTGGATCACGTGTTCACCTATTGAGCGGCGACAAGGCCTTTAAACCTCGGCGCATCCCACCCGCCGTGTGGGGAAAATTCGGCGGCAGCGGCCGCGCTGGGAGCGCGGCCACCCGAAAGAAAAATCAAACGCGACGACGCTTACGCGGCCGGCAACCGTTGTGCGGGATCGTGGTCACATCGCGGATCGACGTAATGGTGAAGCCCTGCGCCTGCAACGCGCGCAGCGCCGACTCGCGGCCCGAGCCCGGTCCCGACACCTCGACCTCGAGGGTCTTCATGCCGTGCTCCTGCGCCTTCTTGGCGGCGTCTTCGGCGGCCACCTGCGCCGCATAGGGCGTCGATTTGCGCGAGCCCTTGAAACCCATGGTCCCCGCCGACGACCAGGCAATGGTGTTGCCTTGCGCGTCGGTGATGGTGATCATGGTATTGTTGAACGACGCCGCGACATGCGCGACGCCGGACGCGATATTCTTGCGTTCGCGCCGGCGGACGCGGGTGGCTTCCTTACCCATTCTCTTTAGTCCTTTCGCGGGTCCGCTGCCGTCAGGCGCGGGCCGTTCCTGTCATCAAGTTTTTTCGGCGGTCTTCTTCTTGCCGGCAATCGTCTTGGCCGGGCCTTTACGGGTGCGCGCATTGGTGTGGGTGCGCTGACCGCGCACGGGCAGTCCCTTGCGGTGGCGCAGGCCCCGGTAGCAGCCGAGATCCATCAGCCGCTTGATGTTGAGCGATACTTCGCGGCGCAGGTCGCCCTCGACCATGTAGTCGCGGTCGATCATTTCGCGGATCTGGAGCACCTCGGCGTCGGTGAGCTGCGACACGCGCCGCTCGGCCGGCAGGTTAACCTTGGTCACGATTTCCTTGGCGATCTTGGGTCCGACGCCATGAATGTATTGAAGCGCGATCACGACGCGCTTGTTGGTGGGCAGATTGACGCCCGCGATACGAGCCAAGATGACTTCTCCTGTTAGCGGCCGGCAGCGCGGAACGCGCCGAATTCACAAGTCCCTTGAAGGGGATAGCGCAAAGCGTAACACGACGCCCGTCCCCGCCTTTTTGGGGCCCGGCATCGCGTCAAACTCCTGAATGTGCAGCTTATTAAGGGATTCATCTTGCCTTCGTCAACCTCGACGGCCCTTCGATTTGCGCTGTCCAGCCCTGTTTTTGCGCCTGGCGGTACGGGACGGCTTGCGGGCCTTCTTCCGCCCCTTCTTGGCGCCCGCTTTAGCCCTGCGGGGGGCCGCTTTGGACCGTTTGGCAGCCCGTTTGGGGCGCCTTTTAGCTGTGGCGGCCTTAGTAGGCTTCTTGGCCGTGGTCTTCGACCCGGCTTTGGGCTTGGGGGCGTCCAGCAGACGGCCAATGGCCACCGTCACCTCGTCGATCGGGGCCATGCCGTCCACGGCCTTGAGCATGCCCTTGGCGGCGTAATAGTCGACCAGCGGGGCGGTCTGGGCCCGGTAGGCGGCAAGCCTACCCTTGAGCACCTCCGGATTATCGTCGGCGCGCAGCTTCTCGCCACGCATGGTCATTTCGCGCACCCGGTTTTCGATGCGCCTGACCAGAATGCCCTCGTCCACCTTGAGCTGGATCACGGCATCGAGCTTGAGGCCGCGCTCGGCCAGCAGCCGGTCGAGCGCCTGCGCCTGCGGCACGGTGCGCGGGAAGCCGTCGAGCACGAAGCCGCGTTTGGCGTCCGGCTGGCCGATGCGGTCGGCGATGATCGCCACCACCACCTCGTCGGGAACCAGTTCGCCGCGGTCCATGATGCTCTTGGCGCGTAAGCCGACCGGCGTGCCGGCCGCGACCGCCGCGCGCAACATGTCGCCGGTCGATAATTGAACGATGCCGTGTTTGGAAACCAGGCGCTGCGCTTGCGTGCCCTTCCCCGCCCCCGGCGGGCCGAGCAGGATCAACCTCATATTCGAATGCCCCCGACTTTTAGTTTCGCCTCTTGCTTAAACTGCGCCGCCAAATCCATGACCGCGCAAATCATAACCAGAAACGCCGCCCCGCCTATCCAGAACTGCACGCCAAGATAGACGATCAATATTTCCGGCACGATGAAAACCAGCGCGAGATAGACGGCGCCGATGATCGTCACCCGCGACAGCACGTTGTCGAGATAATCCGCGGTCGCCTCGCCGGGTGCAACGCCTCGCACCACGCCGCCAAGCGCCTTCAGCGTTTGGCTGGCTTTATCCGGATCGATCAGGAAGCCGGTGTAGAACAGCGTGAGCAGCACGACCAGCACGCCGAACACGGCCATGAACAACGGGTGCCCATGACCAAGCTGGACGGCGAAATGGCTGTCCGATCCGGCGCCGATGATGAAGCCGACAATGACCAATGAAATCACCCAGCTGGCGAATACAGTCGGGATCATGCCGGCGCTGTTTACTTTCAACATCAAGTCCGTGGACCGGCCGGCGAGCGTCTTGCCGCCGATGGTTTGTTCGGGGAAGTCGACCGCGATCACCCGCCGCGCGCCCTCGACAACGACGATGATGACGGTGACGACGACCGCCAGCGCGGCGCCAACCGCGAACATGTTGACCGAAATGTAACCCTGGCGGACTTGCTCCCATGCAAGCGCTACGATCGCCGGCAATTCGACCACCAAGTTGACCGCAAAGATCAGCACCAGGCCATTGCCGATGCCGCGCAGCGTGATCTGGTTGCTCAGCCACACCAGCAGCAGCGTGCCGGCGGTGAGCGTCAAGATTGTCGTCAGTCTGAACACCACGCCGGGCCGCGCGACGAGACCGTTGAGACCCTCCAGGCCGTGCGCAAGGCCATAAGCCTGGAAGGCCGCAAGGAAGATCGTGAGATAAAGCGTATAGGCCATGATCCGCTCGCGGCCGCGATCACCCGCCGCGCTCAGATTGCGCAGCCACGACCAGCCGATCGAAGCAAACTGGACCAAAATCGCCGCCGTGATGTAGGGCAAAAGGCCAAGCGCGAACAACGCAAAATGCCGGGAGGGGCCGGCGGCGGGCATATCCATCAGGCCGAAAATGTCGTGCGAATGAAGGCCGGAGATCTTGCTCCAGGCAGCGGCATCCGTTCCCGGCAGCGGAATATAGGCGCCAATTCGGTAAACCAGGAGCGCGCCGAGCGTAAACGCGATGCGGCGCGCCAACCCCGCACTCATCTTGAGCGGCCGCGCAGCTTGGAGCGCTTGATCAGGCCTTCGTATTGATGCGCCAGCAGATAGCCCTGCACTTGCGCCACCGTATCCATGGTCACGCTGACCACGATCAGACAGCGACGTGCCGCCGAAATAAAACGGCACCGCGGCGTAAGAGATCAGGATTTCAGGGATCAAGCAGACGATCGAAAGATAACCGGCGCCGACCAAAGTGATGCGCGAGAGCACGTAGTCGATATATTCCGCCGTGCGCTCGCCGGGCCTGATGCCCGGAATGAAGCCGCCGTGTTTCTTCAAGTTATCCGCGGTCTCGGTCGGGTTGAACACGATCGCGGTATAGAAGAAGGCGAAGAACACGATCAGCGCGATATAGAGAATGAGGAACAGCGGGCGGCCATGGCCGAGCAGCGTGGTCACGGTGGAAAGCCAGCCCGGTCCTGAGCCGGCGTTGAAGTTCGCCACCGTCGTCGGCAGCAGCAGCAGCGAAGAGGCAAAGATCGGCGGGATCACGCCCGAGGTGTTGAGCTTGAGCGGCAGATGCGAGGACTGGCCCTCGAACATCCGATTTCCCACTTGCCGCTTGGGATATTGGATCAGCAACCGGCGCTGCGCGCGCTCCATGAATACGATGAAGGCGATGACCGCCACCGCCATCACGAGCACGGCGAGGATCAAGCCGGTCGAGAGCACGCCTTGGCGGCCGAGTTCGAAAGTGCCGGCCAGCGCCGACGGCAATTGCGCCACGATGCCGGACAAGATGATCAGCGAAATGCCGTTGCCGATGCCGCGCGCGGTGATCTGCTCGCCCAGCCACATCAGGAACATGGTGCCGCCGGTAAGCGTGATGACGGTGGAGATGCGGAAGAACCAGCTCGGATCGCTGACCACGCTGCCGTAGCCTTCCAGCCCGATCGAAATGCCGTAAGCCTGGAACGCCGCCAGCAGCACGGTCAGATAGCGCGTGTACTGGTTCATGATCTTGCGGCCGGACTCGCCTTCCTTCTTCAAGGCTTCGAGCGTCGGCGATACCGTCGTCATCAGCTGAATGATGATCGAGGCCGAAATGTAGGGCATGATGTTGAGCGCAAAAATCGCCATCCGGTGGATGCCGCCACCGGAAAACATATTGAACATGCCGAGGATGCCGCCGGCTTGGGTGTTGAAGATTTTTTCCCAGGCGGCGGGGTCGATGCCGGGCAGCGGAATATAGGTGCCGAGCCGGTAGACCAGCAGCGCGCCGACCGTGAACCAGATGCGCTTCTTGAGCTCGTCGGCCTTGGCGAGCGCGCCGAAGTTAAGATTGGCCGCCAGTTGTTCCGCTGCCGAAACCATGCCGTGCTCCTTGCCGCGCCCCGTTCACGTCCCCGACGGGACCATCGCCGCCAAGTCCCTAGATAGGCCCCCGCCCCGCACTCCGAAAGTCACAGAACGGTGACGATAGGCAGCGCCTATTCGGCGTCTTTGCCCTCATCCTTGGCGTCACCTTCGGCTGCTTCCGCCTTGGGCTTGTCGCCCTTCGGCTTGCCGCCTTTGGCCGCTTCCAGCGCCATGCGTTTGTTCTTGCCGCGCGGCTCTTCGTCGACTTCCTTTTTCGGCGCCAGGATTTTCACCGAACCGCCGGCCTTCTCGATCGCCGCAACGGCCGACTTGGAGGCGCGATAGACCGAGAACGTAGCCTTCGATTTGAAATCGCCATGGCCGAGCAGCTTCACGCCGCCTTTGGCGCGCCGCATCAGGCCGGCTTTCACCATGGCGTCGACATCGATCGCGTTACCCGCATCAAGCAACTTGGCATCGATGGCCGCTTGGATTTTGCCGAGATTGATCTCGTTGAGCTTGACCTGAAACGAAGTATTGCGGAAGCCGCGCTTGGGCAGGCGCCGATGCAGCGGCATCTGGCCGCCTTCGAAGCCCTTGATGCGCACGCCCGAGCGCGCGGTCTGGCCCTTGCCGCCGCGTCCGCCGGTCTTGCCCATGCCGGAGCCGATGCCGCGGCCGATGCGCAGGCGGTTCTTGCGGGCGCCGGGATTGTCGGCGATCTGGTTGAGTTTCATGGCAGCCGTCCTCTAAAACTTATTACTTGGCGTCGCCGACCACGCGCACCAGATGATGCACCTTGCGCAGCATGCCGCGCGTCGACGGCGTGTCCGGCAGATCTTTCCTGCGGCCGATCTTGTTGAGGCCGAGCCCGATCAGCGTTTCGCGCTGATCGTGATGACACCGCAACGGGCTCGCGATCTGCTCGACTTTGATGTTTTTTCCCTGCGCCATGACGCTTGATCCTTAATCTGCCGCGGCTTCGGCGTCGGCGCCTTCGCGGCGGCGCGATTGCAGCGTGGATACTTTGATGTTGCGGCGGGCGGCCACCGAACGCGGCGAATCCTGCGCCTTGAGCGCATCGAAAGTGGCGCGCACCACGTTGTACGGGTTGGACGAGCCGAGCGACTTGGCCACGATATCCTGGATGCCGAGCGTCTCGAACACGGCGCGCATCGGGCCGCCGGCGATGATGCCGGTTCCCGGAGGCGCCGCGCGCAGGAACACCTTGCCGGCGCCGTGGCGGCCGAGCACGTCGTGATGCAGCGTGCGGCCTTCGCGCAACGGCACGCGGGTGAGCGCGCGCTTGGCGGCTTCGGTCGCCTTGCGGATGGCTTCCGGCACTTCGCGCGCCTTGCCGTGGCCGAAACCGGCGCGGCCCTTCTGGTCGCCGACGATGACGAGCGCTGCGAACGCGAAACGCCGACCGCCCTTCACCACCTTGGCCACGCGATTGATGTGGACCAACTTGTCGGTGAATTCGCTGTCGCGCTCTTCGCGGCCGCCACGATCTCGTCGCGGCTCTCGTCGGGGTTCATGTGCCATATTCAAACCAATCCGTTAAAAGTTGAGGCCGCCTTCGCGCGCGGCGTCGGCCAGCGCCTTGACGCGCCCGTGATAGAGATAGCCGCCGCGGTCGAACACGACGTCCTTGACGCCCTTTTCCTTGGCGCGCTCGGCGATCAGCTTGCCGACCGCCTTGGCGGCTTCGATATTGGCGCCGGTCTTGGCGCCCTCGCGCATCGGCTTTTCCAGCGAGGACGCAGCGGCTAGCGTTGCGCCTTTCACGTCGTCGATGAGCTGGGCATAGATATGCTTGGACGAGCGGAACACGGAGAGCCGCGCGCGGCCGCTGGTGCCGGCCGCAAGCCTGACCTTGCGGCGCACAGTGGCCGTCCGTCGCGCAGTCCGATCGCTTAATCTCGACATCGCGCCAATCCTTACTTCTTCTTGCCTTCCTTGCGGAAGATATACTCGCCGGCGTATTTCACGCCCTTGCCCTTGTACGGTTCCGGCGGGCGGAAGCCGCGGATTTCCGCCGCCACTTGCCCGACCTTCTGCTTGTCGATGCCGGTCACCACGATCTCGGTCGGCTTCGGCGCCGCGATCGTGATGCCTTCCGGAATCGGATAGTTCACATCGTGCGAGAAGCCGAGTTGCAGATTGAGCGTCTTGCCCTGGACCGCGGCGCGGTAGCCGACGCCGTTGATCTCAAGCTTCTCCTCGAAGCCTTTGGTCACGCCCGCCAAAAGATTGGCGACCAGCGTGCGCGAGGTGCCCCACATGGAGCGCGCGCGCTTGGTGTCGTTGCGCGGATCGAGCTTGATGACGCCCTTGTCCAATTTGACCACGACGTCGTCGTGCAAGACCTGCTGAAGGGCGCCTTTCGGCCCCTTCACCTTGACGGTCTGGCCTTCCACGTTGGCGGTGACGCCGGACGGGACGGTGACGACTTTGTTGCCGATGCGAGACATTAAAACACCGTACAGATGATTTCGCCGCCGACATTGGCTTCGCGGGCGTCGTGATCGGCCATCACGCCTTTCGGCGTGGAGACGATCGCCATGCCGAGCCCGTTATTGATGCGCGGCAGCGCCTTGACCGAGGCATAGACGCGGCGCCCCGGCTTGGAGATGCGCTCCATCTCGCGGATGACCGGCTCGCCGTCGAAATATTTCAGCTCGATCTCGAGCTCGCTGCGCCCGTCGGCATGCGCAACGGTTGCGTAGCCGCGGATATAGCCTTCGGTCTTGAGCACTTCGAGCACGCGCTCGCGCTGCTTGGAGCCGGGCATGGAAACCTTCGATTTGGCTCGCATCTGCGCGTTGCGGATGCGCGCGATCAAATCGCCGATTGGATCGTTCACTGCCATTCTGCCCTCCTCACCAGCTCGATTTCACGAGGCCGGGAATGAGGCCCTTGGAGCCGAGATCGCGCAACGCGATACGGCTCAAGCGATGCTTGCGGTAATAAGCGCGCGGGCGGCCCGACAATTCGCAACGATTGCGGATGCGGGTGGCCGAGGAATTGCGCGGCAATTCGGCAAGCTTGAGGGTGGCGGCGAAACGCTCCTCGGTCGGCAGTTTCTTGTCGTGCGCGATCGCTTTCAACTTGGCGCGCCGGGCGGCGAATTGCTTCGTCATCCTGCGCCGCCGCTTGTTCTTCTCGACCATACTCTTCTTAGCCATACTTATCGCTCCTGACGGTTCCGCGTATGAAAAAGGCTTAATCGCCCCTCACTGCCGGAACGGAAAGTTGAATGCGGCGAGCAGCGCGCGCGCTTCTTCGTCGTTGCGCGCGTTGGTGCAGACCGTGATGTCCATGCCCCAGGTATCGGTGACCTTGTCGAAGTCGATTTCCGGAAACACGGTATATTCCTTGATGCCGATGCTGAAGTTGCCGCGGCCGTCGAAACTCTTCGGATTGAGCCCGCGGAAGTCGCGGATGCGCGGCAGCGCGATAGTCACCAGCCGGTCGATGAAGTCGTACATGCGCGCCTTGCGCAGCGTCACCTTGCAGCCGATGGCCTGGCCGTCGCGCAGCTTGTAGGTGGCGATCGACTTGCGCGACATGGTGATCACGGCTTTCTGGCCGGCGATCATCGAGAGGTCGGCGGCGGCACTGTCCACCTTCTTGCGGTCGGCGACGCCCTCGCCGATGCCCATGTTGAGCACCACTTTGGTGATCATCGGCACCTGCATGGGGTTTTTGTAGCCGAACTTCTTGGTGAGCTCGGGGCGCACCACCTCGTCGAAATGCGCGCGCAGGCGCGGCTTATAGTCGGATGCCACGCGCGGCTTCTTCACCTTCGGCGCCGCGGGCTCTTTGGCGGCCTTCGGCTGCTTCGGTTTCTTGGTTTCGGTCTCGGCTTGAGTATCAGCCATCGATCTCAACTCCCGAACGCTTGGCGACGCGCACTTTCTTGCGGTCTTCACCTTCGCCGACCAGCTTGAAGCCGACGCGGGTCGGCTTGCCGTCCTTAGGATCGGCGAGCGCCAGATTGGACAGATGGATCGTGCTCTCCTTGGAGATGATCCCGCCCTCCTGCTGGGCGCTCTGACGCTGGTGGCGCTTGACCATGTTGACGCCGCGCACCAAAGCGCGGTCGTCGGCCGGGCGCACTTCGATCACTTCGCCGCTGCGGCCCTTGTCGCGGCCGGTGAGCACGATGACCTTGTCGCCTTTGCGGATCTTGGCTGCCATTACAGCACCTCCGGCGCGAGCGAGATGATCTTCATATGGTTCTTGGCGCGCAATTCGCGCGGCACCGGCCCGAAGATGCGCGTGCCGACCGGCTCCATTTGCGGCGTGATCAGCACCGCGGCGTTGCGGTCGAAGCGGATGACCGACCCATCGGCGCGCTTGATGTCCTTGCGGATGCGCACGACGACGGCCTTCATCACCTCGCCCTTCTTGACGCGGCCGCGCGGGATCGCCTCCTTCACCGAGACGACGATGACGTCGCCGATGGTGGCGTATTTGCGTTTCGAACCGCCCAGCACCTTGATGCACATGACGCGGCGCGCGCCGGAATTATCGGCGACGTCGAGGTTGGTTTGCATCTGGATCATGATGCGGCTCTCATTTTCTTTTGTTTCGCGCATAGCGCCTATTGAACTTTCTTTGCCTTCTCGCCGCGGATCACTTCCCAGCACTTGAGCTTGGAAATCGGCTTGCGCTCCTCGATCCACACGATGTCGCCGACGCGCGTATTCGTTCTTCTCATCGTGGGCGTGATATTTCTTCGAACGCTGGATCACCTTCTTCATGGTTGCATGGGCAAAACGCCGGTCAACGCGGACGACCACCGTCTTGTTCGGCTTGTCGCTGATGACCACGCCCTGGAGCGTACGCTTCGGCATCTAGAACCCCTTACTTCGACTTCTTGGCGGCAGTCTTCTTCGCGCCTGCCTTGCGGCTCTTCGCGGACTGCGGCTTCTTTGATTTCGGCTTGTCGGATTTCGGTTTCTCGGCCTTCGGCTTGGCCACCTTGGGCTTCGTCTCCGCTTTCGGTTTCGGCGCAATCTCCGGCATCGATCCGGCGCGCTTTTGCCCCGCGATGGTTTTGAGCCGCGCGACATCGCGCCGGATGGCGCGCACGCGCGACGTATTCTCGAGCTGACCGGTGGCACGCTGGAAGCGCAGGTTGAACTGCTCCTTCTTGAGCTTGAGCACCTCGTCGTCGATCTGGTCGAGCGTCATCGCTCTTACGTCTTGGGCTTTCATGACACTCACTCGGCGATACGTTCGATGAAACGGGTTTTGACCGGCAGTTTGGCGGCGGCGAGCGCGAGCGCTTCCTTGGCGACCGCAATCGGAATGCCGTCGACCTCGAACAAAATGCGGCCTGGCTTGACGCGGGTAACCCACAATTCCGGGGTGCCCTTGCCTTTGCCCATGCGCACTTCGATCGGCTTCTTGGACACCGGCACGTCGGGATAGACGCGGATCCACACGCGGCCTGCCCGCTTCATGAAGCGGGTGAGCGCGCGGCGCGCGGCCTCGATCTGGCGCGCGGTCACGCGGTCGGGCTCCAGCGCCTTGAGGCCGTATTGGCCGAAGGCAAGCGTGGCGCCGGACGTGGCGATGCCGTGGATGCGGCCCTTGAACGCCTTGCGAAACTTGGTGCGCTTTGGTTGCAGCATGATTTACTCGTTATCCCCTCAAGCCGCGCTGTCGCGGCGCGGACGGCCCTGGTCGCCTTCGGCCAGCTTCTTGTCCTGCGCCATCGGATCGTGTTCGAGAATTTCGCCCTTGAAGATCCACACCTTCACGCCGCAAGTGCCGTAAGTCGTGAATGCGGTGGAAACGCCGTAGTCGACGTCGGCGCGCAGCGTATGCAGCGGCACGCGGCCTTCGCGATACCATTCCATGCGCGCGATTTCGGCGCCGCCGAGGCGGCCCGAGCAGTTGATGCGGATGCCTTCGGCGCCCAGACGCATGGCCGACTGCACCGCGCGCTTCATGGCGCGGCGGAAGGCAACGCGGCGCTCGAGCTGCTGGCTGATCAATTCGGCGACCAGTTGCGCGTCCAATTCAGGCTTACGAATTTCGACGATGTTGATCACCACGTCGCTGGCGGTGAGCTTGGCCACCGACTTGCGCAGCTTCTCGATGTCGGCGCCCTTTTTGCCGATCACCACGCCCGGACGCGCCGAGTGGATGGTCACGCGGCATTTCTTGTGCGGGCGCTCGATGATGATCTTGGACACCGCCGCCTGCTTGAGCTGTTTCATCAGTTCCTTGCGGATCGCGATGTCCTCATGCAGCAGCGTGCCGTATTCGGCCTTGCCGGAATACCAGCGCGAGTCCCAGGTGCGGTTGATCCCGAGACGCAGCCCAATCGGATTTACTTTTTGACCCATCGGCTAGTCCTTTAGGCTTTCGCTTGTGCCTCCGCCTCGACCTGACGCACGACGATGGTCAGGTTGGCGAAGGGTTTGAAAATCGGCGCCATGCGGCCGCGGCCGCGCGAATTGAAGCGCTTGATCACCAGCGCTTTGCCGACATGGGCCTCGGCGACGACGAGATCGTCGACGTCGAGGTCGTGATTGTTTTCGGCGTTGGCGATCGCCGATTCCAGGCACTTGCGCACATCCTTGGCGATGCGCTTGCGCGAAAACTCGAGGTCGGCGAGCGCGCTCGCGACCTTCTTGCCGCGGATCATTTGCGCGACCAGATTGAGTTTCTGCGGCGACACCCGGATCATCCGGGCGACGGCCTTGGCCTCATTCTCGCTGAGGCTCCGTTCGCGTGCGCTTTTGCCCATGACTTAAACTCTTGATCCCTTAGCTTGCCGCCGGCGCTGCCGGCGCCGCTGGTGCGGCTGCCGCGGTCGGCGCCGCCGCCATGCGCTTGGCCTTGCGGTCGGAGGTGTGGCCGTAGAACATCCGGCCCGGCGCGAATTCGCCGAACTTGTGACCGACCATTTCCTCGGTCACCATCACCGGGATGTGCTTCTGCCCGTTATAGACGCCGAAATTCAGGCCGACGAATTGCGGCAGAATGGTCGAGCGCCGGCTCCAGATCTTGATGATGTCGTGACGGCCCGACGAGCGCGCGGCTTCCGCCTTGCGCAACATGTAGCCATCGACGAACGGGCCCTTCCAAGCTGAACGCGTCATAATCTTTGTCCCTAGCTCTGCTTCTTCTTGCGGTCGTGCCGGCTGGCGAGGATGAATTTCTTGGTGCGCTTGTTCTTGCGCGTCTTCTTGCCTTTGGTCGGGAAGCCCCAGGGCGTGGTCCAGTGACCGCCGCCTTTGGTGCGCCCGCCATGCGGATGATCGACCGGGTTCATGGTGATGCCGCGGTTGTGCGGCATGCGGCCGAGCCAGCGCTGGCGGCCGGCCTTGCCGATCGTCCGTGTTCATATTGTCGGGGTTCGACACCGCGCCGATGGTGGCCATGCAGCGGCCATGCACCAGGCGCTGCTCGGTCGAGTTGAGCCGCAGGATGACGTATTCCTGGTCGCGGCCGACGATTTGCGCGTAGGAGCCGGCCGAGCGCGCGATCTGCCCGCCTTTGCCGATTTTGATTTCGATATTGTGCACGATGGTGCCGACCGGAATATTGGCAACCGGCATGGCGTTGCCCGGCTTAACGTCGGCGTGCTCGGAGGCGATCACGGTGTCGCCGGGGCCGAGGCGTTGCGGCGCCAGGATATAGCTGAGCTCGCCGTCCTGATATTTGATCAGCGCGATGAAGCCGGTGCGGTTGGGGTCGTATTCCAGCCGCTCGACGGTCGCCGGCACATCGAACTTGGTGCGGCGGAAATCGATCTTGCGATAAGCCTGCTTGTGGCCGCCGCCGCGGAAACGCGAGGTGATGCGGCCGTTGTTGTTGCGGCCGCCATGCGAATGCTGGCCTTCGGTCAACGCCTTGAGCGGCCCGCCTTTGTGCAGGCTCGAGCGATCGATGTTGACCAGTTGCCGTTGGCTCGGCGTGGTCGGGTTATATGTTTTCAACGCCATCGCAACTTATCCTTACAGGCCCGTGGTCACGTCGATGCGGTGACCCTCTTCCAGCGTCACGATCGCGCGCTTCACGTCGGAACGCTGTCCGAGTTTGTTCTTGAACGTTTTCACCTTGCCGCGGCGCACGAGCGTGTTGACGTTTTTCACTTTGACGTCGAACAGCTTCTCGATCGCTTCCTTGATCTGCGGCTTGGTGGCGTCCTTGCGCACCTTGAACATGACCTTGTTGTGCTCGGACGCCATGGTCGCCTTTTCGGTGATCACCGGCGAAAGAATGACGTCGTAATGGCGCGGATCGCTGGTGCTCATTTGAAGCGCGCCTCCAGCGCATCGAGCGCGGCTTTGGTCAGCACCAAAGTCTTGCGCCGCATGATGTCGTAGACGTTGATGCCCTGAATCGGCAGCACGTCGATATTCGGAATGTTGCGCGCGGCGTTGCGGAAATTCACCTCGACCTCGGCGCCGTCGATGATCAGCGCATTGATCAGGCCGAGCTTGTCGAACTGCTTGGCGAGCCCCTTGGTCTTGCCGTCCTTCAGCGTCATCTTGTCGATGACGATGATGCCGCCGTCCTTGGCCTTGGCCGACAAAGCGTGCTTGAGCGCGAGCGCGCGCACTTTCTTCGGCAAATTAGTGGCGTGGCTGCGCACCACCGGGCCGAACACCCGGCCGCCGCCGCGGAACTGCGACACGCTGGCGGGACCGTGACGCGCCTGGCCGGTGCCCTTCTGCGCGTACATCTTCTTGCCGGTGCGGTTGATCTCGCCGCGTTCCTTGGTCTTGTGGGTGCCGCGCTGGCGCTTGGCGAGCTGCCAGTTGACGCAGCGCTGAACCAGATCGCTGCGCGGCTCGAGGCCGAAAATCGCATCCGGCAGCTTCACGGTGCCGGCTTCCTTGCCTTCGAGCGTGGTGATCTTCATGTCCATGTTACGCGCCCTCCTTCTTGTCGGGGGCAGCGGCGGCTTCGGACTTTGCTTCCTTGGCCGGCTTCTTGTCGGATTTCGGTTCTTCCGCCTTGGCCTCGGCGGCTTCGCTCAGCTTGAACTTGCCGGGCTTGGGCGCTTCCTTCGGCAGCTTCCTCTTCACGGCGTCGCGCACGGTGATCCAGCCGCCTTTGGCGCCCGGCACCGCGCCCTCGACCAAAATGAGGCCGCGATCGACATCGGTGCGCACCACTTTGAGATTGAGCGTGGTCACGCGGTCGACGCCCATGTGGCCCGGCATTTTCTTGTTCTTGAAGGTCCTGCCCGGGTCCTGGCGGCCGCCGGTCGAACCAATCGAGCGATGCGACACCGACACGCCGTGCGTGGCGCGCAAGCCGCCGAAGTTCCAGCGCTTCATGCCGCCGGCAAAGCCCTTGCCGATCGAGGTGCCGCAGACATCGACGAATTGCCCGACCACAAAGTGGTCGGCGGTAATCTCGGCGCCAACCGGAATGAGCGAATCCTCGGTGACGCGGAATTCGGCCATCTTGCGCTTGGGCTCGACTTTGGCCTTGGCGAAATAGCCGCGGTCGGACTTGATCATATTCCCGGCGCGGCGCGCGCCCGAGCCAAGCTGGAGCGCGACGTAGCCGTTCTTGTCCTTGGTGCGATGGGCGACCACCTGACACTGCGCAAGCTGGAGCACGGTCACCGGCACGTGTTCACCGCTCTCGGAGAACACCCGGGTCATACCCATCTTCTGCGCAACAACTCCCGAACGCATATCTTCCTCGCTTGCGGCCTTTAAAGCTTGATCTCGACGTCGACGCCGGCGGCCAGGTCGAGCTTCATCAGCGCGTCCACGGTCTGCGGCGTCGGATCGACGATGTCCAAGAGGCGCTTGTGCGTGCGCATCTCGAACTGTTCGCGGCTCTTCTTGTCGACGTGCGGCGAGCGGTTCACCGTGAACTTCTCGATACGCGTCGGCAGCGGGATCGGCCCACGCACCTGCGCGCCCGTGCGCTTGGCGGTGTTGACGATCTCGCGCGTCGACGCATCGAGGATGCGGTGATCGAACGCCTTGAGCCGGATCCGGATATTCTGGCCGTTCATTTCTTTTCTCTCTCAACTGTGTGGCCCGCTTTTGGCGGGCCACGACAGTACGGACTTACTCGATGATGCTCGCCACCACGCCGGCGCCGACGGTGCGGCCGCCCTCGCGAATGGCGAAGCGAAGTTTTTCTTCCATGGCGATCGGCACGATCAGGTGCACTTCCATCGCCACGTTGTCGCCCGGCATCACCATTTCGGTACCGGCCGGCAGATGCACGATCCCGGTCACGTCGGTGGTGCGGAAATAGAACTGCGGACGGTAGTTGGTGAAGAACGGGGTATGACGGCCGCCCTCTTCCTTGGTGAGGATGTAGGCTTCCGCCTTGAACTTGGTGTGCGGCTTGACCGAACCCGGCTTGCACAACACCTGACCGCGCTCGACTTCCTCGCGCTTGGTGCCGCGCAGCAGGCAACCGACGTTGTCGCCGGCTTCGCCCTGGTCGAGCAGCTTGCGGAACATCTCGACGCCGGTGACCACCGTCTTGGTGGTCGGCTTGATGCCGACGATCTCGACTTCCTCGCCGACCTTGATGATGCCGCGCTCGATGCGGCCGGTGCACACGGTGCCGCGGCCGGAGATCGAGAACACGTCTTCCACCGGCATCAGGAACGGCTGATCCTTCGGGCGCTCCGGCTGCGGGATATAGTCGTCCACCGCCTTCATCAGCTCGAGAATGGCGTCATGGCCGAGCTTGGGGTCCTTGCCTTCGAGGCCGGCGAGCGCCGAACCCTTGATCACCGGGATCTTGTCGCCGGGGAAATTGTACTTGGACAGAAGCTCGCGCACTTCGAGCTCGACCAGCTCGAGCAGTTCCGGATCGTCGACCATGTCGACTTTGTTCATGAACACCACCAGCGCCGGCACGCCAACCTGGCGGGCAAGCAGGATGTGTTCGCGCGTCTGCGGCATCGGGCCGTCGGCGGCCGACACCACCAGGATGGCGCCGTCCATCTGCGCAGCACCGGTGATCATGTTCTTCACGTAGTCGGCGTGACCGGGGCAATCGACGTGCGCGTAGTGGCGCTTTTCCGTCTGGTATTCGACGTGCGCGGTCGAAATCGTGATGCCGCGCGCCTTTTCCTCGGGCGCCTTGTCGATCTGGTCATAGGCGGTAAACGTCGCGCCGCCGGTCTCGGACAATACCTTGGTGATCGCTGCCGTTAGCGTGGTCTTGCCGTGGTCGACGTGACCGATGGTCCCGATATTGCAATGGGGCTTATTGCGAAGGAATTTCTCTTTGGCCATGGGACTCTCCGTTCAGATCCTTTTAAGTTTCGTTCGCTGCTTTAAGCGAATTTCTTCTGCACTTCGGCCGACACCGCCGCGGGAAGTTCCGCGTAGTGGTCGAACTGCATGGTGAATGTGGCGCGCCCTTGTGACATGGAGCGCAGATTGTTGACGTAGCCGAACATGTTCATCAGCGGCACCATCGCGTTGATCACGTTGGCGTTGCCGCGCATGTCCTGGCCCTGGATTTGCCCGCGCCGCGAATTGAGGTCGCCGATGACGGAGCCGGTATAGTCTTCCGGCGTCACGCACCTCGACCTTCATGATCGGCTCGAGCAGGACCGGCCTTGCCCGCTGCAGCGCTTCTTTCAGGCACTGGCGCGCGCAGATTTCGAACGCCAAGGCCGACGAGTCGACGTCATGGTGCTTGCCGTCGATCAGCGTGACCTTGAGATCGACCACCGGGAAGCCGGCGAGCACGCCGGAGCCGAGCACCAACTCCAGGCCCTTCTCGACGCCCGGGATGAACTCTTTCGGCACGGAGCCGCCGACGATTTCGTTTTCGAATATCGAACGGCGTGCCGGGCGTCGTCGGCTCGGCGATGATCTTGATGCGCGCGAACTGGCCGGTACCGCCGGTCTGCTTCTTGTGGGTGTAATCGTGCTCGACCTTCTGGGTGATCTTCTCGCGGAACGCCACCTGCGGCGCGCCGATATTGGCGTCCACTTTGTAGGTGCGCTTGAGGATGTCGACTTTGATGTCGAGATGCAGTTCGCCCATGCCCTTGAGGATGGTCTGGCCGCTCTCCTGATCGGTGGAGACGCGGAAGGACGGATCCTCGGCCGCGAGTTTCGCCAGCGCGACGCCGAGCTTTTCCTGGTCGGCTTTCGACTTGGGCTCGATCGCGATCTCGATCACCGGATCGGGGAATTCCATCTTTTCCAGGATCACCGGATGCTTGGGGTCGCACAGCGTGTCGCCGGTGCGCACTTCCTTCAAGCCGGCCAGCGCGACGATGTCGCCGGCATAGGCTTCCTTGATGTCTTCGCGGTTGTTCGCATGCATCAGCAACATGCGGCCGATGCGCTCTTTGCGTTCCTTGGTCGAATTGATCACGCCGGTGCCGCTGGTGAGCGTGCCGGAATAGATGCGGCAGAAGGTGATGGTGCCGACGAAGGGGTCGTCCATGATCTTGAAGCCGAGCAGCGCCAGCGGCTCGTTGTCGCCGGGCTTGCGCACGACTTCTTCGCCGTTATCCGGATTGATGCCCATGATCGGCGGCACGTCGAGCGGGCTGGGGAGATAATCGACCACCGCGTCGAGCAGCGGCTGCACGCCCTTGTTCTTGAACGCCGAGCCGCACAGCACCGGGAAGAAAGCGCCGGTGATCACGGCCTTGCGGATGAGTTTTTTGATGGTGGCCTCGTCGGGCATCTTGCCTTCGAGGTAAGCGGTGGCCGCATCGTCGTCGAGTTCGCACACCGCTTCGACCATCTTGTCGCGGTATTCCTGCGCTTGCGCGAGCATGTCGGCGGGAATGTCGATGTCTTTGTAGTTGGCGCCGAGGGCTTCGTCTTCCCAGATCACGCCCTTCATGCGCACGAGATCGATCGAGGCCTTTGTAATTCTGCTCGGAACCGATGGGCAACTGGATCGCCACCGGTTTTGCACCGAGGCGGATCTTGATGTCGTTCATGCAATTGAAGAAGTCGGCGCCGATCTTGTCCATCTTGTTGGCGAAGACGATGCGCGGCACTTTGTATTTGTCGCCCTGACGCCAGACCGTCTCGGTCTGCGGCTCGACGCCCTGGTTTGAAGTCGAGCACGACAACCGCGCCGTCGAGCACGCGCAATGAACGCTCGACTTCAATCGTAAAGTCGACGTGGCCGGGGGTGTCGATGATGTTGAGGCGCTTTTCTTTCCAGAATGCCGTGGTCGCAGCCGAGGTGATCGTGATGCCGCGCTCTTGCTCCTGCTCCATGAAATCCATGGTCGCAGCGCCGTCATGCACTTCGCCGATCTTGTGGCTCTTGCCGGTGTAATAGAGGATCCGCTCCGTAGTCGTGGTTTTCCCGGCATCGATGTGGGCCATGATGCCGAAATTGCGGTAGTCCTCGATAGGGTGGGCGCGGGGCATATCAGTTCTATTCCTTGAGGTTGTTCGTCGTCACCAGCGGTAATGCGAGAAGGCCCGGTTGGCTTCCGCCATTTTGTGGGTGTCCTCGCGCTTCTTGACGGCGTTTCCCCTGTTATTGGACGCATCGAGCAGCTCGGCCGAGAGCCGCTCGGTCATTGTTTTTTCGTTGCGGTCGCGCGCGGCGATAATGATCCAGCGGATGCCGAGCGCCTGGCGGCGCGAGACGCGCACTTCCACCGGCACCTGATAGGTGGCGCCACCGACACGGCGCGAACGCACTTCGATCGAGGGCATCACGTTGTCGAGCGCCTGCTGAAACACGGTCAGCGGGTTGCCCTTGGTCTTGCCTTCGATCAATTCGAGCGCGCCGTAGACAATGCCTTCGGCGACCGACTTCTTGCCGTCATACATGACGGCATTCATGAACTTGGACACGACGACGTTGCCGAACTTCGGGTCCGGGATGATTTCGCGCTTTTCTGCGGCGTGACGGCGAGACATGACGCTGAACCCTTATTTCGGACGCTTGGCGCCGTATTTCGAACGGCGCTGTTTGCGGTTTTTGACGCCCTGCGTATCGAGCACGCCGCGCAGGATGTGGTAGCGCACGCCCGGCAAATCCTTGACGCGGCCGCCGCGGATCATCACCACCGAATGCTCCTGCAGGTTATGGCCCTCGCCCGGGATGTAGCCGATCACTTCGAAGCCGTTGGTCAGGCGCACCTTGGCGACCTTGCGCAGCGCCGAGTTCGGCTTCTTCGGGGTCGTCGTATAGACGCGCGTGCACACGCCGCGCTTCTGCGGCGAGGCTTGCAGCGCCGGCACCTTGTTGCGCACCTTGAGCGGGTGGCGCGGCTTGGCAATCAGCTGGTTGATCGTCGGCATCGTTGGCCTTCGCCTATCTTCGTTTGGGCGGTTCTAAGTCCGCCCGGAATCCATCGAGGCTTTACGCCTCTCGTCAGCTCGCGCGGGCAACGTGTCCGCGAATTCTTTTGGGCTATTCGCCCCGGCATCCCACGCGTTTCGCGCGCGCAAAACGAAATCGCGCCATCCGCCTCGATTTGCGGGGGGCGCTTTTTCGTTCCGGACGGCCACGACACGGGTCTTACTCGCCCCGCGGCCGGTCACTTCAAAATCTGACAGTGGCTGTCAGAAGCAGCGTTTGAGCTTCATTCCTCGAGGCGATGCGCCGGCGCACAATTGAGAAAAAACGTATGCCTCTCAAAGGCTTAGCCGGGCGGCCGTTCCGAGCAAGCAAAGCTCACCGCCTGCCGAAAAGTGTGGCGTATGTATCGGCGGGTCACCCTCAAGTCAAGTGAGAAAGGGCTGAAAAATCAAGGTTTCTGGGCCTGCCAGCGCCCTACCCGCTCGTCGTTACCGTCGACCAAAAAGGCCGCCTAATTGAGGCGGCCTTTTCGATTGTTGTTGCGAACGCGGCCTATTCGGCCGGCGGCAGTGCCGGGGCTGCTTCCGCCTCGGCCTTGGCTGCAGCCTTTGCCGCGTCCTTCTCGCGCTCCTCGAGAATGAGCGCGTCGCGTTTGACCGCGACCTCGCGCAGACTGTTCATCATCGCGCCGGTGCCGGCCGGGATCAGGCGGCCGACGATGACGTTTTCCTTGAGCCCGTCGAGCGTGTCGGCCTTGCCGTTGACGGCGGCCTCGGTGAGCACGCGCGTGGTCTCCTGGAACGACGCCGCCGAGATGAACGAACGGGTCTGCAACGACGCCTTGGTGATGCCGAGCAGCACCGGGTGGCCGGAGGCGCCTTTCTTGCCGTCGGCTTCGATGCGGGCGTTGATCTCGTCGAGCTCGGTCTTGTCGAGCTGTTCGCCCTGCAAGAGTTCGGTCTCGCCGGTGTCGTCGATCTCAACCTTCTGCAGCATCTGGCGAACGATCACCTCGATGTGCTTGTCGTTGATGTTGACGCCCTGCAACCGGTAGACCTCCTGGATTTCGTTCACCAGGTAGGCCGCCAGCTCCTCGACGCCCTTGATGGCAAGAATGTCGTGCGGGGCGGGATTGCCCTCGACGATATAATCGCCCTTCTCGATGACGTCGCCATCCTGCAGATGGATGTGCTTGCCCTTCGGGATCAGATATTCCTTGGGCTCATCGCCCTTGCCCGTCGGCTCAAGCGTGAGACGGCGCTTGTTCTTGTAGTCCTTGCCGAAGCGCACGGTGCCGCCGATCTCGGCGATGATCGCCGCATCCTTCGGCTTGCGCGCCTCGAACAGCTCCGCCACCCGCGGCAGACCGCCGGTGATGTCGCGGGTCTTGGCGCTTTCGGTCGGGATACGCGCGATCACGTCGCCCGCCTTCACATGGCCGCCGGGATCGACCGAGATGATGGCATCGACCGCCAGCACGTAGCGGGCATCGCCGCCGCGCACCAGCTTGAGCAGCTTCGAGCCGGATTTGATCACGATCGCCGGACGCAGGTCCTGCTGGTTGCGGGACGAGCCCGTGCGCCAGTCGACCACCACGCGCTTGGCGATGCCGGTCGACTCGTCGAGCGCTTCCGACATCGACAGACCGTCGACGAGATCCTCGAAGGCAATGGTGCCCTCGACCTCGGTCAGGATCGGGCGGGTATAAGGATCCCACTCCGCGATGCGCTGGCCGCGCTTGACCTTGTCGCCGTCCTCGATGCGCATGCGCGCGCCGTAGGGAATGCGGTGATGCGCGCGCTCGGTGCCGTCGGGGTCAACCACCGCCACCACCATGTTGCGCACCATCGCCACCACATCGCCTTCGGAATTCTTGGCGATGTTTTTGCCCTTGATCTTGATCTTGCCGTCGAAGTTCGAACTCGATGAACGACTGCTCGGAGATCTGCGCCGCGCCGCCGATGTGGAACGTGCGCATGGTGAGCTGGGTGCCCGGCTCGCCGATCGATTGCGCGGCGATGACGCCCACCGCCTCGCCCATGTTCACCGGCGTGCCGCGGGCAAGATCGCGCCCGTAGCAGGCGCCGCAGACGCCGTTCTTGGACTCGCAGGTGAGCACCGAGCGGATTTTCATTTCCTGAACGCCCGCATTGGTGATCGCTTCGACTTCAGGCTCGGTCAGCAGCGTGTTGCGCTTGATGACGACCTTGTTGGTGGCTGGATCCTTGACGTCTTCCGCCGTGGTGCGGCCGAGAATGCGGATGGCCAGCGGCGCAACAACGGTGCCCGCGTCGATGACGGCGCGCACCTTGATGCCGTCCTTGGTGCCGCAATCTTCCGACGTGATGATGCAATCCTGCGCCACGTCGACCAGACGCCGCGTAAGATAGCCGGAGTTCGCGGTCTTCAAGGCGGTGTCGGCAAGACCCTTACGGGCGCCGTGGGTCGAGTTGAAGTACTCGAGCACCGAAAGGCCTTCCTTGAAGTTCGAGATGATCGGGGTCTCGATGATCTCGCCCGACGGCTTGGCCATAAGGCCGCGCATGCCGGCGAGCTGACGCATCTGGGCGGGCGAACCGCGCGCGCCGGAATGCGCCATCATGTAGATCGAGTTGACCTGCATGTCGCGGCCGTTCGCGTCCTTCTTGGTGGACGAGATTTCCTTCATCATCGCGTCGGCGATCGCGTCGGTGGACTTCGACCAGGCGTCGACCACCTTGTTGTACTTCTCGCCTTGGGTGATGAGGCCGTCGTTGTATTGCTGCTCGAACTCCTTGGCGAGGTCGCGCGTGATCCTCGACGATCTTCCACTTCGACTCCGGCACCACCATGTCGTCCTTGCCGAACGAGATGCCGGCTTTGAACGCGTGATAGAAGCCGAGCGACATGATGCGGTCGCAGAAGATGACCGTCTCCTTCTGGCCGCAGTGACGGTAGACCTGGTCGATCATCGACGAGATTTCGCGCTTGGTCATCAGCTTGTTGACGATGTCGAACGGCGCCTTGACGCTGCGCGGCAGCACGTTGCCGAGGATGACGCGGCCGGGCGTGGTCTCGAACCACTTCTTGAATTCCTTGCCCTTCTCGTCGACGCCGATCCAGCGATAACGAATCTTGCTGTGCAGGCTGATCACCTTTTCCTGCAAAGCATGGTCGATCTCGGCCATGTCGCCGAAGGCCTTGTTCTCGCCCGGCTCGCCCTCGCGCAGCAGCGTGAGGTAATAAAGCCCGAGCACGATATCCTGCGACGGCACGATGATCGGCTGGCCGTTGGCCGGGTGCAGGATGTTGTTGGTCGACATCATCAGCACGCGCGCTTCCAGCTGCGCCTCAAGCGACAGCGGAACGTGCACGGCCATCTGGTCGCCGTCGAAGTCGGCGTTAAAGGCCGCGCACACCAGCGGATGCAGCTGGATCGCCTTGCCTTCGATCAGCACCGGCTCGAACGCCTGGATGCCCAAGCGATGCAGCGTCGGCGCGCGGTTGAGCAGAACGGGGTGCTCGCGGATCACCTCGTCGAGGATATCCCAAACCTCGGGCTTTTCCTTCTCGACCAGTTTCTTCGCCTGCTTCACGGTGGTGGACAGACCCTTGGCGTCGAGCCGCGAATAGATGAACGGCTTGAACAGTTCGAGCGCCATTTTCTTCGGCAAGCCGCACTGATGCAGCTTGAGTTCGGGACCGACCACGATCACCGAGCGGCCGGAATAGTCGACGCGCTTGCCGAGCAGGTTCTGCCGGAAGCGGCCCTGCTTGCCCTTGAGCATGTCGGCGAGCGACTTCAGCGGACGCTTGTTGGCGCCGGTGATGACGCGGCCGCGGCGGCCGTTGTCGAACAGCGCATCGACCGCTTCTTGCAGCATGCGCTTTTCGTTGCGGATGATGATGTCGGGCGCGCGCAGCTCGATCAGCCGCTTCAAGCGGTTGTTGCGGTTGATGACGCGGCGATAGAGATCGTTGAGATCGGACGTGGCGAAGCGTCCGCCGTCGAGCGGCACCAGCGGCCGCAGATCGGGCGGGATCACCGGCACGACGGTGAGGATCATCCATTCCGGCTTGTTGCCGGAGGCGATGAAGGCCTCGATCAGCTTGAGGCGCTTGCCGAACTTCTTCTTCTTGATGTCGCTGTCGGTCTCGCCGATGGCGACGCGCAACTCGGCCTGCATCTTGTCGAGGTCGAGGCCTTTGAGCATCTCGCGGATGGCTTCCGCGCCAATGGTCGCGGTGAATGAGTCGGCGCCGAATTCCTCCTGCGCCTTGAGATACTCGTCCTCCGACAACAGCTGGCGGTCCTTGAGCGGGGTTAAGCCCGGCTCAAGCACGACGTAATATTCGAAATAGAGAATCCGCTCGAGGTCCTTCAGCGTCATGTCGAGCAGCAGACCGATGCGGCTCGGCAGCGACTTCAAGAACCAGATGTGGGCGACCGGCGCGGCCAATTCGATATGGCCCATGCGCTCGCGCCGCACGCGGGAAAGCGTCACTTCGACCGAGCACTTTTCGCAGATGATGCCCTTGTATTTCATGCGCTTGTACTTGCCGCACAAGCACTCGTAATCCTTGATCGGCCCGAAGATGCGCGCGCAGAACAGGCCGTCGCGCTCGGGCTTGAAGGTACGGTAGTTGATGGTCTCCGGCTTTTTGATTTCGCCGTATGACCACGACAGAATCTTTTCCGGGCTCGCGATCGAAATCCGGATTTGGTCGAAGACCTGCGCCGGGACCTGCGGGCTGAAAAGATTCATCATCTCTTGGTTCATTGCCATCTCCGCTTCGCCGGCCTCGGCCGGCTGCATTCAAAAACTGTCATCACGCCGCGTGGCCGGCCGGATGAAAACACCCGGCCGTAACGCTTGTTATTCGGCGGCTTCCGCCGTGTCGCCGCCGCGGCCCTGCTGCTTGGAATTGTGCAGATCGACATTGAGGCCGAGCGAACGCATTTCCTTGACCAGCACGTTGAAGCTTTCCGGAATGCCCGCTTCGAACGTGTCGTCGCCGCGCACGATCGCCTCGTACACTTTGGTACGGCCGGCGACGTCGTCCGACTTCACGGTGAGCATTTCCTGCAAGGTGTAAGCCGCCCCGTATGCTTCGAGCGCCCACACCTCCATTTCGCCGAAACGCTGTCCGCCGAACTGCGCCTTGCCGCCGAGCGGCTGCTGGGTGACCAGCGAGTACGGGCCGATCGAACGGGCGTGGATCTTGTCGTCCACCAGATGGTGCAGCTTGAGCATGTAGATGTGGCCGACCGTGACTTTACGGTCGAAAACCTCGCCGGTGCGGCCGTCAAAGACGCTGACCTGGCCGGAGTGATCGAGACCGGCAAGATCGAGCATCTTCTCGATGTCGGCTTCCTTGGCGCCGTCGAACACCGGCGTTGCGATCGGCACGCCGTGACGCAAGTTGCCGCCAAGCTCGACCAGCTCGTCTTCGCCCAGCGACTTGATGGTCTCGTCGTCGCCATAGATCTTCTTGAGCATTTCCTTGAGCGGCTTGGTGTCGTGCTTGGTGTTGTAGAGATCGACCGCCTGCCCGATCTTGATGCCAAGACCGGCGCAGGCCCAACCCAGATGGGTTTCAAGAATCTGACCGACATTCATGCGGCTCGGCACGCCGAGCGGATTGAGCACGATGTCGACCGGCTGACCATCGGCCAGGAACGGCATGTCCTCTTGCGGCACGATCTTGGACACCACGCCCTTGTTGCCGTGGCGGCCGGCCATCTTGTCGCCCGGCTGAATCTTGCGCTTCACCGCGACGAAGACCT
Source organism: uncultured Alphaproteobacteria bacterium (assembly GCA_963756805.1). Classification (GTDB taxonomy): domain Bacteria; phylum Pseudomonadota; class Alphaproteobacteria; order Rhizobiales; family Xanthobacteraceae; genus Pseudolabrys. The sequence continues at coordinate 256,849 of CAVWPH010000016.1, forward strand.
TGACCATCTTCATCACGCCCGGCGGCAATTCGTCGCCGCGCTGCAGTTTTTCGACCTTGTCGAGGAAGCGCTGTTCCAACAGCTTCTTGGACTCGTCGTACTGCTTCCGGATCGCTTCGATCTCGGCCATCAGCTTGTCGTTGGGCGAGGCAAACAACCACCATTGCGAGCGCGGATACTCATCCAGCACCGCCCTGGTGATCTTTGAATCCTTCTTGAAGCCCTTCGGCCCCGCGATGCCTTGGCGGCCTTCCAGCAATTCGGCCAGACGCCCGTAGACGTTGCGGTCGAGGATCGCCTGTTCGTCGTCGCGGTCCTTGGCGAGACGTTCGATTTCCTCGCGCTCGATGGCGAGCGCGCGCTCGTCCTTCTCGACGCCGTGACGGTTGAACACGCGCACTTCGACGACGGTGCCCTGCACGCCCGGCGGCACGCGCAACGAGGTGTCGCGCACGTCGGAGGCTTTTTCGCCGAAGATCGCGCGCAGCAGCTTTTCTTCCGGCGTCATCGGGCTTTCGCCCTTGGGCGTGATCTTGCCGCACAGGATGTCGCCGGCGTGAACTTCCGCGCCGATATAGACGATGCCCGCTTCGTCCAGATTCTTGAGCGCCTCTTCCGAGACGTTCGGGATGTCGCGGGTGATTTCCTCGGGGCCCAACTTGGTGTCGCGCGCCATCACTTCGAATTCTTCGATGTGGATGGAGGTGAACACGTCGTCTTTCACGATCCGCTCGGAGAGCAGGATCGAGTCCTCGAAGTTGTAGCCATTCCACGGCATGAACGCGACCAGCACGTTGCGGCCGAGCGCGAGTTCGCCGAGATCGGTCGAGGGACCGTCGGCGATGATGTCGGCCTTCTCGACCTTGTCGCCCACCTTCACCAGCGGACGCTGGTTGATGCAGGTGTTCTGGTTCGAGCGCTGGTATTTCATCAGCCGGTAGATATCGACGCCAGGCTTGGTCGGATCCATCTCGCCGGTGGCGCGCACCACGATACGGGTGGCGTCAACCTGATCGACGATGCCGGTGCGGCGCGCGGAAATCGAGGCGCCCGAGTTGCGGGCGACCACGCCTTCCATGCCGGTACCGACGAACGGCGCTTCCGAGCGGATCAGCGGCACCGCTTGGCGCTGCATGTTCGAGCCCATCAGCGCGCGGTTGGCGTCGTCGTTTTCCAGGAACGGAATAAGCGCTGCCGCCACCGAAACGAGCTGCTTCGGCGACACGTCCATGAAGTCGACTTTGTCGCGCGGGACCAGATGCACGTCGCCGGCGTGGCGGCAGATGATCAGGTCCTCGATGAACTTGCCGCGCGCGTCCATCGTCGCGTTGGCCTGCGCCACCGTGTAGCGGCCTTCTTCCATGGCCGAGAGGTAGATGACCTCGTCGGTGACGCGGCCGTCCTTCACCTTGCGATAAGGCGTTTCGACGAAGCCGTATTTGTTCACCCGCGCGTAGGTCGCGAGCGAATTGATCAGGCCGATGTTCGGCCCTTCCGGCGTTTCGATCGGGCAGATGCGGCCGTAATGCGTCGGATGCACGTCGCGCACTTCGAAGCCGGCGCGTTCGCGCGTGAGACCGCCAGGGCCCAGCGCCGAGAGACGCCGCTTGTGCGTGATCTCGGACAGCGGGTTGGTCTGGTCCATGAACTGCGAGAGTTGCGAGGAACCGAAGAACTCGCGCACCGCGGCGGCGGCAGGCTTCGCATTGATCAAATCCTGCGGCATGACGGTGTCGATATCGACGCTCGACATGCGCTCCTTGATCGCGCGCTCCATGCGCAACAGACCGATGCGGTATTGGTTCTCCATCAGCTCGCCGACCGAGCGAACGCGGCGATTGCCGAGATGGTCGATGTCGTCGATCTCGCCCTTGCCGTCGCGCAGGTCGACCAGCGTGCTTGATGACCGAGAGGATGTCTTCTTTGCGCAGCACCCGCATGGTGTCGGGCGCATCCAACTCGAGCCGCATGTTCATCTTGACGCGGCCGACGGCGGACAGGTCGTAGCGCTCTGCAGTCGAAGAACAGCGAGCGGAACATGGCCTCGGCGGTGTCGACGGTCGGCGGCTCGCCCGGGCGCATGACGCGATAGATGTCGAACAGCGCGTCTTCGCGCGTCATGTTCTTGTCGACGATCAGCGTGTTGCGGATATAGGCGCCGACATTGACGTGGTCGATGTCGAGCAGCGGCAGTTCCTTGTAGCCGGCCTCGATCAGAACCTTGAGGTTCTTCTCGTCGATTTCCGCGCCGGCTTCCATGTAGATCTCGCCGGTCTTGCCGTTGGCGAGGTCTTCGGCGATGTAGTGGCCGATCAATTCCTCATCCGTCATGCGCAGGGCTTTGAGGCCCTTCTCGGCCAACTGGCGCGCCTGGCGCACGGTGAGCTTGTGGCCCGCTTCGACCACGGTGCGGCCGGTGTCGGCGTCGACCAAATCGTTGACCGCCTTGTAGCCCTTGAGGCGGTTGGCATCGAACGGCACGCGCCAGCCGTCTTTCTGGCGCTTGTAATTGACGTGCTTGTAGAACGTGCGCAGGATCGCTTCGCCGTCGAGGCCAAGCGCATAAAGCAGCGACGTCACCGGAATCTTGCGGCGGCGGTCGATGCGCGCGAACACGATGTCCTTGGCGTCGAACTCGATGTCGAGCCAGGAACCGCGGTAGGGAATGATGCGGGCGGCAAACAGCAGTTTGCCGGACGAATGCGACTTGCCCTTGTCGTGATCGAAGAACACGCCGGGCGAACGGTGCATCTGCGAAACGATGACGCGCTCGGTGCCGTTGACGATGAAGGTGCCGTTATTGGTCATGAGCGGAATGTCGCCCATGTAGACATCCTGCTCTTTGATGTCCTTGACCGAACGCGCGGCCGTCTCTTCGTCGATATCGAACACGATCAGGCGCAGCGTCACTTTCAGCGGCGCAGCGTAAGTCATGCCGCGCTGGCGGCACTCGTCCACGTCATATTTCGGCGGCTCGAATTCGTATTTGACGAATTCAAGCTGCGAGGAATTGGAGAAATCCGAAATCGGGAACACCGACCGGAAAACGGCTTGCAGGCCCTCGTCGGGACGCCCGCCGACGGGCTCCTTCACCATCAGGAACTGGTCGTAAGATGCTTTTTGAACCTCGATGAGGTTCGGCATCTCCGCCACTTCTTCAATTTTTCCGAAAAATTTTCTTACGCGCTTGCGACCGGTAAACGTCTGCGCCATCTTATTCTCTCTCGATTCGATTTCGGCGGGCCAACGCTCAGCGCCTCTCCGAACAGCCGCAATCCAATCGCGACCATCAGGACAGGCGTCGGGGTTGCCCGTTTCTATGTGATTCGGGCCTCGCCCGAACCGCCGCACGCTTAACTTTTCCCGCCAGCGGACCACACCCGACTGACGTTTCGCCTCCAAAGCGGCCGTTAGCCGGCCACTTTCATTCTTTTTGCGCCGAAGCCCCCGGGGGTTGTCCCCCGGGGATTTCGCTTAATCTCGTGAACCCCCGGCTCTTGCTCGCTCATCGCCCGGGGATTTCCCTTAAGTAAGTGCTGCTTACTTAAGCTCAACCTTGGCGCCGACCTTTTCGAGGGTGGCCTTGATCTTGTCGGCCTCCTCTTTGTTGACGCCTTCCTTGACCGGCTTGGGCGCGCCCTCGACCAGATCCTTGGCCTCTTTCAGGCCAAGCCCGGTGACGGCACGGACTTCCTTGATCACCTCGATCTTTTTGTCGCCGGCACTGGCGAGGATCACGGTGAACTCGGTCTTCTCTTCGGCAGCGGCAGCGCCGCGCCGCGGGACCGGCCGCAACCGCGACAGCGGCGGCAGCGGAGACGCCCCACTTTTCTTCCAGCATCTTGGCGAGGTCGGCCGCTTCCATCACGGTCAGCTTCGACAATTCATCGACGATTTTTTGCAGTTCAGCCATTTTTACTTCCTATCGGTTCGAACCAGAGAATGCTTGTTATGAGCCGTCACGCCGCAGCGCCCTTGGAGGCATAGGCCTGGACCACGCGCGCGACTTTCGCCGCGGGTGCGTTGACGAGCTGCGCGATTTTGGTCGCCGGCGCCTGAACCAGGCCGACGATCTTGGCGCGCAATTCATCCAATGACGGCAGCGCGGCGAGTGCCTTGATGCCGTTCATGTCCAGAGCGGTCTTGCCCATCGATCCGCCGAGAATGACGAACGCTTCGTTCGTCTTGGCGAAGTCGACGGCCACTTTCGGCGCCGCCACCGGATCGCCCGAGTAGGCGAGCACGGTTGGCCCTTTGAGCAAGGGCGAGATAGAGGCGGCGTCGGTGTCCTTGACCGCGATTTGAGCGAGACGGTTCTTCGCGACCTTCACGTGCGCGCCCGCCAGCTTCATCTGCTTTCGCAGGGTCTGCATCTGGGCAACCGTGAGGCCCGCATAGTGAGCCACCACCACGACGTTCGAGGTCTTGAAGACCCCGCTGAGTTCGGCGATGGACTCCTGCTTAGCCGCTCGTTCCACTGCAAGCTCTTTCCGGTTTGACGGTTCGCCCGCATGACGCGAGAACCGCCGGGTTGATACCAGCCGTCCCGCTTATGGTGTCACGCGTAGACGAACCACGGGCAGGACGACGCTCCAGAAATCCTGCCCCCCGTTGCACGGCCAAAGCCGCGAAACGGGACTTTCCGAGGTTCGAACCAAACTGGCGCGCGAGGTCATCGCACGCAAACTCGGGTCTCATCCCCGTCTATGCTGGCCCCGTTTTAGGTACCCGACTTGCTTTCGCAGGGCGGGCCGGGATTAAGCGTCGGCCCGAAGGCGTCAGCGCCGGCAGTCTTGGACAGGTCGGTCAAATCCGTTGCCGGATTTGTCTTCGCGCGCCGCTCAATGGAGCGCAAGTCTTTCTTCCTTTCAGATGTCCCGCCGGGATTTCCAAAAGGAATAAAGTCTGACCACCATTTCGTTAGAGTGTGATTTTAGAGACGCGCAAAGGCGTGCCGACAAACTGGGCCGGCACGCCCGATAGCCCACATTTAGAGCTTCCAACCGGCTTTGCCAAGCCCCTTTCGCGAGAATCCCCGCGAAAAAGGGCCTCAGTTCGGTCAGCCGCCGCCGAACAGGCTGGGGATGTCGATCTTCACCCCTGGCCCCATGGTCGAGGACACCGCCACCCGGTTGATGTAGTGGCCTTTGGCGCCCGGGGGCTTGGCCTTCTGAACGGCATCCGCGAAGGCCTTGATGTTTTCGACCAGCTTGTCCTCGCTGAACGAGGCCTTGCCGACGCCGGCCTGGACGATTCCCGCTTTTTCGACGCGGAACTCGACCGACCCGCCCTTGGAGGCCTTCACCGCATTGGTGATGTCCATGGTGACGGTGCCGACTTTCGGATTGGGCATCATGCCGCGGGGGCCGAGCACCTTACCCAGGCGTCCGACCAGCGGCATCATGTCGGGCGTGGCGATGCAGCGGTCGAAATCGATATCGCCCTTGTTGACCTTCTCGACCAGGTCCTCCGCGCCGACCACGTCGGCACCGGCGGCCTTGGCCTCTTCGGCCTTGGCGCCGCGCGCGAACACGCCGACCCGCACGGTGCGGCCGGAGCCGTTCGGCAGGTTGACCACGCCGCGCACCATCTGGTCGGCATGCTTGGGATCGACGCCGAGATTCATCGCGATCTCGATGGTCTCGTCGAATTTCGCCTTGGCGCGCTCTTTGACGAGCTTGACCGCTTCCGCGATCGCATAGGACTTGTCACGATCGATGCCGTCGCGGGCGGCCGTTGTGCGTTTTCCGATTGCCATGGCCGTTACTCCGTCACCGTCAGGCCCATGGAGCGGGCCGAGCCTTCGATCATCTTCATAGCGGCTTCGATCGTGTCGCAGTTGAGGTCTTTCATCTTCTGCTCGGCGATCTCGCGCACTTGTTTCTTGTTGACCTCGCCGGCGATGTCGCGGCCGGGGGTCTTGGAGCCGCTCTCGAGCTTGGCGGCTTTCTTGAGGAAATAAGACACCGGCGGCGTCTTCATCTCGAAGGTGAAGGAGCGGTCCTGATAGGTCGTGATGATGACCGGGATGGGCACGCCCTTTTCCATCTTCTGGGTCTGCGCGTTGAACGCCTTGCAGAACTCCATGATGTTGAGGCCGCGCTGACCCAGCGCCGGCCCGATCGGGGGCGACGGGTTGGCGGCGCCCGCAGGCACCTGCAATTTGAGGAATCCAGTGACTTTCTTCGCCATCTCTTTACTCCGTTAGTGGTGCGGATCTTGACGGTTGGCGACCGCCTCACCTCCCACGCCTCTATGAACGCGAAACCTATATAGTCTTTGCCCTACAGCTTTTCCACTTGTCCGAATTCCAACTCCACCGGCGTGGCGCGGCCGTAGATCGATACCTCGACCTTCACGCGCGAGCGCGCCTCGTCGACTTCCTCGACCGTGCCGTTGAAAGAGGCGAATGGCCCTTCCGACACGTGCACCTGCTCGCCGACCTCGAACGACATTGTCATGGTCTTTGCCCTACAGCTTCTCCACCTGCCCGAATTCCAATTCCACCGGCGTCGCTCTGCCGAAGATCGACACCGCGACCTTCACACGCGAGCGCGCCTCGTCGACTTCCTCGACCGTGCCGTTGAACGAGGCGAATGGCCCGTCCGACACGCGTACCTGTTCGCCGACCTCGAACGACACCGAGGGTTTCGGCCGCTCGATGCCTTCCTGCACTTGATGGATGATGCGGTTGGCTTCCGCTTCCGAAATCGGCATCGGCTTTTTGTCGGTGCCGAGGAAGCCGGTGACTTTCGGCGTGTTCTTGATCAGATGGTAGACATCGTCGGTCAGGTCCATCTTCACCAGCACATAGCCGGGGAAGAACTTGCGCTCGGCATTGACCTTGCGGCCGCGGCGCATCTCGACGACCGTTTCGGTCGGAACCATGATTTCCTCGAAGTGATCGCCGAGCCCGCGCTGCTTGGCCTGCTCGCGGATCGATTCGGCGACCTTCTTCTCGAAGTTCGAATAGGCGTGGACGATGTACCAGCGCTTGGGCCGGATCGTCGTGGCGGCGTCGATATCGCTCATCGGGTTTTCAACCTTCAGCTTGCAATGCCGAGCACGAAGGTAACGGCGAGCCGGATGATTTGATCCGCGACCAGGAAAAATATCGACGCGATCGTCACCATGACAAAGACCATGGCGGTGGTGATCATGGTTTCCCGGCGCGAAGGCCACGTTACCTTTCGCGTTTCCTCACGCACTTCCTGCAAGAAACGGAACGGACTGACCCGCTTGCGGCGCACTTCTACCGGCGCTTGATCGCTCATCTGCTTAACTCATTGTCCAATAATAGGAGTGCCTAAACGACCGTCTCGGCTTGGCAGGAGTGGCAGGACTCGAACCTGCAACCCCCGGTTTTGGAGACCGGTGCTCTACCAATTGAGCTACACTCCTCCGTAAAGCGCATACGGCGGACCATATAATGGCCCGCCGTCGGGATGTCATGCATTATACTCGGGGCCAATGCAAGGGCGGGGAGAGGCGGTTTTGGCCCGGATACCGCCCGCCTACGCCAACCGCCTTCGTCCGAAGGCGGACTTCGGCGGTCAAGAGGCTTCGGCGGGCAACCTTTGCGATCAGGGCTGGCTTGCCAACCGAAGCGCCACCGATCTCGGGTTTACCCGAGATCGGCTAAACATATTGCCCAAGTCGGTTACAGCCGACTTGGTGGCGAAGGTTGGAGCGGGTAGAGGGAATCGAACCCTCGTCTTCAGCTTGGAAGGCTGTTGCTCTACCATTGAGCTACACCCGCGGAACGCAATGTTATTTACCAGAAACTTCGCCCGCCTTCGCTAAAGCTACGGCGGGCAACCTTCGCGATCTAGCTCGGCTTGCCAACCGAAGCGCCGGAGGCGCGAAGGTTGGTGGGAGAGGTAGGACTCGAACCTACGAAGGCGTAAGCCAGCGGATTTACAGTCCGCCCCCTTTGCCACTCGGGACACTCTCCCCCAAACGCCGTCGTACCGTATTGATCTCGAAAGATAAACGGCCGCAATCCGTCGGCTGATCGGGATTTGCGGGTTTATGGGCAGCGATCTGGCCCAAGTCAATGGAGGCTGTTCGCCTCGCATCGGATCGGTTAAGGCACCACGCGATGGCATCGAAATCACCCACATCCCGGTCCCGCTCGGGCGCAAAGCCTGGCGCCACCCGCGAGCAGGTCGAGCGGCGCGAGCGCTTCGAGCGCGCCCGCCGCGATGCCTTGCGCGGCGGCAGCCGACGCGCCCGTCGTGATGTATGGCTGGCATACGGTGACCGCCGCGCTGCGCAACCCGGCACGGCACGTGCGCAAGCTGCTCGCCACCGAAAACGCCGTCCGGCGATTGTCGGAGGAAGGCATTACCGCCAAGCCCGAAATGGTGCGTCCCTCGGCCATCGCCGAGCGACTGCTGCCCGACGCCGTGCACCAGGGCCTTTATCTGGAAACCGATCCGCTGCCCTCCCCGCCGATCGAGGAACTGCCGGCGCAGGGCGTGGTGCTGGTGCTCGACCAGATCACCGATCCGCACAATGTCGGGCGCGATCTTCCGTTCGGCCGCGGCCTTTGCGGCGACCGCGATCGTCACCACCCAGCGCCACTCGCCGGATGCCACCGGCGCCTTGGCAAAAGCCGCCTCCGGCGCGCTCGAATTGGTGCCGCTGGTGAACGTGCAGAATCTGGCGCGCGCGCTGACCGCGCTTAAAGCCAGCGGCTTCCTGGTGGTCGGCCTTGATTCCAGCGGCGACGGCGACTTCGCCGCTTTGCCTTTGCGCAGGCCGCTTGCGCTGGTGTTTGGCGCCGAAGGCAAAGGCTTGCGCCAGCTCACCAAGGAAACCTGCGATCACGTCGCGCGCATCGAGCTGCCGGGCGAGATCAAAAGCCTGAACGTGTCGAACGCGGCAGCACTTGCGCTCTATGTCGCGAGCCGCGGCCTGCAAGGCTGAGGCAAACGCAAAACGGCGGGCCCCCCAGCCCGCCGTTCGCTCCCGCTAACGATTGAACTCGATTTCTATTCGGTGGCTTGCGCCTTGGCGCTTGGCCCGTGCCCTTTGCGGAACAGGCGAATGTTCATGCGGTCGGGCCCGAGAATGGTGATTTCGGCATCGGCCTGGATGACGCGTTTTTCGTCGCGGCCGGCGCGCGGATTATCGGCGCGCGCAACGCTGTGCTTGCGGCGCGGCGCGACCGGAGCCGGTGCTGGAGCCGGCACTGGCGGCACGACCGTAACGACCGGCGCTGCACCCGGCGCATCCTCGACCACGATCTGACGCTCGACGATGCGCGGCGGATCGTCCACGTAGCGCTTATGCTCGATGATGATCGGCCGATCGCGCACGATTTTGGTGGTGTTGACGGTGTTGCCTTTGACGGTGGGCTTTTTGAGGTGGCTGCGCTTGCGCAATTCCTCGATCAGCTCGTGGTTGGCCTGCTTGTGCGGGCGGTTGCTGACAGGCGCTGCCGGCTCGGGCGCAACATGAATGACGTGGCTGCGCGCGGCGTAAGGATTTTCGCGCGCGGGAGCCGGGCGGCGGATCACATAAGTATTGGGCGCAACCTCAACCGCATAAGGGCTGGCCGCCGTAAGCGTAAGCTTGCGCCGACGGCGCGTTGACCGAGCTGTACCACTGCGCATGCGCGGGAGCCCCCGCCAGCAAAGCTGCGGCAAGAACGGCGGAGTACGGTAAGATGGCGCGAATTGTTAGGCATTGTTTTCTCGCGACGGGATTCGAATAGGTTTCAGGGCTTCACCGCGTCCGGGTTTTGATCGGGGTTGCGAAAACGCTGCTCGGCAGCGGGGGCGGCGCCCGGCCAAGTGCGCGCAGGACGGCGCGCGGCGTCTCCTCGCTAAAGGAGGACGAGGTGGACCAATAGCGGTGGTAACTTTCCGCCGGCTCCAGCGTGCCGCTGGTCGCCGACAAATCTTCGTCGCGGCCGATTCCAGGCTGCTCGCCGGTGGTCGGGAAATAATGGTGGTGGCGCCACGGCGCCCGCCAATAGGCGCGCGTCGGCACGCCCGGCTCGAATTGATAGATCACCAGCTGCGCGGCGCGATTGCCGGTGACGGCGCGATAGCTGTATTGGCCGATGCCGCGCTCGCCCGGCAGGTCCGCCGGACGCGCAGACGTGATGCCGAAAACCAAAAGCGCCAGAGCGAGCAGAACGCGCATGCGATGCATCTCCAATCAACCGCACTGAATTCGAGCGCATTTTATACGAGCTCTTTATGCTTCTGCGTTCATTCGCGAGGTAACATTAATTGCGGTTGGTGCCCGTAAGGTGGCTTATTCGCTGGCGAAATCGGGAACAAAAAATCCCGCCATCGATGAAAAATCCACGTCATTAAAGTTAACCGCCAGTGCCAAACCGCCCATCGTCCATCCCGACGGCTGCGCGCAAGCGTGCGCCACGCGTAGATTTTCGCCGGCGATACGACGCGATTGAATCGCAGCGCGAAGTGCTGGTTGCGCGCATGGGCACCCTCAGCGAAAGCGCGCAGCGCCATCCGGCCTACAAAGGCGCGCGCAAATTGCTGAACGAAACATTCCGCCACACCAAGCTGCCCAAGCGCCTGGCCGTCCTCAATGCAGCCGCCTGGCTCCTCGGCGTCCTGGAAAAAGTCACCGCGACAGGCATCGATCAAACACTTTAAATCGACGCCGCAGGCGGCCGCCGCGGCTGAAATTCCAGAAACGAACTCAATGGGTTTCGCCAACCCTCCACCACTTTGGACGTACGACCTCGGGCGCACAGACGGGCGCGCTCGGCGTGGCGTAGTTGTGATCGGGGGGGCCTTTTAGCGGGCACGCGGGAGGCTATTCCCCACACGTAATCGATCCAAAAAATCTCATACAGGGGCAACGCCATGGCAACGATGACAGCGACCGGTGGCCGCGACGTCGCAATGACCTCAGAACAACGGATGGTCATTTTCGCGTCTTCGCTCGGTACCGTGTTCGAGTGGTACGACTTCTACATCTACGGCACGCTCGGCGCCTACTTGGCAAAATACTTCTTCTCCAACGTGCCGCCCAATGTCGGCTTCATCTTCGCGCTGCTGACATTCGCCGCCGGCTTTGCCGTGCGGCCGTTCGGCGCACTGATCTTCGGCCGGCTCGGTGACACGATCGGCCGCAAACACACCTTCCTCATCACCATGTCGCTGATGGGCGTCGGCACCTTCTTCATCGGCGTGCTGCCGGGCTTCGCATCCTGGGGCATCCTGGCGCCGATCGTGCTGATCGGGCTGCGGCTGATTCAAGGCCTCGCGCTTGGCGGCGAATATGGCGGCGCGGCGATCTACGTCGCCGAGCATGCGCCCAAGCACAAGCGCGGCTTCTACACCTCGTGGATCCAGACCACCGCCACGCTCGGCCTGTTCATGGCGCTGCTGCTGATCCTCGGCATCCGCACCTATATGGGCGACGCGGCGTTCGGCGATTGGGGCTGGCGCATTCCGTTCCTGCTCTCGGCCATCCTGCTCGCCGTTTCGATCTGGATCCGGCTCAAGCTGAACGAATCGCCGCTGTTCCGCAAAATGGTGGAAGAAGGCAAGCGTTCCAAGGCACCGCTCAAGGAAGCCTTCGGAGTGTGGTCGAATGCCAAGATCGCGATTGCGGCCTTGTTCGGCGCCACCGCCGGCGAGGCGGTCGTCTGGTACGGCGGACAGTTCTACGCGCTGTTCTTCCTGACGCAGACGTTGAAAGTACCGGCGGTCACCGCATGGATCATGATCGCGGTGTCGCTTGCGATCGGCACGCCGGGCTTCATCTTCTTCGGCTGGCTGTCGGACAAGATCGGCCGCAAGCCGATCATGATGGCGGGCTTTGCGCTGGCGGTGATCACCTACTTCCCGATCTTCCAGGGCATCACCCACTTCGCCAATCCGAAGCTGGAGCACGCGCTGGCAGCGGCGCCGGTCGTTGTGACCGCCGACCCCAACCAGTGCTCGTTCCAGTTTAAGGCCACGGGTACTGAGAAGTTCACCACCGCCTGCGACGTCATCAAGTCGACGCTGGTCAATCTGTCGGTGAACTATGAGAACATCAAAGCGCCCGCCGGCACTGCGGCGAGCGTTAAGATTGGCGATGCTCAGCTTGCCGGCACGGCGGCGACACCCGCCGCGATCACGGCGGCGGTGAAGGCACACGGCTATCCGCCCGGTGCCGATCCGGCGGATATCAACTACCCGATGACGGTATTGTTGCTGGCCATCTTGGTCGTCTACGTGACCATGGTGTACGGCCCGATCGCCGCCTGGCTGGTTGAATTGTTCCCGACCCGAATTCGTTATTCGGGTCTGTCGCTGCCCTACCACATCGGCAACGGCTGGTTCGGCGGCTTCCTGCCGGCGACCGTCTTTGCCATCGTGGCGGCAACCGGCAATATCTACTCCGGCCTCTGGTATCCGATCTGCGTGGCGGCGATGAGCTTTGTGGTTGCGCTCATCTTCCTGCCCGAGACCAAGGATCGCGACATCACCAGGATCTAACGGGACCTTGCGGGGCGGCTGACAGCCGGCCGCCCTCACCCGCCAAAATCGAAAGGCCCCGCACTCCGGTGCGGGGCTTTTTGGCTTCCGGGCCGTAGTTTGGCGCGACTTGTCGCGGTGGCGCGACGCTGGTAGCTGTCTCGGCCAAGTACCGGCTGGCCGGGTTAGCTCAGCGGTAGAGCAGCGGTTTTGTAAACCGTTGGTCGGGAGTTCAATTCTCTCACCCGGCACCGGAAATGCCCACTTGGGCCCCTGGCGGGAGCCCCCGCGAAACTCCGCGCGGACGGGGGCCCCGGTACCTTGTTCGGCGGTCGCCTGCTGTGCCAAACTATACGCGTTACCAGTAATACCTCGGAGATCTAGCATGCCGCAGGGCACCGTAAAGTGGTTCAATCCGACGAAGGGCTACGGCTTCATCCAACCGTCCGAAGGCGGGAAGGATGTGTTCGTGCACATCTCGGCAGTTGAACGTGCCGGACTAAGCACGCTGAACGAAGGTCAAGTCGTTCAGTTTGAACTCGTCGAGAATCGCGGAAAAACATCCGCGGAGAACCTCAAGGTCAAGTGACCGCGGCGCCCGCGCTTACTTTCGGCCTCTTTATCTGATCTTGCTGCCGCCGAGCATTTCGCCCGGCGGTTGTGGCGCGTCCCGCGGGCGCGCCGGCGGTATCGCTACGCGTTTCAACGCGTGAGCCGTTCCAGTTCAGGGAACGGCGCGTAGACAGCGTCCGCACAAAATTCCTTGGAAATCTTCGGCCCGTCGATGAAGCGGTCGAGCTTGGCGCCGACGTAAATTCCGGCGCCGTCTTTGACGCCGGCATATTGGCCGTCGCTTTTGCGCGCGTTGTAGCGCACGCAAGCGACAAAGCGCTGGCCGGGGCCTGCGGCTTTGAGCTGCGGCTGCGACACACCGGCGTCGCGAATATGGGTCGGATCGTTCAGATAGGTGCGCAAGTACGCCAACAAATCGGCCTTGTAGTGCTGCGGGTAGACGTTCTGCGCGTCCCATTGCGCTTTCAGATCGGCCGAGCTCGGCTCAAGGTCGGTCTGGCAGCCGCCCACCGTGAGCAGCGCCAACACTCCTATCAAGACCCCAATCCGCCGCATCGTCCAACCCCGTAATCCTAGCCAATCGCGCCCGGCCCGATATTAGCCGGATTTGTGGCACGATGGCGAACGCAAGTCCGGGCCGAATTGTCCGGGCCGAATTGGTTATCGCGGCGTGTTGATAGTTCAATGAGGTTGGGCGGTCCGACACCGGCACCGCCGGCCAGATCACCGACAGCGCCGGCGTGATGCTCGACAATCTCAAGGTGGCTGGCGTCAAGCCCTGCCGACATCGACACCATCGTCATCTCGCATTTCCATCCCGACCACATCGACGGCATCAAGACCAAGGATGGCGCCAAGGTCTTCGCCAATGCCGAAATCCTGGTGCCGGAGCCGGAATGGACGTTCTGGATGGACGACGCCAATATGGGCCGCGCCAGCGGCGCCGTGCACAAATATTTTCTCAATGCGCGGCGGATTTTTTCGGACATCGCCAAAGAAGTCCGCCGCTTCAAGCCGGGCGCCGAAGTCGCCCCCGGTATCGTCTCGATCGCGGCTTACGGCCACACGCCGGGCCACACGGCGTTCTCGGTCCATTCCGGCAGGGCCAGTCGCTGCTGGTGATGAGCGACACCGTGCGCAATCCCTATCTGTTCGTGCGCCACCCCGATTGGCAGCCGATCTTCGACATGGACGGACCGCTCGCCGTGAAAGCGCGCCGGCATATGCTCGACCGCGCCGCCGCCGACCGCATGCTGGTCGAGGCCTATCATTTCCCGTTCCCGGCCTGCGGGCATATCGTGAAGAGCGGCTCAGGCTACGAACTCGAACCGGTGATGTGGGCGCCGCTTTAGTAAGGCGGATTACATCTTCGACAATTTGGCGATGTCGATCGCCTTGGCATAGCTGAGCTTGGCGTCGGCGTCGGCCGAGCCGTCCACCGTGATCAGGAATTTGTTGGCCACGACCATGTTGATCGAGCCCTCGTTGGTCTGCATGGCGCGCTGGTCGCCGACGCGGATGAGCTTGCCCATGACGCCGGCAACCGACGGGTTGATCAGGAATTGGGCGAACTGCATGACGATGGCTGAATCGCCGGTGATGCGCACTTCCACTTGGGCGTTACCGCCCTTGCTATAGCGCCGGCTCGCGGTCGCTGGCGCCAAACACCGAGACGCCGACCGCCGCGGTCTCCGCCTTTTCCGCCGTCCAGCCCGGCAACGGTTCCGGCAGCATTGCCGCGAATCCTTCGGCATTCTTCTGCCCGACCAATTGCGAGGCGAGATCGAGCTGCTGCTTGGCCTTGGTCATGTCGCCCGCCTGATAGGCTTTGCGCGCATCTTCCATGGCGTCGAGAACATCGTCGGCGGCAAGCGCGGGCAAGGCCACAACGGCGAACAACGCCGCAACGACCAAAGATCGTATGGGGATCATGGGCGTCCCTCCGGAATCATGCCGGAGCAATCTAGCAGAATTTTTGCGCCGGGCGCGGCCGCTTAAGGCCAGCGCCCGGCCCGCACGTTCTATTCCAGCACGAAACCGAGCCGGGCCATGAAGGTGCGCCCCGGCAGCGGATAGGCGTTGTAACGCCCCAGCGTGAAGGTGCTGGCGATGCCGTAGTCGTAGAACTGCGCGTCGAAGATGTTGTTGACGGCGACCGACCAGAAAGCGTTCTTCACCTCGCCGCCGATACGCATATCGACCGAGGTGTGCTGCGGGATCAGCGGCTGCACGTTGAGCGAGTCGTTATCAAACCGCCGCGCGCCCGAGTAGCGGACGATCGCGTCGTAGACGACCCATTTATTCCAGATGTCCCAGGACAGGCCGGCATTGCCGGTCCAGCGCGAAATCAACGGAATGTCGTTGCCGGCAAACGGCCCCTCGACGAAGACCGCGCGCGTGTAAGTAAGCGCGCCGCGCAGCCGCACGGTGTCGGTCAACTGATAGGACGCCGTGTTTTCGACGCCGTAGTGGCGCGTCGGGTCGAGATTGATGTTGGTGCCGGTCGCCGGGCTGTAGAAAATCTCGTCGGTAAGCCGCATGTCGTAGACGCTGGTTTGCCAATTGAAGCGGCCGAGATGAATGCGGAAACCGCCTTCGATTTCGTTCGATCTTTGGGTGTGCAGATCGAAATTGGTCGGCGTCGGCGCCGGAAAGTTGAACGCCACCGCCTGCCCGATGCGCTCGTCGGCATTGGGCACGCGAAAACTGTGCGCGACATGGCCGAACACCGCAAACATCGGATTGATGCGGTGCTCGACGCCGAATTGCGCGGCGTATTGCCATTCGGTGTGGTCGAGGGGGAGCCCCTGCGCGTCGCCGAAGCCGAACGGCGCCGTTGGATCGTAAGTGTCGCGCGCCGACAACATGTTGTGCTGATAGCGCCCGCCCAGCGTCACATCGGTGTCGGGACGTAACGCAATGGTGCCGTTGGCGTAGAAGGCCGCCGTGCTCTGCTTGATGTCGTAGACATGATAGGGCGCCGACATCAGATCCATGGCGCGGTCGGAATTATAGGCCGTGTTGTAATAGTCGAAGCCGGTGAGAATCTTCGCCGGCATCCCGAACGCATTGGTGTCGAGCTTGAGCCGCGGCGTAACCGAGGCCGTGGTCAGCTTGGTGGTCACGCCGTTATAGGGCGAGCCCATGAAGAACAGTTCGGCCTGCTGGTTTTTCTGCCGAAAGCTGCCGTCCACGATCAGTTCGGCGCCCGGCGTCAACATGCGGGTGACGCCGAGCGTATAAACCTGCCCCTGTTTGTTGGCGTAGTCGTTGGGGGTCGCAGCACCGGTGCGGTCGGTGACGAGCTGATTGATGCCGGCCGACAAATCCACCAGCCGTCCGCCCGGCAGGCCGAGTTTCTGGTCGTCGACGCCGACGTTGAAATAGGCGCTGCCCTCAGCCGTGACGTAACGGATATCGCCGGTGGCGCCTTTCTGGCGCAGATGGCTGTTCTCGCGGTAGCCGTCGGTGGTGATGCCGACTGCGCTAAACGCCGCCGACCACGGTCCGCTTGACCCACTGGCCGAGGTCCTGCCCTCTTCGGTGCGGAACGAGCCGAACGCACTTTCGAAGCGCGCCGAGGGCGGCTGCTTGTCGCCGGTCTTGGTGACGATGTTGATGACGCCGCCGACGGCGCCGTCGCCATAGAGCACGGCGCCGGAATTGCCGCGCGTGACCTCGATGCGCTCGATGCTGTTGAGCGGGATCGCCGAGAAATCGAAGCCTTGCAGGTCGAAGTCGTTGAAGCGGCGTCCGTTCACCAGCACCAGCACGTTCGAGGTGGCGCTGGCGCCGAAGCCGCGCAAGTCCACCACGTCGCGCGCACCGTTGACGCCGGCGCCGATGTGCTGGATCTGCACGCCGGCCTGCTGGGAGATGATTTCCGGCAGCGTCTGCGTGGTCGCGCGCGCGATATCCTCGGCGGTGATCACGCTGGTCGAGCTGCCGACAATGCCGGTATCGAGCCGGCTCGACGACACGTCGATAACCGGCAAAACCACTTCGTCTTTTTTATCGCTTTGCGCGCCCGCCGGCATGACGAGCAACGCGCTCAGCGCCAAACCGGCGCCCGTGACGCGGATGTGAGTTCCCATGACGCAACGTTCCTTCGTTTGCGCTCGCGCAAAGGCGAACGCATCGGGTGAGACCAAGCCCGATGCGAAGGACACGGAAGACGCCACACGGGTAAACGTGGCTGCTTACGCACCGAAAGTCGCTGGAGGAGTTACTCTCACGGCCTTCGCACCGGCATTGACGTCACCGCTGCGAAAGACCGCTCCGTATGGACTCCCCGTCCACCGGTTGGGTGACCGCGCTGGCAGGTCTCCTGGCTCGCGGGTCACCGCTCAGTTGCGTCCGGCCTTCCCGGTTTCCCAGTGGCCATTCGGACGCGAGCTCGCCGCTGACAGTTGCGGGGGCAGCCGCGGATTGCTGCGAATCGGCAGCTTCCGCGTTCCCTCTTTCGTCCCCGGATTTAACCCCGGAGAACCAGCACGTTAAAATGTTCCCTTGAACCGGACCCCAAGTCAAGGACGCCCCCTGGGGGTGAACTTTTCGTGAGCTACTGGACTAGAAGGCCCATTTGGTTGTTTGTCGGGTACCTAGAACGATGGAGGTTTCTCATGACTACGACCTGGACGCTGCGCCGCGTTGGCGTGCTGGCCGCAGCCGCTTTGCTTGCTACGGCCATCGGTGCGCAGCCGCTTTACGCTGCTGCCGGCGACAATCCGACGACCGGCGACAAGAAAACCGAACATAAAACCAAGAAAACCAAGACCAAGACCGAACCGAGCAGCACCGGACAAGGCCAAGTTCAACCGGCGCCCGGACGGCCGGATGTCGTTCCGGGCAGCGGTTACTAACGCGCATTTCGCAAGCCGCCATGGCTATAAGCTTGGCCGTCAGCATGCCCGTCAGTTGATCCTCGCCGGCAACTTGCAGAAGGTGCAGCTCATTTGCGCCAACACCAACTGCAAGGAATTCGGCGAGCTCAAGGACGTGATCGACGGCAAGGCGACCTATTAGCTTAACCGCGACGTTCGGATTTTCGTCATGCCCGGCCTAGCGCCGGGCATGATGCTTTAGCGCGACGTCTCGTCCACGATCCATTGATGATAGGCCGCATCGAGGCTCTCGATAGGCAGCACCATGATCGCCGGCGTGTCATAGGAATGCGCCGCCTTCACCGCCGCGCGCACTTGTTCGGCTAGCCCTGCGCGGGTCTTGAAAATCATCACCACTTCCTCGGCGCGCTCGATTTTGCCCTGCCACCAATAATGCGAGATCATGCCGGGCAGGATATTGACGCAAGCCGCCAGGCGCTTTTCGACGATTGTCCGCCCGGCTTTCTCCGCCTCGACAATCGAGGGCCAAGTCGTATAGACGAGCACCGCGCGTTCCATTGAATGAGCCTCGATTTTCATGAGCCCAAAGGCAGCCAGTTTGCAAAAGATCGCCTTCGTCGCCAGCCAGACGCCGGAGGCGCGCGAGGCCTATGGCCGGCTTGAAAAGCGCTACGGCAACATCGATCCGAACGCGGCCGATGTGATCGTCGCGCTCGGCGGCGACGGCTTGATGCTGCAAACCCTGCACAAGTTCATGAATTCCGGCAAGCCGATCTACGGCATGCATCGCGGCACCGTCGGCTTCCTGATGAACGAGTTCGTCGAGGAAGGCCTGCCCGAGCGGATCGCGGCGGCGCAAATCACCATCATTCATCCGTTGCTGATGTGCGCGCGCGACTCTACCGGCCGCGTCCACGAGCACTACGCCATCAACGAGGTGTCGCTGTTCCGCCAAAGCGCGCAAGCCGCCCATTTGCGCATATTAATCGACGGCCGCGAGCGGCTGGCTGAATTGGTCGCCGACGGCGTGCTGGTGGCGACGCCCGCCGGCTCCACCGCCTATAATTTGTCGGCGCAAGGCGCGATCATCCCGATCAACGCGCCGCTGCTGGCGCTGACCCCGATCAGCCCGTTCCGGCCGCGGCGCTGGCGCGGCGCGCTGCTGCCCGACAAGGCGAAGGTGACCATCGAGGTGCAGGAAGCCGACAAGCGCCCGGTCGCCGCCGTCGCCGACCATGACGAAGTGCGCTCCGTGCGCTCGGTCGATATCAGCATGGATCACGGCATTTCGCTCAACATGCTGTTCGACCCCGGCCACAGCCTCGACGAACGCATCCTGCGCGAGCAGTTCGGGTTCTAGCCGCCCCTCAGCTTGGCGCCTTCCTAAACCATTCGTTAACGGGGGCCCGCTAGCTTGGGAACCCATGGGGGTATCGGGCACATGTCGCCCGAGGCCACGGGGCAGCATGGTCCGCATCGATTTCAACCGCCTGCGTTTCCTCGTCATCGACGACAACGCCCACATGCGCCGAATTCTGCGCACGTTGCTGCATGGCTTTGGCGCGCGCGAAGTCTATGAAGCGGAAGACGGCGCGGCAGGCCTGGAAGCCTTCACGCATTACATCCCGGACATCGTGATCACCGACTGGGCGATGCCGATTTTCGACGGCCTCGAGCTTGCCCAGATGGTGCGCCAGCCCGGCGCCAATTCGAACCCCTACGTCGCCATCATCATGCTCACCGGCCATTCCGAGAAGAAGCGCGTGGTGGCGGCGCGCGATGCCGGCGTCACCGAATTCCTGGCCAAGCCGATCTCGGCCAAGGGCCTCTATCAGCGTATCGTCAACGTGGTCGCCAATCCGCGTCCGTTCATCAAGACTAAAACTTATTTCGGTCCCGACCGCCGCCGCAACGTCAATCCGAACTATGTCGGCCCCGAACGCCGCAAAGGCGGCAAGGCCGACGTCATCCGGCAGGCGCCTCTGCTTGAAAAAGTCCGCACCCCCGGCTGACAAGGCAGCAACCAAACCATGGCCCCCCGGAAGGATACCGCAGCAGTCGCCACTTACGGCGACTACGAGGTCATCACGCCAGAGAACAAGCTGCGCAAAGCGGTCTCGACCCAGCCGTTTTTGCCCGGCGAGGAAGATCCGGTCGCGCGCGCCGAAAAGGCGCTGGCCGACCTGTCGGGCAATTTCTCCGAATGGATGGAATCCGAATGCGAGCGCCTCGACAAAGCGCGCCGCGCGGTCACCGAAAAAGGTTTCGGCAAGGTCACCAAGGAACACTTGTTCCACGCCGCCCATGACATCAAGGGCGAAGCCGCCACCTTCGGATTTCCGCTGGTTGCGGCGGCCGCCGACAGCCTGTGCCGGCTGATCGAGCACACGCCCGACGCCAATCGCATTCCGATCAAGCTGGTGGACCAGCACGTCGACGCGGTGCGCGCCATCTTTCGCGAATATGCCCGCTCCGACGCCAAGGAACTTGCGGCCTCTCTCAACCGGCGCCTGCGCGAGGTCACCGACGAATTCCTCGTCCATGAAAACCGCGCGCGGCCGGACGTGATCGAACAGATCATGTCCTCGTCGATCGTGCCGGATTGAGTTGAAAATGCCCGGCTCAAGGCCGGGCATGACGGCGGAAATTTAAGCCGCCACCAGCTGCATATCGCCGAAATCCTCGTTCAGCGGGATCAGAACGTCGGTTGCGACCAGATCGTCGCAGAACATGCGCGCTTCTTCGCGCGCGGCCTCGACCGCAAAACGCCGCAGCAGCGCCAGCAACGAAGCCATGTCGGCGGTCTGATCGTGCGCGCAAGCGTTGAGCACGCGCTCGACCATGCGCCGCTTGAGCCGCGCCGCCCCGCCCTGCTCGCCGATCAGCACGCCTTCGCGCATGCCTTTGATCGCTTCGCGGAACGCGGGGTAAGCGGCATCGGGCAGTCCGGCCTTGTGATAGAGCGCGAGGAAGCCCGAAATATTCTTGTCGTGGATATAACTGGTGACGCGGTCGAGCGGCAGGCCGGACAATTCCGCCAGCGCTTCCTCGAACAGCACGACATTGCCGGACAAAAGCCCGCGCAGGATCATGCCGGCGGTGAGTTGTCCGCTTTTGCGCAAATGCTGCACCAGTTCGCCGATTTCCTCGTAAGGCGTTTCGGCGGCAAGCGCGACGGTGGCCTTTTCGCAAGCCTCGCGCGCGGCGTATTCGGCGTGCTCGGGCCCCATCCATTGGCGCGAGGCGACAAAGCCGGCCAGCGTCTGCGACAGTTTCGACAGCAGCGCCTGGCGGGTCGACATCGGCAGGTCGTCGCGGTCGAGCAAATTCTCGCGGATCGGCGACAGATGGCCGAAACGCTCCACCATGCGATCGATCGAAAACAACGCGATATCGGCGGCGGTATTTTCAAGGAGCGCCAGACAGGCTTCCGCCGAACCTACTTCGGCGATGGCCGCGGCCAGCGAGCGCGGCAGCAGCGACGCGGGTGGCGATCGCAACTTGCGCTTCGGAATGACCGGTGGCGATGAGATCGATGAGGTCGGCTTCCAGCAGCAGCGGCGAGCGCGCCAGTACCGGCACCGCGATCTCGGGCTGGTCGGCGGCGAGCGCGTGCACCACGATCGGCGGCGCTTTCTGCGAACTGGCAAACACTTCGGCGAGCGCGCCACGCACCAGCGGCGACGGGTCGTCGAGCAGCATGATCATGGCGCCTTCGGCGGCGGCCAGATCGTCGAGCGAAAGATCGGAATGGAGATAGGCGCGCGCCAGTGCGGAAGTGGCCTCGGCGCGTTCGCCGGGCGGCGCATGGCGGACCCATTGCAGGAACTGACGAACAATCATGACACGACCAACACCACAACAACAACGCCGTTACATCGGCGCAACGCAAAGCCTAGCCGAGGAGGCTTAACAAAGCGTTCACCATAGAAATTGATGCGCCGTTAACGACGCTGGCGCGGCCGCGGGCTACGAAATTCTAGAGCTTGCGCGCTTGCGGCTTGATGTCGGTGAACAGATCGAGCGGCCTGGCCTGCGGGGCGGTCGGCGCATTGCCGGCGCCCTGCCCCCACAGGCTGTTCACGGTCGTGGTCACGGGACCCGGCTTGCGGTCGGAGAACATCGACTGGAACAACGGCCTGCTATCGACCGGATGCGGCGGATGGATACTGGCTTGCGCGAAAGCTTGCGTGACGCCGGCCGTATCCTGCGCCGGAGGCAATGCGACCGGCACTTTTGCGGGCGGCCTGATGACGGGAATATCCAGTTCGTGGCCTGACGCAGGGCTGGCGGCAGGAATGGCGGCGGTTGCGAAGGCCACCGAACGCGCCGCCTGGTAACGGCCGGTCAGCCTGGCATAGACCTGCGCCGCGCCGCGGGCTTGGCCGGCGGCGTCGTAAAAGATGCTCCGGTTGGCGGCGGCGGCTTGCGGAAACATAGCGGCGGCGTTTGCCTGCGGTTGCGCGGTCGCGGCGGCGATCAGCTTGCCCGCCCCGTCGTAGCCGAGGAAATGCGCGATGTAGAGTTCGCCGTCGGTCGGCTGGCGCCCGATCGCGCCGGCAAGCTGGGCGGCATTGTTGCGCGTGAAGGCGCCCGCCATCAGCGCGCTCGCGGCCGGATCGCTGCGCAGCTTCATGATCGCCGCGTATTGGTTGGGATCGGCCACCGTATAGCGCCCGTCCATCCCTTGCGTGATGGCGTCGGCGTAGCGGCCATAGCCGAAGGCCGGCCCTTCCTGCTTGATGGTGCCGAGCCAGGTCTGTTCGATGAACTGGTAGAGCCCCTTGGCCGAACTGGTCGTTGCCTGCGCCGTCGGGTTGAGGTTGGATTCGATCCGCGCGGTGGTCAGCAGATATTCGAAACTCGTGCCGGTCGAGCGCGCCGCGTTGCGGATGGCGCCCGCGATCTGCGAGGCCGCGCTGGCGAAGATGGAGTCGATGGCCATGCTGATCGCCTTCGAAACGGCTTGCGAAACGTGAGGTTTTCGGCCATTCGACGCGCCAGTTTACAGAGAAGCCCTGTAGACCATGGGTAATTATGGTAAATGGAACGTTAACGACGGAGGCAGCGATGGTGGACACGATCCAGCGGCACAAGCGCGGCGGGCTCTATTTCGAGGACTTCGAGGTCGGCAAGCTGTACGAGCACCGTTACACCCGCACGGTGACGCAGATGGACAACATGTTGTTTTCCAACATGACGCTCAATCCGCAGCCGCTGCACATCGACCGGCACTTTTGCGAGACCGAAACCGAGTGGGGCCAGCCGCTGATGAACTCGCTGTTCACGCTCGGCCTGATGTGCGGCATCCAGGTTTCCGACATGACGGTCGGCACGACCATCGCCAATCTCGGCATGACCGACGTGAAGTTTCCCAATCCGCTGTTCGAGGGCGACACGGTGAATTGCACAACGGTGGTCGTGAGCAAGCGGCCGTCGAAATCGCGGCCCGGCGCCGGCATCGTCGAATTCCATCACAAGGCGTTCAAGCAGGACGGCACGCTGGTGGCGGAATGCCACCGCAACGCCTTCATCATCATGCGGCCGAAGTAACTTGATGCGCTCTTTCCTCTTCGTTCCCGCCGACGGCGGGACCAAGCTCGACAAGGCGATGGCCGGCGGCGCCGACGGCGTCATCGTCGATCTCGAGGATTCGATTGTCCCTGAGAAAAAGGAAATGGCGCGCAAGGCGGCGCTGGAATTTCTCAAAGCCCATCATGCCAAGAAAGACCGCCCGCGCCTGTTGGTGCGGATCAACGGCCTCGACACCGGCATGACCGATGCCGATCTCGATGCGATTGTGGCCGGCCAGCCGGACGTTATTTTGTTTCCAAAAGCGGAAGGCGGCTCAACCGTCACCCATCTCGACGCCAAGTTGACCGCGCGCGAGGCCATCGCAGGTATCCCCGAGGGCTCGATCAAGATTCTGGCGCAGACGGTGGAATCGGCCGCCGGCCTGTTCACCGCCGGCACTTATCGCAATTGCAGCCCGCGGCTGATGGGCATGACCTGGGGACCGGAGGATTTGTCGTCCGAACTCGGCGCCGAAGCCAACCGCGAAGCCGACGGCACGCTCACCGAGCCCTATCGCATCGCGCGCGCGTTCTGCCTCTTTGGCGCGGCGGCGGCGAAAGTGCCGGCGATCGAAACCATCCATGTCGATTTCCGCAACCTCGACGCTTTGCGCGCCGACACCGAGATTGCGCGCCGCGACGGCTTTGCCGGGCGGCTGGCCATCCACCCGGCGCAAGTTCCGGTGATCAACGAAGTTTTCACGCCAAGCGCATCGCAAATCGAAAAGGCCAAGGCCATCGTCGCCGCCTTCGCCGCCAAGCCCGGCGCCGGCGCTGTCGCCATCGACGGCAAGATGTTTGACCGCCCGCATCTGGTGCGGGCGCAGGCGCTGCTGGCGAGCGTAAAAACCTAATCGCGCTTGCGCTTGGCGAAAGCCGACAGCATACGCTTGGGTTCGTCGGTGTCGAAGGCGCGCACAAAAGCGTCGATGCCGGCAGCGATTGCGGCATCGACCGGCAGTTTTTCCCATTGCTGCATTAGCGCCTTTTGCGCTCGCACCGCCTGCGCGCCGGCAGCGAGCAGCGACGTCACAATGTTTTCGACCTCGGCATCGAGCGCGTCAGGCGCCACCACGCGCTCCACCAGCCCCCAGCGCAAGGCGGTGTCGGCATCGATGATCTCGCCTAGCATCAAGAGTTCGCGCGCGCGGCCGTAGCCGATCAAATGCGGGATGAGCGCCGCTTCCACCACCGAGGGGATCCCGACTTTCGTCTCCGGCATGCCGAATTTGGCGCGGCTGGTGGCGACGCGTAGATCGCACGACACGGCCACTTCCAGCCCAGCACCAAGCGCAAACCCATCGATCGCCGCGATCACCGGCACCGGCAATCGGCGCAAGCAATCACACGTCTTGTGCACCAGCGTGATGAACTCGCGCGCGGTCGCAGCGGTCAGCGCCGCCATTTCCGGAATGCTGGCGCCGCCGATGAAAGCTTTGTCGCCGGCCCCGCTCAGCACCAGCGCGCGCAAATCGTCGTGCGACGCAAGCTGCTCAACCTTGCCGATGAATTCGCTCATCAGCGCGCGATCGAGCGTGTTGAGTTTGGCGCGATTGTCGAGCGTGAGATAGGCGATGCTGCCGCGCTCGCGGGAATCGAGCCGCACGTCGATGCGCGGCGCGGCCTCGCTCATGGCTTTTTGCCGTA
Source organism: uncultured Alphaproteobacteria bacterium (assembly GCA_963756805.1). GTDB lineage: Bacteria > Pseudomonadota > Alphaproteobacteria > Rhizobiales > Xanthobacteraceae > Pseudolabrys. The sequence goes on from CAVWPH010000016.1 coordinate 281,941, forward strand.
AACCGCTTTCGGATCGAAGGTCTTATCGGCGTCGCGAAACTCGAGTTTCACCGCGCCTTTTTGTCCGAGCGGCACCGCCCGGTAGAAGCATGAGCGCCGTCCGGTGTGGCAGGCGCCCTCGCCCGCCTGCTCGACTTTGAGCCAGAGCGCGTCCTGATCGCAATCCACCCGCAATTCGACCACGCGCTGGACGTGGCCGGAGGCTTCGCCCTTCTTCCATAATTTCTTGCGCGAGCGGCTGTAATACCAAGCCTCACCGCTTTCGATTGTTTTGGCGACGGCCTGCGCATTCATATGCGCGACCATCAGCACGTCGCCCGATGTCGCATCGGTAACGACAGCCGTGACAAGGCCATCCGCGCCGAATTGCGGCGCGAAGGCGAGAGCTTCCTCGATTGCTGATGTGTCGGCCAAACTCGCCTCGCGTTACGTTACGCGCGGGGGAGCTAGCGTTGCGCCCCGCGCAGCATGGTCATGAAACGGACTTGCTCATTCGGATCATCACGGAACGCACCGGTGAAATGCGTGGTCACCGTCAATGCGCCGGGCTTTTCCACCCCGCGCAGCGACATGCACATATGCTCGGCCTCGATCATCACCGCAACGCCGCGCGGCTTCAAGATCTCGTCGATCGCGATTGCCACCTGCGAGGTCAAATGCTCCTGCGTCTGCAAGCGGCGCGCATAAACATCGACCAGGCGCGCGAGCTTGGAAAGCCCCACCACCCGCTCCACCGGCATATAGGCGACATGCGCCTTGCCGAAGAACGGCATCATGTGATGCTCGCAATGGGAATTGAACGTGATGTCTTTGACCAGCACGAAGTCGTCATAGCCGCCGGTCTCGCTGAAGGTGCGGTCGAGCACCTCCGCCGGGCATTCGCGATAGCCCTGATACAGCTCTTCATAGGCGTCGATCACGCGCTTCGGCGTCTCAAGCACGCCTTCGCGGTCGGGATTGTCGCCGGCATAGGCGATCAGCGTGCGCACGGCTGCTTCCGCCTGCTCGCGCGAGGGGCGCGGGCTCACCGGCGCCGGCGCTGCCCGCACATGTTCGGACAGGCCCTGCTTGGGCCATGGCGTAATATTGGTGTTCTTCACGTCCATACGGTCTCTCCGTTCGACCGGCACTCACTCAATTTGAGCTGCACCGGGAGTGTCACCGGGGTGGCCGCGTCAGCTCCCATTTAAGGGGCTGCTGGACGCCGCATTCCCATTCGGCATGGCACTTGAACCATGCCGGCGGCCCGAGAACCCCTTCTCGCAGCCTTGGGTCAATCCCTATATATTCGTTTGCAGTCTAAGGGCAATCGGTTCCCGGCGAAAAACGTTCCAAACACAATGCTTAACGACGTTTACAATGCCAAAATTCTCGACTTGGCAGGCAATATCCCCCGCCTGGGACGCCTTGATTCGCCGGACGCCAGCGCCACCGCCCATTCCAAGCTATGCGGTTCGACGGTGACCGTTGACCTGAAAATGAATGGCCCGGTGGTCGGCGATTTTGCCCATGACGTGAAGGCCTGCGCGCTGGGCCAGGCCTCGTCTTCGATCATGGCCCGCCACGTGGTCGGCGCAAAGCCGGCCGAGTTGCGCGAATTGCGCGAGACCGTGCGCAAGATGCTCAAGGAGAACGGCGCGCCGCCGGCCGGCAAATGGGCCGACATCGCCGTGCTTGAGCCGGTGCGCGACTACAAGGCGCGCCACGCTTCGACCTTGCTCACCTTCGATGCGGTGGTTTCGGCGCTCGACCAGATCGAGGCTAAGCGCAGCCAAAAGCAAGTCGCAGAATTAGGTTATTTCGCCGACGCAAATCCGCCGGTCTTGTGCACGGCGAGACTGGCGCGATTGCCGATCGCCTTGCCGCAGGCCGCCGCCACGCGCGGCAGACTTTCCTGCGCACCGGTATTGCCCAGACGAATGCCGGTGGTCAGAGGCACGCTGTTGGCGCCGGCGCTGTCGGTCTCGATCGTCATCGAATGGTTGCCGGCGCTTGCAAATGCATCGATCTGCGCGGCGGTCGCCTGGCCGATCGCGTAGGTCACCAGCTCGTCCGGCTCACTGCGGCGCTCGGACGACACCACCTTGAGCGGAGCCGACACCTCGCCGACAGTCATGCTCACGTCATTTAGCCTAACCGGGATCAAAATGCCGCCGCCGTCATGGCGGCGTTCCACATAGCTTACGTCGTAACTATTGGCGCTGGCGCCGCAAGCGACCATCAGATCGAAGCTGCCGATCTCCTCGCCTTCGACGGTGAGCGGATGGCGCCGCGCCAGCACCGCAACGCCGGCGCGATCGACCACGGACCAGTGCCGCTCGCTGATTTCGGTGGCGCTGACGTCGCCGATCAGGCGCGGCAACGGTTGCGTGGATGGCGGCGGCGCAGCGGCAACCGTTGCACGGGCCGCGATCGCCGGCTCTGCTTGCGTTGCAACCCGCATGCGGCGGGCTTCCTCAGGCGTCAAGGCGTGCATCGGTTCCCAAGGCGGAATGCGCAGCGACAGATTGAGCAATTCGGCCGAGGCCGCCCATGTCGAAGGTGTATTGCGTCAGCCGCCCGATATCGCGCTGGACCAGCACCAAGTCTTCGGCCGAGTACGTCGCCGCGGTCGGATCGTCGCGGCGGTCGCCAAGCCAGATCTGATGCACCATCACCTGCGCCTGCGGCGGCACCGTGCGATGCACGCCGCCGAGCATCACGAAGGCGCACATGGATTCGCAATAGGCGCGCGGCGAGAGAGAAGCGGGCGGCACGCTTTCGGCGCCGGCAGGAAGATCGATGACGCGACCGACGGTGGTGTCGAGATGCAGCCGGCGGATGGCGCGGCCGAGCGCGATGGCGCCGAGCACCGAGCCGCCGTCGGAGTCCAGCACCACGGTGGCGCCGGAAAGATCGTGCCCTTGCGCAAAGGTTTCAAAATCGTGCGGCGTAGCGGAGGTGATCGCGCCGCTCGCCGAAATCATCAGACGGCATTTGGCGCCGCAGGCAGCCGGCGGGCCTTGCAGGCGCAATTCGAAGCGCATCGGCAGCGTGCGGGAAACCTGCGCCGCGGCGGGCAACAGCATGACCGGCGCCGCCAAAGCGAGCGCAAAGGAAACCGCAAGGAAGCGACCCATTCTTCCCCCTTCTGACCGCCAAGCCCGTCCTTTTCGTTAAACGTGGCTCTCCACGTTGCTGGGCTTTGCCGGTAATAGAACTCCCGAACATGTCAAATTTAGAGAGCGGCCGGATTCGGGTCTAGTGTAAAAAGGTCGCTATCGGCATCTCATTTACGCATGGCGTCGAATTCGCCGCGCGATACCAATTGGAACTTTTTGTGGAACTCTACCTGTGGCCATGAGCGAACACGCAAACCCAAAGTCGATTTTGCGCGGCTGCCGCGGCTCGCCGGGCGCGGGCTGGTTTTGCTCTATCGCTATACGCTGTCGCCTTTGATCGGCCCGCGCTGCCGGCACCTGCCGACTTGCTCTGAGTTTGCCGAAGATGCAATCGAGCGCTTCGGGCTGTGGGCCGGCTCCTGGATGGCACTCGCCCGCCTGGTGCGCTGCCACCCGTGGGGGACTTCGGGCCTCGATTTCGTACCGGCCGATTTGCCCGAACGCGCACGCTGGTGGGCGCCGTGGCGCTATGGAAGGTGGCGGGGCACGCAATCGGCGCCCTAGCGGCATTGATCGTCCGCCTCGAAAAACAGAAATCGGGTGGATCGGATTGCAGTTTGCGTCTTTATTCCCGCCATGATTCCCGCCTTGCCCATCGATCGCCAAACCTGGCTGCTGCTGATCCTGCTCTCGATCCTGTGGGGCGGTGCGTTCTTCTTTATCGGCGTGGCGGTGCGCGAGCTGCCGCCATTCACTATCGTTTTGGTTCGCGTCGCCTTAGGCGCGGTTTTCCTGATGCCGGTGTTTAGACTTCTTGGCGGCGCGGTCCCTAAGACGGTCGCCGGCTGGATGCCGTTTTTGGTAATGGGGCTATTCACCAATGTCATCCCGTTCTCGTTCCTGGCGGCCGGGCAAACTTATATTTCAAGCGGGCTGACGTCGGTGCTCAACGCGACCACGCCATTGTTCACGGTGCTGGTGCTGGCGGCGTTCGGCGACGAAGCGTTGACCGTGCGCCGTGTCGCCGGCGTACTGCTCGGCCTCATCGGCGTGATCGTGCTGCGAGCCCCATGGCTTGAACAATCGCACGGCCAAACCATCGGCATGCTGCTCTGCCTCGGCGGCGCCTTGAGCTACGGCTTTTCTGGATTGTGGGGCCGGCGCAAGATGACCGGCGTACCGCCGATCACCTCGGCGACCTGCCAACTCATCTGCTCGACTGCGGTGATGGCGATCATCGCCGCCGTGGTTGACCGGCCGTGGCAATTGCCGATGCCGAGCGCGGCCACGTGGGGCTCGCTCATCGGCCTGGCCGCGCTCGGAACGTCGCTGGCCTATATCGTGTTCTTCCAGATCATGAACCGCTCGGGCGCCAGTAACGTCATGTTGGTGACGCTGCTGATCCCGGTGACGGCGATCCTGCTTGGCGTTTTGATTCTGGGTGAGCCGCTCAGCGCGCACGAGATTATCGGCGCGCTCATCATCGCGAGCGCTTTGTTGGTGATCGACGGGCGGGCGTTTCGGCTGGCTGCGGCGGTGGGCATTTGCCTAGGCGTGACCGGGAGCCAGCCGCCGGGCGCCGCCCCAGTTGCGCGAAACTTTTGCCCTGCTATATCCCTCTTCGAGTAACGCTTACCTGCGCTCGTTCGCAGGAGTGAGCCACAGGAGATGATCATGGTCGCTTTGACCTTCCCCGACGGCGCGCGTCGGGACTACCCCCCAGGCACCACCGGGCTGGACGTCGCCAAGGGCATTTCGCCTTCGCTGGCCAAGCGCACCGTCGCCATGGCGCTCGACGGCGCCGTCACCGATCTGTCCGACCCGATCGAACGCGATTCCAAAATCGAATTCGTCTCGCGCGAGGACCCGCGCGCGCTCGAGCTGATCCGGCATGATGCCGCCCACGTACTGGCCGAAGCCGTGCAAAGCCTGTGGCCGGGCACGCAAGTGACCATCGGCCCGGTGATCGAGAACGGCTTTTATTACGACTTCGCGCGCAACCAGCCGTTCACGCTGGAAGACCTTCCCGTCATCGAAAAAAAGATGAAGGAGATCATCGCGCGCGACAAGCCCTTCACCAAGGAAATCTGGTCGCGCGAGCAGGCCAAGAAAACTTTCGCCGACAAAGGCGAGAATTTCAAAGTCGAGCTGATCGACGCCATTCCGGCCGACCAGTCGCTGAAAATTTACAAGCAAGGCGACTGGTTCGATCTGTGCCGCGGCCCGCATATGACTTCCACGGGCAAGGTCGGCAACGCCTTCAAGCTGATGAAGGTGGCGGGCGCCTATTGGCGCGGTGACAGCAACAACCCGATGCTCACCCGCATCTACGGCACCGCCTTCGCCAAGCAGGAAGAACTCGACGCCTACTTGAAGCAGCTCGAGGAAGCCGAGAAGCGCGATCATCGCCGCGCTCGGCCGCGAGATGGACCTCTTCCATTTCCAGGAAGAAGCGCCCGGCTCAGTGTTCTGGCACGCCAAGGGCTGGACGCTTTTCCAAACGCTGGAAAATTACATCCGCCGCCGGCAGCAGGAATTCGGCTTCGCGGAGGTCAATGCGCCGCAGCTCATGGATTCCGAGCTTTGGGTCGCTTCGGGCCACATGGCGACGTTCCGCGAAAGCATGTTTCTGACACAACCGCGCGAGGACGACGAGCGCGTCTTCGTGGTCAAGCCGATGAACTGCCCCGGCCACATCCAGATTTTCAAGAACGGGCTGAAGTCGTACCGCGATCTGCCGTTCAAGATCGCCGAATTCGGCAAGGTGCACCGCTTCGAGCCGTCGGGCGCGTTGCACGGGCTGATGCGCGTGCGCGCCTTCACGCAAGACGACGCGCATATTTTCGTGACCGAAAGCCAGATCGAGGAGGAGTCGCTTAAAGTCAACGACCAGATCCTGTCGATCTACAAGGATTTCGGCTTCGACGACGTGCACATCAAATTTTCCGACCGGCCGGAAAAGCGCATCGGCGAAGACGGCATGTGGGACAAGGCGGAAGCAGCGCTGATGGCGGCGCTGAAGGCTTCCGGCCGGCCGTGGACGCTCAACAAAGGCGAAGGCGCCTTTTATGGCCCCAAGCTCGAATACGTGTTGCGCGACGCCATCGGCCGCGACTGGCAATGCGGCACCGTGCAGGTCGATCTCAATATGCCGGGGCGGCTGGGCGCCTTCTACATCGACGAGCATTCCAACAAAGTGACGCCGGTGATGCTCCACCGCGCCATGTTCGGTTCGCTCGAACGCTTCACCGGCATCATGATCGAGCATTATGCCGGCCATCTGCCGCTCTGGCTGTCGCCGGTGCAGGCGATCATCGCCACCATCACCTCGGACGCCGACGATTATGCGCGCGAGGTCATCGCCGCCGCGCGCAAAGCCGGCCTGCGCGTCGAGGGCGACCTGCGCAACGAGAAGATCAACTACAAAGTGCGCGAGCACTCGCTCGCCAAGGTTCCGGCGATGCTCGTGGTCGGCAAGAACGAAGCCGCGGGACGCACGGTGTCGGTGCGCCGGCTCGGTCAGGAAAAACAAGAAGTGATGCCGCTCGATGTAGCGCTCAAAGCGTTGGCCGACGAAGCGGTGGCGCCGGACGTTCGCCGCGCGCAAAATGCCGCTTGAACAAGGGAGAACGCAAATGCCTAAAGGCTACTGGGTGACCACCTATCGCTCCATCAAAGATCCGGACAAGCTCGCCGCCTATGCCAAGCTTGCGCCGGCCGCGCTTGCGCCTTTCGGCGTCAAATATATCGTGCGCGGCGCAGCCAGCGCGGCGTTCGAAGCCGGGATTAAGCAGCGTGTGGTGATCAGCGTGTTCGACAGCGTGGAAAAGGCGATCGCCGCGCACGACTGCCCGGCCTATCAGGACGCCGTCAAGGTTCTCGGCGACGGCGCCATCCGCGACGTGCGCATCGTCGAAGGTCTGGAATAGCTCTTTCGGGCCGCTGCGCTATTTGCCCTGGCTCTTGATATAGGCCGCCAAATCCGCCGCCTCGTTGCGCGACAAATTCATGTCCGGCATTTTCGGATGCGGCGAGAGCAGGAACAGCGCCAGCATGGGTGCGTCCAAATGCGGCTTGTTTGCCACCTCGGAGAACGGCGGCGCTTGCGTATTGCCGCTCTTCTGGCCCGCGGCCACCACGTGACACGCCGCGCACCAGCGCTTCGCCAGAACCTCGCCTTGGGTGACGCTGGCGGCCATCGCGCCGGTGGGCAGCGCCACCGCGATCAGAGCGAATAATCCACATGTCATTCCACGCATTAGCGGCAACCTCGCATTGTTGATCGATTGAATCAGTCTAACGGGCCGAAGTTCACTCCGCCATGCGGCAAATCAATTGCGTCTAGCCGCCACTGGCCAACCTCCCGCCTTGCAAATCGAGGACCGGGGGGCCTTCCAACAATCGCTAGAAAGCGCTCGGCCCAATGGCTGAGATCGTTGGCGACGAGCACGCGGAAATTGGCCTGCTGGCGCTGCTTGCGTTCTTCCAGCGGCATCGACAGCGCGCGGTTGATGGCAATCGCCACGCCTTCCGAATCGTAAGGATTGACGAGGATACGCCGCGCCGCATTCGCGCGCGGCACCTGCAAACCGCGACAGGATCAGCACGCCGGGATCGTCGGGGTTCTGCGCCGCCACGTATTCCTTGGCCACCAGGTTCATGCCGTCGCGCAAGGGCGTCACCAGCGCCGCGCGCGCTGCGCGGTAGAGCCCGGCCAACGCCGTGCGGCTATGCGCCTTGTTGATGTAGCGCAGCGGCGTCCACGAGGCCTCGCCGAACGCGCCGTTGATGCGGCCGACCGCCTCCCCCACCTGGCGGCCGATGTCGGCATATTCCTGGATGCCGGTGCGGCTGCGCGGCGTGATCTGCAAATACGTGACCTTGCCGCGCCAGTCGGGGAAGTTAATGAGGAAGCGTTCGAAGGCGTTCATCCGCTCGGGCAAACCCTTTGAATAATCGAGCCGGTCGACGCCGATAATCATGGCGCGCCCCGACAGACTTTCGAGCACCTCGCGCACGAATTCAGAATCGATCGCGCGGCGCGCCAGACGCGCGAAAGATTCCGTCTCGATCCCGACCGGGAACACGCCGATGCGAACAATGTGGTCCCCGAACGCGAAACCTTCGTCATCGACGCGAGTAAGCCCGCGTTCGCTGCCCAGGTAGCGGGCGAAATTGGTGGAATCGACCTCGGTCTGGAAGCCGACCAGATCGTATTGGCCGAGCGCCGGGATGAGCTGCTCGTGATTGGGCAGCGCGGTGAGGATTTCCGGCGGCGGGCACGGGACGTGCAGGAAGAAGCCGATTTTGTTTTTATGGCCGCGCTCGCGCAGCGCCTTGGCCAGCGGGATCAAATGATAGTCGTGCACCCAGATCACATCGTCGGGCCGCAGAAGCTTTTCCAGATTGCGGGCGAAGAATTCGTTGACGCGGAAATAACCGCCGAGATCGCGGCGGGTGAATTCGGCAAGGTCGAGACGATAATGCAGGATCGGCCACAGCACGCGGTTGGCGAAGCCGTTGTAGAATTCCTGATGATCGTCCTCGCGCAGATCGACGGTGGCGTAAGTGACGTTGTCGTGCTCGACGATCTTGGCCGGCCCTGGATCGTTTTCCGCGATGCGCCCGCTCCAGCCAAACCATAGACCGCCGTTCTTGCGCAGCGCCGGGCGGATTGCGACTTCGAGCCCGCCGGCGCGAGCACTGCGATCGGGAATGCCAACTCGGTTCGATACTACGACGAGCCGCGCCAATACCGGTCTCCCCAGCTGCGCGACAACTTGATCGCGGTCAAAATCAATCCTGACATCGAATAGGTCTGCGGAAAATTTCCCCAAAGTTTGCCGGTCGCCGGGTGCACGTCCTCGGACAACAGGCCATAACGGTTTCGCAGGCGAAGCGCGTCGGCAAACATCTCGCGCGCCTCATCGCACTTGCCTATCTCCCACAATGCATCGATCAGCCAAAATCGGCAAATCAAAAACGCCGTCTCCGGCACGCCGAAATCGTCGGCCGCCACATACCTCATAACGTGCATGCCGCGCCGAAGTTCACGATTGATCGTCTCGACCGTTGAGACGAAGCGAGGATCATCGGGCGCGACCAGGCCGAGCTCGGCCAGCAGCAGACAACTCGCATCGAGGTCGTCACTGTCGAACGCGCCCATAAACGCCTTGCGTTTGGGATTCCAGGCGCGCTGCAAGACTTCCGCACGGATCTTAGTCGCGATTTCGCCCCAGTATTTCGCGCGCTCCGACAGATTGAGATGCGCCGCGATCGCCTCAAGCCGCTGGCAGCCGGCCCAGCACATCGCCGCCGAATAAGTGTGCACGCGCTTGCGGCCGCGGATATTCCCAGATGCCGGCGTCGGGCTCGAGCGCAACCTTGGCGGCCTGCTCGCCGAGCGGCTCGATCAGATGAAACAGCGCGGCATCGCCCGGCCGCGGCAGCCTGCGGTCGAAGAACATCGGCGTCGCCGCCATGATGATGCTGCCATAGACATCGTGCTGATTTTGGTCGACCGCGGCATTGCCGATGCGCACCGGGCCGTCGCCGCCATATCCGGCAAGTGCTTCGGCCGTGCGCTCCTCAAGCGTATCGGTATGCACCACGCCGTAAAGCGGGCGCACTTGGTCGGCGCGCCCGGCGGCGATGCTCAGGATGTAGGAAATGAAATCCTCCATCGTGCGCGTCGCGCCGATGCGGTTTAAGGCACGCACCACGAAGAAGGCGTCGCGCATCCAGCAATAGCGGTAATCCCAGGTGCGCCCCGATCCCGGTCCCTCGGGGATCGAGGTGGTGAGCGCGGCAACGATGGCGCCGGTCTCCTCGAAATTCGACAGTTTGAGCGTGATGCCGGCGCGGATGATTTCGTCCTGCCAGTCGATCGAGAAGGCCAGCCTGCGCACCCACTCCATCCAGTATTCGCGCGTGCGCTCGCAGAATTCCCGGCAAGTGCTCTCGAGCGCGCCCTCGAACGGCTCGTCCACGCCGAACACCATGTGCACCGGCTTGGTGAGCACGAATGACGCCTCGCTCTCTACATAAGAAAGCGGCGCATCGGTGGTGAGGCGCACCGGCACGTCGTCGCGCCAGAAGCGGATATGGTTGCTGCCCGACGAGCGCGTCGTCACCGGCACGCCATAGCGATGCGTGGTGCGGAAGCGGATGGTGATGCGCGGCATGCCGCCGATCGGCTCGATGATGCGCACCAGTTGCGGCGGACGGAAGGTGCGCCCGAAAATCTGGAAGCGCGGCGCGAAATCCGTGATCCGCACCCCTCCGCCCTGGCCGTCGATTAGTTCGGTGACGACGATCGCGGTATTGCGCACATAGTCCGAGCGGGTCTCGACCATGCCGTCGAGCACGACGTCGGTGAAGCCTTTGTCCTCGTCGCCCGCCAATAGCCGGCAGAACACCGGGTCGCCGTCATAGCGCGGCAGACACCACCACACGATGCGCGACGACGGATCGAGCAATGCCGCCGTGCGGCCATTGCCGATTACCGCAAGGTCGAGACCGTAATCTGTCATGTCGGGGCACTCTTGCCCTTCGCCGCCAGCCGTTGCAAGGCGTCGGCGCACTTGCTTGGGTGAATCGAAAATACCGGTGACGCCGGCAAAATGCCGGCTCACCGAAAAGCCTTTGCCATTGAATCCCGGTAATACGGCAAATACCAATTCATCGGTGACGTCGTCGCCGATGAAGACCGGCATGCGGCCGGTAAAGGGCGCTTGCGTCAAAAGCGCGCGCACCGCCACGCCCTTGCTGATGCCGGGCCGCTTGACCTCGACCATGGCCTTGCCCGAAAGCACTTCCACGGCTTCAGCCGGAAAATTCATGCAGGCCTTGGCGATCAATTCGCGCAGCGCGTCTTCCTTTTGCGGCGCGCCGCGGAAATGCAGCGCGAAGGAATAGCCTTTGTCCTCGGCGAGGATGCCCGATCCCGGTATCGCTGCGCCGGCGAGCCACTGGCGAAAACCTTCGGGCAATGGTTTTGCGGTCTGCTGGATCTTGCCGCCATTGACGCGCATCTCGGCGCCATGGCCGCCGATCGAGGGCAACTTAAGCGGGGCAAACAGGCGGTCGAGATCGGCAATCGGACGCCCGCTCACCAGCGCCAGCGCGCCGCCGGTTGCGGCCAGCAAGCTTTTAAGTAAATCGCAAAGCGCCTCGGAAACATGCACCTCGTGCGGCGTGCGCCCGATATCGATGATGGTGCCGTCGACATCGAGCAGCAGCGCGATCGATTTCGGATCGAGATCGGTGAAAATGTCGGTGGCCGCGTCGTTCGCAATGGGCTGCGTCGCCATAATTATTCCAACTATTCGTATTGCGGAATTGTTCCCGCCAATTGATTTTATTCGCGCGTTAACGCGCCAGCACCTCGACGTCGCCGTCCACCCCGGGGACGACTTTGAATTCTTGCTCGAACACTTTTCCTTCGTTGCGCGCGATGGCGCGGTATTCGCCTTCGGCCAAGACCACGCGCGGGAAGGCGCCGATCAATTCCTTGATCACGTCGCCGCCCGGTGTGAGCACCGACCAGGCGGTGTTGGCGAGCGCCTCGCCGCCCTTCTCGCTCACCAGCTTGAGCGTGATCGCGGCGGCGCGGTGATTGACGGTGATGTCGGTGAGCTTGCCGGCCTGCACGCGGATGTCGGAGCGCACCACCGAATTGGCGTCGCCGTAATTCGAGACAATGTAATAAGTGCCTTCCGGCACCACCACGACGCCGCCGGTCATCACGTGCTCGGCGATCGGCCGCCTCGTGCCCGGTTCGAACTGGCTGCCTTTGTAGACGTCGAAGGAAACCTGGCCGGCCGGAATGCGCACTTCGCCGACGCGGCCTTCCATGCGCAGCGCGCCGGCCGGCAGATCGAAGTCCTCGCGCACGGTCGGCCCGTTCAGGTTGACCGGCTTGACCGCGGTCGCAAGCCCGAAGCCGACATGCACGATGTAGGAGCCAGTCGGGAGCACCAGCGTCGGGCGCGGGCGATTTGTCTTCGGTAACAAGACGAAAGTTTCCAGCGCTCGTCGGGCTTTGCCGCGTAGACGCGCCACGTAAGACCGCCGTTGATGACCGGAGCGTTCTTGCCGAAACGCGCGCTGAGAATGAGCGCCGCTTTGCCGGCCGGCACCATCGGCGCCTGCACGGGAGGCGCGGCATTTTGCGGCGTCGGCCATTGCGGCACAGGCGCAAGACCAGTGCCCGCGCCGAAGCCGCTGCCGGGCGCGGTCTGCTGCGGCGTGATCAAGCCGGTCGAGGGCGTTGCCGAAAACAATGAACTCTCCGCAGGCGTCTGCGCCCGCGCCGCCTGCGGCACGGCCAAGCAAACGATGATGGCGAGCGCCGGCCACAGCCGGTGAGCGGCTGTGGCGATTGCGGATGAATTGCTCATGGAGGCCCGTTTTCGGCCCAAATCGCGGCGATTTCAAGCCGAAAGCTCGGGTTTGCTTACCGCATTAACGCTATGCTAGGCGCACCAGCCATTGAACGAGACGTTTTTTGAGGACGGAAATGCCCGACGCCTTGCAGCTTTTGAAAACCCGCCGCTCCGTGAAGCCGATGGAATTGACCGGCCCCGCGCCCAAGCGCTGCCGAAATCGATACGCTGCTGACCGTTGCTTCGCGCGTGCCCGATCACGGCAAGCTCACGCCCTGGCGCTTCATCGTGTTCGAAGGCGATGCGCGGCTCGCCGCCGGCGAAAAGATCGCCGCCGTGTTTCGCGCCGAGCCACGCCGATGCCACGCCCGAGCAGATCGAGTTCGAGCGCAAGCGGCTTGGCGCGTGCGCCGCTGGTGATCGGTGTGGTCAGCCGCGCCGGCACGCATGCGAAAATTCCGGAATGGGAGCAGCAATTGTCGGCCGGCGCCGCCAGCATGAGCCTGGTGATCGCCGCCCATGCCATGGGCTATGCGGCGAGCTGGATCACCGAATGGTATGCCTATGACCGCCGCGTGCTCGATGCACTGGGCCTCAGCGCAAACGAGCGCATGGCCGGCTTCGTGCATATCGGCCGCCCGGCCAAACCGCCGGAGGATCGCGAGCGGCCGAAACTTGAGACAATCGTCACCCGCTTCGGCTCTTGAGGATTGCATGTTCTACGAGCCCGATAAACGCGACAAGCATCTTTTGCCGCACGATCCGTTCAAGGCGATCGTGGCGCCCCGCCCGATCGGCTGGATTACCTCGATCAGCGCAAAAGGCGAAATAAATCTCGCGCCCTATTCTTATTTCAACGGCATCAACAGCCGCGCAAATTTGGTGATGTTCGCCAGCGAAGGCCGCAAAGATTCGCTCAACAATATCGCGGAGACCCGCGAATTCGTCTGCAGCCTGGCGACCTGGGATTTGCGCGACGCGATGAATGCAACCGCTGCGCCATTGCCGCACGGCGTCAACGAGATGGCGCGCGCCGGGTTAACGCCCGCACCCTCGCGGCTGGTCAAACCGCCGCGGGTGGCCGCCTCTCCTTGTGCGCTCGAATGCCGGCTGGTCAAAATCGTCTCGGTGGAGACTTTCGACGGCCAGCCGGTCGATGGCCACGTCGTATTCGGCCAGGTGGTCGGCGTGCATATCGACGACCGCTTCATTGTCGACGGCCTGCTCGACACCGCCGCCATGAAGCCGATCGCCCGCTGCGGCTACGACCAATATGCCGTGGTCGAGAGCGTGTTCTCGATGACACGGCCGACCACTTGAACGATGTGCCGGCCGCCGCGTTTAACTATAATGTAATCACCGCGGCGCACCCTCTCTGTCACGTTTCGGTCACAAGACTCCGCCAGCTGTTTTCACCATAACTTGGTGGACCGCTTGTCGGGTGTCTGGCCCGGTTCGATGATCGGGACAGGGGAGAGATAGTTTGGTGTTTGAAGGTTTATTCGCGCGCGGGCGTAACGGCGATCGGTCTGCCGAAGCCACCACCGCATCACTGAAACCCGCCAGCACGCGGCCGATCATCGGCTTGGCGCTCGGCGGCGGCGCTGCGCGCGGCTTTGCCCATATCGGCGTGATGCGCGCGCTCATCGCCAACGGCATCGTGCCGGACGTCATCGTCGGCACCTCGATCGGCGCCGTGGTCGGCGGCAGCTACGCCGCCAACCAGCTCGACAGCGTGGAGGCCTGGGGGCGCGCGCTCACCGTGCGCGGCGTCTTGAGCTATCTCGACATCAGTCTTTCCGGCGCCAGCCTGATCCGCGGCAGCCATCTTGCCAAAAGTCTGGTGGGAGCGATCGGCGATGCCCGCATCGAAGATCTGCCGATCCGCTTTGCCGCTATCGCCACCGAATTCAACACCGGCCACGAAATCTGGCTCACCCACGGCAGGCTCGCCGACGCGCTGCGCGCTTCCTACGCACTGCCGGGGATATTCCCGCCGGTGCGCATCGGCGGGCGCTGGCTGGTGGACGGCGCGCTGGTCAATCCAGTGCCGGTGTCGGCGGCGCGCGCGCTCGGCGCCCGCCTGGTGATCGCGGTCAATCTCAATTCCGATCTGTTCGGCCGCGGCACCATCATCGCCAATCACGGCTCCGACGACAGCGACGATGCCGCCGGAGGAGGAAACGGGCGGGATTCGCGGCCTGTTCGGCAAGCGCTCGCTGCGCCGCCAGTTCTTCGGCACGCGCGGGCGGCCCGGCATTCCGACCGTGATGGTGGAAGCCTTCAACGTCATGCAGGACCGCATCACGCGGGCGCGCCTTGCCGGCGATCCGCCCGACGTGCTGATTTCACCGCGGCTCGGCAAGATCGGCTGGTTCGATTTCCATCGCGCCGCCGACGCCATCGCCATCGGCAAGGAAGCTGCCGAAAAGTCGATGGATGCGGTGACCGAGGCGATCACCGCATTGGCGCCGCCCGTGAACGGCAACGGCACCAAGTAGATTACGCCGTCGCGGATGTAATCCCGCATCGCCTCGGATTCGCGCTCGATCTCCTCGACGCGCTGCTTGACCACGTCGCCAATCGACACGAGCCCGATGAGGCGGTCGTTTTCGATCACCGGCATATGGCGGAATTTGCCCGCCGTCATCCGCTCCATGATGCTGGCGATGTCGTCGTCCTCGCCACAGGTGGCGACGTTGCGGGTCATCACCTGGCCGACCGGCACCGTGAGCGCGGCCGCGCCCTGCTCGGAGATCGCGCGCACGATGTCGCGCTCCGATAATATGCCGGCCAGGCGCCCTCCCGCGCCGCAGATCACCACGGCGCCGATACGGTGCGCCGACAGCAACGCCGCTGCCGCGGCCAGATCAGCCGTTGGTTCGATGGATACGAGATCGCCGCCCAAGTTACTTTTCAAGTTACAATTCTTGGCGGCCAAAATAGTCTTGACGTTCATGGCAGCCTCCCTGCGCATGATCCCGAAAAGTTGTGAAGCGGTTTTCGGGCAAGATCATGCGCCAAGTGAAGTGTACCCGGCGTTCGGGGACCGACCCTCGAACCCGGGCCATCGACAACGATCCTGCCGCACCGCCGGTTCCGTCAATGAATATTCGCGTGAGGCTGATCACGCCTCATTGCATGTGGCTAATGCCGCGTTGCATCAAATTCGTCGATTGGCTGGAATTTTGGTTCGGGATCGAACCAGGAAAACAGCAACAGCCCGGCCAGAAAGCCGCCAATATGGGCCTGCCAGGCAACCACCTGGCCTTCGCCGACCAGCGGCAGGGAACCAAGCCCGAATAAAAGATTGATCCCGAACCATACCGCCACGAAAGCGAGCACGCGGAAATCGCGCAGCACGCCGGTGAGCGGGATTGCCGGCACGTGATAATTCGCCTCGGTCCCGCGCCAGAAATTGAGCGGACCGCCCGGCTGAAAGGCAAACCGCATGGCCGCGGCCATGGTGCCGGAAATCGCGGCCGAGGCCCCGATCATCGGATTGGGCTCGCCGGCATGGGTGAGAAGATGCATGGCGGCGCCCGCCGCCGCCGTCACCGCGTAGAAAGCGATAAAGCGCCAGGCGCCAAAGCGGCGCGCCACGGCGCTGCCGAACGGCAGCAGCCAAATCGCGTTGACGCCGAAATGGGTCCAGTCGGCGTGGATGAGCGAATAGGTAACGAAGCTCCAGATTTCAGGACCAAACCCGCCCGGCACCGCGCCACCGAGCAACGGTGAAGAATCGTAGCGCGCCGGAATGAAGGCGAATTGATAGATGAATGCGAGGTCCTGCTCGTTGGTGAGCACGAGCGTGCGCAAAGCATGGATGAATGCCAGCGTTCCCAGCACCGCCACGATGACCGGCGGGATATTGAACAGCGGTTCGCGTTTCAAGGAAGGATCCACAGGTTGGGTATGGCATGAGTTACGCCGCTTGCACGCCCCACCGCAAGCTCCAGCGTTATTTATGTCGTCTGCCGCCAAAGAAAAAGGAGGGCTTTCGCCCTCCTTGCAAGCCGCACACCGCGAAGTGTTGTGGCTCTTTAAGTGCCGCGCTGGCCGCTACCAACAACCTGCGCCCGTGTGGATCGCGGTCACATTAGGCGAAGGAACGCGCAAGGCAACGCGATTGCGATTTTAACATTAACTTGCATCGCGCCATGCGCGGCAGCGTCCACGGCACAGCCCCTGCTCCTTAACAACCGTCGCGGCGAAAAGCCGGCACGCATGTCCCACACGGGGACAAGACGAGGCCGGCAGCGTCTCGCGACGGAACAGGTGGCGCACATGAAGCATCCCTCCACGCGGGCGGTGTTCGACTACTGGAACAAACAGCGGGGAAGCCGGCCGGCGCCCAACCGCGCCGACATCGACCCGACCGAGATCCGCCATGCGCTCAGCGATACCTTCATGCTGGCGGCCGACTTCGTCGATCAGCTGCGCTTTCGGCTGGCGGGGACGCGGGTCTGCGCGCTGTTTGCGCGCGAGATCAAAGGCGAGGCCTACAACACGCTGTGGAGCGAGGACAGCCGCCAGGGGATCGAGGACTTGATGAATATCGTTACGGCTGAGACCTCGGGCGCGGTCGCCGGGGTAACGGCGCGCACCGAAGACGGCGCGCAAACCGATCTCGAAATGCTGCTATTGCCGCTGGCCCATAGCGGCCATGCCCGCATCCGCGCCCTTGGCGTGCTGGCGCCGGTCACGCCGCCTTACTGGCTGGGCGTAAAGCCCGTAACCGCGCTCGATCTGGGCACGTTGCGCCATATCGGCCCCGAAATTGAGGGCCGCCGGGCCCCCTCTATGACAATGGAACCCGAGCGTATCCGGGTACGGCATGGCTTTGTGGTCTATAGCGGCGGGCGCGAAACGCCGTCCGGCGACCAGACCGGCTAACGCGCCGTTAACGATAGAGCCATAGGGTCATTGGTCACGGGGATTGTACCCCTAATCGTCAGCCGGCCCATGGCATTGCCTCAGACCAAGCTGAAAATCCTGCCGCTGGCAGAAGAACGCCGGCGTCACCAACGGGTGAAGGTCAATCTGCTCGGCCGCTATATGCTGGCCGACCGGCGTGAATTCCCATGCCAGGTGGTCAACATGTCGCCGGGCGGCATGGCGATCGTAGCGCCAGTCATGGGCAATCCGGGCGAGCGGGTCATCGCCTATGTCGACCACCTCGGCCGCCTCGAAGGCAAGATCGCGCGCACCATCGAAAACGGCTTTGCCATGACGATTGCCGCGACCTTGCGCAAGCGCGACAAGCTCGCCGCCCAGCTCACTTGGCTGGCCAACCGCAATATCCTGAACCTGCCGGAAGACCGCCGTCACGGCCGCTTTACGCCGCGCAATCCGATGGCGCGGCTGATCCTGCCGAACGGCACCAATGTCACCTGCCGCGTCGTCGATCTGTCCGCCTCCGGTGCGGCAGTCGCGATCGCCCCCGATCTGCTGCCGCCGGTCGGCGCCGCCGTTACCATCGGCAAGACCACCGGCCGGGTGGTGCGCCATATCGAAGACGGCTTCGCGATCGAATTCACCCGGCTCCAGCACACCGATTTCATCGAAGAAAACGTTACCGGCGAATAACGTCAGCCGCCGGTAAATGCAGCCGCTAAAATTGCGCGCAAGCGCTACGGCTATTTCGCGCGCGCAGCGCTTATGCGCCGGTACGCGCCTGGCGAAATCTCGCAACGCCTTAAAGTAAATGGAACCGCGGCGGCAACCCGCGCGGGCCCGCCGTTATTGGGTTTAGTCGATTAATGTATACAATTTTAGACAAAATGTATTCGCTAAGATTTTAATCGAATTCGATTACAGGTTTTACTGTATTCGTCTCTTTTTTTACTTTCGTTCTCCTCAAATGTACTTGCTCGACTTAGCGGCGATGCAAAAGCTTTGTGAGAAATGTGGTCCCAACAAGACGGGAAGGGGCCACAAATGGGCAGGCGTATCGAACAGGTTTTCACCGGCGGTTTGCTGGGCGTAGCCCTCGCGGCCGTCTTGGCCGCGGGCAGCGCTGCCGCAGGCGAGCGCTTGGCCTATTCCGGCCCGCATCATCAGCCGGCCGAACCTTTGGTTTATGCCTCGGTGGGCGCGGTCGCACGCGCGCCGATCGGCTGGGTCGAGTTCTGCATCCGCTACAAGCCCGAATGCGAAACCAAAGCGTCCGCCGCTCGCGACGTGGTGCTCACGCCGAAGGCCTGGTCCGACATGATCAAGGTCAACGCTTGGGTTAACGACAACATCAAGCCGATCACCGACCTTGAGCATTGGGGCGTGGTCGAGCAATGGGATTATCCCGACGACGGTTACGGCGATTGCGAGGACTATGTGCTGCTCAAGCGGCGCATGCTGATGCAAGCCGGCTGGCCGCGCGAGGCGCTGCTGATCACCGTGGTGCGCGACAAGAAGGGCGACGGCCACGCCGTGCTCACGGTCAAGACCAATCGCGGCGAGTTCGTTCTCGACAATCAGGAATCGCAAGTCCTGGCCTGGAACAAGACCGGCTACCACTTCGTCAAGCGGCAGTCGCAAACCGATCCCAACACCTGGGTCGGGATCGGCGAACCGCGCACGGCGCCGGCCATTACGTCTGCACGCTGACAACAACGGAACACGAATAACGAATTCGCAAACTCGGTCACGTCCCCACCCCTCCCCGTCCCCAGACCGGGTTTGCGAGCGGCCGGCTCTCCCCCAAGAGCCGGCCGCACCCTGTTTTGGGGTGCGAGAACTTCAATCAATCCGCTTCAGCGCCTTGGCGTACAGCTTCGAGCGCTGCACATAGAGGTCGGCGCCTTCGCGGATCATTTCGGAAGCCTTCTCGTCGAGCGTGCGGACGACGCGCGCCGGCGCGCCGACGATCAGCGAATTGTCGGGAAACGTCTTGCCTTCGGTCACCACCGCGCCCGCCCCGACCAGGCAATTGCGTCCGATTTTCGAGCCGTTGAGCATGATCGCGCCCATGCCGACGAGGCAGTCATCGCCGATGATGCAGCCGTGCAGAATGACGTTGTGCCCGATCACGCAATTTGCGCCGATCACCAGCGGAAAGCCCGGATCGGTGTGCAGCGTGGCGTTGTCCTGGATCTGCGAGCGCTCGCCCAGTTCGATCCATTCATTGTCGCCGCGCAGCACCGCACCAAACCAGACACTTGAATCTTTCTTCAGGCGCACGCGCCCGATCAGCACCGCGCTGTCGGCGATGTAATACTCGCCCTCGCCGGGCAATTCCGGCTTGACACCGTCGAGTTCGTAGATCGGCATGCCCGTCTCCTGACGCCAAAAACCAAAAATTGCGCGAAACTCTCCAAGCCATTCGCGCAGCAGCAAACCGGTCCGGATTGAGCGCCGTTCCGCGGTCGCCTATAACATGATCATGATTGGCCGCATCCGCAAAGTCAGATTATGACGGCGTTTCTACGAGGGCTCGCCATGGCATCTGCGCTTGTTATAGGCGGCGCGGCTAACGCTTCCGAGGCGGTCAAGATTGTCGCTGTCGGGGCCAGCATTACCTGGGGCTGGGGCGTTAGCAAAGGCGAGGATTACCCGGCGCGATTGCAGGTCCTGCTCAGAAAACACGGCATCAATGCCACGGTCATCAATGCCGGCGTCATCGGCAGCACCACGCTCGGCATGCTCGGGCGCATCGACCGCGTCGTCCCCGCTGACACAAAGATCGTGGTGCTGCGCCCGGGCGGCAACGATCTCCGCTTTGGCCGCACGAAAGAACAACGTACCGAAACCATCGCCAAAATTGTCGAGAAGCTGCGGCAGCGCCATATCGACGTTATCGTTTACGATCCGCCGATCGCGCGCAGCGACTTGAAATGGGATCGCATTCATTTGACCGCCGCCGCGCATGAGAAGATCGCGCAGGCGCTTGCGAGCGAAATCATCGGCAAGCTGAGTTTGAAAAAGCCGGACGCCAAACCGTAAAGCCGGTTCAGGCGGAGCTGAATTTTGGACGAAGGGACGTTAGGCCAACAACAGTCCGCAGGACTGCAGGGTCATCACCAGCACCAGGCCCGACATCAGGCTCCAGAAGCCGGCAATGAGGGTGCCCAGAAACACGAATTCGAAACGGCGGCTTTCAAGTTTGCGGCCGAGAATAGTGTTGCGCATGATCAGGAACGGCGCCGCCAGCATCAGCACCGGCACGGAGGCGATGGTGGCCGGGCTGGGGCCGGTCGAGAGCAGGCTGAAGCTCGGCAGCCGGCTGGTGGCGAGCTGATAGGCGGAGCTGATCAAGCCCGCCACGGCAAAACCGAGCGCCAAAGCGAGCAGCATTTGAATGGATTCCGGCGTCATGTCGGCCTCAACGCAATACCAGCCGCCATCAATTGCAGAGCGTAAGGGGCGGCGCCAGCAGATCCTTAACCAATAGTTAACGGCGCGGCGCGAGGGCTAACGCATCCGCCGTGGCATAATCGAATTTGATTCGGAGACCGCATGGCCTTTCTCTCGCAGCATCCCGCCCGGCCCGGCCACCCGCGCCGGGACAATCGCGGACACAATCCGCTCACCGCGCCGCTGTTGCTGTTTGCAGCCGTCACGCTGATCGCCGCGAGCTATATCGCCTACGTGCTGTGGCCGCGCTGGCCGGACGCCGTCACGCTCGATGCGCCCTCGATGCCGATCGTGGTCGCGGGCACAGCCTTCAACTTCGAGCCGGCCGCGATCCGCGTCGCCATCCAGCGCCACCCCGGCGTGCAGGAGCGCGTCGATCTCGTTTACCTGTGGCCCTCGCTCAAGCCGCCCGATCCGGGCGTCACGCCGACTGTGTCGACGCCGATCAATCCGAATGAGCGGCTATTCGTGACGGTTGCCTCCGGCGATGGCACGCTGCCGCTGCTCGAGCGCGTGCAGACGATTTATCCGCGCTATCTGGTGGCGGAGCCGACCGCAGGACCGGACGGGCTGACGCTGCGCGGCTTTCGCGACGACACGCCCTATCAAGGCGAGGAACTGGTGTTCGAGTCGGCCGACCCGACGCATTTCCTGGCGCGCTGCTCGAAGCACGGCGTGACCAATACCGGCACCTGCCTGTTGGAGCGGCGCATCGGCAATGCGGATATTACGTTGCGTTTCCCGCGCGATTGGCTGACCGATTGGCGGCGCGTTGCCGCCAGCATCGACAGCCTGATGCGGCGGCTGCACGCCAATTAGTCGACCAGATCGACGTCCAAAATCGGCAATTCGAAAATATAAGAGCGGCGGCCTTTTTCGTTTTCCACAAACAGCACGCCGATGAATTCCTCGCCGATATAAACTTCCAGCGAATCCGTCTTCTTCGGCCGCGTCACCACGCGGATATTTTCGTTGTCGAATTTGCGCCGCAGATAAGCGTTGAGCGTCGGCACCGGCTGGATCGACGGATCGCTGCCGACCTGGATGACCATGCGGAAATTGTAGGAGCGGTCGCCGTCCTCGTCATCGACGGTCAATTCGCCGACGTCTTCGTCGTCGATGAATATCTCGGCGGTATCGCCCTGCTTCGGCACCACGCGGATTTTGGGCGTGCCGAACAGCTTTTTCAGATAAGCGTCGAGCTTACGGACTTCCTGCACGTCCACCGGGCCGCTCCTTATGTCAGGTCACGACTCATTGCCCGATTGGGCGCGCGAGTGCAAGCGCCTCAGCCGTCCAGCATAATGCCGTAGAGCATCTGGTCCATGGCGCGCGAGGGCTCGGGGCAACCGGCCTCGCCCACCACTTTGGCGGGGACGCCGGCGACGGTCGTGTTGTGCGGCACCGATTTGATGACAACCGAACCTGCCGCGATACGCGCGCAATGACCGACTTCGATATTGCCCAAAATCTTTGCGCCGGCGCCGATCATCACGCCGTGGCGGATTTTCGGATGGCGGTCTTCGTGTTCCTTACCGGTGCCGCCCAGCGTCACGTCATGCAGGATCGAAACGTCGTCATCGATCGAGGCGGTTTCGCCCACCACCAGCCCGGTGGCGTGATCGAGGAAAATGCCGCGGCCGATTTTCGCCGCCGGATTGATGTCGCATTGGAACACCGCCGAGGAGCGGCTTTGCAGATACATGGCGAAATCTTTGCGGCCCTTGCCGAGCAGCCAATGCGCCAGGCGATGCGTCTGGATGGCGTGGAAGCCCTTGTAGTAGAGCACCGGCTCCAAGAAGCGCGTGGTCGCGGGATCACGGTCGACGGTGGCGACGATATCGGCGCGGAAGGCTTCGCCGAGCGAAGGCTGATCTTCCAGCGCATTGCCATAGGCCTGGCGGATCAGGTCGCCTGAGACATCGGCATTGCCGAGCCGCTCGCTGACGCGATGGATGACGGCGGCTTCCAGCGTGTCGTGATGCAGAATGTTTTCGTAGATGAAGGTGGCGAGTTCGGGCTCGCGGCGCGCGATGTCCTCCGCCTCGCTGCGCATGCGCGCCCAGACCGGATCGACCTTATCGAGCCCTTTGCTAGCCTTCGCCTGATATTGAGCCATGCAAACGTCCTCCGGACCTCTCGGTCCCCTCAGATAGGCCTTCTATCACAAAATTCGAGCCATCAAGAGGGGGCGAAAATACCCCTTTCGCATGGCTCATTTGCGTTGGTTAAGGAAGTCGATGACGCCGGCTTTGAACACTTTGTCGCCGACCGCCAGCATGTGGTCGCGGCCGGGGATATCGAGCGCGCGGGCGCCCGGGATGAGGTCTGCCAATGCCTGCGCCGAGCCGGCGATGTCGTCTTTGCTGCCGACCGCGACCAGCACCGGCACTTCGATCGCCGCGACCTGCTCGCGGCTAAGCGTCTGGCGCGAACCGCGGATGCAAGCCGCGAGCGCTTTCAAATCGGAGCGGGTCTGCTCGGCGAAGCTGCGGAACGTGCGCCCGGTCGGATCGCTCACATCGGCAAGCGAGGCGCGCCTCCAACGCGTCAGCGATAGTTTCCGGCAAGCCGACGCCCTCGACCAAACGAATGCCGAGCCCGCCCAAGATCACCGAGCGCACGCGCGCCGGATGTTTGAGCGCCAGAAACGCGGCAATGCGCGCGCCCATGGAATAGCCCATCACGTCGGCGCGCTCGAGCCAAGGTGATCGAGCAGCGCGCGCACGTCGTCCGCCATGGTGGCGCTGTCATAGGCGGCAGGATCATAAAGCTTGCTCGACTGCCCATGGCCGCGATTGTCGAGCGCGATCGCGCGCCTGCCCTCGCGCGTCAGCGTCGTCACCCAGCCGGGCACCACCCAATTGACTTCCTTGGTGGAGGCAAAGCCGTGGATGAGCACGATCGGCTCACCCTCCCCGCCCTGGTCGAGGTATGCGATCTCGACATCGCCGTTTTTGAATTTTGGCACGG
Organism: uncultured Alphaproteobacteria bacterium; assembly: GCA_963756805.1. Lineage (GTDB taxonomy): Bacteria > Pseudomonadota > Alphaproteobacteria > Rhizobiales > Xanthobacteraceae > Pseudolabrys. The sequence goes on from CAVWPH010000016.1 coordinate 305,753, forward strand.
CAACGTATTACCTGCGCCGGAACCGACCCGCAAATGGTGACACGGCCCAAGCGTATCGCTATGGTGCGCCCGCGCGAGCATCCTCAAGGGTTCCCCATGGCCGACCACGTCGTCCCTCATTTCCACAACGATCCGGGCGTGCCGGTGATCGAGATCGGCTCTAAGAAATTCATGTGCGTGGGCGCGACGCCGCCGCACGATCATCCGCACGTGTTCCTCGACATGGGCGAGGACAACGAGATCGTCTGCCCCTATTGCTCGACGCTCTACCGGTTCGACGCTTCGCTCGATCCGCACACGGCGCGCCCGGCGGAATGCGCGCTGCCGCTTACCGCCACCGCCTGACCAAAACCGGAGCCTTAAACCTTGGCGGCCGCGCGTCATGTCATCGTCGCCGGCGCCGGCATTGCGGGGCTGACCGCGAGCTTAGCGATGGCGCGCGCCGGGCTCCGCATCACCGTGCTGGAGCAGGCGGCCAAGCTCGAGGAGACCGGCGCCGGCATCCAGCTTTCCCCTAACGCCACGCGCGTCTTGATCGGGCTGGGTCTGCGCGAGCGGCTTAGCGCTTCGATCATGGTGCCGCAGGCGATCCGCGTGATGGCCGGCGGCTCGGGGCGCGAGATCGTGCGCATCCCGCTGGGCGACGACATCGAGCGCCGTTACGGCGCGCCCTATTGGACGATCCACCGCGGCGACCTTCAGGCGGCGCTCGCCGCCGCCGCCAATGCCGAACAGGATATCGAGCTCATACTCGGCGGCCGGCTCGAGGATTTCGCCGCCCACGTCAATGGCGTCAGCGTACAAGGCCGTCGCGGCGCGCAGTTGCTGGACGAGCGCGGCATGGCGCTGATCGGCGCCGACGGCATCTGGTCGACAGTCGCCGCGCAGCTGCAGCGCCAGCGCGGTCCCGTTTTCGCGCAGCGCACCGCCTGGCGCGCGCTCATTCCGGCCGAGGCCGTGCCGGCGCAATGGCGCGAACCGTTTGTGCATCTGTGGCTCGGGCTCGACGCGCATCTGGTGCATTATCCGGTGAAAGGCGGCCGTCTCATCAACATCGTCGCCATCGTGCGCGATGAATGGAACAAGACCGGCTGGAGCGCGGCCGGCGAACGCGATGAAATTTTGCGCCACTTCGCGCGCTGGGCATGGGCCGACAGCGTGCGCGACCTGATCGCGCTGCCCGAGCGCTGGTTGAAATGGGCGCTCTATGACCGGAAAAACCCGTTCCGCGGCGGCGTGGGACCGGTGACGTTGATCGGGGATGCTGCCCACCCGATGCTGCCATTCCTCGCGCAAGGCGCAGGCTTGGCAATCGAGGATGGCGCGGTGCTCGCCGACATGCTCGGCAAATACCGCGACGATCCGGCCGATGCGCTGCGCGCTTACGAGGGCGCCCGCCGCCTGCGCACCGAACGTGCCCAACAGGCCTCGCGCAGCCAGGGCCGCATCTATGGGCGCAGCGGCCCGGAGGCGCTGATCCGCAATCTCGGCATGCGCATGTTGGGCGGAGAAAAACTGCTCAGGCGCTACGACTGGCTCTATACTTGGCAGCCGCCAGAATTATTCCGGGTCCCATCAATATGATTTTTCCGTCCACCATCGCCGGCAGCCTGCCGAAGCCGTCCTGGCTCGCCGAACCCAACAAGCTGTGGCCGCAATGGCGCTTGCAAGGCGAGGAACTCGCGCAAGCCAAGCTCGATGCGACTTTGGTGGCGATCAAACTGCAAGAAGACGCCGGCATCGACATCGTCGGCGACGGCGAGATGTCGCGCCAGCATTTCGTGCACGGCTTTCTCGAATTCGCCGACGGCATCGATTTCGCCAACAAAGTCGAGATGGGCATTCGCGCCGACCGCTATAAAGCCATGGTGCCGGTGGTGCGCGGCGAACTCAAATTGAAAGGCCGCGTGCACCAGGCCGAAGCGCGCCACGCCCGCGCCCACACCAAACGCAAATTGAAGATCACGTTGCCCGGCCCGATGACGATCTCCGATACGATCGCGGACAAGCACTACGGCGATAAAGTGAAAATGGCGATGGCTTTCGCCGGCTTGCTCAATCAGGAGGCGCGCGCACTGCAAGCCGACGGCGTCGACGTGATCCAATTCGACGAGCCGGCCTTCAACGTGTTCATGGACGAAGTGCCGGGCTGGGGCGTCGAGGCGCTCGAGCGCGCCATCGACGGGCTCACTTGCACCACCGCCGTGCACATCTGCTACGGCTACGGCATCAAGGCCAATATCGACTGGAAGAACTCACTCGGCGAGGAATGGCGGCAATACGAAAAGATTTTTCCGGCACTCGCCAAAAGCCGCATCGGACAAGTCTCGCTCGAATGCATCAATTCGCACGTGCCGATGAAATTGATGGCGCTGCTCGAGGGCAAAGACGTACTCGTCGGCGTCATCGACGTGGCGACCGATCAGGTCGAGACGGCTGAGAAAGTCGCGGAGGTCATCGGCGCGGCGATGAAATTCGTGCCCAAGGAGCGCATCATCGCTTGCACCAATTGCGGCATGGCGCCGATGCGGCGCGACATTGCGGAAGCCAAATTGATGGCGCTGGGCGCGGGCGCGGCACTGGCGCGCAAGAAGTTCGGCTGAACACGCACTTGCGTCCTTGATCTTTGCGTCCTTGATTTCGATCAAAGCCGACTTTTCGCAGGCGGTTAATCTGCCTGTGATTCATCATTTCATTATGGAGCACGTTAATGTCGGCAAATGTGGGAGTTTTCGACCGCATCGCGCGGATCGTCGTCGGTATTGCGCTGATTGCTTTCGCACTTGGCTATATTGCGCCTGGAACAAGCTGGAATTGGGTCGGCTGGATCGGCGTGGTGCCGATTCTGACCGCGTTGTTCGGCTACCTGCCCGGCCTATAGCCTGTTTGGACTATCGTCACGTTGAGGTAGCCCCGTTCGGCGTCAGCGTGACGCGCGTCCCATCACGTCCATCAGTTCGGCGACCTTGCGGCGCTGATCGGCCTTGTCGCCGCTCTTGATGGCGTGGGCGACGCAGTGCGCGACATGATCGCGCAGGATTTCCTCCTCGACGCGGCGGAGCGCGGCGCGCACCGCGCCGATTTGCGTGACAATGTCGATGCAGTAGCGCTCGCCGTCGACCATGCGCGCGAGCCCGCGCACCTGGCCTTCGATGCGGTTGAGGCTTTTAAGCGTCGATGCCTTGCTGTTCTTCGCCATGCGGGCTATATACCCCCCAGGGGTATGAAAGGCAAGACCATGAACGCGGCAGTCGAACATCACCACCATACCCCCGAGACCGGCGGCACCAAGGAAAGCGTCAAGGATCCGGTCTGCGGCATGACCGTCGATCCGCATACCGCCAAGCACCGCGCCGACTATCGCGGCCACCCCTATTATTTTTGCGGCGCGGGCTGCAAAACAAAATTCACCGCCGATCCGCAGAAATATCTGGGCGAGCGCGTGGCCGAGCCGGTCGTCGAAGGCGCCATCTACACCTGCCCGATGCATCCGCAAATTCGCCAGCCCGGCCCCGGCGCCTGCCCGATCTGCGGCATGGCGCTCGAACCGGAAATGCCGTCGGCCGACGCCGGCCCCAATCCCGAACTCGCCGACATGACGCGCCGCTTCTGGATCGGCCTGGTGCTGGCGTTACCGGTGATGGTGCTCGAAATGGGCGGTCACTTCGCCGGCGGCCATTGGGTCGCGCCATCGCTTTCCAACATGATTCAATTTGCCTTCGCAACTCCGGTGGTGCTGTGGGCGGGCTGGCCATTCTTCGTGCGCGGCTGGCAATCGCTGCTCACGCGCAACCTCAACATGTTCACGCTCATCGCCATGGGCACCGGCGTCGCTTACTCCTACAGCGTCGTTGCAACCTTCGCGCCCGGCATTTTCCCAGCCGCATTTCGCGGGCCTCACGGTGCACCCGCGGTCTACTTCGAAGCAGCCAGCATGATTACCGTGCTGGTGCTGGTCGGCCAGGTTCTGGAACTGCGCGCGCGCGCGGCAACCTCCGGCGCCATCCGCGCGCTGCTCGATCTCGCGCCCAAGACCGCACGCCGCGTCAAGCCCGATGGCAGCGACGAGGACGTCGCGCTCGATGCCATCCAGGTCGGCGACAGCTTGCGCGTTAAGCCCGGCGACAAGGTGCCGGTGGACGGCGTCGTGCTGGAGGGGCATTCCTCGCTCGATGAATCGATGGTGACCGGCGAATCCATGCCGGTGACAAAAGACAAAGACGCGCGCGTGATCGGCGGCACCATCAATCGCAGCGGCAGTTTCGTCATGCGCGCCGATAAAATCGGCCGCGACACGCTTTTGTCCCGGATTGTGCAAATGGTGGCGAACGCGCAACGCAGCCGCGCGCCGATCCAGCGGCTGGCCGACCAGGTCGCGTCTTGGTTCGTGCCGATGGTGATCGCGGCAGCGCTTTTGGCTTTTGCGGCCTGGGCGACATTCGGTCCCGAGCCGCGCTTTGCGTTTGGCCTCGTCGCCGCAGTGAGCGTGCTGATCATCGCCTGCCCCTGCGCGCTCGGGCTTGGCCACGCCGATGTCGATCATGGTCGGCGTCGGCCGCGGCGCGCAGGAAGGCGTGCTGATCAAGAATGCCGAGGCGCTCGAGCGCATGGAGAAGATCGATACGCTGGTGGTCGACAAAACGGGCACGCTGACCGAAGGCAAGCCAAAGGTGGTCGCGGTCGCGCCTGCGTCCGGCTTCGACGAGGCCCAAGTGCTGCGCTATGCGGCAAGCCTTGAGCGCGGCAGCGAACATCCTTTGGCCGCGGCGATTGTCGCGGCGGCCGGCGACCGCAAGATCGCACTTGCGCCGGTGCAGGAGTTCGATGCGCCCGCCGGCAAGGGCGTCATCGGCAATGTCGAGGGCAAGCGTATTGCGCTCGGCTCTGCGAAATTTTTCACCGAACTCAAAGTCGATTCCGCGCCGCTCGCAACCGCCGCCGAAAAAATGCGCGAAGATGGCGCCACCGCGATTTTTCTCGCCGTTGATGGGAAGCTCGCAGGCTGTATCGCCATTGCCGACCCGATCAAGACGTCCACGCTTGCAGCACTTCAAGGCGCTCACCGCCGATGGCATTCGCGTGGTCATGCTGACCGGCGACAATCGCACCACCGCTTTGGCGGTTGCCAAGCGTCTCGGCATTACCGAGGTCGAGGCGGAGGTGCTGCCGGACCAAAAGAGCAAAGTGATCGAGAAACTCAGCCGCGAAGGCCGCGTGGTGGCCATGGCCGGCGACGGCGTCAACGACGCGCCGGCGCTCGCTGCGGCGCAAGTCGGCATCGCCATGGGCACCGGCACCGATGTGGCCATCGAAAGCGCCGGCATCACCTTGCTCAAGGGCGACCTTAACGGCATCGTGAAAGCGCGCGCGCTGTCGAAGGCCGTGATGAGCAATATCCGACAGAATTTGTTCTTCGCCTTCATTTATAATTCCGCCGGCGTGCCGATCGCGGCCGGCGTGCTCTATCCCGCCTTCGGGTTGCTGCTGTCGCCAATTATTGCCGCCGCCGCCATGGCACTTTCTTCCGTCAGCGTCGTTGGTAATGCATTGCGGCTGCGCCGCGCGGCACTTTAGGATTGACCACCATGCGCTCGACACTGCTCGCCGGTCTGATGATCGTGGTTTGGTCGACGGTCGGCCACGCCGGCGAATGGCATTTGCAACGCCTCAACGCGCCGGCGCGGGTGAGCGCGGTCGAGACCATCGACGGGCAAGTGCGCATCAATGCCGGCGGCTTGTGGTACCGCATCACGCTAACCGACGGCCACGCCACACTCGATTTCGTCGATACCCCGGCCAAACAAAAGCGCCCCGAAGGCGCCCTGCCCGACGGCCGCATCGTCAGCGGCAAGCGCGACATCGCGCGCGCCTGGCTGGCCGAGCCGGTCACGCGCTACGATCACGCCATTCTCGGCGACAAAATCGAGGCCGGCTCCCTGGTGATCGAGACCCGCGACGGCAAGACCCAAATTGTGCGGCTCAAGGACGACGCGGTGTTTGAGGATCTCAAGCCGCGACTCGCCGATCTCAACGGCGACGGCCACGACGAAATCATCGTGGTGAAGTCTTATCTCAAACGCGGCTCGGCGCTTGCGGTCATCGGCGAACGGCGCGGTAAATACGAGATCATTGCCGAGACGCCGCCGCTGGGCGGGCCACACCGCTGGCTCGATCCGGCAGCGATCGGCGATTTGACCGGCGACGGCAAGAAATCAATCGCGCTGGTGCGCCAGCCGCATGTGATCGGCGAATTGGAATTATGGAGCTGGCGCGGCGGCACGTTGCGCAAGGAAGCGAGCCTGCCCGGCATCGCCAATCACATCGCCGGCACCCGCGCCATCGACATGGCGGCCAGCGCCGATTTCGACGGCGACGGCGCCGCCGATATCGTGGCGCCTTCGCTCGACCGCAGCGCCTTGCGCATCGTCAGCTTCGCCCCGCGTCCGCGCGAGATCGTCAGCATTCCGCTGCCGGCCAAAGCTGTGACCGACATCGGGCTGGTCGGCGAAAAATCCGGCCCGCCTGCGATCGCGATCGGGTTGGCCGACGGCTCGCTCGCGCTAATGCGGCGCAGATCTCAATAGATGGCGAGATATTTCAGCAGCGACAGGATGCCGAGGATGATGATGATCACGCGCACGATCTGCTTGGCCTGTCCCCTGAGCGGCAGCATATTGACGAGATAAAGCAGCAGAATGATCACAAGAAACGTAATCAGGATACCGATCAGCAAATTCATGGCCGTCCCCTTGTTGCCCGGCGTTGCGCCGTCTACGCGGCACGCATCATAGCCTGCGCGCTAAAAACCGCCACCGCCCTTGTGAATATCCGGGGTGAACTTCCGGCCGGCAACGGCGCGCGCCTGATCAACGGATGATGGTGTCGCTGACGCGGTCGTCGTCGGCGACCGGCCCGCAATTCTTGGCCGCTTGCGCCTGCCGCAACTCGCGCAATTCGCCATGCGCGGTGAGATAATCCGCATTATAGGCGACCGCGCTGACCAGCCGCCCGGCCGCGTCGACGCTTGCCTTGGCGATCTGCTCCTTGAGATCGCGCTCCTGCGCCGCCGTCACTTTCTCCTGGTCCGCCAACGCGGCGCAGCTGTAGTTTGCGTATTTGTCGGGCGCGACCAGGAAACGCGCCATGGTGTCGTCCGACATGGTGCAGCCGGCGAGCAGGCTCGCGCACGCGATACCAACGAACGCGGCCGCGCATCGCACAATCGTTACGCCTTTACACATCACCATCGGCTTTTCACTACGCGCCGTTTGTGTTCTTGGTGCGGACGCCCGGACTCGAACCGGGACGGGATTTCTCCCAAGGGATTTTAAGTCCCTTGCGTCTACCATTCCGCCACGTCCGCGTGGCTTATCGACACCGCGTTTCGCGCGGCATCGACACCACGCGGCGCGGTCAGTTTATTTCGCTAATAAGGCGCCCCAGGCGGCTTCCCAGTCCTTGCCGGTGGGATCGGTCACCCGGCCGTCCTTTTCGTAGAACTTGTTGGGGATCTGGAACATGCCGATGAACAGCCCGCCCTTCGGGCTCCAGGCCACGTGCCGGCTGCCCGCGGGCCGCCAGACGAATTCGCCGGGACCGACTTCGATGCCGGCGTCGGGGCCTTCTTTGTCCACCAACGATCCTTCGATCACGTAAGTCTGCTCGATCAGAACATGTTCGTGATCGGGCAATACGGCGCCCGGCTGCATGCGGATCAAAAGTGTTGCGAGCCCGCTCTTGGGATCGAACAGCAGCGTTTTTCCCTCGCAGCCGGGAAACCGCAGCTTCTGCCACGGCATATCCTGCGGGCGCAGATGGTGCGAACGCAGGTCCTCGGCATCGGCCTTTGTGGCGGCCTTTTTGGCGGCGGCGGTCATGGGCGGTGTCCCCTTGCAATCATTGCGGCTGCGCAACCATAGCGGATTGTCCGGATCGCTGCCAGCCGAGCGCTCGACCCCGATTTTCCGCGCGCTTTCAACCTGCTATTCTTTAACCATAGCCGGGCGGCAAAGCCGAACGGACATATTGGGGGTGACCATGCGGATTGTTGTGTTGGCGGCCATGCTCGCGCTCACCGCTTTGGCGCGGCCGGCATACGCGTTCGAATATCTCGACTGCTTTAAGGCGGCCACGGCAAATTCCGAGGACAAAATCCATATCTGCACCCGGCTGATCAATACCGGCCGCTGGAAGGGCAAGGATCTGGCGACGCTTTTGGGCAATCGCGCGCTCGGTTACATGAAGGACGGCAACTACGAAGATTCCATGACCGACCTCGATCGCGCGCTCGCGCTCGTGCCCAATTATAATTATGCGCTCGATCAGCGCGGCGAGGTGTGGCGGCTCAAGGGCGAATACGACAAAGCCATTGTCGATTTCAACGCGGCGATCCGCGCCGATCCCGATTTTCTCGCCGCCTATCTCGACCGCGCCACCGCATTTAAAAACATGGGCAACCGCAAAAGCGCGCGCGCCGATTATCAGGCCGTGATCGATCTGCCGGGCAAGGACCGCGCCATCGACCGCTGGGCCAAGGACCGCGCGCGCAAATTGCTCGATGAACTTGGGAAGGACGACTGAATTTGTCTAGTCGCCGCCTTCGCGGATCGGCGGCACAAAGGCGAGGCCCGTGTCCCAGGGAAAATAAATCCAGGTGTCCTGCGACACTTCGGTGATAAATGTGTCGACCAGCGGCCGCCCTAACGGCTTTGCATAGACGGTGGCAAAATGGGCGCCCGGCAACAGGTCGCGCACCACGCGCGCGGTCTTGCCGGTGTCCACCAGGTCATCCACGATCAGAACGCCCAGGCCCTTGGCGCGCATGGAGGTGATTTCCGGCGCGACGCCTTTGAGCACCTTGATCTCGCCCTCGTTCTGGTAGTTCTGGTAGCTCACCACGCAGACGGTCTCGATGATGCGCACGTTCAATTCGCGCGCAACGATTGCCGCCGGCACCAAGCCGCCGCGGGTGATGGCGACCACGGCTTCGAAGGGACCCGCCTCATGCAGCCGCCAGGCCAGCGCGCGCAAGTCGCGGTGGAACTGATCCCACGACACGGGGAAGATTTTATCCGGGCGCGGCGCTTGGTCGGGTTTCGGCTTGGGCATTGAATGTTTCCGGATTACTGGCTGGCGATCTGCGCCTTGACCTTGGTGAGCATGCCTTCGACCGCGGCCTTCGCCGCTTTAAGCTTTTCGGCGTCGCGCGCGCGCACCACGATATTGGTATTGGGGCCGAGCTTCTCGTCGAAGAACGGATAGCTGCCGATGAGCGTTTCCGGATGCGCCTTGGCGACGGCGCCCAATTCGGTGCCGACGTCGCCTTCCCTGGCATCGGCGCGGATGGTTTCCGACAACAGCTTGGCGCCGGTTTTGAGTTTCGGGCCGACTTCATCGAGCATGGCCTGCATGATCGAGGGCACGCCCGCCATCACGATCACATTGCCGATCCAGAAACCGGGCGCGCCCGACACTTTGTTTGCCACCAGCGCTGCGCCGGCCGGAATGCGCGCCATGCGCATGCGCGCTTCGTTCAATTCGCCGCCGATCTTGGTCATGCGTTCTTTGAGGATCGCGATCGCCTCGGGGTGATAATCGATTCCCACGCCGAAGGCTTTCGCCACGCATTCGGCGGTGATGTCGTCGTGCGTCGGCCCGATGCCGCCGGTGGTGAAGACATAAGTGTAGGTCGGCGCGCAGCGCGTTGAGCGCGGAGACGATTGCCGGTTCGTCGTCGGACACCACCCGCACTTCCTTGAGATCGACGCCGATGGCGGTGAGGTAATCGGCGATGTAGCCGATGTTCTTGTCCTTGGTGCGGCCCGACAAAATCTCGTCGCCGATGACAAGAACCGCCGCGGTGACAATTTCAGGCCGAGCGCTGCTCATGGCGGTCATGCTTTCCGTTAAACGGCCGGTCGAACACCTAGCGTGGCCTCGCCAGCCGCTCAAGCGGTCGAGCCTTTGCCCGCCACCTCGCCCCAGCCACATTCGCACATTATTTAGGCAGCAATCCCCGCCGCAGCATTCTGCAAATACCCGGTTTTGTTGAGTTTTTATTGGCCTGAAGCTTGCAGATTACTTGCAGATGAGTGCGGGGGCGAGGTTGCGCTCCAAGGGGGCAAAGGCACAAGTTCGACGGACAGACGTTACGCGTAGCGATTGCTGGCTGGGGAAAAGACGATGGTTGCCGCCTTCGACGAGATGAAGGGAGCCGACGGTGGCGTGCGCCCGCCTTATAGCGAGCTGTCGCGCTGGCTAGCCGAGATCCCGGAAGACGTGCTCGACTACCGGCGGCGCGAAGCCGAACTCTTATTCCGCCGCATCGGCATTACCTTCGCGGTCTATGGCGAGGCCGACGCGCAAGAGCGCCTGATCCCCTTCGACGTCATCCCGCGCATCATGGCGGCGGCGGAATGGCGCATCCTGGAAAAGGGTCTCACCCAGCGCGTCAAGGCGCTCAATCTGTTCATCAAGGACATTTATGGCGCGCGCGAAATCCTGCGCGCCGGCCACGTGCCCGACGATCTGATATTCCGCAATCCCGCCTTCCGCCCCGAGATGAGCGGCCAAAGCGTGCCGCACGATATTTACGTGCACGTCGCCGGTGTCGACATCGTGCGCGTGGATGCCGATACCTTCTACGTGCTGGAGGACAATGCGCGCACGCCGTCCGGCGTCTCCTACATGCTGGAGAACCGCGAGATCATGATGCGGCTGTTCCCGGAATTGTTCTCGCGCCACCGCATCGCGCCGGTGGAGAACTATCCGGATGAATTGCTCGCCACGCTCAAATCGGTGGCGCCGCTGTCGACCGCGCGCGATCCGACCGTGGTGCTGCTCACGCCCGGCGTATTCAACTCGGCCTATTACGAACATTCATTTTTGGCCGACAAGCTCGGCGTCGAACTGGTCGAGGGCCGCGACCTGCTGATCAAGAACGAAGTCGTCTATATGCGCACCACCCAAGGCCCGCGCCGCGTGGACGTGATCTATCGCCGCCTCGACGACGACTTCCTCGATCCGCTCACCTTCCGCCCCGATTCCATGCTCGGCGTGCCCGGGCTGATGTCGGCCTATCAGGCCGGCAACGTCACGCTCGCCAACGCGGTCGGCACCGGCATCGCCGACGACAAGGCGGTCTACAGTTTCATGCCGCAGATCGTGAAATTCTATCTCGGCGAAGAACCGATCCTGAAAAACGTGCCGACCTGGCGCTGCCGCGAGGAAGAGCACCTCGCTTATGTGCTCGATCATCTGCACGAACTGGTGGTCAAGGAAGTGCACGGCTCCGGCGGCTACGGCATGTTGATTGGTCCGGCGGCGAGCAAGATCGCCATCGAGCAATTCCGCGCCAAACTCAAAACCTCGCCGAAGAATTTCATCGCGCAGCCGACGCTGGCGCTGTCCACCTGCCCGACTTGCGTGGAGGAAGGCGTGGCGCCGCGCCATGTCGACCTGCGCCCCTTCGTGCTCACGGGCCGCGACAAGACGCGCATCGTGCCGGGCGGCTTGACGCGCGTTGCGCTCAAATCCGGTTCGCTGGTGGTCAATTCCAGCCAAGGCGGCGGCACCAAAGACACCTGGGTGTTGGACGGATGAAAAAATTCTTCGGGAGCGCACTTCTTCTTCACCTCCCCGGAGGGGGAGGTCGGTCGCGCAGCGGACCGGGTGGGGGTACTCGAATATATCCACCCCGGCGCGCTACGCACGCCGACCCTCCCCTCCGGGGAGGGTTAAGGAAGAAGCGGCGCTACTAATGCTCTCGCGCACCGCCGACAATCTGTACTGGCTGTCGCGCTACGTGGAGCGCGCGGAATATCTCGCGCGCATTCTCGATGCCACGCAGCGGCTCTCGGCGTTGCCGCTCGCTTATGTCGGTGAAACCAACGAATGGGAATCCGCCGTCGCCACCGCCGGCTGCGCCACCGCCTTCTTCAAGCAATACGACGAGGCGAACGAGGAAAACGTCACTGATTTTCTCGCCTTCTCCACCGCCAATTCATCCTCGATCCGCTCGTGTTTCGAACTCGCGCGCGGCAATGCGCGCGCCGTGCGCACCGCGCTCACCATGGAAATGTGGGACGCCATCAACGGCTGCTGGCTCGAACTCAAGCGCTACGGCAACGGGCCGACCATCGCGCGAGGAATTCTCCCGCTTCCTGCGCTGGGTGCAGGAATCCTCGCTGCGTTACGACGGCTCCGCCTACCGCACCATGCTGCGCAACGACGCCTACTGGTTTTCGCGTCTCGGCGTCTACATGGAGCGCGCCGACAACACCGCGCGCATTCTCGACGTGAAATATCACATGCTGCTGCCCGACAATGAGCGCGTCGGCGGCCCGCTCGATTATTTCCAATGGGCGGCGATCCTGCGCTCGGTCTCGGCCTTGACCGCCTATCACTGGGTCTACCGCGAAAGCCTGCAACCGTGGCTGGTCGCCGACCTGTTGATCCTGAAGGAGGAGATGCCGCGCTCGCTCGCTTCTTGTTACGAGGCGATCGTGCGCAATCTCGACTCGATTTCCGGCGCCTATGGCCGCCAGGGTCCCGCCCAGCGCCAGGCCCGCGGCCTGCGCACGCGATTGCAAAACAGCAAGATGGACGGCATTTTCCAGCGCGGCCTGCACGAATTCATCGGCGAATTCATCACCGAGAATAACCGCCTCGGCGCCGCCATCACCGAGCAATTCCTGATATAGCGCGGGCTAGCCCACGCCATGCCGGCATGTGTTAGAACGGCGCTGGTCAAAATCGCAACCTTCGAAAATCATGCGCATCCATATTTCGCACGCAACGACCTATCGCTACGAAACGCCGCCGTCGGCGGTGACGCAGATTTTGCGCCTCACCCCGCGCAACCACGACGGCCAATATGTCTGCGACTGGCGCATCGATCTGTCGCGCGATTGCGAATTGCATCAGCACGAGGACGCTTTCGGCAATATCATCCACACCTTCACCGCCGAGGGCCCGTTCAAGGAACTGGCGGTCTCGGTCGAAGGCGAGGTTGAAACGCAGGAGACCAATGGCGTCGTGCGCGGCACGATCGAGCCCTTTCCGCCCAGCATGTTCCTGCGCGAGACGTCGCTCACGCAGGCCGACAGCGCCATCACTGACTTGGCCCAGACCACGCGGGCCGAGGAAGGCGGCGACACACTGGCGCTGCTGCACGCGCTGCTCAAGGCGCTCAACCGCGAAATCACCTTCGACACCGACCCGACCCACAGCTGGACCACGGCGGCGGAAGCCTTCGCGCTGCGCCGCGGCGTCTGCCAGGATTTGACCCACATCTTCATCACCGCCGCGCGCCAGCTCGGCGTGCCTGCGCGTTACATCGGCGGCCATTTCCACCGCATCGACGGCATCACCGTCCAGGAGGCCGGCCACGCCTGGGCCGAAGCCTATGTCGACAATCTCGGCTGGGTCGGGTTCGACCCCACCAACGGGATTGCCACCACCGAAGCCCATGTGCGGGTCGCCGCCGGGCTCGATTATCTGGGCGCGGCGCCGGTGCGCGGCACCCGCTATGGCGGCAGCGGCGAGACGCTGAAGGTGGCGGTCAATGTCGATCAGGCCCGCCAACAGACGCAAAACTAGCTATTCGCCGTCACGACATTGCCGAAGACGGGGGCGCCTCGCTATAACCCCCCCGCCTGAGGAACCATGAAAAAACAAGCGGTCCAAATGACATATTGCTGCGGAATTCTGGTGCGGGACGGGCTGGTGATGATCGCGGACACGCGCACCAATGCCGGCGTCGACAATGTCTCGACCTTCCGCAAGCTGCATGTCTACAACGAGCCGGGCGAATACATCATGGCGCTCGCCTCCTCCGGTAATTTGTCGCTCAGCCAGTCGGTGCGCTCGACGCTGACCGAGGGCATGGAAAATCCCGAGACCGGCGAGATCGAAACCTTGATCAACTCGCCCAGTATGTTCAAGGCCGCCCAGCGCGTCGGCAAAGCGATCCGCTCGGTGCAGAACATGGAAGGCAAGGCGCTCGAGTCGGCGGACGTGGACAGCGACGTTTCGTTTCTATTCGGCGGCCAGATCAAAGGCGGCCGCCTGCGGCTGTTCATGATCTACTCGGCCGGCAATTTCATCGAATGCACCACCGACACGCCCTATCTGCAGATCGGCGAGCACAAATACGGCAAGCCGGTGCTCGACCGCGCCATCAGCTTCGACACCGATCTTTATGACGGCCTCAAGATCGGGCTGATCTCGATGGACTCCACCATGCGCTCCAATCTCGGGGTCGGGCTGCCGATCGATATTCTGGTAGCGCGCCGCGACACCTACAACTCCGAAGTGAATTACCGGATCGAGCCGGGCGAGCCCTATTTCCAGGACTTGCGCGAGCGCTGGTCGGGCGCGCTGCGCGCCGCCCATATGGCCATTCCGCGCCCGCCTTATCGCAGCCCGGGCTGAAATTCCGCCGATTTGGCGCCTTCGTCGCGCTGCGCGGTTTACCATCGGTTAACACCGCCGCGCGATTTGCCTATTGCCCAGCCAGGCTTTGCGCCGCGGCGGTAAAAGGAAAGCGAAAAGCAAGCTTTCTTGCCTAGGTTTTGCCCCGAAAAGTCCAATGGCGACGATAGTTTAAGGGGCAACACCTTGCCGGCAGTGGCTCGCCCGCGCGCCTCAGAAGAACGCCCGTATACGAGTTGGGATCGCGCGCGCTTGAGCGTCGTGGTCCCGATCGGCGTCATCGTGGCCGTCGCCATCGTCTGCATCGTCGTCGCCGTGCTCTCGTCCGCGCAACGCGCCGACCAAGTCGCCATCGAACACGAAAAACAATTGTTCTCGCGCGCGCTCACCAATTTCGGGCAACGCGTGCTGCGCGAAGTCAAAAGCGTCGCCTCTTCCGAAGCCGCCATCGAGAACATCCGTCTTCGTTTCGATCCGGATTGGGCGCGCGATCACGTCGGGCTTTGGCTGGAAACCTATTTCGACCACGACTACGTCTTCATTTTCGACGACAAGGACAATCCGGTCTATTCGCAGTATGGCCGCCAGCCGGTCGAACTGCGCTGGTTCGCCGGCGCCAAGCCCGACATCATGCCGGTGCTCGACTTTATGCGCGGGCGTGAACTCGCGCTGCACAGCGCGCTCCGCCTGACGGCGCCGAGCTTGACCGAAGGCGGCGCCCATCCGCGCGCGGCGGTCATCCGCCAGATGATGGGGCGCACGGCCGTCGTCGCCGCGGTCGCGGTCGGACCGGTGGAGGGAATTCCGCCGACGCAAGATGTCGCCGCGCCCATCATGATGTCGATAAAATTCATCGACTCCAGCGTGCTAGCCAACATCGCCGCGCAATTGCGGCTCACCCATTTGCGCGAGATCGGACTGGAGACGGGCGACCGACGGCGATCTGGTCTATGAGCTCGACGGCCGCGAGGGCAACGAGATCGCGCGCTTTGCCTGGACGCCGAAGCAGCCCGGCGCCGAGATCGTCAACAGCGTTATTCCGTTCATCGCGGTCGCGCTGGCGGGCTTTGCCCTGCTCGCGGCCTTCGTGCTGCGCTACATGCGCCGCACCGCGGTCGCCATCGCCGCCGGTGAATCGCGGCTGCGCCATTTGGCCATGCACGATCCGCTGTGCGGCCTGCCCAACCGCATCTTCTTCGGCGAACGGCTGGAAGCGGTGATCGAGGAGGTGCGCAACGGCTCCTCGCCTGCGGCCGTGTTCTATATCGACCTCGACCACTTCAAGGACGTCAACGACACGCTCGGCCATCACGTCGGCGACGAGTTGATCCGCAACGTCACGCTGCGTCTGTCGCATACGCTGCGCGGCGACGATCTGGTGGCCCGCCTCGGCGGCGACGAATTCGCGGTGATCTCCTCGATCGGCGACGATAGCGAGAAGATGATGGCGATCGCGCAACGCATGATCGCTGCCATCTGCGCGCCCTACTCGATCAACCGTCAGAATATCGTGATCGGCGCCTCCATCGGCATCGCGGTGATCGACCGCAATTGCGGCGCCGCCGCCGACATCATGCGCTACGCCGACATGGCGCTCTACCGCGCCAAAAACGAGGGCCGCAACCGCGCCTGCATCTACGACGCCGCCATGGACGCCGATCTTTCCAACCGCAAGCTTTTGGAAGCCGACTTGCGCGAGGCGATCGAGAACGACCGCTTGCGTTTGCTCTACCAGCCCATCGTCAACAAGAGCGGCGAAACCGTGCTCGGGGTCGAGGCGCTTTGCCGCTGGACGCATCCCAAACGCGGCGAAATTCCGCCGAGCGAATTCATCGCCGCCGCCGAACATTCGGGTCTCATCATCGAGCTCGGCGCCTGGGTGCTCAAGCGCGCCTGCATCGACGGCAAGGCCTGGCCGGGACTGGAGGTCGCGGTCAACGTCTCGCCACTGCAATTCCGCCGCACAGATTTCGTCGGCATGGTGGAAAAGACGCTGGCCGAAACGAAATTCGATCCTTCCCGCCTCGAACTTGAGCTCACCGAAAGCGTGCTGCTCGGCAATGTCGACACTGCGGAAGCCTCCATGCTGCGGCTCAAGGCGCTCGGCGTGCGCATCGCGCTCGACGATTTCGGCACCGGCTATTCCTCGCTGCTCTATCTGCGCCGCTTTCCCTTCGACAAGCTCAAGATCGACCGCAGCTTCGTGCTCTCGATCGAGAAGGCCGCCGACGCCGCGGCCATCGTGCACGCCGTCGTCAGCTTGGGCCGCGGGCTGGGCATGAAGGTGACGGCGGAAGGCGTCGAGACCGCCGACCAGCAGCTGTTCCTGCGCGCGGCCGGCGTGCATTCCATGCAAGGCTACCGCTTCGGCAAGGCGGTGACCGCCGCCGAAATCACCGCCCGCCTGCAATCGCCGGAGAAGTTCACGCCGATCGACGTGCCGCAGGCGCTGGCGGGCTGAAGTCCACGGCCCCCGATAGCGCCGCCGCGCGCTTTTGTGATATGGCGGTCCTTCCGAAATTAGGCGTTAAGGGAAGGACATCCAATGAGTGCGTCCCCAAAAATCGCGCTGGTGACCGGCGCCGGTACCGGCGTCGGCCGCGCGGTGGCGATCGCGCTGGCCAAGGCCGGCTACAATCTGGTGCTGGCCGGCCGGCGCAAGGAGCTGCTCGATAAGGTCGCGGCGGAGATCAACGCCATCGGCGCGCAGGCGCTGGCGGTGCCGACTGACGTTTCCAAGCGCGAGTCCATCCTGGCGCTGTTCGCCACCGTGAAATCGAGCTTCGGCCGGCTCGATGTGCTTGTTCAACAATGCCGGCATCGGCGCCCCGCCCGTGCCGCTCGAGGACCTTCCCTTCGAGACCTGGCAAAACGTGGTCGCCACCAATTTCACCGGCATATTCCTGTGCACGCAGGAAGCCATCAAGATCATGAAAGATCAAAAGCCGCAGGGCGGCCGCATCATCAATAACGGCTCGATCTCGGCGCATGCGCCGCGGCCGTTCTCGGTCGCCTACACCTCGACCAAACACGCCGTCACCGGCTTGACCAAGTCCACCTCGCTCGACACCCGCAAATACAATATCTGCTGCGGCCAGGTCGACATCGGCAACGCAGCGACCCCGATGACCGACCGCATGGTCGTGGGCGAAGGCGTGCCGCAGCCTAACGGCACCAAAATGATCGAGCCGCGCATGGCGGCCGAGAATGTCGGCAACGCGGTGGTCTACATGGCGAACCTGCCGCTCGATGCCAACGTGCTGTTCATGACGGTGATGGCGAACACGATGCCGTTCGTGGGCAGAGGGTAGTAATCATTAATGGAGGCGTCGCGAACATTTGAACACTGGCACGACTTCTTCCTGCTGGTCGGCACCGCCGGCGCTACTTTGGTTGCGCTGTTGTTCGTGGCGGTGTCGCTCGGCACCGGCTTCCTCACCGAAAAGCTGGCGGCGCCGACGCGCGCATTCTACAGCCCCGTCGTCGTGCACTTTACCGCGGTGTTTTTCATCGCGGCGGTGGGCATTGCGCCGGCGCGCAGCGCAACGATGCTGGCCTTAACGGTTGGCGCCGCGGCGCTGTTCGGCTTCGGCGTGTCAATGTTCACGATCATCCAGTTGTTACGCTACCGCTGGACTCAATATGTGCAGGATCATCTCTGCTACGGCATCCTGCCGGCGCTTTGCTACGCCGCCCTCATCGCCGCTGCCGCGATGATCTATGCGAAAAGCGAATACGCCGCCGAAGATCTCGCCGGCGCCTTGCTGCTGCTGATGATCGTCAACATCCGCAACGCCTGGGATCTGATGCTCTCGATGGTGCGCCACCAGGCGAAGCGCCGCTGAACTACTTGAGCAGCGTCACCTCGACTTTCGTCCCGGTTTTCACCTTGCCCAGCTCCTTCACGTTCGAGAGCGCCTTGGCGAAGACGTTGCAGGGGCTGGCCAGCCGCGTCTCATTGCCTTGTGAGATCGGCGTGCGGCCAAAGCCGATGGCAATGGCCGGCCCTTGCGGCCAATAGGCGATCTCGCCGGGCGTGATGACCGCGCGCGCGTCCGGCTCGCGCTTCACGTTCACCGGCACGTCGAAATAGACCTCCTCGCCCCAGGTCAGCACCGAGGACGACAGCGGCAGCGCCGCAGCGATCGCCTTGGCGGTGGGCGTATCGAGCAGTTCGGCCTCGAGCGTGAGCGCGCCGAAATCGAAGCGGATGCGGGCCATGAGCGGTCTCCCGTTTCTCGATTGCTTTGGCCCCGGCAATTGCGCATTTTGAACAGCGGGACGCCGTTGGCAAGGAGCGCCTAGCGAATTGCCCACCGCCGCGAGGGGGAATGATGCAGCATCTGCAATCGGCCTTGGGGCTCGTCGCTTTGCTCGCTTTCGCCTATCTGATCAGCGAGAACCGCCGCGCGGTCAATTGGAAGGCCACGGGCGCAGCGCTTGCCGTCACGATTGCAGCCGCCTTGTTGCTGCTCGAAGTGCCGCAAATCAAAACCGCCTTCGCAGCTGTCAATCGCGCGGTCGAGACAATCGCCGAATCGACGCAAGCCGGCACCTCCTTCGTGTTCGGCTATCTCGGCGGCGGCGCTTTGCCCTTCACGGTGACGACGCCGGGCGCCGAATTCGTGCTGGCGTTCCAGGCGCTGCCCATCGTGCTGGTGATGAGCGTGCTGACGACCCTTTTATTTTACTGGCGAATTTTGCCGCCGGTGGTGCGCGGATTTTCTTATGTGCTGGAGCGGACCATGGGCGTCGGCGGCGCGGTCGGGCTCTCCACCGCCGCCAATATTTTCCTCGGCATGGTGGAATCGCCGCTGTTCATCCGGCCTTATCTGGCGAAACTTTCGCGCGGCGAATTGTTCATGGTGATGACCGGCGGCATGGCCGGCATCGCCGGCACCGTCTTCGTGCTTTACGCAACCATCCTGCGCAACGCCATTCCCGATGTCGCCGGCCATATTTTGGTGGCGTCCATATTGGGCGCGCCGGCAGCACTCCTGATCAGCGGACTGATGGTGCCGGTGCCGGCGCAATGAGCGCACCGATATCGGCCGGATCGAAGTCGGCAACGTCGCGGATTCCACCATGGACGCGATCTGCAAGGGCACCGCCGCAGGCCTCGAACTGCTTTTGAACATTGTCGCCATGCTGCTGGTGCTGGTGGCGCTGGTGCATCTCGCCAACGCCATCTTAAGCCTGCTGCCGGATGTCGCCGGCTCGGCGATCACGCTGCAACGCGTGCTGGGTTACGTCATGGCGCCGGTGTGCTGGCTGATGGGCGTGCCCTGGCACGAGGCCGTCACCGCCGGCGCGCTGATGGGCCTCAAGACCGTGCTCAACGAGTTCATCGCTTATCTGGAACTCGCGAAACTCCCCGCCGACGCGCTCGATCCGCGCTCGCGGCTGATCATGCTTTATGCGATGTGCGGCTTTGCCAATTTCGGCTCGCTCGGCATCATGATCGCGGGCTGACCGTCATGGCGCCGGAGCGCCGCGCCGACATCATCTCGCTTGGCGGCAAATCGATCGTATCGGGACGCTGACGACGTGCTTCTTGGGTGCGATTGTCGGGGTGTTGAATTGACGAACCATTCATTTCACTTCGGTGAGCAAAGGCGACTGAAACGGCGCGACGCTGACGACGTGCTTGTTGGGCTGCGCATTCGTCGGAGTGTTTGAATTAGCTCGATGCTTAGCAATTGTCGCGGCGTTCTGTTGTCTGCTTGCCGCCACCGCCGCTGCGGCCGCCGCCCCGGTCCACATCGTCGCTTTCGGCGACAGCGCCACCGCAGGCTATCTGGTGGCCCACAACCAAGCCTATCCGGCGCAGCTTCAGGCGCTCTTGCGCAAAAAAGGCTACGACGTCACGGTCGAGAATGCCGGCGTCAATGGCGACACCACGGCAAGCGCGCTCGGCGTTTCGATGCAGCGATTGCGCCCGGCACCGATATCGCCATCGTCGAATTGGGCACCAACGATCTGCGCCAACGCGTAGCGCCCGCGCGCATGCGCGCCAACTTAAGCGAGATCGTGAAAACCTTGCGCGCCCGCAACATCGAAGTCCTGCTCATCGGGCTTGGCAGTTTGAATTTATCCGACGTGGCGCGCGCCCAAGGCGTGGCTTACGCGCAATGGACTTTGCCGCCGGGAAAATACCGCGCCCGCGATCGCGCGCATTTCAACGCGCAAGGCTATTCGCTTTTGGTCGCAAAGATGTTGCCGCAAGTCGAAGCGCTGATCGCGCACGTCCCGCGTCGATGATTCCGCCTAATGCAATCGAAACTCGCCGTCGATCGCTTTCAACTCCGCCGGCTTGATCAGCTTGCAATGCGCGACATGCACCGAATGCAGCGGGCCTTCCAGCTTCTCCTGCCAGAACTCCAGAAATTTCATCAGCTCGGGAAATTTCGGGAACAGGTCGTAGGCCTGCCAGACGTAAGATTGCAGCAGCCAGCGATGATCGGGACGCCGGTACAGGATATGCGCGGTGGTCAGGCCAAAGCCGCCCACCTGTTTGCGGAAATCCTCGGACACCAAGCCTTGGAACCCAAGCCTTGCGAAACCATCGCGCCCTCCAATTCCGAGTCGGACGATCAGTCTCCAATTCCGGCTGTAGGCATTGCAAGCTGAAACGATAAACAAACTGTTTAAAATCAAGGCGTTAGCAGCAGCCCTCCGAGCCTGCTAACAGCTCTGCTGGGGCTCCTTCGGCCAGGGCAGAACAGCCCGCAAAGCGCCGCGCCGGTTCCCGCATTAACCATTGAAGCGACTGGCTTTTCGATTGTTCTTGGCACTCTGCGCAAACGAGTGCTAAAAAATTGCCGCCTGCCCCTTGCAGGTGAAGATCGCTGCCCCATCTGCGGTGCAGGTACTGGCAGGGGGACCCGCCAGCAACCCAAAAACAAAGCCCGTTCAATTATTTAGGAGGACTGCCATGAAGTTCCGCCCGCTTCACGACCGCGTTGTCGTCAAGCGCATTGACGCCGAGGAAAAAACCTCAGGCGGCATCATCATTCCCGACACCGCCAAAGAGAAGCCGAGCCAGGGCGAGATCGTCGCCGTCGGCCCCGGTGGCCGCGACGAGAGCGGCAAGCTCATCCCGATCGATCTCAAGGTCGGCAACACCGTCCTGTTCGGCAAGTGGTCGGGCACCGAAGTGAAAATCGACGGTCAGGAACTCCTGATCATGAAAGAAAGCGACATCATGGGCGTGATCGAAGGCGGCCAAGTCGCCAAGCGAAAAGCCGCCTAAGCGCTTCCAGCCGACATCAAACCGAAGGAATTCGTACTATGGCTTCTAAAGACGTTAAATTTGGAGTCGATGCGCGCGACCGCATGCTGCGCGGCGTCGACATCCTCGCCAATGCGGTGAAGGTTACGCTCGGCCCCAAGGGCCGCAACGTCGTGCTCGACAAGAGCTTCGGCGCCCCGCGCATCACCAAAGACGGCGTGACGGTAGCGAAGGAAATCGAACTCGAAGATAAGTTCGAGAACATGGGTGCGCAGATGGTGCGCGAGGTCGCTTCCAAGGCCTCCGACACCGCCGGCGACGGCACCACCACCGCGACGGTTCTAGCCGCGGCGATCGTGCGTGAAGGTTCCAAGGCGGTTGCCGCCGGCATGAACCCGATGGACCTCAAGCGCGGCGTCGACCTTGCGGTCGAAGCCATCGTCGAGGACCTCAAGAAGAACTCCAAGAAGGTCACCTCGAACGAGGAAATCGCGCAGGTTGGCACCATCTCCGCCAACGGCGATGCCGAGATCGGCAAGTTCCTCGCCGACGCCATGAAGAAAGTCGGCAACGAGGGCGTCATCACGGTCGAAGAGGCCAAGAGCCTGGAGACCGAACTCGACGTGGTCGAAGGCATGCAGTTCGATCGCGGCTACATCTCGCCCTATTTCATCACCAACGCCGACAAGATGCGCGTTGAGATGGAAGACCCCTACATCCTGATCTACGAGAAGAAGCTCTCTGGATTGCAGGAACTGCTGCCGCTGCTTAGAATCGGTGGTGCAGTCCGGCAAACCGCTTTTGATCGTAGCCGAAGATGTGGAAGGCGAAGCGCTCGCCACCCTCGTCGTCAACAAGCTGCGTGGTGGTCTGAAGGTCGCTGCCGTCAAGGCGCCGGGCTTCGGCGATCGCCGCAAGGCCATGCTGCAGGACATCGCGATCCTGACCGGCGGCCAGGCGATCAGTGAAGATCTCGGCATCAAGCTCGAGAACGTCACCATCGCCATGCTCGGCCGCACCAAGAAGGTGATGATCGACAAGGAAAACACCACCATCATCAACGGCGCCGGCAAGAAGGCCGACATCGAAGCACGCGTCGCGCAGATCAAGGCGCAGATCGAAGAGACGACCTCCGACTACGACAAAGAGAAGCTGCAAGAGCGTCTCGCCAAGCTGGCGGGCGGCGTTGCGGTGATCCGCGTCGGCGGCGCCACCGAGATCGAGGTGAAGGAGCGCAAGGATCGCGTCGACGACGCGATGCATGCAACCCGCGCCGCGGTCGAGGAAGGCATCCTGCCGGGCGGCGGCGTCGCTCTGCTGCGTTCGGTCGAAGCGCTCAAGCGCGTCAAGACCGACAACGAAGACCAGAAGCACGGCGTCGATATCGTGCGCAAGGCTGTGCAGGCTCCGGCCCGCCAGATTGCCACCAATGCCGGCGCCGATGGCTCGGTCGTGGTCGGCAAGATCATGGAGAAGGATCAGTACGCGTACGGCTACGACGCGCAGTCGGGCGAGTACGGCAACATGGTGTCCAAGGGCATCATCGATCCGACCAAGGTCGTGCGTTCGGCGATCCAGGGCGCGGCGTCGGTCGCGGGCCTCCTGATCACCACCGAGGCGATGGTTGCCGAACTTCCGCAGAAGAAGTCGGCCGGCGGTATGCCGGGCGGCGGCGGCGGAATGGGCGGCATGGGCGGCGGGATGGATTTCTAAGTCCGTTCGCTCGACTCTCAAAAACGAAAGGCCCGGGAGCAATCCCGGGCCTTTCCGTTACCTAACGGAGGTTGCGCCGTTCATGCCCGCCATGATTTCACCGGCGATCTTGCCTACCTCGCAGCGCGCTTGATTCGACAGGACCACGACGCCGGTCCCGCGCGATGGGGCAAACGCCATGTAGGCTGAATAGCCCGTGATCGCGCCGTCCTTGAAGACGATCCTGCCGTTCGGACTATCGCGCATCTGCCAGCCGAGGCCGACGCTCTCATTACGGCCTGCTGCATGGCGGGGCTTAAGCAAGGCCGGCAGCAGCGAGCGCAGCGGGATGTTCACACGGCCCAGTGCGAAATCCAGAAAGCGCATCATGTCGATGAGCGTCGAGCGCAATGCACCGGCGCCGTCCATCGCCGGAAAGCCCGGTCCGAATTCCGCCGTCCGCTGTCCATTCGGCAGAAAACCCTGCGCCAGCCGTGCCTGTTGGTCGGAGGTCAGCTTGATCGCCGTATCGTGCATCCCGAGCGGACCGGTGATGATGCGCGCATAGAGCTGATCCTCGTTGGCGTGCAGCTGGCGCACCATCGCCCGGGCGAGCAGCGCGTAGCCGACGTTGGAATAGAGGTATTCTTCTCCTGGTGCGCGCGTGAGCTGATAGTCACTGAGGAACCGCCAGAGCTGTTCGGGCCTCGTCGAAGAACGCCCTCGGGTTGGCACTATTCTAGGCAGCCCCGACGTGTGTTCGGCGAGATGCTCGAGCATAATCTGCTGGCCGTTGAAGTCCGGCACCCGGAAGCCGGGCGGGGCATAGCGCGCGAGCGGATCTGCAAGGTGCATCGTGCCCTGCTGGTCCTCGAACGCGAGCAGTGTGGCGGTGAATATCTTGGTGATCGAGCCGATCTCGAATTCGGTGTCCGCCCTGGGCCGGCCATGATTACCGCTATCGCCATAGAAGCGTTGCGCACTCACGTTTCCGTGTGTGGCGCCGATGGCAAGGCCGTGGCACGCTGGCACGCGCGCCACTACTTGGTCGATGATGTGGCCCAGGGCTTCGGGGCTGGATTCGGCTCCGGCAATTACCGTTGACGCCGTCAGCGCGGCATAGGCGGCGAGCGCAATGAATTTTGAACAACCCATTTCAATTGCACGATTGCGATCGTTGATCCCACCAAATCCTGCAACAATGCCGTCGGCAAATCAATCTGGCGGCCGCAACTCTAACAGCGCCCTACCGACAGGCTCTAGAAAATGAGCAGCCGAGAACCATGACGCGCGGTCGATCAAGTACGGCGATCCAGGGCGCGGCGTCGGTCGCCGGCCTTCTGATCACCACCGAGGCGATGGTTGCCGAACTTCCGCAGAAGAAGTCGGCCGGCGGCGGTATGCCGGGCGGCGGCGGCGGAATGGGCGGTATGGGCGGCGGGATGGATTTCTAAGTTCTTCCCGATCGCTGTACCCATACGAAATCAGAGGCCGCCTCCGGGCGGCCTCTTTTTCATGGCTCATCCGCGCTACACTTGGTGCGGCAATATTTCGGGGCTTTGGCGTGAGCAAAACATTCGACGTGATCGTCATCGGCCTGGGCGCCATGGGCTCGGCCACAGCCTTTCAGCTCGCCAAACGCGGCGCCAAAGTTCTCGGCCTCGACCAATTCACCCCGCCGCATGCCTTCGGCTCCAGCCATGGCGACACGCGCATCACGCGGCTCGCCTGCGGCGAAGGCGTGCAATACACCCCCCTCGCCCGCCGCTCGAACGAGATCTGGCGGGCGCTGGAGCAGCGCACCGGAAAATCTTTGCTGGTGCAGAACGGACTGTTGGTCATCTCGGGCAAAGGCAAGCGCGCCAAAACTCACGGCAATGCCGATTTTCTGCAGACCACCATCGATGCCGCCAACCTTGCACGACGTGCCGCATGAATTGCTGACCGATGCCGATATTCGCCGGCGCTTTCCGCCATTCCAGATCGCCGATGGTGATCGCGGCTATTTCGAGCCGACCGGCGGCTATCTGTTTCCGGAGGAATGCATCGCAGCCCAGTTGAGCGAAGCGGCACGCCTTGGCGCAACGCTCAATTACGGCGAAGCGGTCACGCGCTTCGAGGCGTCGGCCAGCGGCGTCACGGTCACGACCTCGCGCGCGACTTATTCGGCCGACAAGATCGTGATCAGCGCCGGGCCCTGGCTGCCGAAACTCGTATCAAAGCCCCTCGCCGATCAATTCACGATCCGCCGCCAGGTGCTCTACTGGTTTCGCATCGGCGACAAAGCCGTTGACCGCTACCGGCCGGACGCCTTTCCGGTTTTCATCTGGCAAACGCCGCGCCAGCAGACCATCTACGGCTTTCCCTGGGTCGGCACGGACGAACCGACGATCAAGATCGCCACCGAGCAATACGAGACCGAAACCAGCGCGGACAAAGTCGAGCGCAACGTGTCGGCGGCCGAGAGCAAGGCCATGTTCGACGACTACGTCGCCGAGTTCTTTCCCGGCCTGCGCCCTGAAAGCGCGAAGACAGCGGTGTGCATGTACACCTGCGTCGAGGGTGCGCGCTTCGTCGTCGACAGCCTGCCGGATCAGCCGCGCGTGATCGTGGCCTCGCCCTGCTCCGGGCACGGCTTCAAGCATTCCGCCGCTATCGGCGAAGCGATCGCCAAGCGCGCGATCGAAGGAACCGCCGCGGAACTCACGGGCTTCGCCTTGCCGGCCGTGGGATGATGCTGAAAATGAAAACGACCACAAATGAGAGGCGCGGGTACATCCGCCGTCGCCTGTAACCTCATCGTGGCCGTCAGGGCGATCGGTACTTAATTCCCAATCGCCAACTTGCCTCTTATATAGCGTCCATCTGTGTCATTACTGTGACAGCCGCATGCAGACTTTGTTTACGATTGGCTACGAAAAGGCCAAGCCCGACGCGGTTTTGGGCGAACTCAAGCGCGCCAAGGTCAAGCTTCTGGTCGATACCCGCGCGGTGGCGGCCTCGCGCCGGCCGGGTTTTTCCAAGCGCCAGCTCGCCGCTTCGCTCGACGAGAACGGCATCGCCTATCTGCATTTGCAGAAACTGGGAACGCCGACGGAAGGCCGCCTGGCGGCGCGCTCCGGCGACTTCGACACGCTCTGGCGCATCTACGACAAGCACATCAAGACGCCGGACGCGCAAGCTGCGCTCGGCGAGTTGATTGCGCTGATCAAATCGGGCGAGCGCGTGGCGCTGCTCTGTTACGAGCGCGATCCGAAGGAATGCCATCGCAGCCGCATCGCCGCGCTGGTGAAGAAGCGCATGCGCGTGACGGTCGAGGACCTGATCCCGCCGCTATTTTGAAAATTATTCCGCCGGCGCCGGTTGCGCCGCGGCGTGCTGCGCTTCGTATTTGGAAATGACCAAAGCCAGCACAACGGTGGCCGCAAACATCGCCAGCGCGATGGCCGCATTGACCGCGAGCACAAGGGCAAAGCCGCCGCGATCGTGCAGCAGCGAGATCATGCCGATCGCAACGGCGGCGCTGATGAACAGCAGGAAATAGCGCACCGAGTAGACGCGGCCGCGCCAGGCGTCGGCGGTATAGCGCGCCAGCACGATATCGTTGACCGTGACCTGCCCGTAGATCGCGGCAACGGCAACGGCCAGCGCAAACATCAAAGGAATCCCGTCGGCGTTGGCCGCCCACAGGTTGCCGAGAAATCCAAGCCCGGTGACGGCGGCAAACAGGCTATGCGCCGAGAACCGCTCGACCAGCCGGCCGATGCTCAGTTGCGCAAGCCCGCCGCAGACCAGCACCAAGGTCGCGATACTGCCGACGAGCAGCAGCGGCACGTTTTTCGCCAGCCGCTCGTCCACGATCTTGGGCAAGGCAATGGTGAGCAAATTGAATGTCGTGCCCGCGGTGAGCGCGATCACGATGAACAGGCCGAACAGGATCACCGCGCGGCGTCCGGTGAGTGGAACGGCCGGCCACCGATTTGCGGCTCTTGGCGTGATGGCGGTCATCCGGCGTCAGCCACAGATAGACGATGCCGGTTACGACCGACACCGCGGCCGGCACCAAAAACGCCGCCCGCCAGCCAAGCCAGGTCGCCAGACCTGCGCTGATGCCGGCGGCGAGCGAAACGCCGAGATTGCCGCAGACGCCGTTGAAGGCGAGCGTGCGCCCGCGCGCGCTGGATGCTTCGATCAGCATCGCCATGCCGACCGGATGATAGATCGAGGCGAACATGCCGAGCATAAACAGCGCGGCCGCGAGCGTCGGCAGATTGGGCGCAAAGGCTGCGCCGGCGAGCGAAACGCCGCAGCCGATATAGAACGCACCCATCATGTTGCGGCGGCTCCAGCGGTCCGCGAGCCAGCCGGCCGGCAGCGCGAACACACCGAAGGTGACGAAGGCCGCGGTCGACAGCGCGATCAGCTCCGAATAGGGCCGCTGGTAGATCACCACCAGCCCGATCACGACGGTCGGATAGATCAGCAGCACGAAATGGTCGAGCGCGTGCGCCCAATTGAGAAAGGCGATGGAGCGCTTGCGGGCGGCGGCATCGGCGGCGGCGGGGATGGAGGTCGGGTTCATGTCGAGTTTTTGTGGCCCTGAAACGGAGCAGGCGGCTTACCATATCGCCTCACCGTTTGGCGATTGGCCCCTGCTTTTCGCTCGTCTGCGGTGCATATCCGGCATGCGGCGCCCGCTTGCCGAAGCCAGCCACGAAAACCCGCCGGATTGCGCCCTTTTGCAACCATTGCGCGGACGATCGAGTTGTGGACAACAACCTGGTAACACGCTTTAGTTGAAGGGTAACCCGGTAAGGGTGCAACGATCCGTTGTGAGGCTGGGGGCCTCGATGAGTCGTGGGAGGCGTGTTTGCGCGGCGATTGCCGTCGCCGCGGCCTTCGTTGTTTGTTGGTTTTGTTTATCGGCCGGCCCCAGTTGGGCCGACGAGGAGGAAGATGCGCACTTCATCCTGTTTTCCGGCCGCGATATTTGGCGCAACGGCGCCTTCCTCTATGGCGGCGTGATCTGGGGCCCAAGCGGCTTCGACAAAGACGGCCTGCTGCTCAAACTCCTGCTCTCGGGCGGCCTCTACCGCTACAACGCCGCAAGCTTGGGCGGCGATGAAGTGGTCGGCGCGGAAGGCTTGGGCGCCATCATGCCCGGCTGGCGGATCAAGCGCGGGCCGATCGAGGTCAAAGTTTTCTTCGGGCCGGAATATCAGAAAAACCGGCTCTCGCCCGACGATCCCAGCAACCGGCTGAACGGCCACTCATTGGGCATCCGCTTCGCCGCCGAATTGTGGGCCGAGCCGACGCCCACGACCATGGCCGCCGCCGACGCCTCGTTGTCGTCGATCGGCACGAATTATTCGGCGCGCGCCGCCTTCGGCTGGAAATTGTTCGATCAGTTCTATGCCGGACCGGAGACGCAAGTGTATGGCGGCGACGGCTACAAGCAGACGCGCTTCGGCGCGCACGTCACCAGCCTCAAGATCGGCGCCACCGAATGGTCGGCGGCGGGCGGCTGGGCGCTCGACACCGAAAATCGCTCCAGTCCCTATGTCCGCATCAATGTCATGACGCGGCAGTAAGCGGCGGCAAGTGGCGCGTCATTTCGGCGGCGGCGCGCAGGCGGTCACGCCATCGGCCGCGATCGCGCAAAGCGGAACCGCCCAGACAAAATCCGCCTGCTTATATTGCGGCGCCGCCGGCGAGCCGGAACCGATGAACCAGGCCGGCTGCGGCGCGCCGGTTTCGAATAGTCTCACGACCGCCGCCTTGCCATTTTTGTCGGCGGCGGCCTCCGCGTGACAGGTCATGCACGAGGAGAAAGGCGGCGGCACGCCGGCATTGATTGTCTCGCTGACCGAATTGCCCATCAGCACCGCTTGGCCGGCGGTGGTGATGAAATTGGTCTGCGTGCCTTTCAGGCAATAATTCAGCCAGACATCCGCCAGGCCCGCTTCTTTGAAACTGTTCTTGAGCGCGTCGGTGTGGGCGCAAAACGCATAAGACTTGTCCGGCTGGGCATTGGATTTTACTTCCGCCTGCACCGCGCCGAATTCGTCGCGGCAACCGATCAGGTCGCAGCGGCCGGGATTTTTCCAATGCTCGAAGGTGGCCCAAGTCCAGTTCGGCACTTCCTTGGAAATGATATGCAGCGCCACCAAGGCGACGGCGACCGGCTTGCCGCCGATGCGCGTGGTGTTGATGTAATAAAGCGAAGGCGCTTGCGCCGCCGTGACACCGTTCCAGGCTTCAAGTTGCGAAACCGGAATCCATTCGGCTTTCACCTCGGTCGCCTCGATCGGAAAGCTGATCGTTGTGCCAAAGGCCGCGGCCAAGCCTTGCTGGCTGTAGAGCTTGTTGTTGACGATGAAGTCGAAGGCCGGCCGGTTGCGCAACGTCTCCTTGCCGACGCAAGGGCCGATCTTGCCTTTCTCGCAAATAATGGATGGCGACGTCGCCCAGCGCGCGGGACCGGGTTTTTTCGGATCTGATTTGCCCAGCTTGTTGATCAGCGTTTTCTCGATCGTGCCATTGGCGGTGTTCGGCCATTGCGGATGGGCGGTGAACGTCTCGCGATCCGACGCCCATGTTTCGAATAAGGCATTGTGATGGGCCGGCGCTGCGGCCGGGCGGCTCACCGTCGTGAACAGCCGCCACGCCACCGCGTCCGGCTGACTCATGGCCGGATTGGGGTCGGCGGCGCTAAGCACACGGAATGGCAAAAAAGGCCACCACAGCTGCGCCAAACATCATCGACCGAAAGCACACGGACATCGTCAATCCCCGAAGCGGCGGGCCCGAAGCAAACACCGCGCCGCTCATGTAATTCCAGCGGCTGCGCCGACACAAGGTCGCAGTTGCGAAAGCTTAATCCAGCGTGCGGCGGAAACGCGTTACGGCGATGGTCATGGCCACCAGCATCAGGACAAACATCGCCGCCGCGTCATAGTGCAGATCGCCGACCGAAGATCCCTTCAGCATGACCGCGCGCACGATGCGCAAATAATGCGTCAGCGGCAGCGCCTCGCCGACCCATTGCGCCCAGTTGGGCATGCCGGCAAACGGAAACATGAAGCCTGACAACAAAATATTCGGCAGGAAGAACATGATCGACATTTGCATCGCTTGCAGCTGGTTCTGCGCGACGGTCGAGAAGGTGTAGCCGATCGACAAATTGGTGGCGATGAACAGCGTGCTCAGGCCCGCCAGCACGAACAGATTGCCGAGGATCGGCACGCCGAACAGCAGGACGCCGGTGGCGATGATCATCGCCGCCTGCACGAAGCCGACGATGATGTAGGGAATGATCTTGCCGAGCATGATCTCGAACGGCGTGATCGGCATCGACAAGAGATTTTCCATGGTGCCGCGCTCGATCTCGCGCGTCACCGACAACGCGGTGAAAATGAGCATGGTCATGGTGAGAATGGTGCCGACCAGCCCGGGCACGATGTTGAGCTGGGTCAGGCCGGCCGGATTGTAGCGCGCATGCGTCCTGATCTCGAACGGCAGCGCGGCCTGATCCGGAATGCCGCGGTCGTGCGCGAGCGCGGTCGCCACCACTTGGGACAGCGCGCCGACAGCCGAACCTGCGGCAATCGGATCGGTGGCGTCGGCGACCACCAGCATGGCCGGCTTATCGCCGCGGCGCACCGAGCGTTCGAAATTGCGCGGGATCTCGATGCCGAACAGCACCTTGCCGGAGGCCAGCAGCCGATCGAGCTCAGCCTCGCTACGCGGCTCCTGGGTGATGCGGAAATATTCGGTGTTCTTGAGCGCCGCCAAGATCGAGCGGCCGAGATCGCTGTGCTCCTGCAACAGCACGGCGGTCGGCAGATGTTTCGGATTGGTGTTGATGGCGTAGCCAAACAGCATGAGCTGGATCAGCGGGATCATGATGATCATGGCAAATGAAACACGGTCGCGCTTGAGCTGGATGAATTCCTTCACAAACACCGCGTAAGTTTTGCCCCAGAAGTCGCGGCCGCTGACCCGGCGCGGCGGTTGCGCGGGGATCAAATGCGTCATTGGAAATTATCTTTCGCCTTGCCCATCAGGTCGATGAACACGTCTTCGAGCGAGGGCTCGGATCGTTTCCAGTCGAGGTCCTTGCGCTTGCGATAAGGCGCGATCGCCGCGTCGAGCTTGGCCGCGTTGCGCCCCGACACGTGCAGGCTGGTGCCGAATGGCGCCACCATGTCGACGCCCGGCTTGCCGGATGAGCTCAACCGAAAGATCGGAAAGGCCTTCGCCGCCTTCCGCGCCGACAGTATAGGTCGTCAGGTGCGAGGACTGCGATCACCTGCTCGACGGTGCCGTGCACCAGCAATTCGCCGTAGGCGATGTAAGCGATCTCATGACAGCGCTCGGCCTCGTCCATGTAATGCGTGGAGACCAGCACGGTGAGACCGTGCGCCGCGAGCGCGTGAATCTCGTTCCAGAAATCGCGCCGCCCCTTCGGATCGACGCCCGCGGTCGGCTCGTCGAGCAGCAACAATTGCGGGCTCGGCAGCGTGCAGGCGCCAAGCGCCAGCCGCTGCTTCCAGCCGCCGGACAGTTCACCCGCGATTTGGTCCTCGCGGCCGCCCAAGCCCAGCCGCTCGATCGCGGAACGCGCGGCGGCGCGGGCTCTTCAATGCCGTAGATGCGGGCGATGAATTCCAGGTTCTCGCGCACCGAGAGATCCTGATAAAGGCTGAAGCGCTGGGTCATGTAGCCGACCTGGCGCTTGATCTGGTCGGTTTGCGTCGAGAATGTCGAAGCCCAGACAGGTGCCGTCGCCGCTGTCGGGCGTGAGCAGCCCGCACAGCATGCGGATGGTGGTGGTCTTGCCCGAGCCATTGGGCCCAAGAAAGCCGTAGATGGTGCCGCGTTTGACCTGCAAAGAGAGATTGTGCACCACCGCCCGGCCGTCGAATTTCTTGGTCAGGTTATGGACGTCGATGACGATATCGGAACTGGTCACGGCGGCGCCCCGCTCGGCAGCGTGACGCTCACCGGCTGGCCGACGCGGAACTTCTCCGGGCTGTCGGGCCGCGCCTCGATCAGAAACACGAGCTTGGCGCGCTCATCCATGCTGTAGATCACCGGCGGCGTATATTCGGCGCTGCGCGCAATGAAGCTCACCTTCGCCGTGAGACCCTTGGCGCAACCGTCGCAGGTCACGGTTACGGTTTGCCCGTATTTGATCGCGGGCAGCAGCCCCTCCGGCGCGAAGAAGCGAACTTTAAGGTTCTTCGGCGGCAGCAGCGCCACCACGGCGTGGCCGGGCTGCACGGTTTCGCCGGTGCGGTAATAGACCTGCTCGATGGTGCCCTCGCCCGGACTATAGACGCTGCGGCGGTTGAGCTTTGTTTGCGAAGCGTCCGCATTGGCTTTGGCCTGGCGCAGCGCGGCCTCGGCATCGTCGAAGTTCTTTTGCGTTCCGGTCGCGGTCTTCAGGAGCTCCTTGGCGCGGTCGAAATTCTGCTGCGCATTGACCACGGCGGTCTTCTTCACCATCAGATCGGCCTCTTGCAGGTCGTCGTCCAAGGTGAACAGCAGTTCGCCTTTTTGCACGCGGTCGCCTTCGCGCACTTTTTGTGTCTCGATGCGGCCCTGCTCGTCGGGCGACACGAACACCAGCTCGGCCTCGACCCAGCCTTGCAGCGTGCGGTCGTCGTGTTTGGCGCAAGCCGCGAGCGCGAGTGATGCCAGCGCGATCGCCGAGAAAGCGGCAAATTTGTTTGTCATGCCGCCCTCCTCGGCGCGAACAACAATTCAAGATGCGCTTTCATCATGGCGCGCACGTCGAGCGGCTCGAATTGCTCGAACAGTCCGTTCCAGATGATGGCGACCAGGCCCGGCGCCGCGATCAATTGTGGAAATTCGGCGAGCCCGGCCGGCACCTCCCCGCGCGCGGCGGCGCGCTCAAGCAGCGCGCGCACGGCGGCGACGATGCGCGAGAGCACCTCGCGGTAATAGAATTCGGCGAGCTTGGGAAAACGCCGGCCTTCCGAGATCATCAGCCGGATCACATCCTTGCGCCGGGTCTCGTAGATCTCGCGCACGAACAATTCGGCGATGGTGTCGGCGAGCGCCGCCATCGGCACGTCGGCCTGCCCCAAGGCCTCGATGCTGCCGACGATCGGCGTCAGCATGGCGCGGATGAGCTCCTGGAACAGGCTCTCTTTGTCGCGGAAATAAAGATAGATGGTGCCCTTGGCGACGCCGGCGCGCTTGGCCACGTCGTCGAGCCGCGCCGCCTCGAAGCCGCGGGCGGAGAATTCGTCGAGCGCGGCGGTGAGGATGGCTTCGCGGCGGGCGGCGCTGCGCGCCTTGCGGCTGTCGGCCGCCGCGGCCGGGCTTGGCCCCGGATGCCGCCCGTAGCGCCCGCATGCGGCGCGCGATCGTTGCGGATTTGCGCGGCTGGCTCGGCATAACTCAATCCTGACTGACTGGTCAGTCATTTATAGTGCTGGCAGCGGACGCGCGCGCAAGGCCCCGCAAATAATACTGTTTGATCAATAATGATGCGGCTGACGCGAGGGTCAGCTTGTGAACCGGCAGCTTCGATGGATGTTCCGGCTCAGCCCTTGGCGTCGCAGAAAAACGTGCGGATGACGCATTCCTTGCCGCCGTCTTGGTAGCAGGCGCGCAACGCCGCGTTCTGGCTGCCGCCGAGTTCGCGTCCCTGGCCCCAGCCGTGGGCGCCGCAGGCATTGGTGTAATCGACCGCAAAGGCCGCGCAGCCGCGCTTCACCGTCGCCACCACCCGGCAGCCTTTGCCCCGGCATTTCTCCAGCGCGCTCTTGCGCGCTTCGTTGACGCCGCGAAAATCGAAGGATTCGCCGAACGCCCCGCAGGCGCCGATCGCCAGCGCGCCGGCCGCGCGCGCCGTGTTGAGCGCGACCAGCATCAGCGTCACCGTCGCCAGCAGCAATGCCGCGGCGACGAATGCACGCACCACCGGCGTGTGAGTATCCGTCATCATCCCTTACCCAAGCGTCGCTGCCAGATAGGGGCTGAGTTGCGCCTGCGATCAACGATTTGAGTCTTAAGCCCGTTCGATTTCCGCCTTGACGGCGGAGAGCGACTCGGGCGTGTCGACATCCGTCAGCGCCGCGTCGCCGGCGACCGGTACTTCGACGACCGCCTCGGCATAACTGCCGATCAGGTGGCGTGCGCCGATGTCGCCGGGGATCGACATGAGATCGTTGAAGAAACGGCGCGACCAGACCACCGGGTTGCCGCGCCGCCCGTCGATGCTCGGCACCACCACCAGCGCGCCGCGCGCCGGGTCGAAGGCCGCAATCAATTTGTTGATCAATGGGCTGTCCACCTGCGGCATGTCGCCAAGGCAGACGATGGCGCCGTCGGCGTCGGCCGGCACCGCGGCGATGCCGGCTTTCAGCGAAGTGCCGAGGCCTTCTCCGTAGTCGGCGTTGTGCGCGAAACGCACAGGCAAACCTTTGAGCGCTGCCTCGACACGCTCGCGCTCATGGCCGGTCACGACGATCACTGGCGCTGCGCGCGAGGCCAGCGCCTGTTCGGCGGCGATGCGCACCAGCGGCTTGCCGCCGATCTCGGCAATCAGCTTATTGATCGCGCCCATGCGGGTGGACCGTCCGGCGGCGAGCACGACCGCAGCGATGTTGCGGCCTTTTTCCGGGGCCGGTTCGGAGCGCGGCTGCGGCCGCGTCACGATTTCCATCAGCAGGCCGCCGACACCCATGCCGGTGATATCGGCGCGGCGTCACCGGCAAGCCGGCGAGCAGCCGCATCAGCACCCAGTCGAAGCCATTCTCCTTCGGTGAGCGTGCGCAGCCTGGCGCGCCCAGCACCGCCTGCCCGCGCAAGCGGCCGATCAGCAGCAGATTGCCGGGATCGACCGGCATGCCGAAATGCTCGATCTCGCCACCGGCGGCTTCCACCGCCGCCGGGATCACGTCGCGCCGATCCGCGATGGCGGAAGCGCCAAACACGATCACCAGTTCGGCGCCGAGCTTAAGCAATTCGTCGATCGCACGCGTGAGCGCCGCCGTTTCATGCGGCACCCGCCGTTCGGCGATGATGCTGGCGCCGGTCGGCGCCAGCCGTGTCATGGTGATCTTGAGCGTCTTGTCGACGACCTTGGGCGAGAGGCCCGGCAGCAGCGTCGAGACCACGCCGACCTTGCGCACTTTGTAGGGCGCAATCGCGGATGACCGGCTTGGCCTTGGCAGCCTCGGCCACCGCCTGATCGCGCGCTTTGGCGGCGACTGCGAACGGAATGATTTTCACGGTGGCGATCATCTCGCCATCCACCACCGGCTTGAACGCGGGCAATGTCGCCAGCGTCACCGCCTCGTCGATGCGGTTCAAACGATCGATTGCGTCTTTGTCCACGACCAGCACGCCGGCGCTTTGCGCGAACAGATTGCAGCGGCCGGTGAAGGCGCGGTCGGCGCGGATGCCCTCCCCCGCAATCGCGGCAGCTATATCGGCGGCGGCCTGATCCTCCGTCACTTCGCCGGGCTCGAGCCGCGCCACCACGATTTCCTTGACGCCCGCGGCCTTGAGCGCGGCGGCTTCCTTCGGCCCGATCAGCGTGCCTTTTTTCAGCACAAGATCGCCCTGGCGGATGGAATGCACCGCCGTGCCGCCGACCGCCTCCGCCGGAGCGAACCGCGCCGAACTTCATGCCGCCTCCGCCTTTTCGGCTTTCACGCGCAGGCGCTGCGTGATCTCGGCCATGATGGCGACCGCGATTTCGGCCGGCGACACCGCGCCGATGGGCAGACCGATGGGCGCATGGATGCGCGCGATATCGGCGTCGGTCAGCCCCGCTGCCTTCAGCCGCTCGACGCGCTTGGCATGGGTTTTCTTGGAGCCGAGCGCGCCGACATAAAAGCAATCGCGCTTGAGCGCATGCAGCAGCGCCGGATCGTCGATTTTCGGATCATGCGTGAGCGCAACGAAGGCCGTGTAATGGTCGACATTGAGCGGCGGCAGCGCCACATCCGGCCATTCGCGCGATCACCTTCACGTCGGGAAACCGCTCAATCGAGGCAAAGGCCGTGCGCGGATCGACGATGGTCACGTCATAGCCGAGCAATTGCCCGACCGGCGCCAGCGTCTGGCTGATATGCACGGCGCCGGTGATCACCAGCTGCGGCGACGGCACGTGCACGGTGAGAAACACGCGGCCCTGCGGCGTATCTTCCATGCCGCTTTTGGCCATGCGCAGACGCTTTTCGATGGCGCCTTTAAGCGGGTCTTTTGCAACGTCAGCCGCTTTCACCAGCCGCTGTTCGCCGCTGGCGACATCGGTGACGACGACCACCGCGCGGCGCGCGGCGCGTTCGGCATTGAGCGCATGCAGAACGTCGAGTTTCACTTAAGCAACCTTCTCCACATAAACGCGGATGGTGCCGCCGCAGGAAAGGCCAACATTCCAGGCCGCCTCGTCGGCGACGCCGAATTCCAGCATTTTCGGCTTGCCGCTTTCGATCACATCAATGGCTTCGGTCACCACCGCGCCTTCGACGCAGCCGCCCGAGACGGAGCCTAAGAAATTGCCGTCATTGTCGATCACGAGATTGGAGCCGACCGGCCGCGGCGCCGAGCCCCAGGTTTCCACCACGGTGGCGAGCGCCACGCCGCGTCCCTTTTTGCGCCAGTCCTCGGCGGCTTTGAGAATGTCTTCGTCGCGCGAAAGCATTTGTTCTCCATCGCCTCTTTCTCGGTCGTCACCCGCGGGCTGACCCGCGGGTCCAGCTTTAAAGATGGATTGCCGGGTCAAGCCCGGCAATGACAGAATTAGACTAAGCCACGTGCCTGAGCATCAGTTTGGGATCGTAGCCTTTGGCCGGCGCGCCCGATAGCGCGCGCACCAATTCGTTCATGGAATCCAGATTGTGGATCGGCCGCAATTCGTCGACATGCGGCAGCATGGCGCGCACGCCCTTGGCGCGCGCCTCGAAACCCTCGAAGCGCAACAGCGGATTGAGCCAGATCAGCCGCCGGCAGGAGCGATGCAGCCGGTCCATCTCGAACGAAAGCGTATCGTCGGCATCGCGCTCCAGCCCGTCGGTGATCAGCAACACCACCGCGCCCTGGCCGAGCACGCGCCGTCCCCATTTCTTGTTGAACTCGCGCAGCGACGAGGCGATGCGCGTGCCGCCCGACCAGTCCACCACATGCGCGGAGCAGGCGGCGAGCGCCTCGTCGGGATCGCGCGCACGAATGGCGCGGGTGACGTTGGTCAGCCGCGTGCCGAACAAAAAGGTCGTCACGCGCTTCCGCGCATCGGTGATCGAATGCAGGAAATGCAGAAACAGCCGCGTGTACTGGCTCATCGAGCCTGAAATATCCAAGAGCGCCACGATCGGCGGCTCCTTCACGCGCGGCCCGAAATATTTCAGATCGATCACCGCCCCGCCCGCCTTCATGCTGGCGCGCAAGGTGCGGCGGATATCGATCAGGTGTCCGCGCCGGCGCGCTTGCGTGCGCCGCGTGCGGACGAGATCAAGCGGCAGCGTCAGCCGCGCGATCGCCTGCTTGGCTTGCGCGATCTCGGCCGCGCGTCATTTGCGCGAAATCTTTTTTCTGGAGCACTTCGCGGTCGGACACGGTCAGCCGCGCATCAAGCTCGATTTCGGCTTCGTCTTCACGCTGCTTCAACCCGGAGAGCAGCGCGTCCTGGATGCGTTGCGCGCCCGGGGCTGGCTGCTTCGGCGCGCCCGCGGTGATTTCCGGCAGCATCGAGGCGATCAGCTTCTCGATATAGCCGCGCTTGCGGAAGAAAATGCGGAAGGCCTGGTCGAACAAAATCGTATGCTCGTGCCGTTTCACGAACACCGCATGCAGCGTCCAGTAGAAATCCTCGCGGTCGCCGACGCGCGCCACTTGCAAGGCCGCCAGGCAATCGAGCACCGCGCCCGGCCCCACCGGCAAGCCGGCCGCGCGCAGCGCGCGCGCAAAGTAGAGAATGTTTTCGGCAAGGCGGCCCTGGGTTTCGGCCATGAAAATTACTCCGCCGCCCGCAACTCCGACTTCACCTCGTCGAGCAGCGCCTTGACCTTGCTGCCGTCGAGCCGGGCGATGTCGTCTTGATATTTGAGCAGCGCGCCGAGCGTGTCGGACACGGTCGCAGGGTCCAGCGCCACCACGTCGAGTTCGGTGAAAGCGCCGGCCCAGTCCAGCGTCTCGGCGACGCCCGGCACCTTGAACAGATCTTCCTTGCGCAGCGCCTGCACGAAGGCGACCACCTGCTCGGACAATTTCTTGGCGGCGCCCGGCACCTTGGCGCGAAGAATTTTCAAGTTCGCGTTCGGCGTCGGGATAGCCGACCCAGTGATAGAGACAGCGGCGCTTGAGCGCGTCATGCACTTCGCGGGTGCGGTTCGAGGTCACCAGCACGATCGGCGGATGCTCTGCCTTCACCGTGCCGAGTTCCGGTATGGTCACTTGGAAATCGGCCAGCACTTCCAGCAAGAATGCCTCGAAGGCTTCGTCGGTGCGGTCGATCTCGTCGATGAGCAGCACCGGCGGTCCATTGGTGTCGGGCTCGAGCGCCTGCAGCAGCGGCCGCTTGATCAAAAAGCGCTCGGAGAACACGTCGTGCTCGATGCGCTCGCGGTCGCCCTCGCCTTGCGCTTCCGCCAAACGAATGGCGATCATCTGCGCGCCGTAATTCCACTCATAGACCGCGGCGGAAACGTCCAAGCCCTCGTAGCATTGCAGCCGGATCAGCCGGCGGCCCAGCGTCTCTGCCAGCACCTTGGCGATCTCGGTCTTGCCGACGCCGGCCTCGCCTTCGAGGAACAGCGGCCGGCCCATTTTGAGCGCGAGATAAAGCACCGTCGCCAGCGAGCGGTCGCCGATGTAATCGGCCTTGGCCAGCAGATCGAGCGTGGCGTCGATGGAGGTCGGCAGCGGCTTCATGAATTCAGGTCCTTGCGGGGGGACTTTATCCCAAGGCGCGGGCATCTTACATGTGGGTATTAGCGGCCCCCGCGGCTAGCGCAAGGAATGAGCCCATGTCGGACACCGCCGAAATCACCAAGGAAACGCTGCAGTTTCCGGCCATCGACCCGCGCGTGCGCATCGGCCACGTGCATCTGAAGGTCGCCGACCTGCAGCGCGCGCTCGATTTCTATTGCGGGGTGCTGGGTTTTGAGATGACCACCGGCCGGCCGGGTGCCGCCTTCATCTCGGCCGGCGGCTACCATCACCATATCGGGCTCAACACCTGGGAGAGCCTGGGCGGCTCAGCCCCGCCCGCGGGCACGACCGGCCTTTACCATACCGCCATTCTCTACCCGACCCGCAAGCTTCTGGCCGAGGCGCTGCGCCGGCTGATCGTCGCCAAGATCCCGCTCGAAGGGGCCAGCGACCACGGCGTCTCCGAGGCGCTTTATCTGCGCGACCCGGACGACAACGGCGTCGAATTGTATTGGGACCGGCCGAAGGAAATGTGGCCGAAGAAGCCGGACGGCTCCTTGCGCATGTACACCAATCCGCTCGACTTGCATGATTTGCTGGGCGAACTCGATCGTTGACGTCACGGCAGCTTGAATGCCTCACGGACAAATCCGCGAATGTCCCGCATCGACTGCGCGCGAGTCTGAGCGTTGTAGCCGCCGGACACGCCTAGGGTCATGCAACGCGCCGTGGCTTTTTTCGCGGTCGACGTCGGCTGGTTGTTTTCCATAACTTTGATCTGGCTGCCGCGCTCGGCCCAGGTGCCCGGAGCGATCTCGTCGTAGATGCATTTGCTGCTGTTCTGCCCGGCCGCATCGATCCAATGCGCAGACCCAGGAAAATCCCAATCGTGCTGCGCGCCTGAATAGATTTTCAGCGTCAGGTTGCCACCGACCGCAGTGAATTTCTCGCCGAACTCCTTGCAGCTTTCGGTTCCTGCGTAGCGATCCCGCTCGCCGAGCAGCATGTGAAGCGAAGCACCGCTGGCGGCATGAAAATCAAGGGGTAAATTTCCGCACCACGGATACATTGCGATCGACACGGCAAAGCGCGTTTCCTTGCCGATCAGCGGGTCCATGTAGCGACGCAGCGCAGCCTCGATCGCCACCGTGCCGCCCTTGGAAAATCCGATAATTCCAATTCGCACCGGATCGATCGCGGGATAACGCGCCATCGCGTTCAGCGTGCTAACTGCATCGACCAGCATATCATAGGAACTGACGAGAGCCTGGTCGCGCACAGTCGATTTGATGCCGCGTGGCGTGAAACTGTCGATCACCACGCCGGCGACACCGAGTTTGCTGAATTCACGCGCATAGGCGAATTCGCGCGCATCGCGCACGCCGCCGGACCCATGCACGATGATCATCGCGGGCACTTTGCTGTCGCCGCGATTGGCCGGCAAAAGAACCTGTGCGTGTATCGTCAGCGGCTTGCCGTGGAAACGGCTTTCGACACTTACAGTCTGGCGGCGCTGCGCTGCGACCGGCCCGGCGCCCGTTACCAGGACGAGCGGCATTGCCATGATTGCGGCGGTTAGAAGATTAACCGCCGTTCGCATCAGAGGCTCCCCGTGGATCAGGCCGTCGCCTTCGCCAATGCCCTGCGCGCCAATACGCCGACCAGATGCGCGCGATATTCGGGGCTCGCATGAATGTCGCTGTTCATGCCGTTGGCCGGAATGGTCATGCCCTCGAGCGATTTGGCCGAGAAACGTTTCTTCAGCGCCTCCTCGAACGACTTCACCCGGAACACGCCGTTGGAGCCTGCGCCGGTCACCGCGACGCGAATATCCGAGCCGCGCTTGGAGACAAACACACCGACCAGCGCAAAGCCAGAAGCCGGGTGTTTGAATTTCTCGTAAGCGGCTTTCTTCGCGATCGGGAAGCTGATCTTGGTGATGATCTCGCCGTCTTCCAGAGCGGTCGAGAACATGCCGGTGAAGAAATCGTCGGCCGCGATCCGCCGCTTGTTGGTGATGATGGTGGCGCCGAGGCCGAGACAGGCGGCCGGATAGTCGGCGTTGGGATCGTTGTTGGCGATCGAGCCGCCAATGGTGCCGCGGTTGCGCACCTGCGGATCGCCGATCGAGCCCGGCACGGCGGCGAGCCCCGGCAACGCCTGCTGCAACACGGTGGAATTGGCCGCATCGGCATGGCGCGTCATGGCGCCGATCACGATCGAGCGGCCCTTCTGCTCGACGCCGCTCATGCCCTCGACCAGCGAGAGATCGATCAGCGCCGAAGGCTGCGCCAGCCGCTGCTTCATCACCGGGATCAGCGAATGGCCGCCGGCGAGCAGCTTGCCTTCTGGATTGCGCGCCAAGAGCCCCGCCGCCTGGCGGACCGTGGTCGGACGATGGAAGGTGAAATTATACATCGGTCTCTCCGTTAAGAATATTATGCCGCGTTGCGCGGTTGCGCGCGTTTGAGCGCCGACCACACCGCATTGGCGGTGGCCGGCATGGCGATGTCCTCGCTGCCGATGGCGTCGGTGATGGCGTTGATCACCGCCGCCGGCGCAGCGATCGCGCCGGCCTCCCCGCAGCCTTTGATGCCGAGCGGGTTCGACGGCGATTTGGTTTCGGTCAGGCCGACATGGAACGACGGCAGATCGTGAGCGCGCGGCATGGTGTAGTCCATCATCGAGCCGGTCAGGAGGTGGCCGTCTTTGTCATAGACCACGCCCTCGAGCAGCGCCTGTCCGACGCCTTGCGCGATGCCGCCGTGCACCTGGCCCTCGACGATCATCGGATTGATCACGGTGCCGAAGTCGTCGACCGCGGTCCAGTTCACGATATCGGTCTTGCCGGTCTCGGGATCGACCTCGACCTCGCAAATGTGACAGCCGGCCGGGAAGGTGAAATTGGTCGGATCGTAGAACGAGGTCTCTTTTAAGCCCGGCTCCAGTTCGGCGCCGGTGAATTTATGCGCGATATAGGCGTTGAGCGCGACATCGCCCCAGGCCGCCGACTTGTCGGTGCCGGCCACCGTGAACTTGCCGTCCTTGAACTCGATATCGCCTTCGGCGGCTTCCAGCATGAAGCCCGCGACCTTCTTGGCCTTGGCCTCGATCTTGTCGAGCGCTTTCACGATCGCCGACATGCCGACCGCGCCCGAGCGTGAGCCATAGGTGCCCATGCCGAACTGCACCTTGTCGGTGTCGCCGTGCACAATCGAGACGTTCTCGAATGGAATGCCGAGCCGCTCCGACACCAATTGCGCGAATGTCGTTTCGTGGCCCTGGCCGTGCGCATGACAGCCGGTGAGAACTTCGACGCTGCCGGTCGGATTGACGCGCACTTCGGCGCTCTCCCACAAGCCCACGCCGGCGCCGAGCGAACCGACCGCCTGCGACGGCGCGATGCCGCAAGCCTCGATGTAAGTCGAGTATCCCAAACCGCGCAGCTTGCCGTGGCGCGCGGCGTCGCGCTTGCGCTTGGCAAAGCCCTTCACGTCGGCGATCTCGGTCGCCTTCTTGAGCGAGGCGAGATAGTCGCCGGCGTCATAGGCCATGATCACCGGCGTCTGGTGCGGGAACGTCTTGATGAAATTGCGCTTGCGCAATTCGGCCGGCTCGATGCCCATTTGCCGCGCCGACACTTCCACCAGCCGCTCGACCACGAAGGTCGCTTCCGGGCGCCCG
Organism: uncultured Alphaproteobacteria bacterium; assembly: GCA_963756805.1. Classification (GTDB taxonomy): domain Bacteria; phylum Pseudomonadota; class Alphaproteobacteria; order Rhizobiales; family Xanthobacteraceae; genus Pseudolabrys. The sequence continues at coordinate 348,708 of CAVWPH010000016.1, forward strand.
GCGCCGCGATAGGCGTCGACCGGCACAGTGTTGGTGTAGACCGCGTCGACCTCGCAGTAGATATGCGGAATGTTGTATTGGCCCGACAGCAGCGTGCCGTAGAGATAAGTCGGCACCGACGAGGAGAAGGTCGACATATAGGCGCCGAGATTGGCGATCGTCTTGGCGCGCAGCGCGAGGATCTTTCCCTGCGCGTCGAGCGCCAGTTCCGCATGCGTGACGTGATCGCGGCCATGCGCGTCGGTGAGAAACGCTTCCGAACGGTCGGAGGTCCACTTCACCGGCCGGCCGGTCTTGCGCGCGGCCCACAGACAAACGACTTCCTCCGGATAGATGAAAATCTTCGAGCCGAAGCCGCCGCCGACATCGGGCGCGATCACCCGCAGCTTGTGCTCGGGCGCCATGCCGACGAAGGCCGCGATGACCAGCCGCGACACGTGCGGGTTTTGCGTGGTGTTCCAGAGCGTGAGATTGGTCGTTGCCGGCATCGTATTCGGCCAGCGCCACGCGCGGCTCGATCGCATTCGGCGCCAGGCGATTGTTGACGATGTCGAGCTTGGTGACGTGCTTGGCGGCGGCGAAGGCTGCGTCCACCGCCTTTTGATCGCCCAGCGACCATTCGTAGATCGTGTTCTTCGGCGCGATCTCGTGGATTTGCGGGCCCGATTTCGCCTTGGCCGGATCGGCCACCGCCGGCAGCACTTCGTAAGCGACTTTCACTTTTTCGGCGGCGTCGCGCGCCTGCGCTTGCGTCTCGGCGATCACCACCGCAACCGCGTCGCCCACATGGCAGACTTTGTCGGCGGCAAGCGCCGGATGCGGCGCCATCTTCATGGGCGAGCCGTCTTTGGAATGGATCATCCAGCCGCAAATCAGATTGCCGATCTTGTCGGTGGCCAATTGCGCGCCGGTGAGCACGTCGACCACGCCCGGCATTTTCTTGGCGGCGGAAACATCGACGCTTTTGATCTTGGCGTGGGCGTGCGGCGAGCGCACGAAGGCGGCGCGGGTTTCGCCCGGCCGCACCACGTCATCGGTATATTGTCCCTGGCCGGTGATAAATCGGAAGTCTTCCTTGCGGCGCACCGCCGCGCCGATCCCGGTCGCGCTCTTTGTTGCGGTCATTGGCGGTCTCCTCCCTCGAGGTATGCCTTCTGACGCTTATTCTGCGGCCTGACGCGAGCCGCCGCTCTTGGCCATGTTCTTTGCTCCCGCGGCGATTGCCTTGACGATGTTGTGGTAGCCGGTGCAGCGGCAGATATTGCCGTCGAGCTGTTCGCGGATGGTGTGTTCGTCGAGATCGTTGCCGCGGCGGCGCACGATATCGAGCGCGGCCATGATCATGCCGGGCGTGCAATAGCCGCATTGCAAACCGTGATGCTCGCGGAACGCCTCCTGCATCGGATGCAGCGCACCGCCCGGTTCCGCCAAGCCCTCGATGGTGGTGATCTTGGCGCCCTCGCACTGAAGCGCGAGCGTGGTGCAGGCTTTCGCGGCGATGCCGTCGATATGCACGACACAGGCGCCGCATTGCGAGGTATCGCAGCCGACATGGGTGCCGGTGAGGCGCAAATTCTCGCGCAGGAATTGCACCAGCAAGGTGCGCGCTTCGACATCGCCGGTGACGGCTTTGCCGTTCACCGTCATGGACACGGCAGGCATGTGCTTCCTCCCAAGTTCGGGGCAAACGCCCTCTTTTCACCCCGCCCATTCCCGGCGGCGGTGCCTGGAGATCGAAATCACGTCGATTTCGGCCCGGATGCGAATAACTGTGAACCCCGACCGGTGGCCGGGTCAAGGGATTAGCGGGCTGGAAATTGGTCGCAAGGCGGCAGCGGGATGATTAGCCCGCTGCAACCGCCGCGGCGAAATTTTTAAAAAAATCGTCGGCGATCTTCTTGGCGGCGCCGTTCACCAGCCGCTGCCCGAGTTGGGCAAGCTTGCCGCCGATCTGCGCCTCGACGTTATAGGTAAGCAGCGTGCCGCCGTCTTTTTCGGTGAGCGCCACGCTCGCCCCGCCTTTGGCGAAGCCGGCGACGCCGCCGTCGCCCTCGCCGGAAATTTTGTAGCCATTGGGCGGGTCGAGGTCGGTGAGATGCACCTTGCCTTTGAAGCGCGCCTTCACCGGGCCGATCTTGGTCACGGCGACCGCCTGCAGCTCGGTGTCCGATATCTTGTTGAGCTCCTCGCAGCCGGGGATGCAGGCCTTGAGCACCTCAGGATCGTTGAGCTTGGCGTAAACCACCTCGCGGCTCGCCGGGAGCTGCACCTCGCCGGTCATTGTCATCGCCATTGCCGTCTCCTTCGCATCCGCAAAGCCTGACCTTTTAGGTCCTCAGCTATGCCCTTAAAGCCTTCAATGCCGGCTGAAAAGAGCTTTGCAGCGGCACGCAAGCCCTTTAAGTGTGTCCGCCAACGCTTAAAGACAACAGGCTGGTGGGAGGACTTTCATGCCGACAATCAATGCCGCCGACGGCTGCCCGATCAATGTCGAGGTGGAAGGCAGCGAAAGCGCGCCGGCGCTGATGTTGTCGAACTCGCTCGGCACCGACCTGCATATGTGGGACGACCAGGCGGGCGAGTTCGCCAAGCATTTCCGCCTGGTGCGCTACGACCGCCGCGGCCACGGCAAGTCAGGCGCGAGCAAGGGTCCCTATAGCTTCGATATTTTCGGCCGCGACATCGTGGCAATTCTCGATGCGTTGAAGATCAAGACCGTTAACTGGTGCGGGCTCTCGATGGGCGGCATGGACGGCCAGTGGCTCGGCGCCAATGCTCCGGGCCGCGTCGACAAGCTCATTCTCGCCAATACGAATTTCTATTACGCCGACAAGGCCCCTTGGGCCGACCGCATCAAGGCCGTGCGCGAGAAAGGCCTTGCCTCGTTTGTCGGCACGAATATGGAGCGCTGGTTCACCAAGGGCTTCCGCGAGCGGTCGCCCCAGACGATCGAGCGCATGACCAAAATGTTCCTCGCGACCAATCGTGATGGCTATGCCGCTTGCGTGGAAGCGATCCGCGACATGGACTTCCGCGCCTCGAACCCGCGCATCGCCAAGCCGACGCTCGTCATTGTCGGCAAGCAAGATCCGGCGACGCCGCCGGCGTGGGGCGAGCAGATTTCGCAGCAGATCAAGGGCGCCAAGCTGGTCGAGCTCGACGCCGCGCATATTTCCAATGTCGAGCAGCCGAAAGCCTTCACTGAGGCTGTGCTCAAATTCCTGCAATAGAGGTCCGGCCCATGGATGAGAAAGAGCGCCACGAGCGCGGCATGGCGAAGCGCCGCAAGGTGCTGGGCAACGAATGGGTCGATCGCTCAATTGCGAAGAAGAGCCCCTTCAACGCCGAATTCCAGGACTTCATCACCCGCGCCGCCTGGGGCGAGGTCTGGACAAGGCCGCATTACGACGAGCGCACCCGCCGCATCTTGGTGATCGGCACCATGGTGGCGCTTGGGCCAGTGGGACGAATTCCGCCTGCATGTGCGGGCAGCATTGGCCGAGGGCGGGTTTACGCCCGACGACATCAAGGAAATATTATTGCAGCAAGCGATCTATTGCGGGGTGCCGGCGGCCAACCATGCCTTCAAGGAGGCCGCCGAAGTGATGGCCGAACTCGGCACGTAAATAAACCGATCACGCCGCGCTGACATCCTCGTCATTTCCATTTGAAAAGGCTTCAATGTAGCCATGCCGCATTCCATTGGGGGAAACCATGGCCAAAGTCACCGTCCGCAAGGGCATGCCGAGCGTCCAGATCGAAAAAGCCGAGTTCAAGAAGCGATTTCTCGCAAGATTTTACGATCCCGACTACGAGCCGCTGATGCCCGAACTCGACAAGGTGGTCGAGGCGGCGTGGATTACCTACAACGATTATCACAAGAGCCCGCGCACGCGGAAAGCCGGCAAGGGATTCGCCGACCCCAACCACGATCTGCCGATCGAATGGCTGGAAACGCGCGCCAATGTCCAGGCGGCGGAGCGCAAGCACAAGAATCCGAAATCGCCGTCGCGCATCCTCATCGTCAACGGCTCCTCGCGCAACGACCAGACCTGCCCCGGCGAAATGTCGAAGACCTGGCGGATGGTGACGATCGCCAAGGAAGCGATCCAGAAAGCACGCGGCATCGAGGTCGAGATTCTCGATCTGTCGCGGCTCACCGCGGAATACGGCAAGGTGATCTACCCCTGCAAGGGATGCGTCTCCACCGCGCAGCCGCTCTGTCATTGGCCGTGCAGTTGCTATCCCAACCATGCGCTCGGGCAGACCGGCGACTGGATGGCCGAGATCTATCCGAAATGGGTCGCCGCGCACGGCGTGATGATTGTCTGCCCGGTCAATTGGTACCAGGCGCCATCCTCACTCAAATTGATGATCGATCGCCTGGTCTGCGCCGATGGCGGCAATCCGGATTTCACCTCGACCGGCGGCAAGGACCCGCTCAAGGCCAAGAAGCTGGAATTGAAGGGCTGGCCCTATCCGCGCCATCTCGAAGGCCGCGTGTTCTCGGTGGTCGTGCATGGCGACGCATCCGGTACGGAAAATCTGCGCCGCATCCTGAGCGACTGGCTGGAGGACATCGGGATGATCCCCTCCGGTCATCTCGGGCACATCGACCGCTATATCGGCTATCTCGAGCCTTACGCGACCGCCCACAACGATCTCGACCGCGATCTGGATTTCCACACCGACGTGCGCAACGCAGCGCTCGCGCTGGTGCAGGCGGTAAAGGATCGGCGCGCCGGAAAATTGCAGCCGCCCGACCGCGGCCTGCACGAGGCGCGGCCGAAGTAATTTAGGTTCGCTGCGTCAGGGAAAGTCGAGAGCGCTCAGCTCCGCCAGGGCGTGAACGGGATCGGATTCGGCGCAGTGGCGGCGACTTCGACCGCTTCGGCGATTGGCGCACTCGTGTCCGCGTCGCGGTCATATTTGCGCTCGACCATGCACAAGGCGGTCGCGACTGCGGCGAGCAAGAGCTGGATGGTGTGCTCGCGCAGCAGCGCTGCATCGTGCATCCACACCGCCGGTCCGACCGAGGCGATGCTGATGACGACGATCAGGATCAGCCCTGCTTCGAGAATATCGGTATCGGCCTTGCCGCCGAACATTGTGCGCATGCGATCGAAGATATGCACGGCGCAGATGCTGGCGGCCGCGAGCTTGAGGGTGGCGAAAAAGGCGGACAGTTTGATCAGGCCGGTCGGTTCAAGTCCGAACAGATGGCCGACCACGAAAATGAATTGCGAGCGCGACACGTCTTCCAGGCCGTAGGCCGGACCGGTGAGCATGCGCAACGCGTCGTAGCCCCACGACAAGGTGAAATAGAGCGCGATCGCCAAGATCATCGCCACGGCTGCGCCGGAAGCTTTACGCATGCGGTTCTCCCCAGACAGGCTCGCAGGCGTAATCGCTTCAAATGCCAATTACAAAAGAAACCCGGCCTTTACCTTACTTGTTAGCCGCTTAACCAAGGCGATTGCCCAAGTTCCCAGCGCGGCTAACCGCCCTTGCCCTCGCGAAACGCCTGCGGGGTCATGCCGGTCTGCTTGCGGAAAAAGCGGGTGAAGTGCGAGGGGTCGGAGAAACTCAAATCATAGGCGATCTCGTGGATCGGCTGATTGGTGAACACGAGCTGGCGCTTGGCTTCGGTCAAGACGCGCTGGCGGATCATGTGGCCGGCAGTGACGCCGGTCGCGCGTTTCACATGGTCGTTGAGCCGGTCGGCGGTCATGGCGAGCTTGCCGGCATAGAAACTGATCAGGCGTTCTTTGCGGAAATGCTCGTCGAGCAGCCGGCGCAATTCATCCACCCGCGCATCGGCCCGCGTCAGCGTCACCGAGCCGCTGCGCAGGCGGCTCACCGCCAGCCGCACCACCTCGATTGCGATCAAGGTCAGCAGCCCGCGCATGGCGAGGCGATAGCCTTCGCGCGCGAGCGAGGCCTCTTCGTTGAGATCCGCGCATAGCGCCGACAGACGCCTGGTTTCGCTCGCATCCGCCAACGGCACCAGCGGATCGACCGCCACGGCTTTCAGCCGCGCCATCGCCTCGCCCGATTGATCGCCGAGCGCGTCGGCCACGTCCTCGGTGAAGCTGACCACCCAGCCGTCGGTAACCTGCGGCGTGAAGCGAAAACCGTGCGCGGTGGTGGCCGGCACCAAGATTGCCGCCGGCGCCGTGAACGACACCGTCGCGGTCTCGAAACTCATCTCGCCGCCGCCCTTCTCGATCAGCAGCACCTGGAACAGATTGCGGTGGCGGTGGGCGCGAATGGTCCAGTCGTGCACTGAGGAGCGCGAGGCAATGGTTTCGATATGGATGAAGTCGAACGCGCCATCGTCCGGCGGATCGCCGTAAAGATGAAACAGCGGGAGCGCGGAGGTCGCCATGGCGGCTAGAGCATATGCGAGGCCGCGCACAAGGCCAACGCATCAAACAAACGAAAAGCCCCGCCACTTGGGCGGGGCTTCCGTTCTCCGTGATGACGGAGCGTTAGCTCTTCTGGCCCTGCTGGCCGCTCTGGCCTGGGCTTTTGGCCGCCGCCCTGCTGCTGCTGACCCGGCTTCTGGCCGCCGCCCTGCTGTTGCTGGCCGGGCTGATTGCCGCCCTGCTGCTGCTGGCCCGGCTTTTGGTCTGAGTTTTGGTTCTGGTTCATTCGGTATCCTTCCAACGTTGGGATATACCTCCCGCCCCAGAATAAATTCAACGCCTATACGCAGAAATAGTTCCGCATGGCCGAAGCCCGCATCGCCGCAGGAACGGATTGGTGCGTATTCGAGTTTCCTTTGGCGGATTGTAACAAGACACACCGAAGGGAACTCATCATGGGACGGTATTTTATTGCTTTGGCTGCTGGGTATCCCGCTGCCGATTTTGTTTCTTCTCTGGGTGTTCGGCGGATTGCATTAGCGCGGGTTCCGAAACGGCTGCGTCAGCAAGCGCACGATGCGCCGTTCCGCGCCGTCGCGAAAAATCGGCAAACCAATCGATCATGTTTTGCTCGCCTGCCTCCGGTTTGGCGCGGTAGGTCCCGAACAGCCGATCCCACCACGGTAGATTGAAACCAAAATTGCTGTCGGTCTCTTGCCGCTCGATCGAGTGATGCACCTGGTGCATTTGCGGCGTCACCACGATCCAGCGCGCAGCCGGTTCGAGGCGGGACGGCAGCGCCGACATTGCTGTGGTTGAACATGGACGTGGCGTTGAGCAGCACCTCGAAGATCAAGACGCCGGCCGCCGGCACGCCGAGCGCGACCACCGCCGCCATTTTGATCGCCAGCGACAACAATATTTCCAGCGGATGAAAGCGCACGCCGGTGGTCACATCGATGTCGATGTCGGCGTGATGCATGCGGTGCAGCCGCCACAGCACCGGCACGTGATGCAACACCACATGTTGGGTGTAGATCACCAGATCGAGAGCTATCACGCCGAGCACGAACGCCGCCCACCACGGCAGACCGAGCGCCGGGAATAGCCCCCAGCCCTTCTCCGTAGCGATGATCGCCACCCCGACTGCTGCGGTCGGCACCAAGAGCCGCACCGCCACAATATCGATCGCCAGAATGCCGAGATTGCCCGGCCAGCGCGGCGCCCGCCCGGCGCTCGAAATGCCGGCGCGGGGCAAGCCATTCCCACAGCGCCATCGCGGTAAAAACCGCGGCCGAGCCGCCGACGCGGACAGCGATTTCGAGGTTTGGCGACACGGTTGCTCTCCTCTCCGCCTAATGGCCTAATATTTGCAACAAGTTTGCGGAGCGCGAAAGTTGCCGCTCCTGCAAGGCCCTGTTAAGCCTAGAGTGGCGAAACGTCGGGTGGGGCGACGTCTGGAAGGCGAAGGGGATGAGATGGCGGTCTTCATCCAGCAACTCATCAACGGCATCACCCTCGGCTCGATCTATGGCCTGATCGCCATCGGCTATACCATGGTGTTCGGCATAATCGGGATGGTGAACTTCGCCCATGGCGACGTGTTCATGGTCTCGGTCTTCATCGCTTTGATCGCTTTCCTCATTCTCACCACCTGGCTCGGCATTACCTCGATCGCGCTGGCGCTGTTCATCGTGCTGATCGTGGCCATGGTGTTCACCTCGCTGATCAATTGGGTGATCGAGCGTGTCGCCTACAGACCGTTACGCGGCTCCTTCCGCCTGGCGCCGCTGATCTCGGCGATCGGCATGTCGATCTTTCTGTCGAACTTCGTCCAGGTCAGCCAGGGCCCGCGCAACAAGGCGATCCCGCCGATGATCCGCGGCGAGATCCCGCTGTTCACGCAGGACGGCTTCAATGTGACCTTGTCGATGAAGCAACTCATCATCTGGAGCATCACGGCGGTGCTGCTCGCCTGCTTCTGGTATCTGGTCGCAAAGACCCGGCTCGGCCGCGCGCAACGCGCCTGCGAGCAGGACCAGAAGATGGCGGCGCTGGTCGGCGTCAATGTCGATCAGACCATCTCGATGACCTTCGTGATCGCCGCAGCGCTCGCCGCCGTCGCCGGCACCATGTACCTGATGTACTACGGCGTGGTGAATTTCGCCGACGGCTTCGTGCCCGGCGTGAAGGCATTCACCGCCGCCGTCTTGGGCGGCATCGGCTCGCTGCCGGGCGCGGTCGTCGGCGGCTTGTTGATCGGCCTGATCGAAACCTTTTGGTCGGCCTATTTCTCGATCGACTACAAGGACGTCGCCGCCTTCTCGGTGCTGGCCATTACGTTGATCTTCCTGCCGCAAGGACTGTTCGGCCGGCCGGACGTGGAGAAGGTTTAAAGTGGCGGAGCTGGCCAATCCAACGGGCCAAGGCCCGGATGAACAGCAGAAGGCCGCCAGCCGGCGAACGCGCGCATTTGCTAACCGCGCTGCGTGACTCCGCCATCACCGCGGTCCTCGCCTTCGGCTTGTTCCTGCCGCTGATCGGCTTTCTCACCGTCTCGGACATCCGCAACGAACTGGTGGTGACCACGCGCTGGACCATGCTGTTCACGATCACGGCGATCGTGGGCCTGAGCAGGCTTTGCTATGCGCTCGCGCTCGAGCCCTGGATGCGGCGGCGCGCGATGCGGCCGGCCGCGGTCAAGCAGCCGGCCTGGCGCGGTCTCTTCAGCAAATGGTTTGTGCCCTTCGCCATCGGCTTCGCAATCTTTTATCCCGCTTTCGTCATCCTCACCGCGGGCTACGGGCAGTCGCTGAAATGGATCGACAATTTCGGCATCCAAATTCTGATTTACGTGATGCTCGGCTGGGGCCTCAATATCGTGGTGGGCTTCGCCGGCCTGCTCGACCTTGGCTATGTCGCCTTCTACGCGGTCGGCGCCTATTCTTACGCCTTGCTCGCCAAGACATTCGGTCTGACGTTCTGGATCCTGCTGCCGCTCGCCGGCGTTTTGTCGTCATTCTGGGGCGTGCTGCTCGGCTTTCCGGTGTTGCGCCTGCGCGGCGACTATCTCGCCATCGTCACGCTTGCCTTCGGCGAGATCGTCCGTCTCGTACTGATCAACTTCGTCGATCTCACCAATGGCTATGCCGGCATCAGCGGCATTCCGCGCCCGAGCTTCTTCGGCATTCCCTTCAATGACGAAGAAAACGGATTCTCCGCCGTGTTCGGCTTGGAGTTCTCGCCGCTCTATCGCACCATCTTCCTCTATTACGTCATTCTGGCGCTGGCGTTTCTGACTTCGTATGTGACCGTGCGGCTACGGCGGCTGCCGGTCGGGCGCGCCTGGGAGGCGCTGCGCGAAGATGAAATTGCTTGCCGCTCTCTCGGCATCAACACCACCAACACCAAGCTGACCGCCTTCGCCATGGGCGCGATGTTTGCAGGTTTCGCCGGCTCGTTCTTTGCCGCGCGTCAGGGATTCATTTCGCCTGAATCCTTCACCTTCCTGGAATCCGCGACGATCCTGTCGATCGTCGTTCTCGGCGGCATGGGCAGTCAGATTGGCGTTGCGCTTGCCGCCGTCGCCTTTGTCGGCGGCACCGAGATCATGCGCGAACTTAGTTTCCTCAAGCAGATTTTCGGGCCCACCTTCGATCCGACGCAGTACCGCATGCTGCTGTTCGGTTTCGCCATGGTCGCCATCATGATTTGGCGGCCGCGCGGGTTGATTTCGACGCGCGCGCCCTCGGTGTTCTTGAAAGAGCGCAAAGTCATCTCCGCCGATCTGATCAAGGAGGGGCACGGTTGATGGCGGGCAAGGCCGACATCCTGCTCCAGGTCGAGCACCTGAGCATGCGTTTCGGCGGCCTGGTCGCGGTCGACGATCTGTCGTTTCAGGTGCGGCAAGGCACCATCACCGCGCTGATCGGGCCGAACGGCGCCGGCAAGACCACCGTGTTCAACTGCATCACTGGATTCTACAAGCCGAGCGAAGGGCGCATCGGCCTGTGCCATGGCAGCCCGGACGTGTGGGCAGGGCTGGAGCGGCTCACCGACAGCGCCTCGCGCCACATTACACACGCGGAAGGCACGCTGTTCTTGCTTGAGCGTATGCCGGATTTTCTGGTGGCCCAGCAGGCGCGCGTCGCCCGCACCTTCCAGAATATCCGCCTGTTCTCCGGCATGACAGTTCTGGAAAATTTGTTGGTCGCCCAGCACAACCGGCTGATGCTCGCCTCCGGCTACACGCTGCTCGGCGTGCTCGGCATTCCTTCGTATGGCGTCGCGGAACGTGCGGCCATCGACAAGGCGCGCGGCTGGCTTGATCGTATCGGGCTAATCGAGCGCGCCGACGATCCGGCCGGCGACCTGCCCTACGGCGCGCAACGGCGTCTCGAGATCGCACGCGCGATGTGCACGGAGCCGGTGCTGCTCTGTCTCGATGAGCCGGCGGCCGGCCTCAACCCGCGCGAAAGCGCCGAACTCAACGCGCTGCTGCTGTCGATCCGCGACGAGTACAAAATCTCGATTTTGCTCATCGAGCACGACATGTCGGTGGTGATGGAAATTTCCGACCACGTGGTCGTGCTCGATTACGGCGTCAAAATCGCCGACGGTGCGCCGGAGGCGGTGCGCAATGACGCCAAAGTGATCGCCGCCTATCTCGGCGTCGCCGACGAAGAAGTCGAAAAGGTCGAGGCGGAGGTCGGGCTATGACGACGCCGCTACTCGCCGTGCGCAACGTCACGACCTTCTACGGCCGCGTGCAAGCGCTCAGGGGCGTCGACCTCGATGTCAATGAGGGCGAGATCGTCACGCTGATCGGCGCCAATGGCGCGGGCAAATCCACCTTGATGATGACGGTCTGCGGCAATCCGCGCGCGAGCAGCGGCAGCATTTCGTTTGCCGGGCAGGACATCACGCGGCTGCCGACGCACGAAATCGCGCGGCTGAAACTGGCGCAGGCGCCGGAGGGGCGCCGCATCTTCTCGCGCATGACGGTGCTGGAAAATCTGCAGATGGGCGCGACCGTCGCCGAGCAAGACGATTTCGACACCGATCTTAAGCGCGTGCTCGATCTCTTCCCGCGGCTGCAGCAACGGCTCGATCAGCGCGGCGGCACGCTCTCGGGCGGCGAGCAGCAAATGCTGGCGATCGCGCGCGCGCTGATGAGCCGTCCGCGCCTGCTTTTGCTCGACGAGCCTTCGCTCGGCCTAGCGCCGCTGATCGTGCGCCAGATTTTCGACGCCATTAAAATGCTCAACGCCAAAGAGGGGCTGTCGGTGTTTCTGGTCGAGCAGAACGCCTTCCACGCACTTAAGCTCGCCCATCGCGGTTACGTCATGGTCAACGGCTTGATCACGCTATCGGGAACGGGGCGCGAATTGCTGGAACGGCCGGAAGTCAAATCCGCCTATTTGGAAGGCGGACGGCAACAGGTGGCGGGCTGATGCAGGGGCTCATTTACGAGGAAGGATCGTTCTGGGTGTTCCTCTTGGTCACCATCATCCTCGGCGGGGGAGCATCGGCGCTTTCCGGCGGGGCGGTGGCCTCAACCTGGCGGCCATGGTGGCAAATTGTGGCCTATATGCTGATTTTAGGCTTCGTGGTGCGCTTCTTCCATTACGCCCTGTTCGACGGCACGCTGTTGTCGCTGCACTATTATTTGGTCGACACGGCAGTCTGCCTGGTGCTGGGGGGCTTAGGCTTTCGGGCCACCCGTGCCTCCCAAATGGCCACCCAATATCGCTGGCTCTATGAGCCCGGCGGCGCGATGCGCTGGCGCCGCCGCTCGCCCTGATGTAGCATTGCGCCAACGACAAGCCTGCCAGAATACAAAATCCAACCTGCCAGTATCAGTTGAAGGGATACGTCTATGAAAAAAATCACGACACTCAGCCTCGCGCTGGGTCTTGCGTTCGCGCTTGCGGGAACCGCGTCGGCTCAAGTTAAGTTCGGCATCGCCGGTCCGATCACTGGACCGAACGCCGCGTTCGGCGCGCAGCTGAAGAACGGCGGCACCCAGGCCATCGAAGACATCAATGCGGCCGGCGGCATTCTCGGCCAGAAGCTTTCGGTCGAATACGGTGACGACGTTTCCGATCCCAAGCAGGGCGTTTCCGTCGCCAACAAATTCACCGCCGATGGCGTGAAATTCGTGGTCGGGCACTTCAACTCCGGCGTCACCATGCCGGCGTCCGAAGTCTACCAGGAAAACGGCATCCTCGAAGTGACGCCGTCCGCCACCAACCCGCAGATCACCGAGCGCGGCATGTGGAACATCTTCCGCACCTGCGGCCGTGACGATCAGCAGGGCGCGGTAGCCGGCCAATACATCCTCAAGCATTTCAAGGGCAAGAAAATCGCCGTCGTCCACGACAAGACCACCTACGGCAAAGGCGTTGCCGACGAGACCGTCAAGGCGATGGCCAAGGGCGGGATGAAGCCCGTGCTCTATGAAGGCATCAACATCGGCGAGAAGGATTTCTCCGCGCTGGTGTCGAAGATCAAGTCGTCCAACGCCGATCTCGTCTACTGGGGCGGCCTGCACACCGAAGGCGGCTTGATTGTTCGTCAGATGCGCGATCAGGGCGTGAAAACGGTTCTGATGGGCGCCGACGGCATCACCACCGACGAGTTCGCCTCGATCGGCGGCCCGGGCGTCGAAGGCACGCTGATGACCTTCCCGCCGGATCCGCGCCACAACCCGGCGGCCAAGGCCGTGGTGGAAAAATTCCGCGCCAACAAGTTCGAGCCGGAAGCCTACACGCTCTATAGCTATGCGGCCGTGCAGGTCATCGCGCAGGCTGCGGCTGCAGCCAAGTCGCTCGACACCAAGAAGGTCGCCGCCAAGATGCATTCCGGCATGAAGTTCAAGACCGTGATCGGCGACCTTTCGTACAACAAGAAAGGCGACATCACCCGTCTCGACTACGTGATGTATGTCTGGAAGAAGGACGCCAGCGGCAAAATCACCTACGTCGAACTGCCGTCGTCCGCGACCAACTAACAATTACGCCAAACGACAGCGCCCGCCCCGTGCATCGGGGCGGGCGTTTTTTATTGGCGTCAGCCGATTCTGCCGAGAATTGGAAAAACTTCGAGCAGCCACACGCTCATCTGATTGATGCTGCCGGTGAGAAACGCAATGCCGGTGAGCACGAGCAGCGCCCCCATGACTTGCTCGACGCGGTGCAGATAATGCTTGAAGCGTGAAAGAAACGCCGCGAAGGGTTCAATGGCGACAGCGGCGATGATGAACGGAATGCCTAAGCCCAACGAATAGACCGCGAGAAGCCCCGCGCCTTTCGCCACCGTCTGCTCGGCCGCCGCCACCGCCAGGATCGCCGCCAAGATCGGTCCGATGCAGGGCGTCCAGCCGAACGCAAAGGCAAGCCCCATCACATAGGCGCCCCACAGCCCGACCGGCTTGGCCACCTCCAGCCGTTTTTGCCGGTGCAGCAATGCAATTGGCGTGAGCCCCAGGAAGTGCAGGCCCATGATGATGATGGCGATGCCGGCGATGGTCGCGAGCGGCCCTGAATACTCGCGGATCAGCGACCCTATGACGCTGGCGCTGGCGCCAAGCGACACGAACACGGTGGCAAAGCCCGCCACGAACAAGGCCGCCGCCAGCACGGCCTCGCGGCGGACCTGCCGGCCGGTCTCCCGGTCGGCCAGCCGCTCCAACGAGGTGCCGGCCATATAGACGAGATACGGCGGCACCAGCGGCAGCACGCAAGGGGAAAGGAAGCTGACCAGGCCCGCAATGAGGGCGGCCAGAATGGTGACGTCAGGATGCATGGTGCCCTAGATGCGACGCTGCGGGCGATCATGCAAGCGGCAATGGCCCCTTTCGCCGGAACGTGATCGAACGTGATAGACTTAAAACCCATGGCTACGCCCAACAACATCACCGATATTCCCGGCCTCCGCGTGGGGCACGCCGGCGATCCCAAGCTCGGCTCCGGCACCACCGTTGTCGTATTCGACGCCGCCGTGACGGCGAGCGTGGACGTGCGCGGCGGCGGCCCCGGCACGCGCGAGACCGCGCTGCTCGACCCGGCGCAAACCGTGGAAGGGATCGACGCCATCGTGCTCTCGGGCGGCTCGGCCTTCGGGCTCGATGCCGCTTCCGGCGTGCAGGCATATTTGCGTGAACAGGGCCGCGGCTTCCAAGTGCGCGAGGCGCGCGTGCCGATCGTGCCGGGTGCGATTTTGTTCGACCTGCTCTCGGGCGGCGATAAAGATTGGGGCCGCTACCCGCCTTACCGCGACTTCGGCTACGACGCGGCGAAAAACGCGGGCGCCGATGTCGCGCTTGGCAGCGTTGGCGCAGGCCTTGGCGCGACCACCGTCAATCTCAAAGGCGGCATTGGTACTGCGTCGGCGCAAACGCATGACGGTTTGTGGGTCGGCGCGATCGTGGCGGTCAATGCCGCCGGTAGCGTCACCATCGGCGATGGACCGCATTTCTGGGCGGCGCCGTTCGAGCAGGGAAAAGAATTCGGCGGCCGCGGCTGGCCCGCAAACTTTTCCGCCGAGGATTTAAAGTTTCGCAGCAAAGGCGCGCCCGGCGCCAACACCACACTCGCGGTCGTCGCCACCGACGCCAAACTGAGCAAGGCGCAATGCAAGCGCCTGGCGGTGATGGCGCAGAGCGGCCTGTCGCGCGCGATTTATCCGGTGCACACCCCGCTCGACGGCGACGTGGTCTTCGCCGCAGCGTTGGGAAAAAGCCGCTGCCCGATCCGGTGTTTTCCTTGAGCGAACTCGGCATGCTGGCGGCCAATGTGCTGGCGCGCGCCATCGCCCGCGGCGTCTACGAGGCGACGGCGCTGCCGTTCCCCGGCGCGCTGCCGAGTTGGAAGGACAAGTTTGGCTGAACCGGCGAATGGCCGGCGACTAGGTTCGCAAAGCTAGCGGCAGAGCGGCGAGCACTGTCGCAAGACATTCCTCAATGCTGCGGCCCGCCGTCTCCACCACAATCGTCTCGGCATCCGCAGCATCGAGCTTTCGCGCGACGACGTCCTGCCACGTCAGCCGGCGAAGGCCGCTCTGCCGCGTTTCGATGCGGCGCTGATGCTCTTCCTCATCCGAGCACACCACTGCTACATCGACGAAGGCGACGCCCGCACGTTTCGCCACGTCCCGCCAGGCATCACGCGTGAGGCGAATGGGATTGACCGAATCCGCAATAACCGTGCGGCCCAGCCGCAAATTGTCGGCGGCGACGTCTTAGCCGATCCGGTATCCGGCGCCGCCGTCGACCGCCCCGGATTGCATTTCCGCCAGCAAGGCTTCCTCGATGGTGTCGATGCGTACGAGCACGGCGGCAAGTTTACGCGCCAAGGTCCGCGCCAGCGTCGTCTTACCGCTTCCCGGCTTGCCCGAAAGAATGATCAGCATCGGTTTTCTCCCCGCGCGCGGAGCCTACCGGCTGAACCGTTCGGCCGCGAACGGCTCCGGATCGCAGAATGGCGCGCCGCCCGCCATCATGTCGGCGATCAAATGGCCGGTCACGGGCCCGAGCGTCAGGCCCCAATGCGCGTGGCCTATCGCCAGCCATAAGCCCGGCAAATTCGGCGCGGGTCCGATGACGGGCCGGGAATCCGGGAAACACGGCCGCGCACCCAGCCAGGTCTTATCGTCGGCACGCTCGCCCAGCGGAAACAGTTCACGCGCGTGCGGCATCAGACGGTCGAACTGCACCGGCGTAGGCTTGGCATCGCGCGCGGCGAATTCGGCGCCGGTGGTGAGCCTGATGCCCTGCTCCATCGGCGTGATCAGATAGCCCCAATAGACATCGACCACCGGCCGCGACAGCGCCGCATTGCCTTGCGCATGAAAATGCCGGTGATAGCCGCGCTTGACCGCCATCGGCAGCCGCAAGCCAAGCGGCTTTAGGATATCGGGCGCCCAGGGGCCGAGCGCCACCACAACGTCCGGCGCGTCAACGCCACCTTCGTTTGTTTCCACCCGCCAGCCGCGGCCGGCGCGATGCAGCGTGCGCGCGTCACCCGACAGCGTCACGCCGCCGAGCGCACGAAAACGCGCGGCGTAAGCTTGCGTCACCGCGAGCGGATTGCTCAGACTCGCGGCCTTCGGCCAGAACACGCCGCGGGCAAACACCGGATTGAGCGAAGGCTCAAGCGCCTGCACGCCCGCTGCGTCGTGCGTCTCGACCGGCAGGCCGAATTCCTTGGCCAGCTCGAATTCGCGCTTGAGCCCTTCGAAAGCACGCTCGCTGCGGTAAAGCTTGATCCAGCCGTTCTTGCGCAAATAGCGCGTGGCGTTGGATTCCTGCATCAGCTCTTCGTGCTCGGCGAGCGCGCGCGCAAACAGCGGCCGGTTGAAGCGCGCGGTCTGCACCAGCCGCTCAGGGCTTGAGTTCGCGCGGAAGGCCAGCAGCCAGGGCGCGACTTGCGGCAAAAACGAGAAATGATAATTGGCCTCGCCGGCCCGCTTGAAAGCGACCCGCAGCAGCGACTTTAGGTCTGAGGGAAACGCCGGCGGAAAGATCGTACTGCCCTCGATCACGCCGGAGTTGCCGTAGGAGGTTTGCTCGCCCAGGCCGGCGCGGTCGATCAGCGCCACGCTGGCGCCGCGCTTGGCGAGCTGCAGCGCGATCGAGACGCCGACAATGCCGGCGCCGAGCACGATGGTATCGGTGCGTGCCATGTATTCCTTACCTTCCCGGTCCACTGACGCTGGACACCTTTTATATGGAATGGAAGGCGCCTGCGCGCTATGACCATTTTGCAATACCGCTGCCGGAGAATAGCCGTCCATGCCGATCCTGACAGGGCTTGCCGCCGCGCTGGCGTGGCTCGGCCGGCAAGGCACGCGCGCGCTGGCGGCTTCGGTTTTTCTCGGCCTTTCGCTTCCCCCGCTTGCCGCTTACGTCAAACCGTTCCTCGGCGAGACGGTCTTCGTCCTGTTGCTGTTTTCTTATCTGCGCACGGAGCCCGCGGCCTTCAGCCGCTATCTTAAATCGCCGGGCCTGACCATCATCGCCGCGCTCTGGATCATGGTGGCGGTGCCGCTGATCTTCGGTACGGCTTACGCGCTCATCGGCGTGCGCGACATTATCCCTGCGCTCTATCCGATCATGATCCTGCAATGCGCGATCACGCCAATCACATCGTCGGCGGCCTTCGCGGCGTTGATGGGACTGGACGTTGCATTCTCGCTGGCCGCATTGATCGTCGCCAACGCCATGTCGCCGCTCACGACGGTTGGCTTCAGTTATCTGTTCCTCGGCACCTCGGCATTTTCGCCGCTCGAGCTTGGCGTCAAGCTGTTCTTGTTTTTCGGCTGCGCCGGTACCATCGCTTTTGCCATCCGCCGCATTGCCGGCCAGCAATGGATCGACCCGCCAGGCGCATACAATCGACGGGCTCAATGTGATCGCGGTCTTTATTTTCGCCATCGCCGCCATGGATGGCGTGCCGCGCCATGTGATGGCCGATCCCGTATTCGCGCTCGAATTGCTGATGCTTGATCTTCGTTCTGACCTTGGCGCTGATCGGGCTCAGCGTGCTGGTGTTCCTGCGCGCCGGCATCGACCGCGGCCTGGTGATCGGCATGCTCTCAGGCTTTCGCAATATCGGCCTGATCATGGCCGCGATCGGGACTTCGCTCCCCGATCTCGCCTGGTTTTATTTCGCCATGGTGCAGTTTCCGATCTATCTGTTGCCGGTGATTTTGCAGCCGCTGGCGCGAAGGCTGGCGAAAAAGCGTTAACAGCCGGGCTGCCTTGCAAGGCGAACATTGCCCGCGGCGGCTGCCCGTGATACCCGATGGCCTTAAGGAGACCGTCGATGCGCCCGCTCCTGATCGCCCCCTCGATCCTGGCTGCCGATTTCGCAAAGCTGGGCGAGGAAGTGCACGCGGTCGAAGCCGCAGGCGCCGACTGGATCCATGTCGACGTGATGGACGGGCATTTCGTGCCCAATATCTCCATCGGCCCGGCTGTCGTGCAGGCGCTTCGGCCGCTCACCAAAAAGACGCTCGATGTGCATCTGATGATCGCGCCGTGCGATCCTTATCTGGAAGCCTTCGCCAAAGCCGGCTCCGACGTCATCACCGTGCATGTCGAGTCAGGCCCGCATGTGCACCGCTCGCTGCAGGCGATCCGCGCGCTCGGCAAGAAGGCCGGCGTCACCATGAACCCCGCAACGCCGGTTTCAAGCATCGAGCATGTCATCGATCTGGTCGATTTGATCCTGGTGATGTCGGTCAATCCAGGCTTCGGCGGCCAAGCTTTCATTCCCGCCGCGATCGACAAATTGCGCGAGGTGCGCACGCTTGTGGGCGCGCGTCCGATCGATATCGAGGTCGACGGCGGCATCACCGCCGCGAATGCTGCGCGCGTGGTCGAAGCCGGCGCCAATGTGCTGGTCGCGGGCTCTGCCGTATTCAAGGGCGGCAATTACAAAGCCAATATTGACGCGATCCGCAACGCGGCGGCGCTGGCGCGCGGGGAAGCGGCGTGAGCGATCAGCAGATCGACGCACGAACTCACTCCACCGTTTCAACGCCAGCACCGCAACAATTCAAACCAGGCACCAGCTTGGTTGCGCCGTCAAAGTTGACGGCGATTTCCGGGTTGCTGCAGTGCGAGCGAGAAGGTCCTGTGGACCGGCGCACCCGATCTAATCTCGACACTCCGGACGCAGAGCGTGTTTTGCTATATCGGCGCACCGTGGACGGTGATCGCGCTGGCGCTCTATTTTTCCGATCGGATCGCCGCCGACTGGGAAGCCGTTCGTCATTGCGCCTGGGCTGGCGTTCCTGGCCGCACCCGTTCTTATCGCGATTTACGCCGGCGGCACGATCTATGCGATCACCGACCGCAGGGCGATCATCAAGCACGACGCCCTCGGCAAACGGCAAAACGTCAGCGTGGCGTTCGAGGACATGGACGACCGGCTGGAAATTCTGCCCGTTCGCCCCGGCATCGGGCATCTCTATTTCGCCTCGGGCGCCTCCAGCCGCGTGAGCGACGCCGATTACACCGGCAAGCTGGCGTTCCGCGAACTCGCGCAGCCGGAGGCCGTCGCCCAAGTTTTGGAGAGAGCCCGGGCGCAGCGGAAGGCCGGCCATGCCGCGGCGTAAATTTGTCCACCAGCCCGCCTTGCAATTGGTGCTTTTGGGTCTGATACAGACAGTGTCGAGCGATGATGAGGCATTGACGAAATGATCCCGCGCTATTCCCGCCCCGAGATGACCGCGATCTGGTCGCCGGACACCAAATTCCGCATCTGGTTCGAGATCGAGGCGCACGCGGCCGAGGCCATGGCCGAACTCGGCATCATCCCGAAGGATGCGGCGAAGAAAATCTGGGAAAAAGGCAAAGCCGCCAAATTCGACGTCGCCCGCATCGACGCTATCGAAGCGGAGGTCAAGCACGACGTCATCGCCTTCCTGACGCACCTGTCGGAAATCGTCGGTCCGGAAGCGCGTTTCGTGCATGCCGGCATGACCTCGTCCGACGTGCTCGACACCTGCTTTAATGTGCAATTGGTGCGCGCCGCCGACATTTTGATCGCCGACGTGGACGCGCTGCTGGCGGCGCTCAAGCGGCGCGCCTTCGAGCATAAAATGACGCCAACAGTCGGGCGCTCGCACGGCATCCATGCCGAGCCGACGACGTTTGGCCTCAAGCTCGCTTTCGCCTATGCCGAATTTTCGCGCGCGAAAGAACGCCTGATCGCCGCGCGCAAGGAAGTCGCCACCTGCGCCATCTCCGGCGCGGTCGGCACGTTCGCGCAAGTCGATCCGCGTGTTGAAGCCCATGTCGCCAAGGCCATGGGACTTAGCGTCGAGCCGGTTTCGACGCAGATCATCCCGCGCGACCGCCATGCCATGTATTTCGCGACACTCGGCGTGGTCGCCTCCTCGATGGAGCGCCTTGCCACCGAAATCCGCCACCTCCAGCGCACCGAAGTGCTGGAGGCGGAAGAGTTCTTCTCCGAAAAGCAGAAGGGCTCATCCGCCATGCCGCACAAGCGCAATCCGGTGCTGTCGGAAAACATCACGGGGCTTGCGCGCATGGTGCGCAGCTATGCGATGCCCGCCATGGAAAACGTGGCGCTCTGGCACGAGCGCGATATTTCGCATTCATCGGTCGAGCGCATGATCGGTCCCGATGCCACCGTCACGCTCGATTTCGCGCTGGCGCGGCTCGCGGGCCTGATCGACAAGCTCCTGGTCTATCCCGCCACCATGCAGAAAAATCTCGATCGCCTCGGCGGCCTGATCCATTCGCAACGCGTGATGATCGCGCTCACGCAGAAGGGCGTCGCGCGCGAAGACGCCTACCGGCTCGTCCAGCGCAACGCCATGAAAGTGTGGGATGGCAGCGAGAGCGATTTCGCCGCGCTCTTGAAAGCCGACAAGGACGTGCGCGCCAAACTAAGCGACAAGGAGATCGAGGCCAATTTCGACCTCGATCACCATTTCCGTCACGTCGATACGATCTTCAAGCGCGTGTTCGGGGCATGATCCCGAAAAGTGGGCACCGGTTTTCGGATAAGATCATGCGCGCTACAAAAGCCTGAGTGCCGTGCCCGACGCCACTCCGACAATACTCGTCTTCGATTCCGGCCTCGGCGGGCTCACGGTGTTCCGCGAAGTCGCCGCCGCGCGGCCGGATGCGCGCTTCGTCTATGTGGCGGACGACGCCGGATTTCCCTATGGCGGCCAGTCGGAAGCCGCGCTGATCGCGCGCATCCGCGCCGTCATCGGCGCGGCAATCGCCGAGCACACGCCCGATCTGGTGGTGATCGCCTGCAACACCGCGTCCACGATCGCGCTTGCCGATCTGCGCGCGCAATTTACGGTGCCTTTCGTCGGCACCGTGCCGGCGATCAAGCCGGCCTGCGCGCAGCTCAAAGACGCAACGCATCGCCGTGCTCGGCACGCAGGCGACGGTTTCCCTCGAATATACCCGCGCGCTCATCCGCGAATTCGCCGGCGGCTGCGACGTCACGCTGGTGGGCTCGCCCAAGCTCGCGGGCTTTGCCGAAGCCGAGATGGCCGGCAATGCCGGCAACCGACGCAGCCATCGCCGCCGAGATCGCGCCCTGCTTTGTGGACGACAACGGCCGGCGCACCGACACAGTGGTGCTGGCCTGCACGCATTATCCGCTGCTCACCGAGCGCTTCCGCAAAGTCGCGCCCTGGCCGGTCGAATGGCTCGATCCGGCGCCGGCGATTGCGCGCCGCGTCACGGATTTGTTGCGCGACCGCGCGCCGGCGCCGCGCCCTGCCTCGCCGCGCATCTTCTTCACCTCCGGCCGCGCGCCCTCGGCGACGCTGGCCAAGGCGCTCGCCGCCTACGGCTTCTAAAGTCCGAGCAGATGCGGCTGCATTTGCAATGCGCCGCGCCAGATCATGTCGAGCGCCACATAGAGAATGATCGCCAGCCCCACATAGGCGATCCAGCGATGCCGGTTCAGCAGCCGGGCGATGATGTTAGCAGCCACGCCCATCAGCAAGATCGATAGCGCCAGGCCGAACACGAGCGCCTCGATGTGATCGCGCGCGGCGCCCGCCACTGCCAGCACATTGTCGAGCGACATCGACACGTCCGCCATCACGATTTGCCAGGCGGCCTGCGCGAAGGTCTTGCGCGGTGCTTGATGCCCGGCCGCCGCCGCGTCCGGGTCCTGATGCGCTAGCCCACGCAATTCGCGCCACATCTTCCAGGCGACCCAGAGCAGCAAAATGCCGCCCGCCAGCAGCAAGCCCACAATGTCGAGCAACTGGACGGCAAAAACCGCAAACAGAATGCGCAAAACCGTCGCCGCGACGATGCCGACCAAGATGGCGCGGCCGCGCCGCTCGGGCGGTAAGCCTGCCGCGGCAAGCCCAATGACCACGGCGTTATCGCCCGCCAGCACCAGGTCGATCATGATCACCTGGAAGAAGGCGGCGATGGCCTCATGGGTCAGCAGTTCGTGCATAGGCCCTCATTTCCTTAGCGCGGCCGGACCGGGGCTCGGGGTAGCCCGATACCCGCGGCCAGGCGGTTTGACACCCTGGGCCGTACGCCCTAAAACCCGCGCGCCCCAGTGGTTTTAAAGCCTGGTGGGGCGTTTCGCGACCCGCGGCAAGACCTTGCGCTTTAAGAGGTCCTGCCTGTCGGTGCCGGACCTGTCCGGCACAGAGGAGGGCGCGGTTCCTCAAATCTAACTGTCAACAACGAGGACGCGATGACCAAGCGCAATCCAGCCAAGTACAAACTCGACCGCCGCATGGGCGAGAACATCTGGGGCCGCCCCAAGAGCCCGGTGAACCGGCGCGAATACGGCCCCGGCCAGCACGGCCAGCGCCGCAAGGGCAAGCTCTCCGATTACGGCGTGCAGCTCAAGGCCAAGCAGAAGCTGCGCGGCTATTACGGCAACATTTCCGAGAAGCAATTCCGCGGCATCTATCACGAAGCCATCCGCATGAAGGGCGACAGCGGCGCCCACATGATCGGCCTGCTCGAGCGCCGGCTCGATGCGGTGATCTTCCGCGCCAAATTCGTGCCGACCGTCTTTGCCGCCCGCCAGTTCGTCAACCACGGGCACATCAAGGTGAACGGCAAGCGCGTCAACATCCCGAGCTACCGCGTCAAGGTCGGCGACGTCATCGAGGTGAAGGAAAAATCGCGCGAGATGAACCTCGTGCTCGAGGCGCAGGCGCTGTCCGAGCGCGACGTGCCCGACTATATCGAGGTCGACGGCGCCAAGAAGTCCGCCAAGTTCACGCGCATCCCGCTGATCACCGACGTGCCTTATGCGGTGCAGATGGAGCCGCATCTGGTGGTCGAATACTACTCGCGCTAAGCCGTTATTGCCGCACCGCACACGCGGGAAGATTCAAAATCGTCGAGAAACCCCCGCCCTCGCGCGGGGGTTTTTCCGTTCGAGACCAAAACTCGAGCGTTTGAGGCCGTGCCAACTCGACTCGTTTCGACGAGTTATCCCCCGACTAAGGGACTAGTGCACAGCATATTTTGTGAGCAGCTTGATACAATTCGCTACATTTAGTAGCCAACTTGCGCTAACAACCATCTGCGGTCTCGAATCGCAGAACGCAGAACATTGCTAGGGAGAATCCGCAATGAAAGGGATCGATACCTTAAAGGATTGGGTCGGGGCGTTGACGGAACTAGCGCTGATGCTGCTCGCATTGGCGATCGTGCTGTCCGTGCTGATCGGCTCCAATCTGCCGTTCTTCGGAACGGTATCCGCCAACATCATGGCTTTCGTGAAAGACCTGGGCTCGAACGGCCTGGTAGGTCTGATCGCTCTCGGGATCATTCTCTGGCTGTTCTCGCACCGGAAGATGGCCTGAGGCTGGCGCGCCCGGCCGCCACGGCCGGGCACAATCAGCTGTTCTGAGGCAACCAGGGTGGGGGGTTAGAACCCCCCACTCCCTTAACGCTGCACGCGCCACTCTTGAGGTTTGTGTCATGTGGAATTTCATTTCCACTGCAAAGCAGATCCTGTGGGAATTCATCGAGCTCGCCTTTCTGGTCGTGCTCGCCTTGATCCTGATCAGTCTGCTGCTTGGCCCCGCGGCCGGCCCCTACGTTAGTTCGGTCGCCGACAATGTGAGCAAGTTCGCCGCCGCCGGAAGCGCCGGCATGCTCGGCATCGTGCTCGTCCTGGCGATTATTTACCTGGTGCTTCGACGCACCGGCTGGTCGCGCCCGCAAGTGATGGGCCGCAGCCGTAAATAACGCGCAAGGCGGCGGCTGGATCCTTCCTAATAAGGCGCCGGGATCAGCTGAGCCAGCAGCGTACCCGCCACCGGCAGCTAGGCAGCAGCCATGCCGGGGATGGGTTTTGCGCGTCCACTGAGGATTGATCCTGCAGGCGGCGCGGCAAGGCAGACGCTGGCGGCATAGGCCGCGGCGGATTTGTCCTGACGGCGCTTACGCTCAGGCTGTCTGGCTGACCGAAACGCCCTTGTCCTTGAGCGTCTGCTGCAACTCGCCGGCCTGGAACATCTCACGCACGATGTCGCAGCCGCCGACGAACTCGCCCTTTACGTAGAGCTGGGGGATGGTCGGCCAGTTGGAATAGGCCTTGATGCCGTCCCGCAGGTCGGCGGAATCCAGCACGTTGAGGCCTTTATAAGCGACGCCGAGGTGGTCGAGGATCTGCACGACCTGGCCGGAAAATCCGCATTGCGGAAATTGCGGCGTGCCCTTCATGAACAGCACCACGTCGTTCGCCTTCACTTCGTTCTCGATGAATTGCTCGATGCCCATGGATTTCAAGGTCCTGTTGGGCGGCGCCGCGCGCTGGTTTTTTGCGCGCGAGTCACGGCCGCCTTGCTTGCCGATATATGTAGCGCAAAAGGGTGCGCCAACCCAAGAGGGTGCCTGGGGATCGGGGCATTAAGGGGGCGTAAAATGCCTCCTCAGCCGCGAAAACGTTGTCCTGGCCGAGCTTTCCGGCTTCGATCTTGGGAAGCTGCCGCAGCCGTTACTTTTCCGGGGCCGCCGTTTGCAGCGCCAGCGCATGCAGCACGCCGCCCATCTGGCCTTTCAGCGCTTCATAGACCAGCTGATGCTGCTGCACCCGCGACTTGCCCTGAAACGAGGCGGAAATCACCGTGGCCGCGTAATGGTCGCCGTCGCCGGCCAGATCGCGGATGGTCACGGTCGCATCCGGCAGCCGCGCCTTGATCAGCCGCTCGATCTCGCCGGCATCCATGGCCATAGTTTCGGCCTCCTCGCCGCATTGCGACCAGCATGCGGCGCGCGCCGGATAGCGTCAATACATCGCAGCCGGTTGTCCCAAACCGGCGGTGTGACAGATCGGCGGCGGCATGTAGAATTTGCAGCGAGGCTCATCATCGGGGGTGATGACAGGGGCCAATTGGGGGCAATGCCATGAATTCAAAACTCGCAAAACCGAGCCATCTCGCCATCGCAACGTTCGTCTTGCTCGCGCTCGCCGCCGTCGGCGCGGCTCCGGCGCAAGCGCAACTTACCGAGGCGCAGAAAAGCGCCATGAAGGCCAATTGCCGCTCCGATTTCATCGCCAACTGCATGAGCACAAGCCCCGGTACCCCGGAAGCACTCAAGTGCCTGCAAAGCCATCTTCCGACTCTGTCGGCCGGCTGCCACGCCGCGGTCCAGGCGACCATGCCGCCGCCACCGGCCGCCGCAGCGCCGCCGCCCGCACCGCCACCGCCCAAGGCTGCCGTAGCGCCGCCGCCTCCGCCACCGGCTGCCCCTCCGCCGAAAGCCGCGTCAGCACCGCCACCTCCGGCCGCCGCACCGCCGCCGCCCAAGGCCGCGAAGGCTAAGAAGGAAAAGATCAAGACCGCCGCGCCAAAGCCGGCTGTGCTCGCGCCGCCGCCGCCGGTGGCCGCCGCGCCGCCTCCGCCGCCGCAGCCGGACCCCGCAGTCATATTGGCAAAGGCCGCCACCGTGCCATTGCCGAAGCGTCTCGCCGTGTTCGGCGCCTGCAGCCAGGATCAGGCCGCGGTTTGCCTGACGGTCAAACCAGGCGGCGGACGCCTGATCGCGTGTCTTGCGCTACACCCGGACGCGCTGTCGGCGCATTGCCGGCAAACGGTCGCCGGCGTGATGCAATAAATCTGCGCTAGAGTTCGCCGGCCATATAAGCCGGCAGCCAGCCCTCGAAGCGCTCGCGCAGCTTAGCGACTGCGATCGCCCGCTCGCCCGGAAGCATGAGGGTATCGCCACCTGTGGTGCCGATCCGGCTGACCGGCACGCCGGCGGCTTGCCCCTTGGCCATGACCGCATCGGCCGCATTCGCCGCGACCGTCACGACATAGCGGGCCTGGTCCTCGCCGAACCAGAAGGCATGCGCCGGGATATCGTCGGGGGCGCCGTCAAGCTTGGCGCCGATGCCGTGGACAAACGCCATCTCGGCCAGCGCCACCGCCAGCCCGCCGTCGGAGAGATCGTGCGCCGCGCTCGCGGTGCCATCCAAAATCAGCGCGCGCACAAAGTCGCCGTTCTCACGCTCCTCGATCAGATCGACCGGCGGCGGGGCGCCCTCCTCCCGCCCGCATAACTCGCGCAGATACATGGTTTGCCCGAGCCAGCCGGTGGTCTCGCCGACCAGCAGGATGGCTTCGCCTGCACGTTTGAAGGCAAGGCTCGCAGACTTGGAAAAATCATCGAGCAGGCCGACGCCGCCGATCGAGGGCGTCGGCAGAATCGCCTTGCCGTTGGTCTCGTTGTAGAGCGAGACATTGCCGGACACGACGGGAAAATCGAGCGCCTTGCAGGCTTCCGCGATGCCGCGAATGCAGCCGACGAATTGCCCCATGATCTCGGGCCGCTCTGGATTGCCGAAATTGAGATTGTCGGTGACGGCCAACGGCCGCGCGCCCACCGCGGTCAAATTGCGCCAGCATTCGGCAACCGCCTGTTTGCCGCCTTCGAACGCATCGGCTTCGCAATACCGCGGCGTCACGTCGGTCGTGAGCGCCAAGCCCTTCGGGCCGTTCTCGATACGCACCACGGCGGCATCGCCGCCCGGCCGCTGCACCGTGTTGCCCATGATGATGTGATCGTATTGCTCCCAGACCCAGCGCTTCGAGCACAGATCGGGCGTGGCAATCAGCGCCTCAAGTGCTGCGGCAAGGCCCATCGGCGGCTTGATGCTGTCAGCGTCGATCACCGCAGGCTTGGCCGCTGTCGTGAAGGGCCGCTTGTACTCCGGCGCTTGGTTGCCCAATTCCTTGATCGGCAGGTCGGCCATGACCTCGCCGCGGTGACGCACAATGAAGCGTTTGGTCGGCGTGGTTTCGCCGATCACCGCGAAATCCAGCCCCCATTTGCGGAAGATGGCTTCGGCTTCTTTTTCCTTTTCCGGCTTGAGCACCATAAGCATGCGCTCTTGGCTTTCGGAGAGCATCATTTCATAGGCGCTCATGTTTTCTTCGCGGCACGGCACCTTGTCGAGATCGAGCGTGACACCGAGATCGCCCTTGGCGCCCATTTCCGTCGCCGATGACGTCAGGCCCGCAGCGCCCATATCCTGAATGGCGATCACGCAGCCTTTGTGCATGATCTCCAGACACGCTTCGAGCAGCAGCTTTTCCGAAAACGGATCGCCCACCTGCACGGTCGGGCGCTTGGCGTCGGAATCCTCGCCGAATTCGGCGGACGCCATCGAGGCGCCGTGGATGCCATCGCGCCCGGTCTTGGAGCCGAGATAGACAATGGGCATGCCGACGCCGGAGGCGGCTGCGTAGAAAATCTTGTCCTTCTCGGCGATGCCGACCGCCATAGCGTTGACCAGATTATTGCCGTCGTAGCGCGCGTGAAAACGCACCGAGCCGCCCACCGTCGGCACACCGAATGAATTGCCATAGCCTCCGATGCCGGCGACCACGCCCGACACCAAATGCCGCGTCTTGGGATGTTTGGGATCGCCGAACGACAGCGCATTCAAACAGGCGATCGGCCGCGCGCCCATCGTGAACACATCGCGCAGAATTCCGCCGACGCCGGTGGCCGCGCCCTGATAGGGCTCGATGTAGCTCGGGTGGTTATGGCTCTCCATCTTGAACACGCAAGCAAGCCCGTCGCCAATATCGATGACGCCGGCGTTCTCGCCGGGCCCTAGATCACATGCGGTCCCTTGGTCGGCAGACCGCGCAGATGAACTTTGGAGGATTTGTACGAGCAGTGCTCGTTCCACATCGCCGAGAAGATGCCGAGCTCTGTCAGCGACGGCTCGCGCCCGATAAGGTCGAGCACACGTTTGTACTCATCGGGTTTGAGCCCGTGCTCGGCCACGAGTTCGGGAGTGATCTTCGGTTCGTTGCGAATCACGCTGTTCACGCCGCCCGGTCCAACGCCTCCGCGAGCCCTGCGAACAGGCCGCGCCCGTCGGTCACGCCAATGGCCGGCTCTACGTGGTTCTCCGGGTGCGGCATCATGCCCAGCACATTACCGCGCTCGTTGAGGATGCCGGCAATCGAATCGGTGGCGCCGTTGACGTTCCAGGTAGGGTCCAGCTTGCCCTCGGGCGAGCAGTAGCGGAACAGCACCCGGCCCTCGTCCTCTACTCGTTTGATGGTATCGGCGTCGGCGATGTAGTTGCCCTCGCCATGCGCGACCGGCACGCGGATCACCTGGCCCGCATTGTAGCCGCGGCTGAACGGCGAATCCGAACGCTCGACCTTAAGATACACATCGCGGCAAATAAATTTAAGCGCCGCATTGCGCATCAACACGCCGGGAAGAAGTCCAGCTTCGCACAAAATCTGAAAACCGTTGCAGACGCCAAGCGTCAGCCCGCCTTTGTCCGCATGCGCGCGCACGGCATCCATGATGGCGCTACGCGCCGCGATCGCGCCGCAGCGCAGATAATCGCCGTAAGAAAATCCGCCGGGGATCACCACCAGATCCGTGCCGGCCGGCAATTGCGTCTCGGCGTGCCAGACCATGGCCGGCGCGCGGCCGGAAATGAGTTGAAGCGTGCGCGCCATGTCGCGCTCGCGATTGATGCCGGGGAAAACGATGACAGCGGCTTTCATCTAAAGCACGTCCACCCGATAATTCTCGATCACGGTATTGGCGAGCAGTTTGTCGGCGGCAGCTTTAAGGGCTGCTTCCGCCTTGGCGCGGTCGGCGCCTTCGAGTTCGATGTCGAACACCTTGCCCTGGCGCACGCTCGACACACCGGTCAGCCCAAGCGATCGCAACGCGCCTTCGATCGCCTTGCCTTGCGGGTCGAGGATGCCGGACTTGAGGGTGACGGTGACGCGGGCTTTCATCGCTGGCCGCTTATGGCATGAGTCGCTGGGTCGGGCCGAAAAACCGCCGGCCATCCACCCCTAAACTAGAGACGCCGATGCCCGGCACAAGGGCCGGGCATCGGGTAATTCACATGCGAAAAAGGCCGTAAAACAAACGCTTTTTCTAGCCTTTCACCAGCACAGGCCCAGCCCCGCGCGGGGGCTCGCCCTCATTCATGATTCCGAGCCGTTTGGCGACTTCGGTATAGGCCTCCAACAGCCCGCCCATATCGCGGCGGAAGCGGTCCTTGTCGAGTTTCTCGTTCGACTTGATGTCCCACAACCGG
Organism: uncultured Alphaproteobacteria bacterium; assembly: GCA_963756805.1. Taxonomy (GTDB): domain Bacteria; phylum Pseudomonadota; class Alphaproteobacteria; order Rhizobiales; family Xanthobacteraceae; genus Pseudolabrys. Next base: position 378,160 of record CAVWPH010000016.1, read on the forward strand.
CAGCTATCGGGCGAGATTTCGTCGGCCACGACGATGCGCATTATGTCGTTTTCCCACAGACGCCCGGTCTCCATCTTGAAGTCGACCAGACGAATACCGACGCCGAGGAAAACGCCAGAGAGGAAATCGTTGACGCGGATGGCCAGCGCCATGATGTCGTCGATTTCCTGCGGCGCCGCCCAACCAAAGGCGGTGATGTGCTCTTCCGATACCATCGGATTATTGAGCGCATCGTTCTTGTAGTAGAACTCGATGATCGAACGCGGCAGCTGCGTGCCCTCTTCGATGCCGAGGCGCACCGCCAGCGAACCGGCGGCGACGTTGCGCACGCAAACTTCGAGCGGAATGATCTCCACCTCGCGAATCAACTGCTCGCGCATGTTGAGACGGCGGATGAAGTGGGTCGGAACCCCGATATCGTTAAGGTGTTGGAATACGTATTCGGAGATCCGGTTGTTAAGCACGCCCTTGCCTTCGATCACTTCGTGCTTCTTGGCGTTGAAGGCAGTCGCGTCATCCTTGAAGTGCTGGATCAACGTTCCAGGCTCCGGGCCTTCATAGAGGACCTTCGCCTTGCCTTCGTAGATGCGGCGGCGGCGACTCATCGGGGTGTACCGTGGTTTTTGAAAGTCCATCGGATTTGCCGTGGCTCCTGTTAGTGACTTGACCGAGATCCGCGGCGGCGGGACCGGATGACCAGCGCATCAACGCGCCAAAGCACCCGGACACGTCGCGAACCTAGCCGATCGGTCCAAGCAGCACAATCGAGGGAGGCGTACGTTGTCCACTCCGTAATTCCGCCGCAATGGAGCGACCGGATGTTGCCTTGACGCTCCCCCAGCGATATGCAAGGCGGCGCTGTTCATAAGTATGCACGCAACTTTGGCCGCCGGTTCATCAGGTTACCGGCAATGAGGGCGACATGACGACATTCGACAAGCGCGAGGAAGGTTTCGAGAAGAAATTCGCGCACGACGAGGAACTCCAATTCAAGGCGGGCGCGCGGCGTAACAAGCTGCTCGGCATGTGGGCTGCTGAAAAGATGGGGATGACCGCCGACGAGGCGCAAACCTACGCCAAGGACGTCGTGATGTCCGATTTTGAAGAGGCCGGCGATCATGACGTTTTTAGGAAAATCCGTCAGGATTTCGATGCCAGGAAAATTACCGTCGCCGATCCGGAAATCCGCCGCGTCATGGATGAACTGATGACGCAGGCTATCGATCAAATCAAAAAGAGCGGCTGACGTGGTCACCTTTTCACTCGCGCGGCGTCTGCGCGCCGGCGAAACCGTTTATAGCGGCTGGTGCTCGCTCGCCTCCCCGATTCTTGCCGAAGTGGCGGCGCGCGACGGCTTCTCCGCCGTCGCCATCGATATGCAGCACGGCATGTGGGATTTCGCCGGCGCGGTCACCGCTATCGGCGCGATTAACGCTGCCGGCGCCGCCCCGATCGTGCGCGTGCCCTACAATGATTTCGCCTATGTGAGCCGCGCTCTCGATATGGGCGCGGAGGGCATCGTCGCGCCGCTCATCAACAACGTCGAGGACGCCAGGAAATTCGTCGCGGTCGCCAGGTTTCCGCCGCTCGGCGAGCGCAGCTGGGGACCCAACCGGGCGATCATGCTCGGCCAGTTCGCGGACGCGAAAGCCTATTTGCGCGACGCCAATGACATGACCGTCACCATCGCCATGATCGAAACGCGCGAGGCGCTCAAGAACGTCGAGGCGATCGCCGCGGTCAAGGGTATCGATGTTTTGTTCGTCGGCCCGTCCGACCTTTCCATCACCATGACCAATGGTGCGGTGCTCGATCCGCAATCCAAGGAAGTCGAGGCCGAACTCGACAAAATCGTGACGGCGGCGAAGAAGGCCGACAAGATCGCCGGGCTTTATTGCGGGACCGCGGCGCGCGCGGTGGCGATGGCCAAACGCGGCTTCAGCTATCTCGCGATCGGCAACGACCTCGGCTTCTACCGCGAGGGTATTGCCGCGCACATGAAGCTGTTAAAGGGCTGACGCGGCGAGATCGTCGAGAACTTTGGCAATGTCTCGCTCGACATTGTCTTGCTTCGCCTCGCTCACGCGATACCCGCGCTCCACCAAATATTTTCTTCGCTCGGCGCGCGTGCGTGCCGTCGCTTCGCTTTCGTCAACCAACACCAAATCAATGGCGGACTTAAGCGGAAATGAAACAAAATCCGTAATGTGCGGTCCGACCGGCACCTGCCGCTTGAACCCGCGGCCGGCGAAACGCTTATCGTTCACCAGCGCCTGCCACAGGACACGCTCGGCATCGGTCGGATTTCGCCGCAGTAGTTTTGCCAGCCCCCGCACCGGCGCTTGTCCGGACGACGATATCTCCTCGCGTAAAACGATCTCGCGCAGCTTCTGCGCCTGTACGCCATCGAGC
>CAVWPH010000017.1:0-5756 GCA_963756805.1 uncultured Alphaproteobacteria bacterium
TTAGCGTCGGTAATTCATAGGGATATGGCCTGCCGGTCAATAGTGGACGGCGCATTATGCGGTTGCGCGGCGGAGGGAAAAGCGCCCCGCAAGCCTGGTCAATTTTATTGTTGCGGATGACCCAATGACCGCAAGTGGAACCAAGCTTGCGCCGGTGTCGTGACGCGCCTCGGGCCTTGGAGTAGCATTGCTGCCAAGTCGACCGGGAAACGATCCAGCTTTCTGAGATTCGCCCGGCGTCACACGAGGGGCATCATGTCAAAATATCGTTCGTTGTCTGTCATCGCCACGTTGGCGGTGCTGGCTGCTACGCCGTTGTCGGCAAAGACTTTAGTGTTCTGTTCCGAAGGTAGTCCGGAAAACTTCTATCCCGGCATCAACACCACCGGCACGTCTTTCGACGCCAATAGCCAGATCTACAGCCGCATCGTCGATTTCGAGCGCGGCACCACCAAGGTAATTCCAGGACTGGCGGAAAAATGGGACATCTCGGCTGACGGCACGGTCTACACGTTCCATCTGCGCAAAGGCGTGAAATGGCAGTCCAATGCCAATTTCAAGCCGACACGCGACCTTAACGCCGACGATATCATTTTTGCGATCGAGCGGCAGTGGAAGACGGACAACCCCTATTTCAAGGTGACGAGCTCTAACCATTCTTACTTCAACGACATGGGCATGCCGAAGCTGCTCAAGTCGGTTGAGAAGGTCGACGCCAATACGGTGAAGATCACGCTCAACGCACCCGAAGCGCCGTTTTTGTCTGACCTCGCGATGGAATATGCCGGCATCCAGTCGAAGGAATATGCCGACGCCATGCTGAAAGCCGGCACGCCGGAAAAGATCGATCAAGAACCGATCGGCACCGGGCCGTTCATGCTGGTGCAATATCAGAAGGACGCCATCGTTCGATACAAGGCGTTCCCCGGCTATTACGCCGGCAAGGCCAAGATCGACGATCTCGTCTTCGCCATTACGCCGGACGCTGCCGTGCGTTGGGCCAAGCTGCAAAAGGGCGAATGCCATGTGATGCCCTATCCGACACCGGCCGATCTTCCGGCGATCCGCAAGGACCCGAACGTGACAGTGCTGGAACAGCCCGGCCTCAATATTGGCTACCTCGCCTACAACACGAGCAAGAAGCCTTTCGACGACGTGCGCGTACGCAAGGCCGTCAATATGGCGATCAACAAGCAGGCCATTATCGACGCCGTTTATCTTTCGACCGGCGTCGCGGCGATCAACCCGATCCCGCCGACCATGTGGTCATATAACAAGAGCATCAAGGACGATCCGTACGATCCGGCGGCGGCCAAGAAGCTGCTTGCCGAGGCCGGCTATTCGAACGGCTTCGACACCGATCTCTGGGCGATGCCGGTTCAGCGGCCCTACAATCCGAACGCCAAGCGCATCGCCGAATTGATGCAGGCCGATCTCGCCAAAGTCGGCGTGAAAGCCGAGATCAAGACCTACGAATGGGGCGAATATCGCAAGCGCGCGCAAGCGGGCGAGCCCCAGATGGTGCAGCTCGGCTGGACCGGCGACAACGGCGATCCGGACAACTTCCTCCATACGCTGCTGGGCTGCGCCGCGGCCAAGTCGAACGGATCGAACGTCGCCAAGTTCTGCTATCAGCCGTTTGAAGACCTGGTGCTGAAAGCCAAGCATGTCAGTGATCAGGCGGAGCGAACGAAGCTGTACGAGCAGGCGCAGGTGATCTTCAAGCAACAAGCGCCCTGGTTCACCATCGCGCATTCGGTGCAATTGAAGCCGGTGCGTAAGGAAGTGATCGGCTTCAAGCTCAGCCCGTTCGGCCGCCACACCTTCTACGGCGTCGATATGAAATGATGCGCCGGCGGAGCGGCCGGGCGCCGCTCCGCCAACGCCCTTCATGCTGAGGTTTTTGTTCACGCGGGTCAGCCTGATTATTCCGACATTTTTCGGAATCACGCTGCTCGTGTTCTTTCTCGTGCGCCTCATTCCCGGCGACCCGATCGAAACCATGGCCGGCGAGCGCGGCATCGATGCCGAGTTGCACGAGCGGCTGCGGCACGAATACGGCTTCGATCGTCCGGTCATCGTGCAATATGGCTTCTATCTTTCGCGGCTGCTGCACGGCGACCTTGGCCGCTCGATCGTCACCCAAAGGCCGGTGATCGAAGAATTCACCAGTTTGTTTCCTGCGACGGTCGAACTTTCCCTCTGCGCAATGTTGATTGCGCTTTGCATCGGGCTGCCGGCCGGCATCATCGCGGCGGTGCGGCGCAATTCGATATTCGATCACGGCATCATGGGGCTTTCGCTCACCGGCTATTCGATGCCGATCTTCTGGTGGGGTCTGCTGCTGATCATGCTGTTCTCGGTCCAGCTCGGGTGGACGCCGGTCTCGGGGCGCATCGCGGTGCTTTATTTCGTCCAACCAACGACCGGGTTCCTCCTGATTGACACACTGCTCTCCGGCGACACCGGCGCGTTCCGCTCGGCTTTGTCGCACTTAATTTTGCCGGCGATCGTGCTGGGTACGGTACCGCTGGCGGTGATCGCACGCATGACCCGATCGGCGATGCTTGAGATCCTGGGCGAGGACTACATCCGCACGGCGCGGGCCAAGGGCCTGTCGAGCTTCCGCGTCATCGCCATTCATGCGTTGCGCAACGCGCTGATCCCGATCGTGACGGTGATCGGCTTGCAGGTCGGTGCGCTGTTCACTGGCGCCATTCTCACCGAGACGATTTTTTCCTGGCCCGGCGTTGGCCACTGGCTGATCGAAGGCATCGGCCGCCGCGATTATCCGGTGTTGCAAGGCGGCACGCTGTTGATCGGCGCCATCATCATGACGGTCAATCTGCTGGTGGACGTGACTTACGGGTTTATCAATCCCCGCATCCGGCGGGCGCAATGACAGTCGAAACGCTCGGAGCGCAGAGCGCTGCTCGGCCGAACGCCGGCCCGCCGCACCCATTCCTGGAATTCTGGGCCGATTTCACGCAGAACCGCGGGGCGGTTGCCGGCTTGCTGATCATTTTGGTCTTGGCGCTCGTCGCCGCACTGGCCAATTTCATCGCGCCCTATTCGCCAATTCTGACCGATGCCACGGTCTTTCTTAAACCCCCATCTTGGCAATCGGGCGGCTCGCTCGCTTACCTGCTTGGCACCGATGCTATCGGCCGTGACATGCTCTCGCGCCTGATCTATGGCGCGCGCCTGTCGCTTTTGATTGGCCTTGCCGTGGTCTCGCTCTCGGTTTTGGTCGGAACGTTTCTCGGTCTGGTCGCCGGATTTTTTCGCGGCATTCTTGAAATTGCGATCATGCGGCTGATGGACATCATCCTGACGCTGCCAAGCTTGCTGTTGGCGATCGTGATTGTCGCCATCCTCGGACCCGGCGTGATGAATGCGCTGTTGGCAGTCGCGATCGTGCTTTTGCCGCACTATGTTCGAATCGTGCGCGCCGCGGTCATCACCGAAGCGGCGAAAGATTATGTCACCGCCGCCAAAGTGAGCGGCGCCGGCGCCTTGCGGCTGATGCTCAAAGAAATATTGCCGAATTGCGCGGCGCCATTGATCGTGCAGGCAACGCTCGGCATCTCCACGGCCATACTGGACGCCGCCGCGCTCGGGTTTCTCGGGCTGGGCGCGCAGCCGCCGACGCCCGAATGGGGCACGATGCTCGCCGACGCGCGCGAATTTATTCTGCGGGCTTGGTGGGTGGTTACGTTTCCAGGGTTGATGATTCTCGTCACCGTGCTCGCATTCAATCTTCTCGGCGACGGATTGCGTGACGCCCTCGATCCCAAACTCAAGCGGTGATGAAAATGGCCGCGGTCGAAATCGAGAACCTGGTTGTCGAATTCCCGTCATCGGCCGGACCGCTGCGCGCGGTCGACGGCGTATCGCTCACGCTCGATTCCGGCGAAATTCTCGGCATCGTCGGCGAATCCGGTTCCGGCAAAAGCGTGGCCATGCTCGCGCTGATGGGGCTGGTGCCTTTTCCGGGCGAAGTGAGCGCGGACCGGCTCAATGTCGGCGGCAGCGATTTGCTGACGGCGTCCGACGCGGCGCGCCGCAAACTCGTCGGCAAAGACATGGCCATGATCTTTCAGGAGCCGGCGACCAGCCTCAATCCATGCTTCACCATCGGCTTCCAGATCATGGAGACCTTGCGCGTCCATGAGAACACGGACCGCAAAAGTGCGCGCCGCCGGACAATCGAGTTGCTGGAGCAGGTCGGCATCCCGGCGCCGGAAAGCCGGCTCGGCGCGTACCCGCATCAACTGTCTGGCGGCATGAACCAACGCGTGATGATCGCGATGGCGATTGCCTGCAATCCCAAGCTGCTCATTGCCGACGAGCCGACCACGGCGCTCGATGTTACGATCCAGGCGCAGATCCTCGATCTGCTGTTGTCGCTTCAACGCGAGCGCGGCATGGCGCTGATTCTCATCACCCACAACATGAGCGTGGTCGCCGAAATCGCGCAACGCGTCGTCGTGATGTATTCCGGACAGGTCATGGAGGAACGCGCAACGGCGAGCTTGTTCGATTCACCGCAACATCCTTACACCGCGGCGCTTTTGGCGGCGCGGCCGGAAAGCCGTGTCGGCGAGCGGCTCGCGACCATCCCCGGCTCAGTTCCCAGCCTTTATGAACGCCCCCATGGCTGCCTGTTCAGCCCGCGTTGCATGTACGCGACGCCGCGCTGCGTCACCGACAGGCCGGATCTGCGCCGCTGGAAGGAAGGCGCGGTGCGCTGCCATTATCCGCTCGGCGATGAGGCGCGCGATGCCCGCATTGCCGCCGACCGCCAAGCCGTACCGGAAGCCGTCTCGTGAGTCCGCTCATCGTCGCGCAAGGCCTGACCCGCGTCTATCGGACAAAACGCAGCGTTTTCGGCAAGCCGCAGGAGTTGCGCGCGGTCGGCGGTGTGTCTTTCTCCATCGACGCCGGCCGAACTTTGGCGGTCGTCGGTGAATCCGGTTGCGGCAAATCCACGCTCGCGCGGCTTGTCACTTTGATCGAGAAGCCGAATTCCGGATCGCTTACAATCGACGGCATCGATACCCTCAACGCGCCCGCCGCGCAGCGCAAAAAATTGCGCCGCACGGTTCAACTCGTGTTCCAAAATCCTTATGGCTCGCTCAATCCGCGCCAAAAGATTGGCACCATCCTGGAGGAGCCGCTCGTCATCAATACCGATCTCGGCAAGACCGAGCGGCGCCGGCAGGCATTGGCGATGATGGCGCAAGTCGGGCTTGGCGCCGAACATGCGCGCCGCTACCCGCACATGTTCTCCGGCGGACAACGCCAGCGCATCGCTATCGCGCGCGCGTTGATGTTGCAGCCTAAACTGGTTGTGGCCGACGAACCGGTGTCCGCGCTCGACGTTTCGGTGCAGGCGCAGGTGCTCAATCTGCTCATGGACCTGCAGCAGCAATTTGGCTTGGCCTATCTCTTTATCTCCCACGATCTCGCGGTCGTGCGCTTCATCGCCCATGATGTGCTGGTCATGTATCTGGGCTTGGCGGTCGAGCAGGGCGCCAAGGAGAAAATTTTCGACCGGCCGATGCATCCTTATACGCAGGCGCTTCTCGCTTCGACGCCGTCGCTGGGCGGGACGCGGCAGGCGCGCCAGACGGTCAAGGGCGAGGTTCCCTCGCCATTGGATGTGCCGAAGGGCTGCGTGTTTGCGACTCGCTGCGCCTATGTCAAGGATCGGTGCCGCAGCGAGCGCCCGCCATTGCGGCCGTGTGACGGTC
>CAVWPH010000018.1:0-66770 GCA_963756805.1 uncultured Alphaproteobacteria bacterium
CGATCGCGGCAAGCTCGATCTAACGGAACAAGCGGCCACCGAGCCATGGCTCGCGCAGGCGAAGCCCGACGCTGTGGTTCTTGCTGCGGTCATGTCGGCGGAATTTTTGCCAACGACACCTTCCCAGCCGACTTTATTGTCAACAATCTAGCCATCGGTCTAAACGTCATTCGAGGGTCTTACAGGGCAGGGGTCAAAAAGCTCTTGGCACTGGGGTCATCGTGCATCTATCCAAAATTGGCACCACAACCGATGCCGGAAGAGGCGTTGCTCACGGGTCCGCTTGAGCCGACAAACGAATGGTATGCAATCGCCAAAATCGCCGCGATCAAATTGTGCGAAGCCTATCGCAAGCAGCATGGCGCTGATTTTGTATCGGTCATGCCGACAAATCTCTTCGGCCCTGGCGACAATTATCATCCGGAGAACAGCCACGTACCAGCCGCGCTTATTCAGCGATTTCACGAAGCAAAATGGCAACGCTCCCACCGTGACAGTTTGGGGTACTGGCAAGCCGCGGCGTGAATTTCTAAGTTCCGACGATTTCGCCGATGCTTGCGTTTTTGTAATGAAGCATTACTCGGGTCAAGGCTTTCTCAATGTTGGGACAGGCAAAGATATTACCATCGCCGAATTTGCCAAGACGGTTGCAGACATTGTCGGTTATAGTGGAAAAATCGTATTCGATACCTCTCGTCCAGACGGACCACCGCAAAAGCTTCTTGATATTTCAAAAATCAAAAAACTTGGATGGTCGCCGAAGATACCCCTCCGTGAGGGGCTGGCGGCTGCCTATGCTGATTTTCTAAGTGGCAATCAGCGCTCAGTCGCATGATTAATAATAATTGTCTTATACGGACGCCATCATAGCTCCGTCGGCGGATCAGTCTGACATGTAGTCGGTGAACTAAGCCTTCGGCCAGATCGCGACATTCCACGCATGGCTAGTATTTTTGCCGTAACGATCAGGACGGCGATCGAACGGCACGTCTGAAGGTTTTGACAACGGGTAGCATTTGCTTACGGACAGATTCCAGGATCAGTAGCGTCTGCGCAGCTTGACGCCATAGGCTGACTTCATAGCGGCCAATTCGGGTCAACATATCTCCGTCTTGTTTTGCGAGGCGAGAAAAGCAATCGGTCGCATCCGGGGATCGGGTCAAAGAACGGTCCAAGGGTGGGTCGTTGTTGGTATTGAGGGTCGTGAGATTGTCCTGGGCGCGTATAACTTCAAATTGTTTCAGGATATCGTGAAAGACTTTGATCTTGGTATTGGATCCCTTTTGTTTCTGACGCTGGTCATCGATTGTCTGTGCTTGGATTTGAAACAGACCCGTTTCAATCGTCACCGCGCGACGGAGCCGCCAAAATAGTGATGCCAATCGTGTGACCAATTCCTGTTCGACCGACTGTATGCGGTTGGTAGTCTGCGATGATTCCTTTTTCAAAGGCCAAATATTCGTCTGCGGTCTCGAACGCAGGAACGGTTGGCCCCGCCGTTAACCCATGCCGAAAGGCATTTCGTCGTGACCGGCGTTTACCGAGTGCGGTTCTTGGCCCAGTACTTTTCTTGGCGTTTTGCCGATTGGCGGCGATCTGTTTTTCTGACGCCATTAGGTTTTGATCGTTGACGTTTGGGCATCTGCTGGATGTTGCGTATCCGCTGCCGGACGTCTTCCGTGACTTTCCTCCCAGAGCCCCTTGGCAACAGGAAGCGGGCTGATTTTGAGGTTTTCCCACCATGCCACTTCATTGCTGACCTGATGCAGTTGCCGATGGTGCCCGCGGCAGAGCGGTACCGTGAACTCATCGCTGACCTTCATGCCGATGGCCCGGGGTTGGGCAAAGCGTAAGTGATGGGGGTCAGAAGGCTGGCGTCCGCAGACGAGACAAGGGTGAGACGCAACAAACTTGAGGTGAGCCTTGTCGCGCAGCCGCTTGGGTTCAGGTATGGCGAGCACGCTCTTGTCGATCCGGCCTGGAGGCATATCGGGTGCGGCCGGAACGATAGAAGGGTCAGAGTGAACCGGCGTGCGGGCCGCAAGATCCCGTGCCACCGGGTCCTGCCGGCGGCCGTAATAACGGGATGGCCGCGGGATTGGGGTCGTGTCATCCGGATGGAAGCGAGAACTCGCTGCCTTTGGGCGGCACCGGGGTGGCAGGAGATGCGGTCTTGCCGTTGCGGTAAAGCTCAAGGCCGAATGGCTTCCCGAAGGTGGCGAGCGAGCGTTTGGTGGCGTCGGTTTCTGCAGCCTTGAGTGCGAAGTCATGCGCCTCGCCCGGGCTCGTGCCCCGGCCTTCGCCTGTGCCGTGGCCTTCCCGGACGATCGTTGTGCCGCCCGCTTGCACCGTCATTCTCACTTTGGCGATGTAGACGGCCAAGAATGAGCCGCGGTTTTCACGGGCGAGCACACAGCGGGATTCGGTGGTCTCCCGGTTCCAGCCGTCAAAGCCAAAGATCCGGTTGGCTTCCGAGATCGCGTACCAACCTTCGATGTAGGAGAGTTCGCGTCCGTTGATCTCGCGGGTGCGGACATGGTGCCCGTCGAGATCGTGCCGCAGCGCCTGCTTCTGCTTGTTTGAGAACCCCATCACCGTGTCCTCACGCTCAAAACCGGTTCCGGATTGGAGAGGGCAACGCCGGTGACTTCGGCGCCCTGTTTGAGGTCGGCCACCAGTCCTTGCCGGTTGAGCCTGGGCTCGCGCGGCTCCCAGTAGATGCTGGGGACGGCTGCCTCATCGATCACCATCAGGGCCGGCGTTCCGGGCCGGATGGACGCGGTAAAGTCCGGGGCCGAAAGCTTCTTCAGATCAAGCTCGACCATCACGTCCTTGGCGATCTGGCGGCGTTTGGAGGCCCGGTCCTGCAGCCTGTTAAGCCGGTCCTCCATCTCCGCGATCCGGCCCTTAAGGCCCGTGGCAAGGGCTTCATCGGCCAGGGCTGAGCGGATGATGGCCTGAACGATCTCGTGCAGGTCGGTGAGGCCCTCCACCGTATCGGCCAGCGTTTGGTCGTCGATTTGGGGGTCTTGGGCTTGGATGCGGTCGCGGATGGCGCGGTAGCTGGCGGCGGAAAAGCTGAGTTGGTCCATGGCGTTAGCTCCCTGATACTCGATACTGAGCGAAATTCACTCGTATACGAGTGCTTGTCAAGTCGGATCAAATCGGGAACACTCATACTCATGCTGCAAGCTGCACAAATCCGCGCCGCCCGCGCTCTCTTGGCCTGGCGCCAAGAGGACCTCGCCAAAGCTGCCAAAGTAGGCCTGGCCACCATTGCGCGCATCGAGCAGCGAGAAGGCCCCGCCCAGGGCCATGTCTCGACCATCATCCGCATCCAGGAGACTCTAAAGAGGGCCGGCGTCCGCTTTACCGAGGATGACAGTGGAGCATTCGGAGTGCAGCTCGAACGCAAATCGCGCCGGCGCTAACGCGAATTTACGAAACGAAGCCAATTACCTTTGTCGCCGGAAATGGCATATGGGAAACGAGCAATACGATGACGTTCCTATCTTTCCAACTGAACGTGAGATCGGCGAAACACGAATGCTGCATTCTCGTGTAACAATGCGTCCGCAACAAACATGGCACCGATTGCCAGCCTTTGTCCGTTGTTAGTCCAATAGCGGACAAACGCGGGCGCGGCTGGAATGTCCGCTAAGTGCCAAGAGTGGACATGCCGCTCGAGGAAGGCCGGTCACAAGCAAACGCGGACTTTAATTGAATTCCACTCCGACCTTATTTAGTTTCCGCCATACTCTGCGGCACCGTCGAAACGAATGACCGCCATTCAACGTTAAATCTATTGTCTCCGGCAAGTCGATTGTGTTCGGCACCTCAATACCTGCGCCAGCATTCGTCAAATCGCGCACAACGCAATCGATGACTGAAGATTTCCCAAGTAAAAACTTGGCACCCTTGAGCACGCGCGTGCGAGTGGTTTTACGTCGTTCTTGCATCTTTTTCTGCCTTTAAACTGGCCAAAAGATAGGAGGCAAAAATGGGCAATTTATTAAGCGGAAACTCTACGCACGGGGGGTATTTGATCGAATTCATTTACCAAAGTGTTCAACCCCGACTGCCCTGATCATACGGACAGGTTTCTTGTTGCCGCAGGTCGCGGACGGGTCATTGGCGGCCGAGGCAATCGGTCCCACGCTGCCCGTTGTCCGCTGGTGGTCCCGTAGCGGACAAAACCTACCGTGGCTGGCTTAATCGCTAAGTGCCATCAAAGGACAGGCTATGTTGTGTATTTGGAAGTCCTGCACTTGGATGCGGCCGCGCAAGGCGCGGAAGCAGGGCGGCGGAAAGGGGCCGCGCCAATCGGCTCGAAGATCGACAATAGTAATTGACCGTCTCATTTTGGGCGTGCCCCTTTCTCGCGATTATCGAGAAAGAGGCACCCCAAGCGGCTATTGCATCTGTCGTCTCTCTTTTCTTTCAGCAAGCCGTATCAACTCAAGTTGAGCAACTTTGCTCAAGGATTTCGAAGTCAGCGTCGCTCAAATTGATCTCGTCTGGATCTGGAACGGATCCGGTGGGTCAAACGCGCCAAGCTGTTTGGCAAGTGCAATGAATTCCTTAGTTGCACGTTCGCTGCCCTTGCATGCCCGTTCCCATAACTTGAGGACAAGCACATTAATCTGGTGTCATAACGCCGCTTGCCGCCGACTATTATCGGGACTTTGGCAGTAAGGACCTCAAGCAGGTCAAGCTTAGGGCATTTTTGTTTCGGCCGCCCCTTCGGGTTGCCAGAATGCCCCGGTTTGAACCGCGTCGCCTTGGGTGGTCGGGCATAGCCGACCACATAGTCATTTGCACCATCGTTTTGACGGCCGGTTTCATCCGGAGATGAATAATCGTCATTGTTCATGATGGCCTCCATCAATCCACGACATTCGCGCCGGAGCGGACGCTTTGCTCTGACGCGAGTTCGTCAAAACAGCGACCGCTGGTGACATGAATTGCATCCTTGCGGGTGAACATCTGCCAACGGCGAATGGCCACATCGACGAACCGGGGTTCGATCTCAAGGCCATGGCAACGTCGACCAACCCGCTCGGCTGCCATGATCGTCGTACCGGACCCGGAGAAAGTGTCGAGCACGATGTCACCACGACGGGTGCAATCTTTGATGCTGTCAGCAACCAGCGCGACAGGCTTGACTGTCGGATGTGACTGAAGCTCTTCGAGCCGGCCGGCTCGAAATGAATTCACGCCCGCGTAGTTCCAGACATTCGAGCGGTTGCGTCCATGGCGTCCGAGTTCGATGTTGTTGAGATGCGGTTCTTCACCGACACGAAAAATCCCCACCAATTCGTGTTGGCTGCGGTAAAACGAGCCCTGGCCGGCATTGCTCTTGACCCAAACCGCCAGGTTGAGGATCGCTCCATAGGCGGCGCGCCCGGCCTCGAAAAGCTCGCCGACATGGCGCCAGTCCATGCACACGAAATGCACTGCACCATCTTTTGAGACTGCAGCCGCCGCAGCCAAACTGCCGGTCAGAAACTTGACAAATTCAGATTGCGACATTTCGCCGGAGGCCATGGCGAATTCATCATGTTGGATGCGGCCGCGCCCAACAATGTCGCTTACGCGCACATTGTAAGGCGGATCAAGAAACGCCATGGCCGCTTGGTCGTCGCCCATCAGGCGCTGCAGAACGGCCGGATCACGGGCGTCACCACAAAGAAGGCGATGCTCGCCGAGTTGCCAGAGGTCGCCTACTTTTGTGATTGGCGACCCATCAAGCCATTCCTGCTCGACCGCATCGGCAGGATCCGCCGTATCGTCTTCGAAATCCACGGTGAGCTGGTCGATTTCAGCCGGCGCAAAGCCAGTGATCGTAATATCGAGATCTTCCCCCGCCAGAATCTCGGCAAGTTCGGGAAGTTCAACCGCGAGGATTTCGCGGTCCCAACCGGCACTTTCAGCGATTTTGTTGTCGGCGAGCGCCAACGCGCGTTTCTTTGCCGCGACAACCCTTAAATCGAAATCACCGGCACTTTGGTTAGTCAAGCGATTGGGCCGCGGCATATCGGCCATGGCCGGCTATGATCATGCGTTGCTCGTCAACCAAAATCGGGATCGTAAACCCGAATGCCTTGATACTCTCGGCGATCTGGTTGATTTGCTTCTTCGAATGCGTGCGCGCATTGCGCCGATTGGGCGTCAGCTTGCCAATCTCAATACGTTCAATGTTCATCGTCCTCATACTCCATAGACGCGACGGCGCGCGCAGCGGCGCGACATGCTCACGTCGGTTAAAGGTCAAATTGTCTTTGGAGTTTAGGCTCGGACTGGACCTGCGCTTAGCGCATCGCGCGTCTACAGGCGCTCACTGCTCTTATGATCATCGACCATCTTGGCTCGTTCGCCGGTGGTAAGCATCGCCTCACACCGTTCCGTCGGGAATCTCCCGCATGCCTTCACATCACTCTCTCGCATCAAGCATCGCTCATGAAAGAGCGTGACAATGTGTAGATAGGTTATTGAGGCGCCGCGATCAAGAAATTACTTTTTAGTATATTTATTTGTCACGTTCTATTTTTATGAACAATTTGATTTGCTAAAGAAAATCAAATAATTTAGTTGTCGATAGCTATAATATTCCATCGGAATGACGGCCGGATCATTTGTGATCCAAGCGTAACACACATCGTCCGTTGTCTCTCTCTGTGACGTTGTTGGAGTTTTATGAGATCACCTTGGCTGACTGCCTACGCGATCAATTGCTAGATGCGTGGCCGGCGAAGGCTCATCAGCTCGAGAGTGACCGCCGATTCGACCTTTCGCCTGCAGATACCGTGTTAATGGGGCGAGCGATCCCTGCTCGACAGATCCAGTTCCCAGCTTCGGTGAATTTATTCGCTGATCTTCTGTTTAGGGAATTTGCTCCGTAACTTCCTAGAAATCCTGCTAAAATTGCGCAAACGCCGTGCTAAAAAGCGCTCCGAATTGCAATTTTCCCTGTATAATTCCCTGTTAGCAGGGAAAGGTATAACGCAATAAAAAAAAAAAAAAAAAAAGACTGATCATGGCGCTTGGGCTCGACAAATTTAATTCGGGGCTCGCGCAATGATCGCCTTGCCGCGCCTGACGCTGCGCCAGAAATTGATCGTGGTGCACGATGTTGTTGCCACGGCGGCGGCCATCATCGTCACATTCGTTGTCCGCTTCGAGGACCAGCGTCTCTATGAGAAGCTGCACGGCCTGGAGATTTTTCTCCCCGCATTCCTGATCTATGCGGCGGTGGTCTATTTGATTTTCGGCATGCACCGCAACAAATGGCGGTTCACCTCGGTCCCCGATCTCTACAACATTGTCCGCGTTTCCACGGTGCTGGCGCTGTCGCTGCTGGTGCTCGATTACGTTTTGCTCACGCCGAACAATCTACGGCCATTTTTTCTTCGGCAAGGTCACCATCCTTTTGTACTGGTTCATCCAGATGTTCTTTCTGGGTGGCACGCGCATCGCCTATCGATATTTCCACTACGCGCGCATGCTCAAGCGCGTGAAGATTGCCGACGCGACGCCGACCCTGATCCTTGGGCTTACCGCCGACGCCGAAATCCTGCTGCGCTCGATCGAAAGCGGCGCGGTGAAAAAAATATGGCCGGCCGGCATCCTGTCGCCATCGAACGCCGACCGCGGCCAGTCGATCCGCGGCGTGCCGGTGCTGGGTGAACGCGGAGGATCTTGAGGGCGTCATTGCCGATCTCGAAAGCCGCGGCACCAAGGTCACCCGCCTGATCATGACGCCGTCCGCGCTGTCGCCGGAAGCCAAGCCTGAGTCGCTGTCTGATGCGGGCGCGCCGGCTTAACCTCACCATGAGCCAGTTGCCCTCGCTCGATGCCGGCGGCCCGGCGGTGCAGCTTGCGCCGGTGGCGGTCGAAGATCTGCTGCTGCGGCCCAGCGTCAAAATCGACTACCGCCGCCTGGAGGAATTCGTTACGGCCAAGTCGGTCGTCGTCACCGGCGGCGGCGGCTCGATCGGCTCGGAAATATGCGACCGCATGGTGACCTTCGGCGCCAGCCGCCTGCTGGTGATCGAGAATTCGGAGCCCGCGCTGCACGCCGTGCTCGAAACGCTCAACGGCATGGCAGGCAAGGCCGAAATCTCCGGGCGGCTTGCCGACATCCGCGACCGCGAGCGGATCATGACGCTGATCGCGCAATTCAAGCCCGATATCGTCTTTCACGCCGCCGCGCTCAAACATGTGCCGCTGCTGGAGCGCGACTGGGACGAGGGCATCAAGACCAACGTGTTCGGCTCGATCAACGTCGCCGACGCTGCGGCAGCCGCGGGCGCGGCCGCCATGGTGATGATCTCGACCGACAAGGCGATCGAGCCGGTTTCCATGCTGGGCGCCACCAAGCGGCTGGCGGAAATGTATTGCGAGGCGCTCAACAATGAATTCAGCCGCCGCACCGGCAGCGGACGCAACCCCATGCGCCTGATCTCGGTGCGGTTCGGCAACGTGCTGGCGTCCAACGGTTCGGTGGTGCCGAAATTCAAGGCGCAGATCGAGGCCGGCGGCCCGGTCACCGTCACCCATCCGGACATGGTGCGCTACTTCATGACCATCCGCGAAGCCTGCGACCTGGTCGTCACGGCCGCGAGCCACGCGCTCGGACCGCAGAGCGGCGGCGTGTCGGTCTACGTGCTCAACATGGGCCAGCCGGTCAAAATCGTCGATCTGGCCGAACGCATCATCCGCCTGAGCGGGCTCGAGCCCGGGCGCGACATCAAAATCACTTTCACCGGCATTCGCCCCGGCGAGCGGCTGCACGAAATTCTGTTCGCGCGCGAGGAAGAAACCACCGACATCGGAATTCCCGGAATCGTCGCCACCAAGCCGGTGCAGCCTTCGCTGGAGGCGATCCGCGCCTGGGCGGTGACGCTGGAGCAAGGCTTGGCGCGCAACGAGCGCGCGGTCATCTATAATGTGCTGCGCGACGCGGTGCCGGAATTCCGCGGCGAAGCCGCTTAAAGGGAGATGACCGTGGATCTGGCCGCCTTCTTCAAAGCCGAGTTCAGCGAGCACCATGACGTGGCGCGCAAGACCGAAGCAGCGCTCTGCCGGCGCCTTCGCCGGTCTGGTCGGCGCTTGCGTGAGTTCGATCCGCGGCGGCGGCAAGCTGATGTTCTTCGGCAATGGCGGCAGCGCCGGCGATGCCCAGCATCTCGCGACCGAATTGACCATCCGCTACAAGGCCGACCGCGCAGCCCATTGCCGCGATCGCGCTGACCACCGACACCTCCGCGCTCACCGCCGCCGGCAACGATCTCGGCTTCGAGCGGATTTTCGCGCGCCAGATCGAGGCGCTCGGGCGGCCGGGCGATATCGCCATCGCGATCTCGACCTCGGGCAAAAGCGCCAACATCCTTGCCGCGCTCAAGCAGGCCAAGGCCATGAAGCTCGTCACCGCGGCGCTCGGCGGCAAAGGCGGCGGCGACATGAAGGGCCTGGCCGATCACCTGCTGGTGGTGCCCTCCGACACCACCGCCCGCATCCAGGAAATGCACATTGCCTTGGCCAAATGCTCTGCGGCGCGCTGGAAATCGAGCTGGGGCTGGCGAAATCCAGCTAAGAGAACGCCAATCGACGCGATGGCCCGCTCTGCGGGCTATTTTTTTGCCCTTTCACGGCTAGAAAACAAGGTTCCCCATGCTGAAAATGCCTTGACTCAAACCTCAAGGCCTATTTCCTTTGGCGCCCGGGAGAAAACAACCAATGGACGCCAGAACCCTGCCTGCACCGGAGGCTGAGGCTCGTTTGCCGCGCGGACGCGCCGCCGGCGATCGCCACAGCATCCAATCGGTCGACCGCGCGCTGTACCTGCTGGAAACCATCGCCGAAGCCGGCGGCGAGGCGACGCTCACCGAGCTTGCCACCCGCACCGGCCTCAACATTTCCACCTGCCATCATTTGCTGGCGACGCTGATCAAGCGCGGCTTCGCCGCCAAGGTGCCGGGCCGCAGGCTCTATGCGCTCGGCACCCGTATCCACTATCTCGGCCACGCCTGTTTGCAGGTCGACCTGCCGCGCCGCGCGCACCCCTATATGGAAAACATCAACCTGACGACCGGCGAGACCGTGCATCTCGCAGCTCTACAGGGCGACGCGGTGGTGACGCTGGCCGTGCGCGAAGCGCGCCACCCGGTGCGCGTGAGCACCGGCAAAATCGGCAGGCAGGAGGGCCCGCACGCCACCGCGACCGGCAAGGCCATTCTCGCCTGGCTGCCGGAAAACGAAATGCGCCGCATCCTCGCCGATGGCATGACGCGTTTCACCGAAAACACGGTCACCGACTTTGCAGACTTCGTCCAATCGATGTGCATCGTGCGCCGGCACCAACATGCCATCGAGCGCGAGGAATACCTGCCCGGCGTGATCTGCGTCGGCGCCGCGATCCGCGATCAGGCCGGCACGGTGATCGGCTCGATCAGCGCCTCGACGCCGACCATGCGCGCGACGGAGGAGCACATCGAGCTGATGCGCAGCGAGATCACCGCCGCCACGCGCGCGCTGTCGGCCGAATTCGGTGCGCCCGGTTCGCAACCGCAGACCGCCGCCAATTAATCGGCAGGTTTTCACCCGCGCCTCTGGAGAATTCATGTACGCACCGGCCGGCGTGAAAACCAATCACAACGAATTTCCGATTCCGGAAAGCATGCGCGCCTGGGTGCTGGGCGATCCGGGCCAGCTGACGTTCACGGAAAAACCGGTGCCGGTGCCCAAGCGCGCGGAAGTGCTGGTGCGCATCGACGCGGTGGCGATCTGCGCGACCGATCTGGAAATCATCTATCACGGGCCGCCGGCCTCGATCCAAGGCGGGCTGCCGTTCAACAAGAACTTCACGCCCGGGCCATGAATATATGGGCACGGTGGCGGCGCTCGGCCCCGGCGTCGACGAATACAAAATCGGCCAGCGCGTGGCGGTGGAAATCCACGCCGGCTGCGGCCAATGCAAGCGCTGCCGCGAAGGCATGTACACCGCCTGCCACAACTACGGCCTCAATTACGGCGACGTCGACAAGGGCCACCGCGCCAACGGCTTCACCACCGACGGCGGCTTCTGCGAATACCAGGTCAACAACATCAATACGCTGGTGGCGTTGCAGGACGAGATGACGGACGAGGAGGGCACGCTCGTCGTCACCGCCGGCACCGCCATGTATGCGCTCACTGAACTCGGCGGCCTGGTGGCGGGCGAAAGCGTTTGCGTCACCGGCCCGGGGCCGATCGGCCTGATGACGGTGGCGGTGGCGAAAGCGCTCGGCGCCCAGCCGGTGATCCTCACCGGCACGCGCGACAATCGCCTCGACATCGGCAAGGCGCTTGGCGCCGATGCGGTGGTGAACGTCCGCAAGGAAAAGGACGTGGTCGCCGCGGTGAAGAAGCTCAACGGCGGCAAGGGCGTCGATTACGTGGTCGAATGTTCGGCCGCCACCAGCGCGGTCAACGACGCGGTGCGCATGGTCAATCGCGGCGGCAAAGTGTGCCTTGCCGCGTTTGCGCACGAGGAAGTGCCGGTCGATGTCGCGCATATCGTGCGCAACAATATTTATCTCTACGGCATTCGCGGCGAGGGCAAAAGCGCCACGCATCGCGCCGAGGCCTATATGCGGCAGAAGCGTTTCGACGCTGCCTAGATTCACACGCATACGTTTCCGCTCGACGATCTGCCGACCGCGATCCGCTACGCCAAGGATCGCGTCGAGGACGCCATCAAGGTGGTGGTGAAGGCGAAAATGGACACCGCCCAGAAAGTGGCGGCGGAATAGTCTTCTTATCCCTCCCCGAAGACGGGGGAGGAACGTAGAAGACGCCACATCGCTGCATCGGCAGCGCGCCTGGACTTCCGAGACGCAGGCATCTGCTCACCCGCGACGAATACATGACGCCGACATGTTCGCTCGACTTTCGCGGCGGCGTGGAACCCGCGGCCCTGCTTGGCCGTTATCGGTGACTGGCCCGCACACGGGCCGCAAGGAGCTGCCTATGAAGCAAACGCCGAAACAGCACGCCGCCCAGGAACGCGGGCGCATCGAGCGCAACGAAGACCAGGTCGTGGTGGATTCGGACGAAAGCTTTCCGGCCAGCGATCCGCCGTCGTTCAACCCGGGCGTCACCGGCGCGCCGCGCAGCAAGAAACAGAAAAAGCCGGATTAGTTAGCTGAATTTCATATTGAGCAGTTTTTCGGCATTTCCGCAAAACAGCTTGCGCTCGTCCGCGGCCGAAAGGCCCAGCGCCTTGACCGTCTTGATGGTCGGCGCGATCGGCCCGAGCGGCGTGTCGGTGGCAAATACGACTCTTGTCGGCGCCGAAAAATTCATAGCCGCAACGCGTGCCGGCCACGCCGCCGCCGAACATGGCGGTATCGGCGAAAAAATCGTGCAGATAATCCATGTGCGGCCGCTTCAGCGAGGGCAGGATTTTCGAATAATCCTCGTCCGACGTGCGCTGGCCGAGCACCTTGCAGGCCCGGCCCGACGCGGCCATCGTAATAAGGAATCATGCCGCCGAGATGGTGGGTGATGATCTTGAGTTTCGGATAGCGGTCGAACAGACCGGAAAACACCATGCGCACCATGGCGACCGACGTCTCATACGGCCAGTGGAAGCACCACCACATTTCGTAGCGCGATTTTTTCTCGGCCGGATAATCCGGTCATCGCCGCGGTGCCGACCGGATGCAGCCAGACCGGCAGATCGAGCTCGGCCATGGCGGCAAAGATCGGCTCGAATTCGGGATCGTCGAGCGGGCGGCCGGCGACATTGGTGTAGAGCAACACGCCGCGGGCGCCGAGATCCTTGACGGCGCGGCGCGCTTCCGCGACCGAGCCTGCGACATCGGTCATGCACAAAGCCGCGGCGAAAGCGGGAAAGCGCTGCGGATATTTCCGGCACAGCTCGCCCATGGCGTCATTGGCGATGCGCGCGAGGTTCAAGCCGACCTCGGGCGTCGCGATGTCTTCGATGGCCGGGTTGGGCAATGAGATGATCTGCCGGTAATCGCCGAACTCATCCATCTCCTTGAAGCGGGCGTCGAGATCGAACAGCTTGACGATGCCGCGCAGGCGCTTGCCGATGTTCTCGAGCTTGGGCGCAGCCTTGCTCATTTCCTGGAAAAAGCGGTCCGGATAGATGTGGCAATAAATGTCGATAATCGTGCTCATGGCTTTCGTTCCGTTTTTTCTTTAAGTCTCGCCGCGCCGACATTATAAGCATAACGAGATTATGGCGGACAAAACCACCTCTATCGCGATCATCGGCGGCGGCATCGGCGGGTTGACCGCAGCGCTCGCGCTGCTCGACGCCGGATTCGACGTCCACGTCTATGAGCAGGCGAGGGTGCTGCGCGAGGTCGGCGCCGGCATCGTGCTCACGCCCAACGCCACGCGGGTGCTGCAGGGTCTCGGCCTTGGCGGCAAGCTCGAGGCGCTCGGCGTTGCGCCGCTCGCCTGGCGGCAACGGCGCTGGGAGGACGGCCGCACTTTGCTGTGCACGCCGCTGGCGCGCAAGCCGGGCGAGCCGGCGATATTCTACACCTCGCATCGCGCCGACGTGCTCAACATGCTGATTGCAGCGCTGCCGGCCGAGCGGCTGCATACCAGCCACCGGCTCGTCGCGCTGACCGATCATGGCGACCGCGTCGAGGCGCGTTTCGACAATGATGCGCGGATCGAAGCCGATATTTTGATCGGCGCCGACGGCATCCATTCCACCGTGCGCAGCCTGTTGTTCGGGCCCGAGCAGCCGCGCTTTACCGGCTGCGTGGCCTGCCGCGGCATGGTGCCGGCCGCGCGCATCGCGCATCTCGACGTGCCGAACGAGTTGCAGCTCTGGATGGGTCCCGGCCGGCACTTCGTGCATTATTTCGTGCGAGGCGAAAAGCTGGTCAACTTTGTTTGCCTGATCGAACAGGATGCTTGGACCAAGGAATCCTGGAACGAGCCGGGCGACGTTGCGACAATCCTCGCGGCCTATGACGGCTGGCACGCGCAAGTGCGCTCGCTCATTTCGTCGACCGACCAGATCTTCATCTGGGGCTTGTTCGACCGCACGCCGCTGGCGCGCTGGTCGGTTAACCGCGTCACGCTGCTCGGCGATGCCTGTCATCCGATGCTGCCCTTCATGGCGCAGGGCGCGGCGCAGGCGATCGAGGATGGCGCGACGCTCGCCGGCGTGCTTGCGCTATCGGATGCCGATGTTCGCGCAGGCTCTGCATCGTTACGAAAGCCTGCGGCTGCCGCGCACCGCGCGCATTCAGACCACTGCCGCCGGCAACAAGGCGCGCAATCATTTGCCGGACGGTCCCGAGCAGCGCGAGCGCGACGCCAATATGAGCCGCGGCGCCGCCGACTGGTCGATCGGCGCCAGCACCTGGGTCTATGAGCATGATGCCGCGGCGGCGGCGCAAACCGGCAGTCTTGGTTTGCCGCCGGGCGCCGGCTGACGCGCGCTACTTCGGCGGAATGACGCGCACCGGCTTGCCGTCCAGCCAGGCGCGAATGTCCTCGACCATCTGGCCATAGAAGCGCTTGTAATTCTCGGTGGTGACATAGCCGAGATGCGGCGTGATCACGATATTATCGAGATAGCGGAACGGGTGCGCGATCGGCAGCGGCTCCTCGTTGTAGACATCGATGGCGGCGCCGGCGATTTGTCCGCCTTTCAACGCCGCTTCGATTGCCTTCTCGTCCGCAATCGGCCCGCGCGAGGTGTTGATGAAATACGCGGTCGGTTTCATCAGCGCCAGTTCGGCCGCGCCGATCAGGCCGCGGGTGCGGTCGGACAATTGCACATGGATGGTGACGAAATCGGATTGCTTGAGCAGTTCTTCTTTGGTCACCAGCGTGGCGCCGGCTTCCTTGGCTTTTTCGGCGGTGAGGTTTTTGCTCCAGGCGATCACCTTCATGTCGAGCGCGTTGCCGATGCGCGCGACGCGCTGCCCGAGCTTGCCCAGGCCGATGATGCCGAGCGTCTTGCCGTAAAGGTCGATGCCCAATGTCGATTGCCAGACCGCGCCGTTTTTCAGCCGCGCGTTCTCGATGCCCATCTTGCGGGCAAGCTCCAGCATCAGGCCGAAGGTCAATTCCGCCGTCGGCGGCCCCAGCGATTCTGTGCCGCAAACCGGAATGCCGCGCAGCTTGGCGGCGGCGATGTCGATGGCCGCATTGCGCATGCCGCTGGTGACGATCAGTTTGAGATTGGGCAGAGCGTCGATCACGTTCTTGCCGAACAATGTGCGCTCGCGCATCAGGCACACCACCGCGCAATCTTTGAGCGCGGGGATCACCTTGTCGGGTCCGCCCAGCGGCTCGGTGAAGACCTTGAAATTCACGTCCTTGGCCAGCGGCGACCAGTCGGCCAGCTTCTGCGACACGTTCTGGTAATCGTCGAGAATGGCACCTTGCAGGCTCATGGCGGGCGGTTCCCCTGATGGCGGCCGGCGTGAAGCGCCGAGCCCTCAAACGGGAATCACCACAGCCGGAAGGCTGCGACAAGGTGGGGTGCTAATCGCTTGTTAGGCGGAGGGGCGCTGGCCGTGTTTTGCGTGCCAGGCGGGGCCGGGCCCGCGCATATAATGCCGTTCGGGGTGGTAGTGGTTGAGCGCGTCGCGGGCCATTTCGCGCCAGAGGGAAGCGACCGCGCGGCCGATGAAGGCGAAGGGGCGAGGGCAGCAGAGCCGCCGCCGAGCCTGAAATGGCTAAAATCGCCTGACCCATCGCGAAGTCCCCAATTTGCCGCGGCGTTTTTGGCGCCGCCTTAGTCCTTGGCCGCCTGTCCGGGGGCCTTGTCACAACGATAGGGGAAGATGACGCGATAGGCGTTAAAACCGGGCGGGATTGGCCGCCATCCTCAAGAAAATTTGCAAACAACCTTTCTAAAAATTTACCGGCCGCTTCACCCTCCCCTGGAGGGGGAGGGTCGGCGCAGCAGCGAGCGAGGCGAGCCGGGGTGGGGTGATCGTCTCACCAGCTCCACCCCACCCCGCCTGACTTCGCTTGCGCTCGTCAACACTCACCCCTCCAGGGGAGGGTGAAGGACCCGTACTTGCTCTTTGGGGTTCCGCCCGTTACATCAGCGGCGAATTTCCCCGACAAAGCCTGCCTCGGCGCGGTTTTTCGCGCATGAGGGGATTCGGGCCGGGGCAGCGGAGTTCCAAGTAGCCAATGAACGGTCGCCAATTCATCTATCACATGGAGGGTCTGACCAAGACCTATCCGGCCGGCAAGAAGGTCTTGGAGAACATCCATTTGTCCTTCTACCCGGACGCCAAGATCGGCGTGCTCGGCGTCAACGGCTCGGGCAAATCGACGCTGCTGCGCATCATGGCCGGCATCGATACCGAATTCACCGGCGAAGGCTGGGTCGCGCAAGGCGCCCGCGTCGGCTACCTGGAACAGGAGCCGCAGCTCGATGAGAAATTGAGCGTGCGCGAAAACGTGATGCAGGGGGTCGCCGCCAAGAAGGCGCTGCTCGACCGCTACAACGAGATCGCCGCCAATTACACCGATGAGACCGCCGACGAGATGGCCAAGCTGCAGGACCAGATCAATTCAAAAAATCTCTGGGACCTCGACTCGCCAAGTCGATCTCGCCATGGACGCGCTGCGCTGTCCTGCCGACGACGCCGACATCAGCAAACTTTCAGGCGGCGAAAAACGTCGCGTGGCGCTGTGCCGGCTGCTGCTCGATGCGCCCGATCTCTTGCTGCTGGACGAGCCGACCAACCATCTCGATGCGGAAAGCGTGAACTGGCTGGAAGGCCATTTGCGCAATTATCCCGGCGCCATTTTGATCGTCACGCATGACCGCTACTTCCTCGACAACGTGACCGGCTGGATCCTCGAGCTCGATCACGGCCGCGGCATTCCTTACGAGGGCAACTACACCGCCTGGCTGCACCAGAAACAGAAGCGGCTGGTGCAGGAAGCGCGCGAAGACGAATCGCGCCAGCGCACGCTGCAGCGTGAGAGCGAATGGATCGCCTCGTCGCCGAAAGCGCGGCAGGCAAAATCCAAGGCGCGTTACGAGCGCTATGACGAATTGCTCAAGATCGCCAATGCCAAGGTCAATACCGTGGCGCAAATCACCATTCCCGTCGCCGAGCGGCTGGGGCAGAACGTCGTCGACTTCGAGAATCTGACCAAGGGCTTCGGCGACAACCTCTTGATCGACGATCTCACCTTCAAGTTGCCGCCCGGCGGCATCGTCGGCGTCATCGGTCCCAACGGCGCCGGCAAGACCACGCTGTTCCGCATGATCACCGGCCAGGACAAGCCCGACAAAGGCACCATCAAGATCGGCGCCTCGGTGCAGCTCGGCTACGTCGACCAATCGCGCGACACGCTCGACGGCAAGAAGAACGTGTGGGAGGAAATCTCCAACGGGCAGGACATCATCCTGGTCGGCAAGAAGGAGATGAATTCGCGCGCCTACGTCTCATTGTTCAACTTCAAGGGCGCCGACCAGCAGAAGAAGGTCGGCACGCTGTCGGGCGGCGAGCGCAACCGCGTGCATCTCGCCAAGATGCTGCGCACCGGCGCCAATCTGCTGCTGCTCGACGAGCCGACCAACGATCTCGATGTCGATACGCTGCGGGCACTTGAAGAGGCGCTGGAGGATTTCGCCGGCTGCGCCGTCATCATCAGCCATGACCGCTGGTTCCTCGACCGCATCGCCACGCATATTTTGTCGTTCGAGGGCGACAGCCACGTCGAATGGTTCGAGGGCAATTTCCAGGACTACGAGGCCGACAAGATGCGGCGACTGGGGCAGGACTCAATCATTCCGCACCGGGTGAAGTATAAGAAATTCAGTCGGTAGTCTGCGCGCGCCCGCCTACGAAACGTAATCCGGTTCCTCGCGATCGAGGATGCGCTTCAAGGCATCGAAGTGCCGCTGCGCCGGCGATGGGCCGTCGTACAGGTCGGCCGCGATGTCGCGCTTGGTCTTCTCGACCACGGCGTCGGGAAGCTGCTTCAAGGGTTGCCCGGTCCACATGGCGTAGATTTGCACCTGCGCGGCGCGTTCCACGTAATAGAGGCGGTCGTAAGCCTCGGCCACGCTCTCGCCCATCGTGGTAATGCCGTGATTGGCCATGAACAGCACGGTCTTGTCGCCGATCACCTTGGCGAGCCGCCGGCCTTCCTCGGGCTCGAGCGCGGGGCCGGCATATTGGTCGTCATAGGCGATCTGCCCCATCATGCCGACCTCGGTCTGGCCGATTTCCTTGATGCGCGGATCCTCCAGGCGCGTGAGCGCGCTGGCAAACGGCATATGCGTATGAAACACCGCCTTGGCCTGCGCACACGCGTTGTGGATCGGCGCATGGATGCAATAGCAGGAGCGCTCGACTTCGCCGGCGCCGCGCTTGACCTTGCCGTCGTCGATGCCGACTTCCATGAACGAGGAGGCCTTGACCTCCGACCAATGCATCCCGAACGGGATCTGGTAATAGCGGTCGCTGCTGCCCGGCACGACGAATGTCAGGTGATTGAAAATGCCCTCGCTGAAACCGTGCCGATAGGCGAGCCGGTGCGCCGCCGCCAGATCGATGCGCGCCTGGCGCTCCGCGGCGCTGGTTTCCTTGAGTTTGGTCGGCGAAACTGCGAGCTGCATGAAAACCTCCCTGCTGCCGTCGCAAAGGCCCTTGGCCGGGCGATTGCCGGAATTGCCGGTTGGGCATTGGCCCGCATGATCGTCGATGACGCCAGCGCGCTGTCGAGTGGGCCCGGCCTTCACGCCTCGATACTGGCAGGCAGATGGATCGCGAATTCGGTTCCGGGATCGAGCCGGTTGATGTCGAGGGTGCCGCCAAGCTGACGCACGGTTGAGGCGATGACCTTCATGCCCAATGACGAATCGGTCTCGATTTGAAAATCGGCCGGAAGCCCGCTTCCGTTATCGGCGATGCGGAAATCGATGCTGCCGTCGTCTCTATGTTTCAGCGCGATTCTGATAACCCCCGACGCTTTTTCTGAATAGGCATGTTTGAGCGCGTTGGTTATGAGCTCGTGCGTCAGCATGCCGAGCGATATCGCGTGCGCGCTGGAAAGCTTGAGCGGCTCGGCGTCGACCTTGATGGTAACGCCTTTGGTTCCGACATAGGCCGCCTCGCTGCTGTTGCAGATGGTGTCCAGGAATTCGCTGAATTCGACAAATTCAAAATTTTGCGATTGATAGAGATAACGATAGACGGTCCCCATCGAGATAATGCGATCGCGCGCATCGGAAAGGTGTTCTTTCGTGACCGCGCTTTTCACATGCCGCCTTTGCATTTCCAAAAGGCTCGACAGCAAATTGAGGCTGTTCATCACGCGGTGTTGAAGTTCGCGCAACAGCATGTCTTTCTGCTTGAGCAGCTGGTCGATCTGCATCCGACATTCTCGACAAGGCCGCGCTGAGCTGGCCGAATTCGGTCGAGAACCGCAGTTTCGGAAACGGCGCCGCGATGTCGCCCGCCTCGCGTTTTCGCGCGCTCCTGATGATGGCGCGGATCGGCCGATCGATCATCAGGAAAACCGCAATCCAGACGCCGATCACGGCAATAACGATGGCAAGGAAATCAAGCACGATGGCGCGGGCGTTGCTGACTGAAGCGTCGGACAGGGCCGCGTCGTGATCGACGACCACGGCCGTGAACAGCCCGTTCGACACGTCATTGAGCGGGACAAAGCCGACGATCTGCGTGCGATTGTTGGGGTCTTTGGCGTCGATCGTTCGCGATGGCGCGTGCGAAATATTCGGAAAGATCGCTTTGGAAAACTCGGCCACGGTTTCGGAATCGTTCGAAGGCAAAGTGAGCACCAGCGATCCTTCGCGGTCCAGAACGATCAAGCGATGATCCGATCGCCACGGATAGGCCGGCAGGTTTCCGGCGAGCTTGTCCGGATTCAAGACCAGAACGATCACGCCTTTGACCGCGCCTTCGGCGTCCTTGTACGGCATGGACACATGAATGGACGTGGATTTCGTGACGCGGCCTTGCGTGAGCGTGCCGACCGTAAGCTTGCCGGTTTTCAAGGGCTCGTAAAAATACAGCCGGTCGGTGACATCGAGCGCCGGCGGGATCGGGAATAGTCGAGCAATGAAACTTGCCATTGGTGTCGATGATCGCGGCCTCGCGATAGGCCGGGATGTCGTCAATGACGGATTTGAAATAAGCGGTGCATGGCTCGTCATGCTCGAAGTCGATCGGGTATTTCGCCATGGCCGTCATCAGCTGACGGCTGTTGTCGATAATTTTCTCGAATTCGGACGAGGCAAAGCGCGCGGTCGACAGCGCGCTGGTGCGGGCTTCGTCCTCCAGAAAAATCTTCCAGCGGACGGCGTTATATCCGGTCAGCAGCAGCGAGGGCGTCAGCGCGATGGCGACAAGGATGGAGAGGCGACGCCGCAAACTCATAAATATCCCCTGAAGCTTTGGCTATTCACTCAAATCCGCGAGCTTTTGAAAGAACGCCGGCGCGCCAACTATATTTCGAAAAAGCATGACCACGATCATCGCCGCTAATATGGCGGAGATAAAGGCGGGAACAAGTTGGCGGTTTGGCATGAGCGGCGCGGCGTTTTCGCTTTTTCCCTCTCCCTCGTGGGAGAGGGTGGTCGACGCATTGCGAAAGCGATGCTCGATCCGGGCGCAGGCTCTAGCGCGTAACGCGCGGGGCTATCGCTAGTTGCGATTCACTGTGGTGAGTTACGGCGCTTAGCGCCTAACACACCCTACGGGTTAAGAGACTTGAGATTCAGCAAAGTAGCGAAGATCATTTAGATAATATAGTACGATATTGTACGAATGTAGAAGAGAGATATAAAGAGTGATAGTTACTCATAGAGAGAACGCTCGAATTACAAGACCGGCGGATAAGGTTAGAGTAAGTAAGTGATAGAAAACCGAGTTCTTGACGGAGTTCGCGTACTACATGCGATAGCCGAAACAATATCGCGCCAGTAGATTCTAAAATATTGAATTCTCTGCAAAGGAATGTCAGAGAAGAAGTGATGGAAGAGGGTAAACGAAATCTACGAGGATATGATGATAGAAGGCAGATATCTAGATCGATAGATTCTGCAGAAACATGAAGATAGAAGAATGTCGTATCGGAAATAGTCAATTCAATCGACTTAAGATACGAACAAAACGGGTTGGTACGTTTGCATCAGTGTTAGGGCACCCTTGGTAAAACACTGCAACTGGATAGTCGCTTGTAAAAAGGATCGACGTTAGTTATGCTAATACAAGAGCCGTGCGAATCACACAGAGACGACGACTAATCTGTATCGCAAAGCTGTTCTTCAAGGTACCTGTACGCTCAGTTCGTCGCTTAAAACCGAAGTTGCTAAGGTTACTGAAATCAGACGAGAGAACTTCGGTAGTTATCGAAGGATGTTCTGATTGCGCCACTGGCTGTAGGTGCGTGTAACAGTTATACGAAATCGTCTAACACCCGTGCCTATAATTGAGTGTGTGACGCATTATATTTTGGCTCGAGCTTTAGAAGAATATATAAAACGACGAGGGCTTGGATCAGCAAGACATGCAACAATATGGGAACTTTAATACAACTGAATATCGCTGAAGCGAAGTGAGAATGATAGTTATTATTCAGATGATTTTTTTGCTGAAAATCTGCGAGCTAAAACACGGAAGAGAATTTTTCGCGCATAATGGCACATTAAATGCGACGGTAATACAACTAGTTTAGGACCATGAGTATGGTTCCACGGCGCCTCAATAGTTCCTTCTTTAGTACGCTTTAGACTGATTGAGATCAGAGACCGCGTCGGCAAAAAGACATGAGAGACTGAGTTTGATGGCGATGTCATTAGAAGATCGATTGACCAATCGGGTACAACACCAATGTTGAATACAGCGAAGAGTGTAATCGGATTTCGTTTACGCTAAGCAAATAGATCAAGACGGAGAGTGATCTTAATAATTTATAAACGAAGGGGCGTTAAGGTTAAGAGACTAGCGGTTAAAAAGATTAAAGATGATTAGACTACTGTTGCGTTTACGAGATACGCGCTGTTGATACTTAATACGCAGAAACTTGCAAGTGTAGGCGACGAACTTACGTGCATTCATCAGGCGGTGGCAAGTAGCCGTAGGGCGGATTAGCGAAGCGTAATCCGCCATCGCTGGTATTCATCTCGCGGCGGGTTACGCCTCTCGCCTTCGCTCTCAGAGCTTCGGCGACAAACCGCCTAACCCGCCCTACAAACTTATCCCCGCATGGCCCCGTTTTTCCTTCTTGACATATATTCCTATCAGGCCTATATTCCCATCACCTTCTCCACCGAGGGGCGCTCCTGAAGGGACGTCCTGGGATGCGGGAGAAGGTGCGGCGCCTGCGGGCGGGGTTCGTTACCCCGCTCCCGGGCGGCTCCGGGGCCCCGCCCGGGCGGCATCACGACCGCCCTGCGAGGAGCTCGCTGGACTGGGACAGGCCGAAGCCGGGTAACGCCCGTCGGAGCCACGTCCCAGGAAGCGCGGCCTGGAGTTGAGTTCGCGGCGCAAGCCGCGGGCGAGAGCCGCAAAAATAGCCCGGCGTAGCTGGTGCCCTTTGGCGCCAGCGAAGCCGGGTGGAGCGCCGGAAGGCGCGGCGATCCTCTCGCAAAGGATCGCTGACTTAAGGATAGGTTGCGCCTTTCGGCGCTCCGTCCCCTCGGTCGAAATGACCGAGGCCTGCCCCCGCGAAAGCGGGGGAAATGAACCAGCCCCGCGCTTCGCGCGCCGGGCACCCTGGCCCGACTGCGCGCTTTGGGCTTGCCCAATTCGCGCCGGCAAAACGGGCAACACCCAAAACTTGGACGCAAAGAAAAATATCGCGCCGCGAGAAGGAGAAACTATGTCTGCAAAACGAAAGCCTAAGAAACGCAATCGCCCCGATCCGAATTTCTACAAAGCCAGTCTCGCCAAGCAGACGCTGGCGCGGCGCGCGGTGTGCTCCGCGCTTCGCTTCTGGCGGTTCTGCGGCCACAAACCATGTCTGCGCACGAAGGCCTGCGCGCTTGAGACGAACGATTGCTTCGGCCAGCTCTGGCCGCAGGTGCCGCAACGGTTGAAAATTGCCATCCACGCCGGCATCGAGGCGAAAGTTGCCGGCTTGCCGCCACCTGAGATCAAGGCTGCGATTGCGCGCGCGCAAAAGCGCTGGGACGACACGCAGGCGCCGTTCGTGGCGGAAACTCCCGCGCCGGAACCGGTCGAGGTCGCGGCCGCACCGCACCGCCTCCAACACAGCGCCGCATCGCTGCGCCCGCGCCGCCCCATCCGCGCCTGCGCGTGTTATGATGAAGAGCCATGCGATTCCAAACCTTACGGCTCATCGTCGCGATTCTTGTTGGCTTGACGTTTGGTGGCGCGGCGCAAGCCGACGCCGCCTTCCAGCATTGGCTGCAAGGAACTTGGGGCGAGGCGCAAAAGCTCGGCGTCTCGCGCGCAACCTTCGATGCCGCCATTCGCGGGCTCGAGCCCGATCTCTCGCTGCCCGATCTCGCCATTCCGGGCAAACCGGAAAAGCAGCCGCAGCAGGCCGAGTTCGTGCAGACGCCGGCGCAATATCTGCGCGAGACGACCTTCGACCGGCTTGCCGCGCAAGGGCAAAAACTCGCCGTTCAATATCGCGATACGCTCGCGCGCATCGAAAAAACTTTCGGCGTGCCGGGCAATGTCGTGCTGGCGATCTGGGCGCGCGAAACCGATTACGGCCGCGAGAAAGCCGGCGCTGACGCGCTGCGCATTCTGGCGACGCAAGGCTTCATCGGCAAACGCAAGGATTTCTTCCGCAATGAATTTTTGTATGCGCTGAAAATGCTGCAAGACGGCGTGCCGCGCGCCGACATGCGCGCCTCCTGGGGCGGGGCCATGGGGCTCACGCAATTTCTGCCGTCGGAATTTTATAAATACGCGGTCGATTTCGACGGCGACGGCCGCGCCGACATCTGGCATTCGGTGCCGGATGCGCTGGCCTCCGCGGCCAAGCAACTCGCCGGCAAAGGCTGGCAGCAGGGTAAGCCCTGGGCGATCGAGGTGCGCCTGCCGGCGAAAGTCGATTGCACTATCGCCGAACCCAGCCACGTGATGCCGGTCGCCGACTGGCTCAAGCGCGGGTATGTGCCCACACGCGGCCGCAAGCTGACGGCGGTGGAGATGGCGGCGGAAGCGTCACTGCTATTGCCGGAAGGGACTTACGGCCCGGCGTTTCTGACGCCGAAGAATTATTACGTGCTCAAGGAATATAATTATTCCGATCTCTACGTGCTGTTCGTCGGCCATCTGAGCGACCGCATCGCCGGCGGTAAGCCGTTCGAGACGCCGTGGAGCAAGAATGCGCAGCTGCGCACCACGCAGGTCGAGAGCATGCAGCAGAAGCTGACCGCGCTCGGGCTTTATCGCGACAAGATCGACGGCAAGGCCGGCATGCTCACGCGCGCAGCGCTCGGCGCCTATCAGAAGGCGAACAAGTTGAAGGTCGATTGCTGGCCGACCGCCGCCGTGCTCGCGCACATGGTGCGGTGAGTATTGCGGCGATGATTTTGCGCGCGGAGGCTAGTTGCAGACTTCCATGCGGCGCGGCTGCCAGCCATAGCCGGGGACCCAGACCTGCCGATGTTCGACATGGCAGACCGGGCCTTCGACCTGATTGTAATAGACGCCCGGGGGCGGCGGCGGCGGGCCTTCTTCGTAGACCGGCTCGGGTCCGGCATAATAGCCGGGGCCGCTATTGGCGATGGCCGAACCGATGATGGCGCCGGCGGCCACGCCGCCGATGATGGCGGCGGCCGGGCCGCAGCCGTAGCAGCGAGCTTGCGCCGGAGACGGCAACGCCGCGGCTACCAGGGCAGCCGCGGCGATGACGATCGAGATCTTCTTCATGAGGGTGCTCCTGGGCCGAATTGCTTCGGCCCGGATCATGCACCCTTTAGCGTTACGCGCCGATTAACGGCAGAACCAGCGCGGCTCGCTCCAGCCGATTTGATTGCCGTAACGGTCGTAGATGCGCTTGCGGCCCCAGTAGCCTTCGCACTGCACCGGCGGCGGGCCGTCATATTCATAAGCATAGTAGCCGGGATGCGAGGCGATGGCCGAACCGATAACGACGGCAGCGCCCAGTCCAAGCAGACCAAGGCCAACGCCACCACGCCAGCGCGCGTCAGCAGGAGACGGCGTGGCCACGGTGGCCGCGGCCAAAATCGCGGCTGCTACAAGAGCAAGAATGGCCTTTTTCATTGGATCTTTTCCTCCAGGGTCAAGGTCGGCCGGGGCCGACAGCAAGGTGACGAGAATAAGCCCGTCCCGGCTCTGGTTAAAGAGGCAGGCTTAATATGTCGGAAATTAGGTGCCTTAGGTTCAACGCCTCCGCGAAAAAATGCCCGGAAACCCCTTAGGAAACCGGGCATTTCTCAGCCAAATGCCATAGTTTTTGCGACTGCTCAATGCAGATCAGCTCAATCGCAGACCCGCACGCCGCCGCCAGTGCCAGCCATAGCCGTTCCAGTAACGCCGGCCGGTCCAGTAGCAGGGCCCGCCGTAATAGACCGGGCCGGGACCGTAGGCATAGGGGCCCGGGCCGTAAGCGTAGTAGGGGCCAGGTCCGTAATAATACGGGCCGGCGGCCGCGCCGAGAATGGCGCCGGCGGCGAGCCCGCCAAGGATCGCGCCGCCGATATGGCCGTGGCGCGCTTGCGCCGGTTGCGGCGCTGCCAAGGTTGCGAGCCCGAGGGTCGCGGCGGCCGCGATGGCTATCAGAGTCTTTTTCATGACACACCTCATCTTTCAATCGATCGCAAGAATTGAACGGTGGTACCGCTCGCTTCCTGCGGCTTGGCGTTAGGGATCAACGCCGATTGCATGCGCCAAGTTCCGATATCGCGCGTGAATGACCGGTGAATGACTCGTTCGGAATTGACATCGGCCGTTGCGCGCGCGGATTAAATTTTCGCAAGACTCATGGCGAGATTGCGGCGGCGTTGGACTAGCCGCGGCCGAACACGCGCCGCAACAGCCCCGCGCGCGACCGATTGCCGCGCCGGCCGGTTTTGCGCAATCGCAGCCGCGGATTTCTTGCGCGCCGATTTGCGGCGGCTGCGTTTGAGCGCGCGGCGGCCGACTTGCTGCAGAAATAATCTCTCCAGCGGATAGCTCAGCCGCCGCACTGCTTTGCCGAATGGCAGCCACTTCACCGCGATGATGTCCTCCATCACGTCGCGGCTCGGCTGCGCGTTCGCCTGCATACGCCAGAACTGCACCACTTTGGGCCGGCCGCGCGCGCGATAAGTGATGGCGCCGAGATATTCGTGCACCTCGACGCGGTGGCCGGTCTCTTCCAACGCCTCGCGGCGCGCGCCGGCCTTCGCATCCTCGTTGCGCTTGAGCTTGCCGCGCGGCAGCACCCAGGCTTCGTCCTTGCTGCGCTGGACCACGGCGATCAGTGGGCGCGCGCCTTTGCGCACCACGATGCCTCCCGCCGCATGAATTGGTTTGCTCGCCATAAGTTGCCCGGCTTAATGCCAATCGCCATGCATGTAAGCAAAAACGGCCTTTGCGCGCAGAAAAATGCGCGCAGCGACGAGCTCATTGTGCATAACGCGGGATAGCCCGCGTGCGCGCTGTCATAAAACCGTCGCGCGGATTGAGGCTACGGCGGCGTGCGTACTTTCTTACCCTCTCCTCATGTGCGAGAGGGTGCCGCGCAAACCGCATTGCGCCGGTTGGTGGCTTTAGCCTATACGGTTCCCTCTTGCCGCAATGGGAGCCCATCATGCCAAGCTATACTTGGGACCACATCCACCTGCGTTCGCCCGACCCGGAAGCGACCGCGCAGTGGTTCGAGCGCATGCTGGGCGCGCAGGTGATCCGCTCAACGCAATTCGGCAAGCCGCGCATCGATTTGAAGCTCGGCGGCGCCAATATCTTCATCGCCGAGGTGACCGTCGGCGACGGCGTGAACGCTCCGCCCGAGACGCCTTATCAGGGGCTCGATCATTTCGGCTTGGCGGTGTCCGGCATCGACGCCATCGCCGCCGAACTGAAAGCCAAGGGCGCCGAATTTACCAAGCCGCCGCATAGCCCGCGTCCGGGCATTAAGATCTGCTTTCTGCGCGGGCCGCAGGGCGTTTCCATCGAGTTGCTCGACCGCGATCCGAAATATGTCTGATACGGCGCCGTCACCGGCCTGTCGCCGAGTTAATTATGCTAGGGACAGCTTGCCGCAGCGGCTTGCTTTGAGTGGCCAGGACCCCGAAAATCGTCTATCTCGCTGAGAGTTATTAAGGGGTACCGGTATGCGGCGGTTTGCACTGGCGTTCGGGGCGGCGGTTATTTTGGCAACTCCGGCGGCAAGTGCGGAGACCCGTTTTGAGCGCGAGCTCATGATGTTGGCGCCCTCCGAGCGGCTGATACAGATCTGCGACTTCACCGCCATGAAGCAGATTGGCGCCGCGCGCAACGGCTTGCGTCCCGACCGCGCGGTCGGCGACGCGCTGGCGCAGACCGTCGTCAAGCAAGACAGCATCGAGGCCAAGGGCGCCGCCTTCCGCAGCCATGGCAAATGGTACGCGCTCACTTATACCTGCACCGCGACGCCCGACCACATGAAGGTGCTCACATTTGAGTACAAAGTCGGCTCGGCCATCCCGGAAGACAAATGGGCGTCCTACGGGCTGTGGCAGTGAGCGCCTAGCCGCTCGCCAATAGCGCCAAATTGCGTTTCAATGCCCGGCAACGAGAGTAGGAAACGCATCATGAAAAACGAAGACCTGGTCGGCGTCTGGCGCGAGCGCGGGCGCGAAAATGTCGACAAAGATGGCACGGTCACGCCGGATATCGCGCGCACCTCGCAGATCATGTACACGGCCGACGGTTACATGGGCGTGGTCAATACGCCGGCCGGGCGTGCGCGTGTAAACGAGAGCGTAGCCCGCATGGATCTCGACGCAGCGTCGGTGGCTGAGCGCGCGCAAGCCGCGATCGGCGTCGTCGCTTATGCCGGGACCTTCGAAGTTAAAGGCGAGGAGGTGTTTCACACCATCTTCGCCTCGGCCAATCCCAACCGCGCCGGCGACACGCAGCGCCGCCACATCACGCTCAAAGGCGACGACCTGACGCTGACAGCGCCGCCGGATGCGCTGGGAAATTCCTTCCGCATCCATTGGCGGCGCGCGAGCAAGATGTGAGCGCGCAATGATAAATGACCGCAAATTATTCATGGTCGTGCTGGCGGCGGCCGTGGCCGAGACGCTGTTCTGGATTTACACCTTCTATTACATCGACGTACGCACCAATCTGCGCGGCGACGGCATGGAGTGGTTGGCGGAAGTGCCGATGACCATGATCTTTTTATTCGGCGTGGTGCCGGCACTGGTTATCGGCATGGCCGGCTGGTGGTTTCCGCTTTGCGCCAAGATCGCAGCTTTATTCGCGCTCGGCGCCCTGATCGCCGACGTGGTGATTTGGACTCAAATCATGGCTGAGTTCGCGCACAAGACCGTGCACTAGAACGACGGCGCGATTACTTCTTGTCCTTGATGGCGGTGTGCGGGCGGTCGGAGCCGCTCGCGGTCTCGACGTGCCACTTGCCCTTCTCGTCCTCGAATTCGATCACCTCGGAATGACCGGGCACCTGCTGCTCGGCGGCGGCGCGCTTGGCGGCGGCAAGGGCTGCCGCGTGAGTCGGGTAGGGTTCCGAAAACACGCCGTCGGCCTTGTAGGCCCAGCCGCCGTCGTGCTCGACGATCTCGTAAGTGAGCTCAGACATGGAATGCCTCTTGCTGCAATGCCGTCCCAGCTAGAACGTAGCACGGTGGCGAAAGGTTGCGAGCGGTAATATCGCTGTCAGCCAAGTCCTGGAACGATCTCGGAAAGCTGCTGCAAAACTTTGAACAGCAGCACGATCACCAGAAAGCCGCAGCCGATGAACAGCGCGACGCGCCCGCGCCACACATGTTTGCCGCGGCCGATGATACCGCCAACGAGAAGATAGATGCCGGCCGGGAGCACGGTGACGGTGGCCCAGGCGAGCGGCACATAGGAGAAGCCGTCTTCGTTCTTATTGCCCCAGTTCTCATAGGGCGGGACCAGGCTCCAGCACCACAACGCCAATAAAAGCACGGCAACCAGGATGAAAAGGCCACGAAGCGCCGCCGAAGCCTTGATCTCGACCGCATCCATAAGCCGTTACCCCAAAGCAAAGCCTACAGATAGAGGCAGCGGCCGGCCAGCGGCGTGATATAAGGCGGTATGACGCGGCGCATGACTACCGATTCGCGGTCCGAGGCCGAAAAGGCCTTCAAGGCAGCCACCACAAAACCGGCCGAAGCCCCGCCCAAGGCGCCATCGCTGCCCGGCGTTAAGGAACAGGTATCCTTGCGCATCGACCGCGACGTCTTAGATCACTTCCAAGCCGGCGGCCCGGGCTGGCAAGAGCGCATCAACGACGCGCTGAGAAAAGCCGCCGGCAAGTAATTCCACATCGCACGACCGGCATGGCGCAGAGCGCCCAGCCGATCATGTCATAACCGTTTCGATGGAGGCCATTTTGGCAGACGACGCAAAGACCAATGCCGCGAACAAGGAATTCCGCAAAGCCCGCCAGGCCGAGGAAGGCCGGCGCGCCATGCTGGACTACGAAAACGCCGCCGCCGCCAACCGCGTCAAGACTGCCAAGCTGCGCGCGCTCCGCCTTGCGCGCGACGCCGACGATGCCGCGGCTGCTGCGGCAGCGCCGCCGCCTGAGCCCAAGAAGGTGAAGGCCAAGGCCAAGAAGAAAAAATAAGTTCGCGGCGCGCAGGCGATCAGATGCCGTGCTCGCGTTTGAGCCGATCGATATAATCCTCGACATCCGGCGGCAGCGTCTTCAAGCCTTGGCGGCCGGCCTCCAGCAAAATCGGTTGCAGCTTCGATCCCTTCAGGAAAGCCGGCTCGCGGCCGGCCGGAATGATGCGGTCGAAAATCAGCACCATCAACACCGCCAGCAGCACAATGCGCACGGCGCCGAGCATGGCGCCCGCCATGCGGTCGACGACGCCGATCTCACTCCCGACGAGCTCGCTCACGGCGGCGCGGCATAATGCGCTCAACACTAGCCCCGCGACCAAAAAAACGGCGAAGAATTCCACCCAAAGCTGGGCCGGCGGAACATGGAATTGCGTGCCGAGCAGTTGCGCCAGCGGCGGCGTCGCCATCACCGCGACCGGCGCCGCGCATAGATAACCGAAGATGGTCGCAAGACTGCGTAGCAGACCCGAATTGAAGCCTGTGACGATGGCGATGATGGCCACGACGATAATGACGATGTCGAACGGGTTCGTCTGCATGAGCGTCATTCTGTCATTGCCGGGCGCGTCCCGGCAATCCATGATGCGGGCCAAAGACGAAATAACGGACGCGTCGCAAGCGGCGGAGGAAACCGTATGAAAATCTTCATCACCGGCGCCACCGGCTATATCGGCGGTTCGCTGGCGGTGGCGCTGATGCAGGCAGGCCATCAGGTGAGCGGCTTGGCGCGCTCGGATAAGAGCGCGGCGGCATTGGAAAAGCTCGGCATCGCGCCGGTGCTCGGCACGCTCGACGATGCCGATATTCTGGGCAAGGCCGCGCGCGCGGCTGACGGAACTGTGAATACCGCCAATGCCGGCCATCGCGGTGCGGTCGAAGCGATGCTCGGTGCGCTTCAAGGCACCGGCAAGACGTTCTTGCATACCGGCGGTTCCAGCATTGTCGGCACCCGCGCGAAAGGCGAACTTGTCGAAGCGGTGTTCGACGAAGACACGCCGTTCACGCCGTCGCCGTCGCGGGTGGCGCGCGTTGCCATCGATACGCTGATCAAAGCTGCTTCAGCCAAAAGTGTGCGCAGCATCGTGATTGCGCCGAGCTTGATCTACGGGCAGGGCCGCGGCCTTAACCCGCACAGCATCCAGGTGCCTTGGCTGATTGCGCTGGCAAAGAAATACGGCGTGGCAAAACATATCGGGCCGGGCGAGAACCGCTGGGCGAACGTGCATATCGACGATGTGGTGACACTCTATGCTTTGGCGCTTGAGAAGGCGCCGGCTGGCGCGTTTTATTTCGCCGAGAATGGCGAGAATTCGATGCGCGAAATATGCGAAGCCATCAGCCGCATGCTCGGACAAGGCGGGCGCACGGCGAGCATGACGGTGGAGGAGGCGGCTGTGGAATGGGGCGAGGGCCCGGCCAACGACACCATGGGCTCCAACAGCCGCGTGCGCGCCAAACGCGCGCGTGGCGAGCTCGGCTGGCAGCCAAAGGCGCGATCGTTGATCGAGGAGATCGAACACGGCTGCTATCGGGAGATGCGGAGCTGAACGATCCGGATTATGATTTGTACGTTCGAAAGTTAGAAGGAGACGCGCCATGGCATTTCAGGTCACCAGCGATAGCTTCAAGGACGGCGACTATTTGTCCAAGGATTTCATCCTGTCGGCGGATTTCGGATTCGGCTGCGCCGGCGGCAATAAATCGCCGCATCTCACGTGGTCGGGTGCGCCGGCGGGCACAAAAAGTTTCGCCGTCACTTGTTACGACCCCGATGCGCCGACCGGCTCGGGCTTTTGGCACTGGCTGGTGGTGAACATCCCGCTAAACGTCACCGAACTGGCGCTCGGCGCCGGCAGCGCCGGCGGCAAGTTACCCGCGGGCGCGCTGCAAACGCGCACGGATTTCGGTAAGCCCGGTTATGGCGGCCCGTGCCCGCCGGAGGGCGACCACCCGCACCGCTATCTATTTACGGTGTTCGCCGTCGGCGCCGATAAACTCGATGTCGCGGCTGACACCAGCGCCGCGGTGGTCGGCTTCAATCTGCATTTCAAGACGCTCGCGAAAGCTTCGATCATGGGGTTGTTCAAGCGATAGAGCCGCCGCCTCTGGAACTTCAGCCGTTTTGGCGTATTGTCGCGGCGCGGCCGAATCACTTGCGTCCGCTGCTTGAAAAGCAAAGGCGGCCAAGCCGCCCCCAAGGAGAACGTCCCATGCAATTGTCCCACCGAATTCGCACCGGTCTTGTCGCGTTGATCGCTCTGCTTGGCGTCAGCTTCTCGTCGCAAGCCTTTGCCGACAGCGGCACCATCAGTTTCGCGGTCTACAAGGCCGGCTGGTTCATCGGCGGTTCGGGCGGCAGCGGCGTGGTGGTTTTCCATGGCCAGCGCTACCCGATTACAATCGGCGGCTTAAGCGCCGGCTTCGTGTTCGGCGCGTCGAAGACCTACTTCCACGGCACCGTCAGCAATATTCGCGGGCCGCGTGATGTCGCCGGTGTCTATGGCGCCGGCGGCGCCGGTGCTGCGATCGGCCGCGGCGTGCAGGCGATCATACTGACCAACGAGAAGGGCGCCGTGCTGGCGCTGTCCGGCAAGCAGATCGGATTGCAGATCAACGCCGACCTGAGCGGGATGGCGATCACGTTGAAGTAGGGCGCGCTCCGCTAAGGCGCATCCGACACTTTCAAGATTTCGATTAGCTTGCGGTCGCGCCAGCGCTGAAGATCGGCGATGGTGCGGACGCCCGCTTCTTTGGCGACGCCGTCAATGATCGTCTTCTGCACGTCGGGCGTCAGCCGCGGGGTGCCGAGATCGTCCATCCAGGTTTGGTTGGCCTCGGCGAGATGATCCATGAAATGCGTCATGCCGCCTTCGCCGCCGGCAAGATGAAAAGTGAGATGCGGTCCCATCAGCGCCCAGCGCAGGCCGGGGCCGTAGGCGATCGCCGCATCCACATCGGCGACCGACACCACGCCTTCCGCCACCAGATGAATGGCCTCGCGCCAGAGCGCGACTTGCAGGCGATTGGCGACGTGGGCGCGCACCTCCTTCTTGATGTGGATCGGATGCTTGCCGAGCGCGCGGTAGAATTCCATCGCTTTCGCGATCGTCTCGGCTGAAGTCTTCTCGCCGCCGACCACCTCGACCAGCGGAATAAGATGCGGCGGGTTGAATGGATGGCCGATGACGCAGCGCTCGGGATGTTTGCATTTTACGGTGACGCGGCTGATCAAAAGCCCCGAGGAGCTGGACGCGATCACCACATCTTTCGGCGTTGCAGCGTCGATGGCCGCGAAGACGTCGATTTTCAGATCCTCGCGCTCGGGTCCGCTTTCCTGCACGAAGCTCGCGCCTTGGCAGGCGGCGGCGGGTGTGGCGTGAAACGTGATGCGCTCCTGACTGGCGCCTTTCGCGACCCGGCCGAGCTTCTCCAGCGTCGGCCAGGCATTGGCGATGAAGCGGCGGGCGAAAGCTTCCGCGTTGGGCGACGGATCGCTGGCGGAAACTTCGTGGCCGCGCGCCAGAAAAATGGCGGCCCAGCTCGCGCCGATGGTGCCGGCGCCGATCACCGCGATACGTTGAGGCATGATGAACTCGCTTTGGATAAAGGGGAAACCCGGATGGCGCGCCAGCCTAGCTCAAATCGTCCGGTAGCCGCCATCGGCCATGAGCATCGCGCCGGTGACATAGGCCGACAAATCGGACGCCAGAAAAATCGCCGGACCGACGATGTCTTCCGCCTGCCCGGTGCGGCCGAGCGGCGTGTGCGCCAGATAGCTTTCCACCACCGCCGGGTTGCTGGCGCGCGTCGCCGCGGTGAGCGGGGTTTCGATCAGCCCCGGGCCGATGGCGTTGACGCGCACGCCGTCTTTGCCGAGCTCGGCCGCGAGCGCGCGCGTGAAGCCGAGCACGCCGTGCTTGGAGGCGGTGTAGGCGGTCGAGTTTGGCCAGCGCACATGCATGAACGACTGGATCGAGCCGATATTGACAATGCGCCCCTTGCGCGCGCGCAACTGGCCGAGAAACGCCTGCGTCACGTTGAAAACGCCGGTGAGGTTGACCGCCAGAACATCCTGCCAGTCCTTGGCGACGGTGTCGGGATCGCCGGCGAAGGGATTGCGGCGATTGATGCCGGCATTGTTCACGAGAATCGAAACCGGCCCGACTTTGTCGGCGACCTGTTTGGCCATGGCGATACAATCGTCGCGCTTGGTCACGTCGAGCGCGAAAGCTATCGCATTGCCGCCTGCAGCCTTGATGTCAGCGGCGGTTTTTTCAGCCGCCTCCTTTTTGATGTCGAGCGCGGCGACGCTGGCGCCCTCGCGCGCGTAACCGATCGCAATGGCGCGACCGATGCCGGAGCCAGCACCTGTGACGGCGGCGGTATGGGACTGAAGAAGATGGGGCATGGGTGGCGGCCTCCCAGATTAATTAGAGGAAGCATAGCGTTTAGGCGCGCGGGGGCAAATCGACTTGCCTAGATGGAATATTGCTAGTCCGCGCCATAGCTAGGGCAGGAGGTGTAACCCGTCGTGTTGAAGCCAGGGACAAGGCGGTTTACGCTTCGCTAATCCGCCCTACGGGCTGCGCCGATTTGCGGGATGGCGTGCGGGCCGGCGAGGCGCCGTTCGGCCAGCGCCGGCGGCGGCGCAGGCGTCTCGTTTGCGCGGCGGAAGAACGCGAAGGCGCGCGCGAGCGCATCGCGTGCGGCCTGCATCAGAGTTGCCGCGTCGTGCGACACGGCCTGCGCGCCGGCCGCCACCCTGCCGGTCACAGCCTGCGTCGTTTCGTTGTAGGCCTGCGACACCTCATCCGCGATCTCGCTGAAAGCATCGGCGAAAAACCGCGCCGTGCCCGCGGCGGCGTCCGACACAGCCTGCGCGGTATCGCGCAAAGCGCCGCTGACCGCGGCCTTGGTCCGCTCGATTTTTTCACCGCGCGCCTTGGCCTTCTCGGCGCGGTGGCTGGCGACTTCGGCGCTGCGCTGTTGCAGCTCGCGCCATTTGCGCTTCAGCTTGACGTTCTGCACCACCCAGGCCGCGACCGCGACCAGCGCCAGCACGGCGGTGAAGCCGGCGGTCAAATAGAGCCGCATGTCAAACAGCAGCGTGGTGGCGAAACACAACAGCATCGCGCCGATGAAGGCGAACAGCTTCTTGCCGCGCCGGGTGATGGCATAAGCGGCGATCTGACGGACGAATGCTGCCCACATAATGTGTTTCTCCCCTGCAAAGCCGTCCGACGATCGAGCGCCGCGGCCGCGCTTTGCCGCTCGCGCCGGCTTTAAGTCACATGCGGGGAGATGTAGGGGAGATTTTCCGGGGTGCAAGGCTGGAGCAAGGCAGTGGGGCGGATGACGCGGAGGCTACCCTCGGGCGCGCGCGGCCCGAGGGCTAAGCCGGGCTAGGGGCTTCGGCCCGCACATGGGGCAGAAGTGCGCTACTTCCAATTCAACACGACAATCGACGCATTGAGAAGCGTCGCGAAGGCGACCCAGCAGGCGTAGGGCACGAACAGCAGCGCGCTCACGCTATCGGCATGCCAGCGCTGCACGATGAATGCGAGGATCACGGCGAGCAAAGCGGCGACGATCGCGAGCGCGAGGCCGGAGCGGTGCAGCCGAAAGAACACCGGGCTCCAGGCGAAGTTCAGCGCAAGCTGCGCCACCCACAGGCCGAAAGCGAGATCCAGCCCACGCTCGAACGTGCGCGCGCCGGCGACCGCGATCATCAGATAAAGCAGCGTCCATACCGGCGCGAACACCCAGTTCGGTGGATTGAACGGCGGCTTGGTGAGGCCGGCATACCAGGCGTCCGGCCGCGTCACGAAGCCGATCACCAGCCCGCCGCCGATTACGACGAGGACAAACGCGACGAGGACGAGCACGTCGGGCATCACAGCGCCTTATTGCTCTCCTTCACCTTGTCCGCATCGACATAAACCTGCTGGCCCATGGCGTTGAACTTGTCGGACATCTCTTTCATGCCGACTTCTTTCTCATTCAACGTCGCCGCATAATCCCTTACATCCTGCGTGATCTTCATCGAGCAGAACTTCGGCCCGCACATGGAGCAGAAATGCGCCACCTTGTGCGCTTCCTTGGGCAGAGTTTCGTCGTGATATTCACGCGCGGTTTCCGGATCGAGACCGAGGTTGAACTGGTCCTGCCAGCGGAAGTCGAAGCGCGCGCGTGACAGCGCGTCGTCGCGCAGTTGCGCCGCCGGGTGGCCCTTGGCCAAGTCGGCCGCGTGCGCCGCGATCTTGTAGGTGATGACGCCTTCCTTGACGTCGTCGCGGTCGGGCAGGCCGAGATGCTCCTTCGGCGTCACGTAGCAGAGCATGGCGCAGCCGAACCAGCCGATCATGGCGGCGCCGATGCCCGACGTGATGTGGTCGTAGCCGGGCGCGATGTCGGTGGTGAGCGGCCCCAGCGTATAGAACGGCGCCTCGCCGCATTCTTTGAGCTGCTTGTCCATGTTGATCTTGATCTTGTGCATCGGCACGTGGCCGGGGCCTTCGATCATGACCTGGCAGCCTTTCTTCCAGGCGATTTGCGTGAGTTCGCCGAGCGTTTCCAGTTCGGCGAATTGCGCAGCGTCATTGGCGTCGGCCTGCGAGCCGGGCCGCAAGCCGTCGCCGAGCGAGAACGACACATCGTATTTGCGCATGATGTCGCAGATCTCGTCGAAGCGCTCGTAGAGGAAGCTTTCCTTGTGCCGCGACAGGCACCACTTCGCCATGATCGAGCCGCCGCGCGAGACAATGCCGGTGACGCGGTTCGCGGTGAGCGGCACGTAAGCGAGCCGCACGCCGGCGTGGATGGTGAAATAATCGACGCCCTGTTCGCATTGCTCGATCAGCGTGTCGCGGTACACATCCCAGTCGAGCTTGACCGGATCGCCGTCGACCTTTTCCAGCGCCTGATAAATCGGAACGGTGCCGATCGGCACCGGCGAATTGCGCAGGATCCATTCGCGCGTGTTGTGGATGTTGCGCCCGGTCGAGAGGTCCATCACCGTGTCGGCGC
Source organism: uncultured Alphaproteobacteria bacterium (assembly GCA_963756805.1). GTDB lineage: Bacteria > Pseudomonadota > Alphaproteobacteria > Rhizobiales > Xanthobacteraceae > Pseudolabrys. Next base: position 36,828 of record CAVWPH010000018.1, read on the forward strand.
CCCAGCGGATCGCCCACACCATCTTCTCGACTTCTTCTTCGACCGAGGAGGAGACGGCGGAGTTGCCGATATTGGCGTTGATCTTCACCAGGAAATTGCGGCCGATGATCATCGGCTCGAGTTCGGCGTGGTTGATGTTGGACGGGATGATGGCGCGGCCGCGCGCGATTTCCGCTGCGCACGAATTCCGGCGTCACGAACGCCGGCAGCGCGCCGCCGAATTGTTCGCCGTCGGCTAATGCGGCTTCCGCGCGCTCAAGCTGGACTTTGCGGCCGATATTTTCGCGCTCGGCGACGTAGATCATTTCCTTGGTGATGATGCCGGCCTTGGCGAATTCGTATTGCGTGACGGGGGCGCCATCGAGCGCCCGCCACGGCTTCGGCGTATTGGGAAAATTGCGCGCCAAATGTTTTCCGGTGACGTTGCCGTTGTCGACCGGCTTGATCGGCCGGCCGTCATATTCCTCCACGCCGCCGCGCTCCTTCACCCATTCGATGCGGGTGCGCGAAAGGCCTTTCTCCACGTCGATGGTCACCGCCGGATCGGAATAGACACCGGTGGTGTCGTAGACCGGCAGATTAGGCTCCTTGGCGCTCGGCTCCAGCACGATCTCGCGGATCGGCACGCGCAAATCGGGCGCGGCCTCCGGGATCGAATAGACCTTGCGCGAGGCCGGCAGCGGCCCGGTCGTCACCTTCGGCAGCGTGACATTCGGATCGTGGATGTTCATGGACGGCCTACCTTCTGCTGCGCTTGCGCGGGCGACGGATTTGGTCGAATGGTCGGCATAGCCGAAATAGCTGAGTACGCCGCCGACCACGAGCATGCCGAAACCGGCGATCATGAAAGTCTCCGGGTGGTTGAGCACCCAGCTGCCGATCACGACGACTTCCTGCGGCCAAATGATGCGGAACAAACCGCCGATCACGCCGAGCCAGCCGAGCACGGTGATGATCAGCCGCCAGTCGCCGACCCAGACATTGTGCGCCAGCACCAGCGCGATGCCGACGGCGAGCGTGATCACGCCGGCGAGGAAGATGAGCGCGTAGCTGCGCAGGAATTGTTCGGCCACCACCAAGAATGCCGGCGAGTTGAGCAATATGGCCACGCCGATCGCGGCGAGAACGGGTCCGATCAGTTGGGCGAGATAGGTAGAGCGTTGCATAGGCTGCCTCCCGGCTGCGTCAGGCGCATGCGTGCGCCAATGTTTTATGAGTCGGGCCGGCGAGGGGATGAGTAGTCTAAGTCCCTGTCCCTTCGCCGGCATGACCCGGATCAGGTTCGAAGGGTCGCCGCCACCAGCGGTCTCTCAGCCCCTTGCAGGGCACCCCTCGGAACAACAGCTAATGTATGCCGAAGCCGAGGGGTGTCAATGCGGGGCGGTGCATAGCTGCGCAAGGCCATTGCCGGGCTCCGTTCGATCATGCGGCAGGCCGCGCTGCGACGGGAACCAATCCGCGATAATTGAGGTTATCTTCTCATGAATGAAAACAAACAAGATTGGGCCGAGCTACTCGGCAAGCAGCTATCCGTGGTCTTCATGGCCGGATTAGCCGCGATGTTCGCCTACGGCTATCTGAGCCACTTCCTCTAGCGCCCGGCTGTCTACTCCGCCGCGGTGGGCACCTTGCGGTCGGGATTTAAATCGATTTCGGTCGGCAGCACCTTGGGTGCGCGCAGCCGCAGGTAAATCTGCGTGACGATCAGCAGCACGCACAAGGCGATGAAGAACGCGCTGATCGGGTGTTCCTTGATATCGACGAACACCGTGGCGTCGCCGCGCGAAATCAGCATGGCGCGGCGGAAGTTTTCCTCAAAGCGGGGCCCGAGCACGAAGCCGAGCAGCACCGGCGCCGGGTGGAAGTCGAGCAGCAACAACAGATAGCCGACCAGCCCGATGGCGATGGTCTCGCCGACCTGGAACATGTCGTTGTTGGTCGAGTAGACGCCGATGCACACGAAGAACAGCGCGCTCGGATAAAGATATTTGTAGGGGATGGTGAGCAGCTTCACCCACAGCCCGATCATCGGCACGTTGAGCACCACCAGGATGATGTTGCCGATCCAGAAGCTTGCGATCAGCCCCCAGAAGATATCCGGATGCTCGCTGATCAATTGCGGGCCGGGCACGATGCCCTGGATCATCAGCGCGCCGAGGATGAGCGCCATCACCGCGTCGCCCGGAATGCCCAGGCTCATGGTCGGGATGAAATCGCCTTGCACCGAGGAATGGGTCGAGGCTTCCGGCGAGGCGACGCCTTCGATCATGCCGGTGCCGAATTTCTCCGGCGTCTTGGAAATTTTCTTTTCGGTGGCGTAGGCGATGAACGAAGCGATGGTCGGGCCGGTGCCGGGAATAAGCGCGCACAGGCTGCCGACCAGCGTGCCGCGGAACATGGCCGGCACCGAGCGCCGCAGTTCCTCGCGGGTGGGCCGCAGATCGCCGAATTTAACGTTGGTATATTTGGTGTCGACTTGCGAGAGCTGGTTGACGCTCTTCATGAACTCGGCGATGCCGAACAGGCCGAGCGCCAGCGCCACGATCTCGACGCCGTCGTAAAGATTGGGAATGCCGAAGGTAAAACGCGGCGTGCCGGTTTCAAGGTCGCTGCCGACGATGCCGATCAGCAGCCCGACCACCGTCATGGCGACGCCTTTGAGCGGCGAGCCGCGCGCCAGCGTCGAACCGGCGAGCAAGCCCAGCAGCATCAGCGAGCAGATTTCCGTCGGGCCGAATTTGAGCGCCACCACCACCAGCACCGGCGCCAGGAAAATCATTTCGGTGATGCCCCAGGAGGCGCCGACGAAAGACGAGATCACCGTGATGCCAAGCGCTGCACCGCCGCGGCCCTGCTTGGTGAGCGGGAAGCCGTCGAGGCATGTCACCGCGTGCGGCGGATGGCAGGGCAGATTGAGCAAGATCGAGCAGATCGCGCCGCCATATTGCGCGCCGTAAAAAACGCCCGACAGCATCAGGATGGCGCCAACCGGCGGAATACCGAAACGTGAGCGGCAGCAGGATCGAGATGGTGGCGAGCGGGCCCATGCCCGGCAGCACGCCGACCATGTTGCCGACCAGCACGCCGATGAAACAATACATCAGATTGTGCGGCTCGAAGGCGATGCCGAAGCCGTACCAGAGATCGGTGATGGCGGTTTCGACCATTAGACGCCCCACTTGAACATGGGGAACGGGACCTTGAGAAAATAAGTGAACAGCAGCGTGCCGAAGATCGCGACGCCGGCCGCCAGAATGAACGAGCCCTTCAACGTCGCCGTGCGGTCGCCGAGCGCCGAGACGAACACGCAGCCAAAGATCGCGGCGACCAGTCCGAGCAATTCACCGAAAATAATGAACAGGATCGGGCCCGCCAAAATGCAGCCCCAGCCGCGCCATTCCCTTTGCTCGGGCAAAATGAGCTCGTTGTCGCCGAGCGGGGTCACCAGTGCGGTGCCGAAAATCAGGATGCCCATGAAGGTGAGCACGATGCCGAGCATGAATGGGAACATGCCCGGGCCCATGTGGGTGAGCGTGCCGAGCTCATAGGTCAAGGAATCGAGCGTGATGGCGGCGCCGAGCAGGACCATCAGGCCGCCAGCATAGATGTCGCGCTTTTTGGGCAGTATTTCCAGAAGCTTTTTGGGCAACGTTTCGAACACAAGCGCGCCCCTCCCAGGGCATTGGCCGCTTCTTTAGCAGCGGCGCGCCTATGGTAGAACAGCATTCGTCGCGGTTGATAGTCCCCTGCGACGGCGCGGCTTAGTGTTGCGTGCTATGCTTCTCGAAGCTGCAATATTTCTGCAGCGCCTCGAACAGCTCACGGGTGTCGAAGGATTTGCGGAACACCCGATGCGCTCCGGGCTTGCCGCCGATTTCCCGCTTCAGGCTCTGCTCGGTGAGTTCATCGAGCTTGCTGCCGCTGATCACAAAAAGGGGGATATCCGCGGTCGCCGGCGTGGCGCGCAGCCTATACAGCAGGAATTGGGCGTCGCCGTCCGGCATGAAATTGTCGCAGATGATGACGCTCGGCTTTTCCCTGGCGGCGACGCGATAGCCGTGCATGGCGTCGGGGGCATAGAGCGTATCGACGCCGTATTTGCCGAGCCGGCTGGCGAAGAACGTCTCGATTGCCGGATCGTCGTCCACCACCAGCACGCGCGGGCGCTCGTGTACCTCTTCGCCCGCCGGCACGATCTCCATCTCGCTCATCGCCACCACCATGTCGGGATAGATTTCGGTGATCGCGGTTTCGATGCCTTTCCAGAACTCGGGACCTTTGCGTGCGTAAAACATGCCGAGGCTTTCACAGCGTTCAACGGTCTCCGGATCCGAACTGCCGGTGACCACGATCACTTCGAACGGTTTGCGGCTGGGGTCGAGCAGCCGCACGCAGACCGAAAGCCCGTCGAGTTCCGGCATGTTGACGTCGACAATCAGAATGTCGGGATGGCTGCGCAGCGCTTTGACCAGCAATTGCACGCCGTTCATCGCGGTCTCGACCTTGAAGCCCATCTTCATGCAGCGATCGGCGAGCAGCCGCACGATGGCGGGGTCGTCGTCGGCGATCAGCATCTTGCGCGGCCCGCTCGGGACCTCGACGACGTGTTGCAGTTGTTCGACGGCCGTCATGACGCACTCCCGCTCATTTCGCTCGTTTCGTGCTTAGGCTCGGCATGTGCGATGCATTCAAGCAACGCGTCGAGATTGGCCTTTACCGTTGCGGGCGCGCCGCGGCCGTCGCGCTGCTCGATGATAGCATCTTCGAGCGCGGACGCCGTCGTGCTCACCGCGCGGAAATCGAAAATGCCGGCGGCGCCGGCAAGTTTGTGTGCGAGCGTTTGCAATTCCTCCGGCACCACGGAAACTTTGTCGGCGCGCAGCTGGTCGCGGAACTCAGATAGCGTTGTCGCGTCGCTGTGCAGACGCCGAGCGAAATTGAAGCCGGCCGACGCAAGGCGGACGGTGTGCATATGGCGGCGTATCGTTTCGGCGAGCTTGATCGGATAAAACGGCTTGCAGATTACCGCGGCGGCGCCCAGCGCCAGAAGGCGCACGCGCTCTTCCTGTTTGGCGTGTCCGGTGATGAAAAAGAACGGAATCTTGGCGGTGTTGGGATTTTCGCGCAGGCGCGCGAGCAGCGCCGGTCCGTCCATGCCGGGCATCACAAGATCGCATAGAATGAGATCAGGCGCCCAGTCGCCCACGGCCGCCAACGCGGCTTTGCCGCCGGTGCAGCTCATCACCGCGAATTCAGCATCGAGGCCGAGCGACAACTCCACGACATCCCGCATCAAGGGATCGTCGTCGACGTGAAGAACTCGATAAGATGTCACACCGCCTCCCATTTGCGCCCAACAAATTTCGTGGATCGTGTTTGCCGCAGAAAAATTAATTTTCCAATTCGGGAAATTCGGCCGACGTATCATGGTGTGGCGAGCGCCCGTAGCATGGTAGGTCGCCGCGGCGCGACGCGCGCGCAAACGCGCGGCGTGGATTGCCAAAGGTTTATGCGCGAGCGAAGATTGTCCGCACCAGGCTCATGAAAATGACGTGAGCCGGTATGCCGGTAGCAGCCTCAGTGCTGCGTTCCCATGCGCTGCAGCTTGAGCGTGGTGTAGACGGTGTCGCTTGCCGGCGTCGCGATTTTCAGTTGGCGGCCGAGCTCGCGCACTTTTCCGGCGAGCCAGTCGAGTTCGAGCCGGTTGCCGCGTTCCAGGTCATGCGCCATGGACGCCTTCATGCCGGGCTCGACTTTGTTGACCAGGAACTCCATGCGGTCGTCAAGATAAGCGGGGTCGAGCGCGACACCTTTGGCTTTGCCGATCGCGAAGGCCTCTTCCATCAATTGCCGGAAAAAGCCGCGCAATTCGGGGTCGGCGCGGATCGGGCCGATGCTCGAGCGCAAGGCCGCGGTCGAGCCGGCCATGGCGGTGAGGAAGATGAATTTCTGCCAGCGCTCGCGCTCGATATCGGGCGCGATGGCAATGTCGAGCTTGGCCGCCTTGCCGGCATCGACGAAGGCTTGCAGCTGGTCGTCGGCGCGCTTGTCGGCGCGGCCAAAACGCATGGCGGCGAACTGGCTGGTCTGGCTGATCACGCCGGGCTCGGCGATCACGGTAGCGATATAAGTGACGCCGCAGATGCTGTGCTCGGCGCCCAGGATAGGCGCCATGCGTTCGACGCTGTCGACGCCGTTTTGCAAGGTGATGACGCGGGTGTTGGGGCCGACCATGGGCTTGGTCAGTTCGGCCGCCTTCTCGGTGTCCCACAGCTTGACCGCGAACAGCACGATATCGACCGGGCCGACGCTTTTGGGATCGTCGGTGACGTTGGGTTTCGGCAGATGCAGATCGCCGTGCACGCTCTTGATCGTGAGGCCGTTCTTCTTGATGGCCGCGAGGTTGGCGCCGCGCGCGATGAAGAACACATCGTGGCCGGCGGCCGCCATGCGCGCGCCGAAATACCCGCCGACCGCGCCTGCCGCCATGATTGCAATTCGCATGAGTGTCGCCCCTTCTATTGCCGGCTCCATATAGCCGTGTGGCGCCATTAAAAAAAGCCGCCCGGCGCGAAGGCCGGGCGGAAGTGGCAGTTGGGAGGTTCAGTCCCGAGGTAAACTTGAGAGGTCAGCCGCGGTGGCTCAGATTTTGCGCGACGCGGGCGGGCTCGGCTTGCGGCAGCACGATCACCTTGGAGCCGACGCTGACGCGGGCATAAAGATCGCTGACGTCGTCGTTGGTGAGGCGGATGCAACCGCTCGAAACGTGTTGGCCGATGGTGGCCGGGTTATTGGTGCCGTGGATGCGGTAGACGGTGCCGCCGAGATACATGGCGCGCGCGCCGAGCGGGTTGCCGGGGCCTCCCGCCATGAAGCGCGGCAGATAAGGCTGGCGCTCGATCATTTCCTGCGGCGGATACCAATCCGGCCACTCGGCTTTCTTCACGACGGTCTTGACGCCCGCCCAGGTGAAGCCTTCGCGGCCGACGCCGATGCCGTAGCGAATGGCCTGGCCGTTGCCGAGCACGTAATAGAGAAAGGTGTGCGGGGTATCGACGATGACGGTGCCGGCGGCCTCAGTGGTCGGATAATTGACGACCTGGCGGCGGAAACGCGGGTCTTGCTGCGGGGCCTCGGCCGGCTCGTCGGCCTGCTGCTCGATTTGCGGCTGCGCCTGCGGCTTAAGGAAGCCGAACAACTGCTGGGCCTGCGCCGAGCCGGTCGACAGGACGGCGGCGGCAAGCAAGGCGGCGGCAAAACGAAAAGTGTGTGACATGGCATCCCCCGTTTATTCGTAAGGTTTGTCGGGGGACACGGCCGGAAGGTTCAAAGGCAAAGCGCCTAATCCTTGGGGCCTATTCCTTCTTCTGGCGCCAGCCCACCACAGCGTCAGGGACGCTGTCGGTTGAAGCGAAATAGGGCTTGATGTCGATCAGCGGCGTGCCATCGAGGCAGTCGAGCCCGACCACCGAAAGCCTGTTGCCATCGATTTTGATGAGTTTCACCACGCTCATGGCGACCGGGTTGGGGCGGGCCGGCGAGCGCAGGGCAAAGGTGCCGTGCTGGACGCCGTAAGTGCCGGGCACCTGGAGAACCAAATTCCGCGGCGACTGGTCCATCCAATAGAGCAGCACCAAATGGCTGCAGGTCTCCACGTCCTTGAGGCCCGGGGCCCAGCGCGCATCGACTTCGACGGTGCAAACGGCGTCGGATTCACGCGCGTTTTTCGGGCAATCCTTGCGTGCCTTCCAGGGCGTGTAGATGCGGCCGATGAAATAGACCCCGGCGTCGGTCGCGGCCGGCAGATCGACCGTCTTCTCGCCCTCGCGAACGCCGAAGTCCTTGCTCATACGCACTCCGTTTGATGGCCGGATTGTAGCTTGCGGGACCTTGTTTCAACGTATAAAGATATCTTTATATAGTGGGAACAGGCCCATACCCCCATTCGTTAGGTCCCGATGAGCGACAGTCCGCAGCTTGGCTTCGATGCCCTCAATGCCGCCCTTAAGGCTGCCGGCGAGGAAACGCGTCTGCGCGTGCTGGCGCTGCTGGCCGACGCCGAGCTGACCGTCTCCGACCTGACCGACATATTGCGCCAGTCGCAGCCGCGCATCTCGCGCCACCTCAAACTGCTGGCCGAGGCAGGGCTGGTCGAGCGTTTCCGCGAGGGCACCTGGGCGTTCTTTCGCGTGGCCGAGCATGGCGGCGGCGCCGAAGTGGCGCGCGCGCTGATCGAGCGCCTCGACCCGGCCGATCCGACGATTGCCCGCGACCGCGCGCGGCTTGCTTCCGTGCGCTCGGCCCGCGCCGCCGCGGCGCAAGCCTATTTCCGCGCGCACGCCGCCGAATGGGACCGCATCCGCAAACTGCACGTGCCCGACGCCGCGGTCGAAGCCGCGATCCGCGACGCGCTTGGCGACAAACCGTTCCGGTCGCTCTTAGATCTCGGCACCGGCACCGGCCGCATGCTGGAAATGTTCGGAGCTGAGATCGAGCGCGGGCTGGGTCTGGACCTTTCGCTCGACATGCTGCTGTTGGCGCGCGACCGGCTGGAGCGCGCAGGCTTGAAACATTGCAGCGTGCGCCAAGGCGACATCTACGATTTGCCACTCGCCAATGATTCATTCGACGTCATCATCCTGCACCAGGTGCTGCACTTCCTCGATGACGGCGCGCGCGCCATCAAAGAGGCGGCGCGCGTGCTGCGCCCCGGCGGGCGCTTATTGGTGGTGGACTTTGCGCCGCACGAGCAGGAATTCCTGCGCGAGCAATTCGCCCATCGCCGCCTCGGCTTTGCCGCCGAAACGGTGACGCAATGGCTCGCAGCCGCCGGGCTCGAGCCGGTGATGCACAAGAGTCTGAGGCCGCAGCCGGACGGCAAGATCGCGGTGTCGCTGTGGCTGGCGCGCGACGCGCGCGCGCTGATGGCGACGACAGCGCGGCGGGAGGTGGCGTGATGAATGTCCGCCCCAGCCGTTTTGCGCGCGGCGAGACCCGCCGCCTTGAGGTGTCGTTCGAATTCTTCCCGCCCGCCACCGAGGAGATGGATAAGATTTTGTGGGAGTCGATCGAGCGGCTCAAACCGCTGGCGCCCAATTTCGTCTCGGTCACCTATGGCGCCGGCGGCTCGACGCGCGAGCGCACCCACGCCACGGTGAAACGCATCCTGGCGGAAACCGCGCTGACGCCGGCAGCGCATCTCACTTGCGTCGCGGCAACGCGCACAGAAGTTGATGAAATCGTGCGCAATTATGCCGCCGCCGGCGTCAAACATATCGTGGCGCTGCGCGGCGACCCGGTGACAGGTGCTGGCGCCAAATATGCGCCGCATCCGGGCGGCTATGAAAATGCCGCCGATCTCGTTGGCGGCATCAAACGCATCGGCGATTTCGAGATTTCGGTGTCGGCTTATCCGGAAAAGCATCCCGACAGCGCGACCGTCGCCGCCGACATCGATATGCTCAAAGCCAAGGTCGATGCGGGAGCCTCCCGCGCCATCACGCAATTCTTCTTCGAGAACGATCTCTACTTCCGTTATCTCGAACGCGTGCGCGCGCGCGGCATCGATATTCCGATCGTGCCGGGCATTTTGCCGGTGCAGAATTTCAAGGCGGCAACCAATTTTGCCGCGCGCGCCGGCGCCTCGGTGCCGGCCTGGCTGGCCCAGCGCTTTCACGGTCTCGATAACGATCCGGCCACGCGCAAGCTGATCGCGGCCGCGGTCGCCGCCGAGCAGGTGATCGATCTGCTCGACCGCGGCGTCACCCAGTTCCACTTCTACACCATGAACCGCGCCGACCTCGTTTACGCCATCTGCCATCTGCTAGGCCTGCGGCCGGCGACGCAAGGAGTGGTGTGATGGCGGACACGCGTAAAGCGTTCACCGACGCGCTCAAGCAGCGCATTTTGGTGCTCGACGGCGCCATGGGGACCATGATCCAGGAGCTCAAGCTCGACGAGCAGGGCTATCGCGGCGCGCGCTTCGACGCCTGGAATCGCGAGGTGCGCGGCAATAACGATCTGTTGAATTTGAGCCGGCCGGACGCCGTGCGCGAAATTCACCTCGCTTACTTCCGCGCCGGTGCCGATATCGTCTCCACCAATACGTTTTCCTCAACTTCTATTGCCCAAGCCGATTACGGCATGGAAGGCATCGCTTATGAACTAAACCACGCCGGCGCGACGCTGGCGCACGAGGCCGCGCGGCTGGCGGAAAAAGAAGACGGCCGCCGCCGCTTTGTCGCAGGCGCCTTGGGTCCGACCAACCGCACGGCATCGATTTCGCCGGATGTGAGCAATCCCGGCTTTCGCGCCATCAGTTTCGATCAATTGCGCAGCGCCTATGGCGAGCAGGTGCGCGGGCTGCTCGATGGCGGCGCTGATCTGTTGTTGATAGAAACCATCTTCGACACGCTCAACGCCAAGGCCGCGATCTACGCCATCGCTGGAGTCACTGCCGAGCGCGGGCTCGATGTGCCGGTCATGATCTCAGGCACCATCACCGACCGTTCCGGCCGGCTGCTATCGGGGCAGACGCCGGAGGCGTTTTGGAATTCGGTCAAGCACGCGAGTCCCATCACCATCGGCCTGAATTGCGCGCTCGGCGCCCAGGAAATGCGCGCGCATGTAGCGGAAATCGGCCGCGTCGCCGATACTTTCGTCTGCGCCTATCCGAACGCAGGGCTGCCGAACGAGTTCGGCTATTACGACGAGAGCCCGGAATTCATGGCCGAGCTCCTCGGCGAATTCGCCCAAAGCGGCCTGGTCAATTTGGTCGGCGGCTGCTGCGGCACCACGCCCGCGCATATCGCGGCGATCGCCAAGGCCGTCGCCGGCAAAGCGCCGCGGCAAATTCCCGATGTGCCGAAGCAATTGCGGCTGTCGGGCCTGGAAGCCTTCACGCTGACGCCCGAAATTCCCTTCGTGAATATCGGCGAGCGCACCAACGTCACCGGCTCGGCGAAATTCCGCAAATTGATCACCGCCGGCGATTACGCCACGGCGCTCTCCATCGCGCGCGAGCAGGTGGAAAACGGCGCGCAGGTGATCGACGTCAACATGGACGAAGGCCTGCTCGATTCCGAAGAAGCGATGGTGACCTTTCTCAATCTGATCGCCGCCGAGCCCGACATCGCGCGCGTGCCGGTGATGGTCGAACTCGTCGAAATTCTCGGTGATCGAGGCCGGCTTGAAATGCTTGCAAGGTAAATCGGTGGTCAATTCGATTTCGATGAAGGAAGGCGAGGCGGCTTTCATCGAGCACGCCCGCATCGTGCGCCGTTACGGTGCTGCGGTGGTGGTGATGGCCTTCGACGAGAAAGGCCAGGCCGATACGTTCGAACGCAAGACCGCCATCAGCAAGCGCGCCTACGACATCCTGGTCAATCAAGTCGGCTTTCCGCCGGAAGATATTATTTTCGATCCCAATATCTTTGCCATCGCTACCGGCATGGAGGAGCATAATAATTACGGCGTCGATTTCATCGAGGCGACGCGCTGGATCAGAAAAAATCTTCCGCACGTGCATGTGTCGGGCGGCGTCTCGAACCTGTCGTTTGCCTTCCGCGGCAATGAGCGCGTGCGCGAGGCCATGCATTCGGTGTTCCTCTATCACGCCATCCAGGCCGGCATGGACATGGGCATCGTCAATGCCGGACAGATCGCGGTTTATGACGCGCTCGATCCGCAATTACGCGAGGCTTGCGAGGACGTGGTGCTCAACCGGCGTCCCGACGCCTCCGAACGGCTGCTGGCGCTGGCCGATAAATTCCGCGGCAAAGGGCAGGAAGCCAAGGAAGTGGACCTTGCTTGGCGCGAGCGTCCGGTGGAAAAGCGGCTGGCGCATGCGCTGGTGCAGGGCATCACTGAATTTGTCGAGGCCGACGTCGAGGAAGCGCGCTTGCGCGCAACACGCCCGCTCGACGTGATCGAAGGCCCGCTGATGGACGGCATGAATATCGTCGGCGATCTGTTCGGCTCGGGAAAAATGTTCCTGCCGCAGGTGGTGAAATCGGCGCGCGTGATGAAGCAGGCGGTCGCCTATCTGTTGCCTTACATGGACCAGGAGAAGGACGGCCGCTCGCACAACTCATCGAACGGCAAGATCGTGATGGCGACGGTGAAGGGCGACGTGCACGACATCGGCAAGAACATCGTCGGCGTCGTGCTCCAGTGCAATAATTACGAGGTCATCGATCTCGGCGTCATGGTGCCGGCGGCGAAAATTCTCGAGACCGCCAAGACCGAGGGCGCCGATATCATCGGCCTGTCCGGCCTGATCACGCCCTCGCTCGACGAGATGTGCCATGTGGCGGCGGAGATGGAGCGGCAGGGCTTCGAACTGCCGCTCATGATCGGCGGCGCCACCACCAGCCGCGTGCACACGGCGGTCAAGATCCATCCGAACTACAAAAAGGGTCAGGCGGTCTATGTGAACGACGCCAGCCGCGCGGTCGGCGTGGCGCAGTCGCTGATGTCGCGCGAAGGACGAGCCCCTTACGTCGCCGAGCTACGCGGCGAATATGCCAAGATCGCCGCGGCGCATGCGCGCGCGCAGGAAGACAAATTGCGGCTGCCGCTCACCGCCGCGCGCGCCAATGCCATGAAACTCGATTGGTCGGGCGCTTACATGCCGCCCAAGCCCACATTCCTCGGCACCAAAGTGCTGAGCGATTATCCAATCGCCGAGCTCGTCGACTTCATCGACTGGACGCCGTTTTTCCAGACCTGGGAGCTGAGCGGAAAATTCCCGGCCATTCTCGACGACGCCAAATACGGCGAGGCCGCGCGCCCGCTCTACGAAGACGCCCGCGCCATGCTCGAGAAGATCGTGGCCGAGCGCTGGTTCACGGCGAGCGCCACCTTCGGCTTCTGGCCGGCGAACGCGCAGGGCGACGATATTCTCGTTTACGCCGATGAAGCGCCGCGATAAGCCGATCGCGACCTTGCATTCGCTGCGCCAGCAATTGTCCAAGCGCGAGGGCCGCCACAACGTGGCGCTCAGCGATTTCGTGGCGCCGCGCGAGGCCGGGCTGCCGGATTATATCGGCGCCTTCACGGTCACCGCCGGCATCGGCGAGGACGTGATCGCCGAGCGCTTCAAGCGCGCCAATGACGACTACTCGGCGATCATGGTGAGCGCGCTGGCCGACCGGCTGGCGGAAGCCTTTGCCGAACGATTGCACCAACGCGTGCGCCAGGAATTCTGGGGCTACGCGCCGGACGAAGCGCTCGCCGCCGCAGACTTGATCGCGGAAAAATATCGCGGCATCCGGCCTGCGCCCGGCTATCCGGCGCAGCCCGACCACACCGAGAAGGGAACGCTGTTCCGCCTGCTGCAGCCTGAGCGCATCGGCGTGAAATTGACCGAGAGCTTCGCCATGTGGCCCGGTGCTGCGGTCAGCGGGCTTTATTTCAGCCATCCGCAGGCGGCCTATTTCGGCGTCGGCAAGATCGAGCGCGACCAGGTCGAGGATTACGCCAAGCGCAAAGGCTGGAGCGTGGCCGAATGCGAACGCTGGCTGGCGCCAATTCTCAATTACGATCCGGCGGCGGCGCGCACCGTGGCGGCATAGATCGAAAAGCAAAACACCGGAGAGCTTTCGCCCTCCGGTGTTTCGATTCTTCGCCCGGTTTTACACCGGGAATTATTGGTTTGGCGTCGTCGTCGGCCTCTTGAACTCAGAATGCACCGAGCAAGATAGCGCCAACGAAAACGAACACGGCGCATACAGCGAGCACATTCAGTCTCAAGGAAAGGTCCACGGCAGGTGCCTCCCTTGTTGATGTGGCGGCAGGTTAGCAGAAAACGCCGACCTCCCGAAGCCGGTTGCAGCCTGGCAAAAAGAAATATGCGCCGCCCGCCATGCGCCGCCGGAATGGCACTGGCAAAGGCTTGATCGCGCGATAAAAAAGCCCGCCCGCGCAACATAATGGCGGTGCACAATCGGCAGGCAGGCGGAATTCGATGCCAGTTTGGCCGCAAGCGCTGCCCAATCGCCGGTATCCGGTGCGGGCAAGCCGCTCAGCCGCCGCAAAATTGCATGAACGGTAACGGGCCCGTTTGCCGCAGCGGGTTCCGGGCCGCGGGCGCGAGTTGGCAACACATCCTTATCCTTAACGAATTCACAGCGCTCAGCATTGAAGCCTCGTTAAAGGAACCGCCTGCATTTTCAGGAGCATGAAGGCTGGTCTTAAGTTCACGCTGGTCGGCGGAATGGCGTTGCTGGCGCTCGCAAGTTGCGGGCGCGGCGCGTTCCAATTTGGCGAGCGCGCGTCGTGGCGCCACGACGCGGAAGTCGCGTGCCTGAAAACCGGCGCGGTGAAACCCGGCGCCGGCGTCGTGCGCGTGGAACCGATCGAAGGCCCGGGCGTCTGCGGCGCCGATTTTCCGTTCAAGGTGTCGGTGCTGGGCGAGGGCAACGCACTCGGCTACGGCGATGAACTCGTTCCGCCGGCGTCGATCCCGAATGGATCGGATCCGCGCATGCCGCGCTGGCCGGCGAGCCAGCCGCGCTATTTGCCGCCGCAGCCAGTGCAATCTCAGCCCATTGAAGTACAGCCGGTGCAAACGCAGCCGGTGCAAAGCTATCAGCAACAAGGCGCGCAGATGCGCTGGGTGCCCGGCCCGCCGGGGATCGAGCAGCCGCGAGCGGGGGCTCGCGCCGGCGAGCCGATGCCGATTGGTCCGCCGGGAGCCGCGCGCGCCGACGATATTCCCGACGATGCCGTTCTGCCGCCCGGCCGCAGCCGCGCCGCTCCGGGCTATCCGCCCGCGCAAAACACCTATCAGCCGCCGCGGCAAACTTATAACCAGCCCAACTATCAACAACCGCCGCCGCAACAGCGCGCGCTGCCGCCGCTCGGCCCCATGCGCGGCCCGAGCGCGACCACCGCGATGATGCCGGCGACGCTGACGCCGACGGCGACGCTCGCCTGTCCGCTCGTCTCGGCGCTCGACCGTTGGGTGAGCGCAGGTGTGCAGCCGGCGGCGCTACACTGGTTCCGCTCGCCGGTCGTCACTATCAAACAGATCTCGGCTTACTCCTGCCGCGAAATGGTGGGCTCCGGCACCTCGCATATGTCCGAGCACGCCTATGGCAATGCGCTCGACATCGCCGCCTTCACGCTCGCCGACGGGCGCACGATCACGGTCAAAGACGGCTGGCACGGTTCGCCGGAGGAGCAGGGCTTTCTGCACGACGTGCAGCTTTACGCCTGCGAGACATTCACTACGGTGCTGGCGCCCGGCTACAACGTCTATCATTACAACCACATTCACGTGGATCTGATGAAACGCGAAAGCGAGCGGCGGCCCTGCCGGCCGGACGCTATTCCGGGCGAACAGGTCGCCGCCAAGGCGCGCGCGATCTATGCCGCGCGTCATCGCGGGCCGGCCTATACCGGCTCATTGCCGACGCCGCAGCGGCCGAATGCCGTTCCGGGCGGCGACGGTTATGTGGCGGATACAGACGGCGAGACGGCGACGGGTTCGATTTCGCCGGCGCCGGCGGCGCCCAAACACGCGATTGCCGGCGCCGATGGCGAGGTTGACGACATCAAAGTCACCGGCTCGATTCCGAAATCAGGTGTAGTCCGCGAGGACGGACCTGGTTCCAAATGAACGAAGGCCGATCCCGATCAGTGGCGCGCTGAATAGCAATCTGATCGTCAGCCGCCGTAGCCAAGGCCACGAGCGCTCCGACGGCACAAATAATCCGGCAAAACGGGCGGCATCGCGCCGCTTCTTGTCGACCGGCGGCTTGAGCACATTCTGATAGGCGGCAAAGGCTGCGGCGTGATCGTCGTGGCGCGCCAATTCCTCGGCCAGCACGTAGCCGCCGGCCATCGCCATATGCGAGCCTTGCCCGGCCAGCAGCGTGAGGCAACCGCAGGCATCGCCGATCAGCGCGACGCGGCCTTTATGCCATTGCCGCATGGCGATCTGGGTGGCGCTGTCGAAATAGATCGGATCGTCGCCGGCATAACTGCGCAGCACGTCTTCGGCGATCCAGCCCGAGCCACGATAGACGTCGCGCAAGAAGGCGAGCCGCTCGCCATGCGGCACGTGCACCTCGTCATGGCGGAAGGCAAACGTCGCGTCGATGCGGTCCTCGCCGAGCGGGTAGAGGAACGCCATCCGGTTGGTCTCCTGATACAGCTTGATCTCGCGGTCGATCGGCAGTTTGCCGCGCGGTACGTGAAAGGCGGCGACATAGAGGCCAAGGAACTGCGCAACCGAACGTTCCGGCCCGAAAATAAGTTCGCGCACGCGTGAATGCACGCCGTCGGCGCCGACCACGAGCGCGAATACGTCCTCGTCGCCATCCTCGAAGCACACATGCGCGGCGTCGCTGCGATCCTCGATCGCACCGAGCGAACAGCTATAGCGGATGTCAACACCGATCTCGCGCGCGCGTGCCGCCAGAATGCGTTCGAGATCGCCGCGCCGCAGATAGACGTACTCATTGTCGAGCGCGCGGCGGACGCGGTCGATCGGCATGTGCATATAGGGCTTGCCGTCGCTATCGACGAATTCCAGCACATCGATCGGATAGCGGATGGCGCGCAAGCTTTCGATCAGGCCCATACGCTTGGCCACGTCCCAACCGGTGCCGAAGAAGTCCATCATGTAGCCTTCGGCGCGCAGGCCCGGTTCGCGCTCGATCACCAGCGGCTGGAAGCCGCGGCGTTTGAGCTCGATGGCGAGGGTTAAGCCGGCGATGCCGCCGCCGGAAATGAGAATGCGTTTGCGGTCCATGATCGGCGTTTGAATGGCGAGGCCCCGGCAGGTTTACGCAAATCCCGCGGCATTCGTTCCGCGGCGCGATGTCGCGGGCTAGAACACCGCTTCCAGCAGCATTGCGGCGAACAAGATCAAGCCGGCGTCGCGGTTCGATTTGAACAATTTGAGACAATGCACCGGATCGTTGATGTCGAGGCGGAGCACCTGCCAGGCGAGGTGGGCGGCAAAAGCGATGATGCCGAGTGTAAAGATCAAGCCGCCGCCGGCCATCAGTCCGGCGATGGCGATCAGCACCACCGCCGCGGCGTAGAAGCTCGCAAGCATTGGCGCGGTGCGTTCGCCGAACAGCAGCGCGGTCGATTTGATGCCGATCAGCAGATCGTCCTCGCGGTCCTGATGCGCGTAGATGGTGTCGTAGCCGATCACCCAGGCGATCGATCCAGCATAGAGGACGAGCGCTGGCCAATCGAGCCTGCCGAAGGCGGCGGGCCAGCCCATCAACGCGCCCCAGGAGAACGCCAGGCCGAGCACGATCTGAGGCCAATAGGTGATGCGTTTCATGAACGGGTAGATCACCACCACGCCGAGCGAAACGAACCCCATGATGACCGTGAAGCGGTTGAACTGGAGCAGCACCATCAGGCCGATCAGCGCTTGCAACACCATGAAGCCCGCGGCCTGGGCGACGCTCACTTGACCTGAAGGAATTGGCCGCGAGCGCGTTCGCTCGACCATGCGGTCGAGGTCGCGGTCCACCAGATCGTTCCAGGTGCAGCCGGCGCCGCGCATGGCGAATGCGCCGATGAAGAACAACACGATGTGCCAGAGGCTGGGGAAATGGTCGGCGCGAATGCCGGCAAGGCCGACCGACCACCAGCACGGAATCAGCAAGAGCCAAGAGCCGATCGGGCGATCGAGGCGGGCGAGCCGCAGATAGGGCCGGCTGAACGCGGGCGCGAGGTTATCAACCCAGTTTCCGGTCGCATCGGCGACGCGTCCGGCCGTCTCGCTCATCGAGTTCCCAATGGCGTGCCGGTCAGGGTGTCATAGGTGCCGTGGCCGCTTTTGATATTGCCGGCGTCCGGAATGGCCGGCGAGAGCGCATCACTCAAGGTCGGTCCCGACGGCGGCGGCGGCGCGGCGGCGACGCGGCAAACCTTGGTGCGAATTTCGTTCGCCTTGACGTGGCTCGCCCGCAACTGCTGCAGCACCTGTGGGGGAATTCCGCACCACGTCCCATTTTCGGTGATGTATTTAATCATCGTCGCTTCAGCGGCGGTGAAGGCATTGAACAGCTTGCAGGCCTCTTGCGGAGGCGCCTTGCGGTCGCTCGCGGCCTTGATGGCCTTGCCTCTGGTCTCGGTTTCATTGCGCAGCTTGTTGAATTCCTTGAAGCAAGGCGGTTCCTGCTGCTGTGCCGGCGGAAACTGCGCCAGCGCAGGGCCGGCGGCGGCCGGCCAGATCAACGCGGTTATGAACAATGCCCGGCGCAAGTTCATGGCAAATCCTCTCGTGCTCCCCGTGGCATTATATACAGTCGGCCCAAAGGCTGCTCGATTAATACAAACCCGCCGAATGCGTCGGGAACGCGGCAAGGGGCGTAACAAGGGGCGTAACAAGAGGTTGCAAAATGGCCCCTTCGCCAAGCTCCCGAGCCTAAGGCATTAACCCCGTGAAACCCTAGACCGCCCATGCCGCGCTACGATTTCCGAACGCCCCGCATCTACCTCGACGCACCCTTGGCGGAGGGCGCCGAACTGGCGCTCGACCGCGATCAGGCCAATTACCTGCGCAACGTGCTCAGGCTTGGGCAAGGGGATGCGGTGCTGGCATTCAACGGCCGCGACGGCGAATGGCGGGCCGAACTTTCCGGCTCGGGAAAGCGGGCCGTTGCCTTGCTCGCCAAGGAACGCACGCGGGCGCAGCCGCCGCCGGGCGATCTACATTTCCTGTTTGCGCCGCTCAAGCACGCCCGGCTCGATTATCTGGTGCAGAAGGCGGTCGAGATGGGCGCCTCGCGCCTGCAGCCGGTGATCACCCGGCACACGCAAGTGGCGCGCGTCAATACGGACCGCATGCGTGCCAATGTCATCGAGGCCGCCGAGCAGTGCGGCATTTTGTCGGTGCCCGAGGTGGCCGAGCCGGTGGCGTTTGCACGCGTGATGGACGGCACGGACAGCGGCCGGCTGTTGGTATTTTGTGACGAGGATGCGGATGTGAAGGATCCGGTGGCGGCACTTGCCGCGGCGCCCGCCGGCTTGCCGCTTTCGCTGCTGATCGGGCCGGAAGGCGGCTTTTCCGACGACGAACGCGCGGCGCTTTTGAAGCGGCCGAACGTGCTTCGCATCGCTTTGGGTCCGCGCATTTTGCGCGCCGACACGGCGGGCGTCGCGGCGCTGGCGCTATTGCAGGCGGTGCGCGGCGATTGGCGCGGATCGTAATTTAGGACGTGGCTCATAACTGCCAAATTGCGAAGCGGGCGCACGTCCAATGCCTGCTCTCAAGTCGAATATTGGGCGAACGCCGCAGTGCCGGCGCGGGCGCAGTCGTCGGTCTTGACGTTGACGAGTGCAACCGAGCCGCGATCGACCTCGCGTTGGGCACGGTCTAGCGCGGGGCGGATTTCGTCGGGACGTTCGACATATTCGCCATAGCAGCCGAGCGCTTCGGCCATCTTATCGAAGCGCGTATAACCGAGATTGCGGCCAGGCTTGTTGCGATCCGGGTCGGCGGTCCAGCCGCCGTTGAGGCTGACCACGATCAGGATCGGAATGTTGTGGCGCACAGCCGTGTCGAGTTCGAGCGCGTTGAGGCCGAACGAGCCATCGCCGTGCACGACGATGACCTGCTTGTCCGGCTTGGCGATCTTGGCGCCGATTCCGAACGGCAGCCCGACGCCCATGGTGCCGAACGGTCCGGAATTGAGGCGATGCGCGGGGGCAAAAGTCGGCATCGACTGACGGCCGAAGTTCAAAATTTCCTGGCCATCGACCACCAGGATGGCGTCGCGCTGCATGAAATTCTTGATCTCGTCGCACAATCGCAGCGGATGGATCGGCATCTCATCCATCGGTTTGTTGGCGCCCGGCGCTTGGCGTTTCGCCGTCTCGCCATCGGATAGCGTCCGCCGCCACGCGGAGAAATGATCCGCATTAACGCGCTTGCCGCTCGCATCGATGAGCTGGCGCAGCACTGCTTTGCAGTCGCCGACGATGCCGATATCGACTTTGCGGGGCGCGGTGGCAATTTCATCGGCATCGATATCGATGCGCGCGATCTTGGCGCCACCGTTGAAGCGGGGCGGCGCCGCGTGCCCGATGATGTAGTTCATCCGGGTGCCGACCACGATGATCAGATCGGCGTCGCGGAACGCCGAGGAGCGCATCGCCATGTACGAGTATTCGTGATCGTCCGGCACAACGCCGCGGCCCTGCGGCGTGGTGTAAAACGGGATGCCGGTCTTTTCGACAAACTCCTGCAGTTCCGACCAGGCCTGCGACCAGATCACGCCGCTGCCGGACAGGATGATCGGCTTGCGCGCCTTGGCGATCGCGTCGATCAGCGCATCGACCTGCTTGGGCTCGCCGAGCGGCCGCGCATTCAACAGCGGCCGGCCGGAGAGACTCCAGTCGACTTGTTCTTCGGGAATCTTGGCGTAGAGAATGTCGCCGGGGAAATCGAGATAGACCGGGCCCGGCTTGCCACTCATTGATTTCTGGAAAGCGACATTCACCTGCTCGGGGATGCGCTTGATGTTGTAGACGCGCTCCGCCCACTTGGTGCAGGGCTTCATGATTGCCAACTGATCGATCTCCTGGAAAACTTGGCGGCCGTTCTGGCCAATCGGGCTCGAGCCGCCGATGGCGACGACCGGGCAACAATCGATCAGCGCGTTGGCGATGCCGGTGGTGAGGTTGATCGTCCCGGGACCGCTCGCCGCCATGCACACGCTCGGCTTTTGCAGCAGCCGGCTGTAGGCCTGCGCCATAAAAGCGGCAGATTGCTCGTGCCGCACGTCAAGCGGACGGATGCCTTCCTTGATGCAGGAGGATTCAGCCAGCAGCATCGGCCCGCCCATGAGAAAGAACAGAATGTCGGTGCCTTCGTTCTTCAACGATTTGGCCAGGATCTCCGAGCCGGTGAGTTCCGCCATGGTCTGCTTCCTTCCCTAGATTATTTTGTCTTTGCCGAGCTGCTCGATCTCATCCGCATTGAGACCAAGCCATTCGCCCAAGACTTCATTGGTGTGTTGTCCGAGCAGCGGCGACGGTTTGACTTCCGGCGTGCGCCCACCAAAGCGCACCGGCCAGCCCGGCATTTTGTACGAGCCGGCGACCGGATGCTGCATCGTCTGCATGATGCCGCGCCGCTCGAAATCAGCCTCTTTGGTCAACTCCATCGTGTCGAAGATGGCGCCTGCCGGCACGCCGGCATCGCCGAGCACGCGCATCGCCTCACGCTTGTCGTGTTGACGTGTCCAAGCACCGATCATTTCATCGACCTCGGGCTCATGATCCAAGCGCGCCGTCGCGGTATCGAAGCGCGCATCGCCGATCAGGTCGGCTCGTCCGATGACTTCGAGCAATCGCCGCCAATGCGCCGGATTGGTGCGGCTGGTGTAGACATAGACGTAGTCGTTCGGTCCGCCGGGCTTGCACGGATAAATGCCGCTAGGCACCGCAAAGCCGGAAATGATCTTGGCGCCATTGCGCTTCGCCGCCACACCCTGCGACGCCTGCGCGGAAAGCGCCACGCGGATATATTGCAGCATGGCGTCTTGCATGGCGATCTCGATGCGCTCGCCCTCGCCGCTACCGCGGCGGCGGTAGAGGGCCGCCAAAATGCTGATGGCAAGCAGCATACCGGTGCCGGTATCGCCGAGCGTCACGCCGGGTTTGAGCGGCGGCCCGTCGGCCTCGCCGGTAATGCTCATGACGCCGCCGGTCGCCTGCGCGATCATGTCGAAGGCGAGATTGTTTTCGTAGGGCCCGCCGGTGCCAAAGCCCTTGAGTTGCGCGTAGATGATGCCAGGGTTGAGGCCACGCACCACGTCGTAGCCGAGGCCCAGCCGCTCAATGGCGCCCGGCGCGAAATTCTCAACCATGACATCGGCGCGGTTCACCAAATTCTTGACGAGTTCGAGCCCGCGCTCGGATTTCAAATTGACGGTGACGGATTTCTTGTTGGCGTTGAACAACAGGAAATACCAGGAGTCCTGGTCCTGGCCGGAGGGCCCTTGCAACAGGAAGCGGCCGGCTTCGCCGCCTTTCGGATTTTCAATCTTGACGACCTCGGCGCCGAGCCAGGCGAGCGCCTCGGTGCAGGAGGGGCCGGCCTCGAACTGGCTCAGGTCGAGAACACGGACGCCGGAAAGATATCCCGGCAACGCGGCGTCGGCAGCCATTCCTTCGTTCCTCCCACTCGGAGCGCCTTCAGCATCGGTGAAAGCCGATTTGACGCGTCTCGCATTTTGGGGCGCAGCGTAGCCGCGCGCCCCGCTCGGCTCAAGCGGCGGCGGGACATAGCGCCACGTACGATGATGCATCGCTTGGGTGCATATTTGAGCTTGCGCGGATCAATCAGCGGCATCGCGCGATTGGCGCCTGTTGAAAAAAAGCGGACATGCTGCCGCGGTAGCGAATGGCTGCTTTCGGGCGCATAATAAGCACTGGCTAACCGTCGTTCGCTAGTTTGATTTTGCGAATGCGCGTCCTAAAAAAATTGCGGCGCGGCTGCCGGCAAACACCCGGCAACCGCGCCGTCTTTGCAAACGCATTAACAACTAAAACTCAACGCCACTAACATCACGCGTCGCCGCCGTGCAGGCGAACAACATTGCGCTGTCGGCCTACGCCATTAGCGCCGGCCCGCCCATCGCACCACACCACCCTCACGGCAAATGCGCGCGGCGAAGGGCAAACGCAACATGGCCCTACGCTGCCCACTCATGACCAACCGTCGGATCGGCCAACTCCGGCTACCGCGGTGTTACGGTCGTGAACTCCCCCTGCGCCGGGCTTTCATCAGCACGCGTAACTGAACACGCAACGCCGCACCTTAAGCCCGATTCGCGAGGGAAAGATGCAGCGCCACAGCCGGCGGTACGAGTCTGGACAAACGCGAAACTGTGCACGAATCGGTGCCACGCGGAAATTAGCTGTGATAAACTCCGCCCCATTGGGTTGGAGATCAGTCATGTGGCGCAAGTCTTGTTTGGTCGGGTTGGTTCTGGCCGCGGTTTCGATCGCTTTGGGCGCCCTGGCGCCCGCCCCGGCGGCGAATTGGCTGGAAAAGGGCTTCCCCATGTCGGGGGCGAATTATAGCGGCGAGCTGCCGCCCTGCGAGGCCGCGCTCGACACCATCGCCTCGCGATTTGCCGAGAAAGAAAGCCGGTTTTGGAACTCGGCCCTCCAGATCGTCGAATTTGCCAAGGTGCGTGAAACCGCATTCCGGCCCTGGGCGGCCGGCACCATCCCGCGGCGCTTTTGTAGCGCCATGGCCTTGATCAGCGACGGCCGCGAGCACGCCGTGCACTACTGGATCGGCGAGGATACCGGCATGATCGGCATGACCTGGGGGGTGGAATGGTGCGTGGTCGGCCTCGACCGCAACTGGGCCTATAATCCGCGCTGCAAAATGGCGCGGCCATAACCCGCTGGCAGATGGTCACTTTTCGTTTCATTTTGTTCTTGATATGTTCTCCTTGATCCTCTATAATGGCTCGGAACCTTTGACTGGGGTCAATTTCCGGTTTGTTCCTGTATCGGCGTGATTTTGGGGGGGAAGCATGCTTCGTCTGCGACTTGAACGGGCCGCGCGTACCGCTGCCGTCGCTGCTAGTTTCATCTTCCTTTTCGCCATCGTCGCTTTGGCGCAAGAGCGCCACCAGGAGCGCCGCAACGAGCCCGGCAAGTTCGATTTCTATGTGCTGTCGCTGTCCTGGTCGCCGAGCTACTGCGAGGCCGCGCAAGAGCGCTCGCCCCATCGGCGGGCCGACCAGCAATGTTCCGGGCGGCCGTTTTCCTTTGTCGTGCACGGGCTTTGGCCGCAATACGAAAAGGGCTTTCCGGCCGATTGCCAGCATCCGCCGCCGCGCCTTGCGCGCACGATCGTCGACAGCATGCTCGATCTGATGCCGAGCCCGCAGCTTGTCTATCACGAATGGGATCATCACGGCACTTGTTCGGGGCTTGGCGTACGCGCCTATTTCGACGCCGTGCGTAAGGCGCGCGCGATGGTGAAAATCCCGGCCAATTATCTCACGCTCAACGAGCCCGCCATGGTTTCGCCCGGCGACGTGGCCGAAGCATTTGTCAAAGCCAATCCCGGTCTGTCGCACGCCGCTGTGGCGGTTGCCTGCGGCGGCAAGCGCCTGAGCGAAGTGCGTATTTGCATGACCAAGGATTTATCTTTTCGCGATTGTGGCGAGGTGGCGAAGCAAGCCTGCCGGCGCGACAAGGTCACGATGCCGGCGGTGCGCGGTGGCGCCCGCGTGAATTAAATAAGGCGCAGGCGAGATTGTTCCTTTGAGTCTGCGGTTGCATTAAGCCGCCACTAACGATGGCGGCGGGCATTACCGGGATAACCCCGGATCGTCGGGTATTGGGGCAAGGTTCTCGTAATAAAAATCCGCAATCTTCCGCGCGTGGTCAGACGCGGGGAAGGACGATGAATCGTGTCTGGGATTATGTAGGCTTTGTCATCTGGTTCGTGGGTCTCGGCTATATCGTGCTGTGGCTATTGGGCATGGCCGATCACCCGATGCTGTCGCCGGCGCTGCACGCGGTTGGCGTTTTATCGGCGGCCTTTCTTGCCGTGCGTTTGGTGATGCTGGCGCTCAAATTAAGGCGCGCGTCCGCCGCAGCCTCAGTGGCCGTGCTGCCTGCGCGCATGAATGCGCCGCCGACGCGGCCGACGCGTCCGCTGCCGACGGTCAAACCGCGCAGTCATTTCGGCCTGCGCGGCACGCCGCGCTGAGATAGGCTCCGCACGCGGCGATGCGCCGCGCCCGCGGCGGAGCAATTGGCAATCCGGTGAATTATCGTCATGCCTTCCATGCCGGCAGCTTTGCCGACGTGTTCAAACACGCGGTGCTCTGCCGCATTCTGCATTATCTGCGCCGCAAGCCGGCCGCGTTCCGCATCATCGATACGCATGCCGGCGCCGGGCTCTACGATCTGGCCGGTCCCGAAGCCGCCCGCGGCGGCGAATGGCATGACGGCATCGAGCGGCTGATGGCGGCCCAACTGGCGGCGCCGGTCGCCGAATTACTGGCGCCCTATCTGGAAGTGGTGACGGCGCTCAACGAGCGCGGCCGGCTCAAGCTCTATCCGGGCTCGCCGGCGCTGGCGCGCGCCTGGCTGCGCCCGCAGGACCGCCTGATCGCTTGCGAACTCGAGCCGCAGACGGCGGCGGCACTTAGCCGCAATTTACAAGGCGATACCCGCATCAAGACTTTTACTTTAAACGGCTGGACCGCGCTCTCAGCTTACGTGCCGCCGGTCGAGCGCCGCGGCCTGGTGTTGGTCGATCCGCCCTTCGAGCAGGACAGCGACTTCGGCCAATTGGCGCGGGGGCTCGCCGATGCTCACCGCAAATGGGCGACCGGCATCTACGCGCTCTGGTATCCGATCAAGGGCCGCACCGAGCCGGACGCCCTGGCCAAGCGCCTGCGCCGGCTGGGCATCCCGAAAATCCTGCGGGCGGAGCTTGCCGTCGCGCCGCCCTCCGATCCTGCCCGGCTCAATGGCTGCGGCCTGGTCCTAGTCAACCCGCCTTTCACGCTGAAAGCCGAGCTTTCCGCCTTGCTGCCGGCGCTGGCGGGCCTGTTTGGGCGGGACGGCAAGGGGCAATACACCCTCGATTGGCTCTCCGGCGAGGGGCCGGGGGAGAGGTGACATTGTGGCCTCTTTCCACAGCCCCCCACTTGGTGTGTAGTTCCCTCATTGGCAGTGACGTTCCGCCTCCGGTGGGGGCCGGCGGAGTGACTTAGGCCGATAGCGTGGCCGATGCTTTCCCCGTTTGTGAATGTCCGGCCGAGCCGCCGCGCCGTGGGGGCAGGCGGCGGAGCAGTGTGGGGAGAGGAGTTTTCCCTATGGCGCAAACCGGTGTTGTGAAGTTCTTCAACAGCGAGCGCGGCTATGGCTTCGTGAAGCCGGATGACGGAGGGCGCGATGTGTTCGTTCACATCACCGCCGTCGAACAGGCCGGTCTCAAGGGGTTGAATGAGGGGCAGAAGATCAGCTTCGAAATCGAGCCCGATAAAAAGGGCAAAGGCCCGAAGGCCGTGAACCTGGTCGTTACCGGCTGATCGAGCTTGGCGGCCCGCGGCGGCCGCTGCGAAGCGATTATCGACACTTTACCAGCTGCGGGTTTTACTTCCCGCGCCTGTCGCGGGAGCCTGTTATTGCCATGATGATCCTCCGTTCCTCGCCGGCTTCGCCGTTCGGGCGCAAAGTGCGCATCGCCGCCGACGTGCTCGGGCTTTCGTCCAAGATTGACGTGCGCGAAACCGATCTCAACGCGGCCGACGACAGCATCCGCACGCAGAATCCGCTTGGGAAAATTCCGGCCCTCGTGCTCGAAGGCGGCGACACTTTGTTCGACTCGCGCGTGATCGTGGACTATCTCGATCATCTTGCCGGCGGCGGCCGCATTATTCCGGGCGAGCCGGCAGCCCGCTATGCGGCGCTACGAATGCAGGCGCTGTGCGACGGCATTCTCGATGCCAGCCTCATGATCGTTTACGAAAGCCGCTATCGTCCGGCCGAGCATCGCGTGCAAGCCTGGGTCGATCGGCAGGCCGGCAAAGTTGCGCGCGGGCTGGCCGCGCTGGAGGCTTCGCCGCCGAAACTCACGAGCGTTCCCGACATCGGCCAGATCGCGCTCGCCTGCGTGCTCGGCTATGGCGACCTGCGTTTCGAGGGCAAATGGCGCAAGGATCATCCGCGGCTGCTCGGCTTTCACGATGCCTTCGCCGCCAAAGTGCCGGCTTTCGCGCAGACCAAAGTCGCGGCCTGAACACGCTCCACACAAGCAAAAGCCCCGGAGCGAACTCCGGGGCTTTGCATTTGCGCTTTCGTGCGGCGGCTTAGAATTTGTAGTTGATGCCGGCGCGCACGATGTTGGTGGTGAACGAGGCATCGGCGCCTGGCGTTGTGGTGCCGTCATGGCCGAGATCGACATAGAGATATTCGATCTTGGCGGACCATGGCCCAGAAAGCTTGGCTTCGACACCGGCGCCGGCGGTCCAGCCGACCCGGGTATTGTCGGTTTCGGCCAACCGGCGACTGAAGTCTTGATGTTGCCGAAGGCTGCGCCGCCCGTCACGTACGGCATGAAGTTGCCGGCCGCGTAACCGAGGCGGCCGCGCACGGTGGCGAGCCAATCGTTTCGGGTGCTGCAGCTCAAGCCTGCGCAAGTCCCGCTGCCGCGGATATTGCTCCAGCCGCCATCGCCTTCGATACCGAACACGGCCTGGCCCATCTGGTAGTTGTAGCCCAGCGTGCCGCCGGCCACGGCACCCGACAGATTGAAAGCGCCAGGGGCTAGCGGACCGGAGAATTCCGAACGGCCCCAGCCGCCGCCGCCATAGATGCCGACATAGGCGCCGGTCCAGCTATAAGGCAACTCGTAGGCGGGCGCCTTGACTGGCATTTGATGCGTACGGCGCGGAAGGTCGGCGGCCGATGCCGCCGCGACACCCAGCGCCAGAACGCCGACGCTCGCGAGCAGAAATTTTTTCATGATTGACCTCACTCCTTGCAACGCACACGGAGCAGACGCGCCCCCGATTGTGCCCATTCAACGCGCCGATGCGGTAACGGTTCCTTCGTGTGTAAGGCCGCCGCAGGCGTCCATGCGCTGGTGATTGACGCTCGAATGCGGCACGTGCGCGTTGAGAATTTGTCGCGATTAAGAAAAGGCGACGGAACTTACGCGCGGTGATTTTTTTGCCACACAAGCCGTTCGCAAAAGGCTCTTGCGCGGAAAAGTTTTTGAAACAATTTGTAACAATTTATTTGACGTCTGCGCGCGTTCGCAATGACGCAAACGAAAACCCCGGGCGTGAGGCCCGGGGCTGTCCGTCGAGTTCCAGAAATTTGGCTGCGGCGAATTCTAGAAGTGGTAGTTGACGCCGAAGCGCACGATATTGGACTGCAGGCCGTTGTTCGCGCCGGTAATGCTGTAGGCGCGGCTGCCGAGATCCATATAGAGGTATTCGACCTTTGCCGACCAGTTCGGCGTGAAGCCGACTTCCGCGCCAACGCCGCCGGCCCAGCCGACATGCGTCTTGCTTTCGTCAAGCCCGAAGGTCTCGCCTTTGATCCCGCCATAGGCGAGGCCGAGGGTGCCGTAGAACAGCATGTTATTGAGCGGCCCAGCCGGCGCGGCCGCGCAACGTACCGAACCACGGGTTGGAGAACTTGTAGGGTGCGAAGGTATCGTCGGCACCGGTCACCTGCATATCGGTTTCGCCGCCAAGCACGAATTGGCCGCTCTGCCAGTTGTAGCCGGCTTGCACGCCGCCCAGGAAGCCGTTCGGCTCGATCGCGCTGTTGGAGACGTTGCCCCATTCGTAGCCAACGTTGGCGCCGACATAGCCGCCCATCCAGTTGAAACCCACCGGTGCCGGATTGGCATAATAGGGCGTGGGACCGCGCGGCAGATCCGCCGCGGCAGCCGTGCCTGCGGCAAGCGACGCCCCCGCCAAGGTGAGCGCCAAAATCGCCTTCTTCATCACACCCTCCACAACTAACTCCAAGTCTGTTTCGCGCGATGTCCGTTTACGCGAACGGT
This sequence comes from uncultured Alphaproteobacteria bacterium, assembly GCA_963756805.1. Lineage (GTDB taxonomy): Bacteria > Pseudomonadota > Alphaproteobacteria > Rhizobiales > Xanthobacteraceae > Pseudolabrys. The sequence goes on from CAVWPH010000018.1 coordinate 65,371, forward strand.
GGCTGCATCGATCCGCAAATTGCGTGCGCGAAAACGGTGCGCCAAGTTCGCCGCTCGGCGAAAGTTCGACATTTTCGTGGAAGGTTTATCGGGCATTTTAAGTTAAGCGGTCATGAATCGCTAAGGACGCACGAGCCGTTATCCCTAAGGAACTGTTAGCCGTGCGTGCGCGCTTAGAATTTCCAGGCCGTGCGCGAGTGCATTAACTATAATTGCGGCGGCAACGTGCGCGGTGGCAGCGGCGGCTGCGACGGCGTATGACTGGCGGCGAGGAGTTCCATATGGCGGACGGGAATACCGAAACCGCGCCGGGCGCGGCGCTGATCACCGGGGCGGGCCGCCGCATCGGCCGCGCGATCGCGCTCGGCGTTGCACGCGCAGGCTATGCGGTGGTGCTGCACGCCAATCGCTCGCGCGCTGACGCCGAAAAACTAGCGGCCGAGATCGCCGGCTTCGGCGGTCGCGCCAGCGTCGTGCTGGCGGATCTCGCCGACGCCAAGGCTGTGAGCGGGCTGGTGCCGGCGGCGGCGGCCTTCGGGCCGCTGACGCTGCTAGTCAACAGTGCGGCCGAGTTCGAGCCGGACGAGATCGCCAGCTTGAATCGCGCGCGCTTCGAACGCGCCATCGCGGTCAACCTCACGGCGCCCTTGCTCCTGGCGCAGGCTTTCGCGGCGCAAGCGCCGGCCGGCGCCAACGCTTCGATTGTCAATATAGTTGATCAGCGTGTGTTCAAGCCGACACCGAAGTTCTTCTCCTACACATTGAGCAAGAGCGCGCTGCACGCGGCGACCGTCACTTTGGCGCAGGCGTTGGCGCCGAAACTGCGCGTCAACGCGGTGGCGCCGGGACCGACGCTGCCGAGCCCGCGGCAGACCGACGCGCAGTTCGCAGCCCAAGCCGCCGCACTGCCGCTCAAGCAAGGGCCTAAGCCGGAAGACGTGGCGGCGGCGGTGGTCTATCTGGCGCAAGCCAAAAGCGTCACCGGGTCACCATTGCGGTCGACGGCGGCCAGCATCTGGCCTGGCGCACCGTGGACAGCGACGTGGCGGATAGCTTCGCACAATCAAAAATGTGCATTATCAAGTTGCTATGAAAATTGGCTGCCATGAACGGCGCCAAAAAAGACATCGATCCGCAAAGCGAGCTACGCGACGAGGACGAAGAGCCCTCGCTGCCCGAGCTCGACCTCAACGAGAAGCCTGCCTGCGGGCATGCTCCAGCCTCCGGGCACGCGGCGATCGTTCGCGCGGTCAAGCATGCCTGCGCTGTCGGCGCCCGGCGTCTACCGCATGATCGATACCAAAGGCGAAGTGCTCTATGTCGGCAAAGCCAAGAACATCAAGAAGCGGGTCACCGCCTATACGAGGCCCGCCTGCCACGACAGCAGCCGCATCACGCGC
>CAVWPH010000019.1:0-12476 GCA_963756805.1 uncultured Alphaproteobacteria bacterium
TGTATCAGCCGCAGCATTTTCGCGAAGAGCGGCTCGCGGTTCAGCACGCGCTGATCCGCGAGCATTCGCTCGGCCTCCTGGTCACTGCGGGACCCGGCGGGTTGCAGGCGAACCACATCCCATTTCTCATCGACAGTGACGCTTCGGAACGCGGCACGCTGCGATCGCACCTTGCGCGCGCCAATCCGCAGCTTGCGGAGCTTGCTGCCGTCGAGGAGTGTCTTGTCGTATTCCAAGGGCCGCAGCACTACATCAGCCCGTCGCTCTACGCGACCAAGCGCGAGACGGGAAAGGTCGTGCCGACCTGGAATTACATCACGGTTCACGCCTGGGCCGGCCGCGCGTTATGAACGATGCGGCGTGGCTGCGCCGGCAGATCGAGGATCTGACGACGCATAACGAGGAGACGCGGCCCGCCGCATGGAAAGTTTCCGATGCGCCGGAGGCGTTCGTCGACGCGCAGATCAAGGCGATCGTCGGGCTTGAAATCCCGATCGCGCGCATCGAAGGCAAATGGAAAGTCAGTCAGAACCGGCCGGCGATCGATCAAGCCGGCGTCGTCGCCGGGCTGCGCGGCCAGAGCGGAGATGCAGACGCGATGGCGGCGCTGGTCGCCGAACGCATCGAACGGGTAACGTGATGGAACGCAAACTCGTATCGTCGGGTTCGATATACGAGCCGCAAATCGGCTTTTCGCGCGCGGTGCGCGTGGGCGCACATATTGCCGTTTCCGGCACCGCGCCGCTCTTAGCCGGCGGCGGCACGGCCTGTCCCGGCGATCTTTATGGCCAGACCAAACGCTGCCTTGAGATCATCGAGACGGCGATCAAAGAAGTCGGGCGGCAAACGCGAGCATATCGTGCGCACGCGGCTGTTTTTGAAAAACATGAGCCATTGGCAGGAGGCCGGCCGCGCGCATGGCGAATTTTTCAAGGACATCCGCCCGGCCTCGACCATGATCCAGATCGTGCAGGCGATCGACCCGTCATGGCTGGTCGAAATCGAAGCCGACGCGATTGTGCCGTAAGCCGGCTTCGCCGTTCCGCTGCGCGGGGGTGGGCCGCTGGCGTATCCCGCGAAGTTGGGTAAAAATAGCACCCTGCCTCGACCGTCTCTGCCAGGAGGACGCTCATGCCCTACGAATTCGACCAATTCATCGCCGATTGCCGGACGTCGCTTGCGCGCGATCCCGGCCCCGCCGGCCGCAAACAGGTGGTCGCCAATCTGGAACGCCTGCTCGGCAATCCTGAGTTCATCCAGAAATATTGCGGCGACGACCAGCCACGCGGGCTGAAAGTTCTCTACGAGGATCCCAAACTCGGCTTCCAGGTGCTCGCGCATATCAACGACAAGGCGCGCGTGTCGCCGCCGCACGATCACGGCGACTCCTGGGCGATCTACGGCCAGGCCACCAAATACACCGACATGATCGAATGGGAGCGCGAGGACGACGGCAAAGATCCCAAGCACGCCAAGCTCAAGCCGGTGAAGAAATATCGCCTCACGCCCGGCAAAGCCGGCATCTACCAGGACGGCAAGATCCACTCGATCGATTATCCGGATTACGCGCGCTTCGTGCGCGTCACCGGCACCAATCTCGACAAGATCAACCGCATCAAGATCGATCTGAAGACCGGCGTGGTCGAGCAGATGTACGCCCAGCAGGCGTCATGAACCTGCACGCGGCCGCGTCCACGGCCAAGCTTCGCCCGGTCACCGCCGCCGCCGTCAAAGCCATGCTCGGCGACGGCGGCGAACTCGCGCTCATCGACGTGCGCGAGGAACTGACGTTTTCGCAAAATCATCTGTTGTGGGCGCGCAATGCGCCGCTCAGCCGCCTGGAGTTGCGCTTCGCGGCGCTGGTGCCGCGCAAGAGCACGCGCATCGTGCTCACCGACGACAATGACGGCTTGTCGCAACGCGCCGCCGCGGTGCTGGCGCGCGCCGGCTACAGCGATCTGTCTTATCTCGATGGCGGCACGGGATCTTGGGAAAAAGCCGGCTACGTCACCTTTTCCGGCGTGCACGTGCCGAGCAAGGCCTTCGGCGAATTCGTCGAACACGACAGCGGCACGCCCAGTGTGAGCGCGCAGGAGCTCGACGCGCTGATGCGTAGCGGCACCAAGATGGTGGTGCTCGACAGTAGGCCGTTCGACGAATATTCACGCGTCTCGATCCCGACCGGCATCAACGTGCCGGGCGCCGAACTGGTGTTGCGCGTGCACGACATCGCGCCTGCTCCGGATACGACCATCGTGGTCAATTGCGCCGGCCGCACCCGCAGCATCATCGGCGCGCAGTCGCTGATCAATGCCGGCGTGCCCAACAAAGTGGTGGCGCTGCGCAACGGCACCATGGGCTGGCATCTTGCCGGATTCACGTGCGCCAGCGGTAAATCCGACCGCGCGCCGGATTATTCGAGCGGCGGTCTTGCCTGGGCAAAGTCGGCGGCGGAAAAAGTCGCGCGTAAATACGGCGTCGAGCGTACCGACCGCGCCACTGTCGAACGCTGGCGCGCCGATGCCACGCGCACGACTTATGTTTTCGACGTGCGCGATCCGGCCGAATACAAAGCCGGGCATTTTCCCGGCGCGGTCTCCGCGCCCGGCGGACAATTGGTGCAGGCGACCGATCTTTATGCCGGCGTGCTGGGCGCGCGCATCGTCGTGAGCGACGAGGCGGAAGTGCGCGCGTTGATGACCGCCTCTTGGCTCAAGCAGATGGGCTGGAAGGAAGTCTTCGTGCTGCCGGAAGCGGGAACCGAAACAGGCGATTTTAAAACGACCATGCTCGGCTCGGCCCCGGCGGACGCCGCCGTCGATCCGTCCAAAATCATCGAGATCGACAATGTATCGATCGTGGACCTTTCGACCAGCCCGCATTACCGGCGCGGCCATATTCCCGGCGCCTGGTTCGCCATCCGCGGCCGGCTCGACCGCGCCATGCCGAAAATTCCGCTGCGCCCGATGATCGTGCTCACTTCCGAAGACGGCGTGCTCGCCGGGCTTGCCGTCGAAGAAGCGCGCGCGCTCACCGACACGCCCGTGCACTGGCTCAAAGGCGGCAACGCGGCCTGGGCCGCAACCGGCGCGCCGTTCTCGACCGCGCCAAAGCTTGCGGACGAGCCGCTCGACGTTTGGCTTAAGCCTTACGAGCGGCCGAACGACAACGAAGCCGCCATGAAGGCTTATTTGTCGTGGGAAGTCGATTTGCTGGAGCGCATTAAGAAAGACGGCACGACGAATTTTATCGGCGCGTGACCTTGTCCGAAAACCGGTTCCCACTTTTCGGGGTCACGCGCTCCGGCGCGCGCTAGCCGCGTCACGGCGGATCGGCGAATGACGGCGGCTTTTCCCAGAAATCGTTCGCGCACAAAAATATAAATGCCGGCGGCAATGATGATGGCGGCGCCTGCCAGCATGGCGGCGCGCGGAATGTCGCCGAAGAAAATAAAACCGAAAATGATCGCCCACACGATCGTCGTATATTGATAGGGCACCACAACAGACGCCGGCGCCAGCTTGAGCGCGCGGTTGATGCAGAAATGCGCCATCGTCGCCACCACGCCGAGCACCACCAGCAGCGCGACCGCCGGCAACGTGAGCGCCACCCAGGTGAACGGCGCTATCACGGCGCCGAACAACAGCGCGCCGACCATCTGCGCCGTCACCAGCACGGTGTCGGAGGTGCCGCGCACCAGCCGCGTGCAGATCATCAGCAAGCGAAAACGAAATGCTGCCGGTGATGGCGACCGCCGCCGGCCAGGACAGGCTCTGCGCCGACGGATTGAGCGCGATCATCACGCCGATAAAACCGGCGATCACCGCGGCCCAGCGCCGCCAGCCGACATGCTCGCCCAGGAGAAATGGCGACACGGCGGTCACGTAAATCGGGCTGGCCAGATAAAACGTCATCACGTCGGCGAGCGGCATGTAGGCCAGCGCCCAATAAAAGCAGGACAGTTCGATGGTCGAGAAGACCGGCCGCAGCCATTGTATGAAGGGGCGCGGCGCATCGCGAAAGGCGCCCCGCCCTTCGCGCCAGATGAAGGGCGCCAGCAGCGCCAGCGCCGCCACGCTGCGCAACAGCAACAACTGGCCGACCGAATAGGTCTCGATCAGCCATTTGCCCAGCGCATCGTTGAGCGCGAAGAAAAAAATACCGATCAGCATCAGCCCAATGCCCGCCAATGCGGCGGATGGCGGCGCAGCGTGCGAAGACTGTGGATTCATGGCGGCGGACGGTATAGATGCGGACCGCGAAACGGCCCCTGCGGGGCTGGTATCTATGCGCCTTTGCCCCGTTCCGGCAAATCGCCGATTGAGATTGAGACGATGAAATTCCTCGACGAAGCCAAGGTCTATATCGCGTCCGGCAGTGGCGGCAACGGCTGCGTGTCGTTCCGGCGCGAGAAATTCATCGAGTTCGGCGGACCGAACGGCGGCGACGGCGGCAAAGGCGGCGACGTGGTGGTCGAGGCTGTCACGGGGCTCAACACGCTGATCGACTACCGCTACCAGCAGCACTTCAAGGCCAAGAGCGGCGGCAACGGCATGGGCAAGGACCGCCACGGCGCCAACGGCAAGGACGTGGTGCTCAAGGTTCCGGTCGGCACGCAAATTTACGAGGAGGATGGCGAGACGCTGCTCGCCGATCTCACCACCGTCGGCCAGCACGTCACGCTGATGACCGGCGGCAATGGCGGCTTCGGCAATACTTATTTCAAGTCGTCCACCAACCGTTCGCCGCGCCGCGCCAATCCCGGCCAGCCCGGCGAGGAGCGCACCATTCGCTTGCGGCTGAAATTGATCGCCGATGCCGGCGTCATTGGATTGCCCAATGCCGGCAAATCCACGTTCCTCGCCGCCGTCAGCGCGGCCAAGCCGAAGATCGCCGACTATCCTTTCACCACGCTGCATCCGCAGCTCGGCGTGGTGCGCGTGGACGAGCGCGAATTCGTGCTGGCCGATTTGCCCGGGCTGATCGAAGGCGCGCATGAGGGCATCGGGCTGGGCGATAAATTCCTCGGCCACACCGAACGCTGCCGCGTTCTCTTGCATCTGATCGACGGCACCGGCGACGACGTTGCTGCCGCCTACACCACCGTGCGCGGCGAACTGGAAGCTTACGGCCACGGCCTCACCGAAAAGCCGGAGATCGTGGCGCTGTCGAAAGCCGACGCGCTGACGCCGGAAGCGATCAAGGACGCAGACAGCGAAATTGAAAAAAGCCTGCAAGCGGACGCCGCTGGTGCTCTCATCGGCGTCCGGCCAGGGCGTGCCGGAAGCGCTGCGCGCGCTGCGCAAAATAATCGATGGCGCGAGCGACGGTGCCGACGCGGCGCCAAAAGAAGCGGTGTGGCAGCCGTAGCACTTCACCTCTCCCATGGGGAGAGGTCGACCGCGCGAAGCGCGGGCGGGTGAGGGGTTACAATCCATCGGGAGTTTTAGACCCCCTCGCCCCAACCCTCTCCCCAGTCGAAGTCGGATATATACGACTTCGACCGCTTCATATTGCTCGAACTCGGGTAAACCAGAGTTCGAGTGGGAGAGGGAGCGAACCATCTTCGCCGCGACCGCTTCAATCTCAACCGAACATGCTTTAGAGCAGACGGGACAACCCGGGAGCCCTGTCATGCAAACCCGCGCAGCCGTTGCCTGGAAGGCCGGCGAGCCGCTCACCATCGAGACCATCGACATCGAAGGCCCGAAAGCGGGCGAGGTGCTGGTCGAGATCAAGGCCACCGGCATCTGCCACACCGACGCCTACACATTATCGGGCGCCGATCCGGAAGGAATTTTCCCGGCCATCTTGGGCCATGAGGGCGCGGGCATCGTGCGCGAAGTCGGCCCCGGCGTCACGACGCTGAAAGTGGGCGACCACGTCATTCCGCTCTACACGCCGGAATGCCGGCAGTGCAAAACTTGTTTGTCGCGCCGCTCCAATTTGTGCACCGCCATCCGCGCCACGCAGGGCAAAGGATTAATGCCGGACGGCACGTCGCGTTTCCGCTGCGACGGCGATCCGGTGTTCCACTACATGGGCTGCTCGACCTTCGCCAATTTCACCGTGCTGCCGGAAATCGCACTCGCCAAAGTGCGCGAGGACGCGCCCTTCGACAAGATTTGCTACATCGGCTGCGGCGTCACCACCGGCATCGGCGCCGTCATCAACACCGCGAAAGTCTGGCCCGGCGCCAATGTCGCGGTGTTCGGGCTGGGCGGCATCGGGCTCAACGTGATCCAGGGCGCGCAGCATGGTCGGCGCCGACAAGATTATCGGCATCGACTTGAATCCGGCGCGCCGCGACATCGCGTCGAAATTCGGCATGACGCATTTCATCAATCCAGACGAGATCGGCAAAGACAAAGTCGTGCAAGCGATCGTCGATTTGACCGGCGGCGGCGCCGACTTTTCGTTTGAATGCATCGGCAATGTCAACGTGATGCGCCAGGCGCTGGAATGCAGCCATCGCGGCTGGGGCGAGAGCATCATCATCGGCGTCGCCGGCTCGGGCCAGGAAATCGCGACGCGGCCGTTTCAATTGGTCACCGGCCGGGTGTGGAAAGGCACCGCCTTCGGCGGCGCGCGCGGGCGCACGGACGTTCCCAAAATCGTCGACTGGTACATGGACGGCAAGATCAATATCGACGATCTGATCACCCACACGATGCCGCTCGATGCAATCAACGATGCTTTCGATCTGATGCACGAAGGCAAGTCGATCAGGAGCGTGGTGGTTTACTAGTATTCCGCTCATGCCCGCGAAAGCTGGTATCCAGCAATTAAATTTTTTGCTCTGGATCCCCGCGTGCGCGGGGATGAGCGGCGATACACGCCGCTCACTTCGTGCACAGCCGGCGCGGGCCCTCGGTCGGCTGATAGGTGCAGTCCGACGCGGTGAACGAGTGATAGGCCGCCGTGCACGCGTCCACATGACAATTCGCCGCCGCGGCCGGCGCCTCCGGCCGGGGCGTCAGCGCCTTGGTGAAGGCTTCGGGCGGCGTGATGCCGCCGGGCGTGGCGTAAGGCGGCAACGCCTGAATACCCGTCGCCGCCGGCGCGGGCTCCGACACCGGCTGGCTCTCGGTGATGACCGCGCGCTCGATATGGCGCGTCGGCTCGACCAGCAGATCGCTCTGCATCGCCACGCCAAACAGCGCGACCAGCGCAACCGCAAGATAAAGCAGGAATGGCATGACGCAGACTTTAAACTTTATTGGCGCCGGGATGCAAACGCGGGGTGTGGCGCCTTCTCCAGTCGTCTGCACGGGCATCCTAGCGAAATTGCGGCGCTTGGGTTTGCTTAAGCTCGGCGCGCATGACGGCGCATCAAATCCCATGCTAAACCCCCGGCGTCATTAACCGCTGCCGGGACCATGTCGAAATCACCGTCGCTCAAGGATTTCCGCCGCATCGTCGTGAAGGTCGGCTCGTCGCTGCTGGTGGATTCATCCGCCGGCCAGCTCAAGCGCGACTGGCTGGCGAGTCTGGCAGCCGATATTGCCGCGCTGCATAAAGAAAAGCGCGACATCCTGGTGGTGTCGTCGGGCGCCATCGCGCTCGGCCGCGCCGTGCTCAAGCTGCCCGCCGGCAACCTCAAGCTCGAGGACAGCCAGGCCGCCGCCGCCGTCGGCCAGATCGCGCTGGCGCGCGCCTGGTCGGAAGCGCTGGGGGAGCGCAGCCTCACCGCCAGCCAGGTGCTGCTCACGCTCGGCGACACCGAAGAGCGCCGCCGCTATCTCAACGCCCGCTCGACCGTCGACAAGCTGTTGGAATGGCGCAGCGTGCCGGTGATCAACGAGAACGACACCGTCGCCACCACCGAGATCCGCTACGGCGACAACGACCGCCTCGCCGCCCGCGTCGCCGCCATGATGAGCGCCGATTTGCTGGTGCTGCTCTCCGACATTGACGGGCTTTACGACAAGCCGCCAAATCTTGATGGAAAAAGCGAAGGCGGCGGCGCCAAGCTGGTGCCGCTGGTTGCGCGCATCACGCCGGAGATCGAGGCCATGGCCGGCGCCTCCGGCAATGCGCTGTCGCGCGGCGGCATGCTGACCAAGATCGAAGCCGGCAAGATCGCCACCACCGCCGGCGCGCATATGGTGATCGCCTCGGGACGCGTGGCGCATCCGTTACAGGCGGTCATGGATGGCGCGCAGTGCTCGTGGTTCCTGACACCGGCCAATCCGGTGACCGCGCGCAAGAAGTGGATCGCGGGTTCATTGGAGCCGCGCGGTTCGCTGACGATCGACGCCGGCGCGGTGCGCGCTTTGCGCTGCGGAAAAAGTTTATTGCCGGCAGGCGTCATCAAGGTTGACGGCGCTTTCGGGCGCGGCGACGCCGTGCTGGTGCGCGGGCCGGACGGCGCGGAAGTGGGCCGCGGGCTGATCGCCTATGACGCGGACGATGCCGATAAGATCAAAGGGCGCTCGTCCGCCGACGTGCTGCTGATTTTGGGATTCACCGGACGTACCGAAATCATCCACCGCGACGATCTGGTGTTGGGCGGGGAATAATTGGAGCTCGAAGGCTGAGCAAGGCCGAGCAAGGCCGCGCAATGGTCCTTCTGCGAGCATGAAACCGGCCGTTCGCGCGTTTGTCCCCGCGTTTATCCCCGGTCCGAAAAGCCCGCGACCAATTGGCTCACGCGACGATTTGGCGAATTGCGCGCGCGGGTGCTGCGGCTGCATTTTAGCGGGAAGCCACGGCGGGCCGGGGCCTAGCATGAGTACCTGCACCCCACCCCGGCCTTGCAAGCTGCGGCATTAAGTCGAAGGCGCGTTAGCCGGAGACAACGACTTTCCCCCAAGGGGCCTTCGGGCCCCTCTTTTTTTGCGCGATCGCGGTTTGGCGGGGGCGGTCGGCCATTGGCCTAGTGCGCAAGCCCTATGCGCGCATCGCGGCCTGGTCCAATGGCCGACCGCTCAATGGCGGGCGGCGGGCGCGGGCGGAGCGCCGGTCCATTGGCCTAGTTTTGCGCTTGGTCGGTTGATTGGCCGGGTGCAACGGCAGGCGGAAGAACGTGCCATCGGGGAACTCGAGATAGCGGCTAAAGACCTGCACCTGGCCCTCACCGCCGCGTTTTCCTTCGATCACGAACTTGGTGCCGACCGGAAAGCGGCTGGGAAGACGGCTTGAACGCGATGTCATGACTGCCTCCATGCGCATGATCCCGAAAAGTGGGTACCGGTTTTCGGCCAAGATCATGCGCCAATTGAATTGCCGCACCCTGCCTAACCAATGTGTAGACCTATTGACCGGTTCAGTCGTACCGGCGGTTATCCACGCTATCCCCAGGCAAAACCTCACCGAAAACCGCAGATCGGCCGCAATCCGGCGATCTCGCCGGAAGCCACCCGACGTGATAGGAACCAGCGGGAATTAAGGGTTTAACGGGCCTTATCCGGCATGAGCGCGCCGCTGAAAAGCATCGAGGGAACGGGCGATATTGCCGCAGCCATGGCCGAGATCGGCCGCGGCGCGCGGCAGGCTGCCCGCGTGCTGGCGCTAAGCCCCACCGCGCAGAAGGACCGCGCTTTGGAGCTCATGGCCGCGGCCATCCGGGCGCAATCGGGGCGCATTCTGGCCGCCAATGCCGAGGATATCGCCGAGGCCAAGGCGTCCAACATGAGTGGCGCCTTTCTCGACCGCCTGACGCTCGATGCGGCACGTATCGAGACCATGGCCGCCGGTATCGATGCCGTGCGCGCGCTGCATGACCCGGTCGGCGCCGTCACCGAAACTTGGACGCGACCCAACGGCATGAAGATTGAGCGCGTAAAGGTGCCGCTCGGCGTTATCGGCATCATCTACGAAAGCCGGCCGAACGTGACCGCCGACGCCGGCGCGCTCAGCCTGAAAGCCGGCAATGCCGCCATTCTGCGCGGCGGCTCGGACAGTCTGCGCACCAGCCGCGCCATTCATGCCGCGATCGAACACGGCTTGCGCGAGGCCGGATTGCCGACGACCGCGATCCAACTTGTCCCCACCCGGGACCGCGGGGCAGTCGGTTTGATGCTGACCGGGCTCGACGGACATATCGATGTGATTGTCCCGCGCGGCGGCAAAGGTCTTGTGGCGCGCGTGCAGGCGGAAGCGCGCGTGCCGGTCTTCGCGCATCTCGAAGGCGTCTGCCATGTCTATGTGGACAAGGCAGCCTCGCTCGATATGGCCAAGAAGATCGTGCTCAACGCCAAAATGCGCCGCACCGGCGTCTGCGGCGCGGCGGAAACGCTGCTGGTCGATCGAGGGGCGGCAGCAACCCATCTCAAGCCGCTGATCGAGATGTTGATCGCTGCAAAATGCGAAATCCGCGGGGACAAAGCTACGCAAGCGGTCGACGGCCGCGTCAAGCCGGCGGGCGAAGAGGATTGGTCAACCGAATATCTCGACGCCATCATCGCCGCCAAAGTCGTGGACGGCATCGATGCGGCCATCGCGCACATCGAACGCTACGGCTCGCACCACACCGACGCGATCATCACCGAGGATAAAGCCGCCGCGGATAAGTTTCTGCGCGAGGTGGATTCGGCGATCGTGCTGCACAATGCCTCGACGCAGTTCGCCGACGGCGGCGAATTCGGCTTCGGCGCCGAGATCGGCATCGCCACCGGCCGCTTGCACGCGCGGGGGCCGGTCGGCGTCGACCAACTCACGACGTTCAAGTATCGAATCCACGGAAGCGGTCAGATCCGGCCGTGAAACCGCAAAGACCCGCCGTTTCCGAGCGCCTGCTTCCCCCGCACGCGCCTGGCATGAGGATCGGCCTATTCGGCGGAACCTTCGATCCTCCGCATCTGGCGCATCTGGGGGCCAGCCTGCTGGCGCTCAAACGGCTCAAGCTCGACCGGGTCTGGTGGCTGGTTACGCCCGGCAATCCGCTCAAAAATACCAGCGGGCTGGCACCCCACAATAAGCGCATCGCTGCCGCCCGCGCGCTCACCAATCATCCGCGTATCGATGTGAGCGGTCTCGAAGCCGTCATCAAGACGCGATACACTTATGACACCATCAAGTGGCTGTTCAGTCGCTGCCCGCGCGTCCACTTCGTCTGGATCATGGGTGCGGATAACTTACGGAGCTTTCACCGCTGGCAGAAATGGCGCGGCATCGCGAACAAAGTTCCGATCGTGGTCGTCGACCGGTTGGGCCCCAGCCTTTATGCCGGCGCCAGCCCGGCGGCGCAGGCATTCGCCTTCGCCCGTATTCCGGAACACGCCGCGGCCTCTTTGCCCTACCGCAAGGCGCCGGCCTGGACTTTCCTGCACGGCCTCAAATCGCCGCTGTCCTCGACTGCGCTGCGCGCTTTGCGGCGAGGGACGAAATCGCCGGCCAAAAAACCGGCCAGCAAACCCACCAAAAAGAAGCCGCCAGCAAAGAAGGCCGCCAAAAGCAGCAAGAAGCGCAGTGTAAAGACGACCGCCAAGCGCAAGGGTGGCAAGCGGCGTACGAAATAGCTATCTTTTAACGAACCTCGATCAGAATCGAGGTGAGTGCTACGAACCGAAAGGATCCGGTACCCTGGCAACAACTGCACTCCCGCGGGCGGCTAGTCGTTCGCCCGGCCCCGTCTCCCGGCGCCCCGACGCCAAGGAGACGCTCCGCCTCATCCTCGCGCGCCTGGACGACATGAAGGCCGAGGACAGCGTCACCATCGATCTCACCGGTAAAACCTCCATCGGCGATTACATGGTCGTGACGACCGGCCGTTCGAACGTCCATCTTGCCGCCATCTCAGACAATGTCGTGAAGGCCCTGAAAGCCGCCGCCATTACCGGCGTTCACGTCGAGGGATTGCGCCAGGGCGATTGGGTTTTGATCGACGCCGGCAGCGTGATCGTGCACGTGTTCCGGCCGGAAGTGCGCGACTTCTACAATCTGGAAAAAATGTGGTCGAGCGGACGCTCGCCCGCGCGCTCATCAACCTGATAATCTCGACGGCATGCGCATCGTCGTTGCCGCCGTTGGACGTCTAAAGAAGGGCCCGGAAACCGAGCTTTCCGAGCGCTATCGCAAACGCACAGCGCAAACCGGCCGCGCTCTCGGTTTGCGCGACGTCGAAATCATCGAAATCAGGGAAAGCCGCGCCGAAGATCCCGCCAAGCGCATGATCGAGGAATCGATCGCGCTCGCCAACGTCATCGCGCAAGGCGCCGCCGTCGTGCTGCTCGATGTGCGCGGGGATAACGTCGATAGCGCCAGCCTCGCCGGCAAATTGGCGAAATGGCGGGGCGACGACCGGCCGGCGGTGGTGTTTTTGATTGGCGGCGCCGACGGTCTGGCGCCAAGCCTGCACGAAAAGGCCGAATTACGGCTGTCGTTTGGGGCCGCCACCTGGCCGCATCAACTCGTGCGAGTGATGCTGCTGGAACAGCTCTACCGCGCCGCCACAATTCTGACCGGGCATCCCTATCACCGCGCCTGATCGGTCTTAATCCGGACGCAATGAATCCGGATCAGAATGTCCTTGT
>CAVWPH010000020.1:0-45810 GCA_963756805.1 uncultured Alphaproteobacteria bacterium
GCGCGGCTATTACGGCAATATTTCCGAAAAGCAGTTCCGCGGCATCTATCATGAGGCCATCCGCATGAAGGGCGACAGCGGCGCCCACATGATCGGCCTGCTCGAGCGCCGGCTCGACGCCGTCATCTTCCGCGCCAAATTCGTGCCGACGGTGTTTGCCGCCCGTCAGTTCGTCAACCACGGCCACATCAAGGTGAACGGGCGGCGGGTGAACATCCCCAGCTACCGCGTCAAGGTCGGCGACGTCGTCGAAGTGAAGGAAAAATCGCGCGAGATGAACCTCGTGCTTGAGGCGCAGGCGCTGGGCGAGCGTGACGTGCCCGATTATATCGAGGTCGACAAATCCAAGATGACCGCCAAGTTCGCCCGCATCCCGCTGCTCACCGACGTGCCCTACGCGGTACGCATGGAGCCGCATCTGGTGGTCGAGTACTACTCGCGCTAAACCGCTACTGCCGCACCGCGCACGCGCCAAGATTCCAAAATCGGCAAGAACGACGCCTTTCGCGCCATCGTGCCCGGCTCTTTCGCGAAATTCGGCAAAAACTCGACATTGAGGGCGTGCCAATTCGCATCGCTTGAAGAGTTATCCCCCGACCAAAGGATTAGTGCACAGCATATTTTGTGGGCACCTTGAGACAATTCGCTACATTTAGTAGCCAACATGCGCTAACAACCATCTGCGGTCTCGAATCGCAGAACGCAGAACATTGCTAGGGAGACTCCGCAATGAAAGGGATCGATACCTTAAAGGATTGGGTCGGGGCGTTGACGGAACTAGCGCTGATGCTGCTCGCATTGGCGATCGTGCTGTCCTTGCTCGTCGGCTCTAATCTGCCGTTCTTCGGAACGGTATCCGCCAACATCATGGCTTTGTGAAGGATCTGGGCTCGAATGGCCTGGTAGGTCTGATCGCTCTCGGGATCATTCTCTGGCTGTTCTCGCACCGGAAGATGGCCTGAGGCTGGCGCGCCTGGCCGTCCACGGCCGGGCACAATCAGCTGTTCTGAGGCAACCAGGGTGGGGGGTTAGAACCCCCCACTCCCTTACGCTGCACGCGCTATCTTGAGGTTTGTGTCATGTGGAATTTCATTTCCACTGCAAAGCAGATCCTGTGGGAATTCGTCGAGCTCGCCTTTCTGCTCGTGCTCGCCTTGGTCCTGATCAGTCTGCTGCTCGGCCCCGCGGCCGGCCCCTACGTCAATTCGGTCGCCGACAATGTGAGCAAGTTCGCCGCCGCCGGAAGCGCCGGCATGCTCGGCATCGTGCTCGTCCTGGCGATTATTTACCTGGTGCTTCGCCGCACCGGCTGGTCGCGCCCGCAAGTGATGGGCCGCGGCCGTAAATAACGCGCAAGGCGGCGGCTGATCCTTCCTAATAAGGCGCCGGGATCAGCGAGCAAGCAGCGCTACTCGCCACCGGCAGCCAGGCGACAGCCAGGCCGGGGAAGGATTTTCCGCGTCCATTGAGGATGAATCCGGCGACCGGCGCGGCAAGGCACATGACGCCGGCGGCATAGGCGGCGGCGGCTTAGCCCTGACCGCGGCAACGCTCAGGCGGTCTGGCTGACTGGAACGCCCTTGTCCTTGAGCGTCTGCTGCAATTCGCCGGCCTGGAACATCTCGCGCACGATGTCGCAGCCGCCGATGAACTCGCCCTTCACGTAGAGCTGCGGGATGGTCGGCCAGTTGGAATAGGCCTTGATGCCGTCGCGCAGATCGGCGGAATCGAGCACGTTGAGGCCTTTATAGGCGACGCCGAGGTGGTCGAGGATCTGCACGACCTGGCCGGAAAATCCGCATTGCGGAAACTGCGGCGTGCCCTTCATGAACAGCACCACGTCGTTTGCCTTCACTTCGTTCTCGATGAATTGCTCGATGCCCATGGATGTCAAGGTCCTGTTGGGCGGCGCCGCGCGCTGGTTTTTGCGCGCGATCAGGGCCGCCTTGCTTGCCGATATATGTAGCGCAAAAGGGTGCGCCAACCCAAGAGGGTTGCCTGGGGATCGGGCATTAAGGGGGCATAAAATGCCTCCCAGCCTCGAAAATGTCGTCCTGGCTGAGCTTTCCGACCTCGATCCTGGGAAGCTGCCGCAGCCGTTACTTTTCCGGCGCCGCCGTTTGCAGCGCCAGCGCATGCAGCACGCCGCCCATCTGGCCTTTGAGCGCTTCATAGACGAGCTGGTGCTGCTGCACCCGCGACTTGCCCTTGAACGAGGCGGAAATCACGGTGGCCGCGTAATGGTCGCCGTCGCCGGCCAGATCGCGGATGGTCACGGTCGCGTCCGGCAGCCGCGCCTTGATCAGCCGCTCGATCTCGCCGGCATCCATGGCCATGGTTTTCGGCGCTCCTCGCCGCGTCGCGACCAGCATGCGGCGGGCGCCGGATAGCGTCAATACATCGCAGCCGGTTGTCCCAATCGGCGGTGTGACAGTCGGCGGCGGCATGTAGAATTTGCAGCCAGGCTCATCATCGGGGGTGATGACAGGGAGCCGATTGGGGGCAATGACATGATTTCAAAACTCGCAAAACTGCGCCATCTCGCCATCGCAACGTTCGCCTTGCTCGCGCTCGCCGCCGTCGGCGCGGCTCCGGCGCTAGCGCAACTGACCGAGGCGCAGAAAAGCGCCATGAAGGCCAATTGCCGCTCCGATTTCATCGCGAACTGCATGAGCACAAGCCCCGGCACCCCGGAAGCACTCAAGTGCCTGCAGAGCCATCTTCCGACGCTGTCGGCCGGTTGCCACGCCGCGGTCCAGGCGACGATGCCGCCGCCACCGGCAGCCGCAGCGCCGCCGCCCGCGCCGCCACCGCCCAAGGCCGCCGTCGCGCCGCCGCCTCCGCCACCGGCTGCCCCACCGCCGAAAGCCGCGTCAGCACCGCCGCCCCGCCGCCGCACCGCCGCCGCCTAAGGCCGCGAAGGCAAAGAAGGAAAAGACCAAGACCGCCGCGCCAAAGCCGGCGGTGCTCGCGCCGCCGCCGCCCGTGGCCGCCGCGCCGCCTCCGCCGCCGCAGCCGGACCCCGCCGTCATTTTGGCCAAGGCCGCCACCGTGCCATTGCCGAAGCGTCTCGCCGTGTTCGGCGCCTGCAATCAGGATCAGGCGGCGGTTTGCCCGACGGTCAAACCCGGCGGCGGGCGCCTGATCGCGTGTCTTGCCATGCATCCGGACGCGCTGTCGCCGCATTGCCGGCAAACGGTCGCCGGCGTGATGCAGTAAATCTGCGCTAGAGCTCGCCGGCCATATAGGCCGGCAGCCAGCCTTCGAAGCGCTCGCGCAGCTTAGCGACTGCGATCGCACGCTCGCCCGGCAGCATGAGGCTATCGCCGCCTGTGGTGCCGATCCGGCTGACCGGCACGCCGGCCGCTTGCCCCTTGGCCATGACCGCATCGGCCGCATTCGCCGCGACCGTCACGACATAGCGCGCCTGGTCCTCGCCGAACCAGAAGGCATGCGCCGGGATATCGTCGGGCGCGCCGTCGAGCTTGGCGCCGATGCCGTGGACAAACGCCATCTCGGCCAGCGCCACCGCCAGCCCGCCGTCGGAGAGATCGTGCGCCGCGCTCGCCGTCCCGTCCAAAATCAGCGCGCGCACGAAGTCGCCGTTCTCGCGCTCCTCGATCAGATCGACCGGCGGCGGGGCACCCTCCTCCCGCCCGCATAATTCGCGCAGATACAGGGTTTGCCCGAGCCAGCCGGTGGTCTCGCCGATGAGCAGGATGGCTTCGCCCTCGCGCTTGAAGGCGAGGCTCGCCGATTTGGAGAAATCATCGAGCAGGCCGACGCCGCCGATCGAGGGCGTCGGCAAAATCGCCTTGCCGTTGGTCTCGTTGTAGAGCGAGACATTGCCGGACACGACCGGGAAAATCGAGCGCCTTGCAGGCTTCCGCGATGCCGCGGATGCAGCCGACGAATTGCCCCATGATCTCGGGCCGCTCCGGATTGCCGAAATTGAGATTGTCGGTGACGGCGAGCGGCCGCGCGCCCACCGCGGTCAAATTGCGCCAGCATTCGGCGACCGCCTGCTTGCCGCCCTCGAACGGATCGGCCTCGCAATAGCGCGGCGTCACGTCGGTGGTCAGCGCCAAGCCTTTCGGCCCATTCTCGATGCGCACCACCGCGGCATCGCCGCCCGGCCGCTGCACGGTGTTGCCCATGATGATGTGGTCGTATTGCTCCCAGACCCAGCGCTTGGAGCACAGATCGGGCGTGGCGATCAGCGCCTCCAGCGCTGCGGCAAGACCCATCGGCGGCTTGACGCTGTCCGCGTCGATGACCGCAGGCTTGGCGGCGGTCGTGAACGGCCGCTTGTATTCCGGCGCCTGGTCGCCCAATTCCTTGATCGGCAGGTCGGCCATCACGTCGCCGCCGTGGCGCACGATGAAGCGTTTGCTCGGCGTGGTCTCGCCGACGATGGCGAAGTCGAGCCCCCATTTGCGGAAGATCGCCTCGGCCTCTTTTTCCTTTTCCGGCTTGAGCACCATGAGCATGCGCTCTTGGCTCTCGGAGAGCATCATTTCATAGGCGCTCATGCCTTCTTCGCGGCACGGCACCTTGTCGAGATCGAGCGTGACGCCGAGATCGCCCTTGGCGCCCATTTCCACCGCCGAGCAGGTCAGGCCCGCCGCGCCCATGTCCTGGATGGCGATGACGCAGCCTTTGTGCATGATCTCAAGACAGGCTTCGAGCAGCAGCTTTTCGGAAAACGGATCGCCCACCTGCACGGTCGGGCGCTTGGCGTCGGCGTCCTCGCCGAATTCGGCCGAGGCCATCGAGGCGCCGTGGATGCCGTCGCGGCCGGTCTTGGAGCCGAGATAGACGATGGGCATGCCGACGCCCGAGGCCGCCGCGTAGAAAATCTTGTCCTTCTCGGCGATGCCGACCGCCATGGCGTTGACCAGATTGTTGCCGTCATAGCGCGAATGAAAACGCACCGAGCCGCCGACCGTCGGCACGCCGAATGAATTGCCATAGCCGCCAATGCCGGCGACCACGCCCGACACCAGATGCCGCGTCTTGGGATGTTTGGGATCGCCGAACGACAGGGCATTCAGGCAGGCGATCGGCCGCGCGCCCATGGTGAACACGTCGCGCAGAATTCCGCCGACGCCGGTCGCCGCGCCTTGATAGGGCTCGATGTAGCTCGGGTGGTTATGGCTCTCCATCTTGAACACGCAAGCAAGCCCGTCGCCGATATCGATGACGCCGGCATTCTCGCCCGGGCCGCTGGATCACATGCGGGCCCTTGGTCGGCAGCGTCGCGCAGATGAACCTTGGAGGATTTGTACGAGCAGTGCTCGTTCCACATGGCCGAGAAAATGCCGAGCTCGGTCAGGCTCGGCTCGCGCCCGATCAGGTCGAGCACACGTCTGTACTCGTCGGGTTTGAGCCCGTGCTCGGCCACGAGTTCGGGGGTGATCTTCGGTTCGTTGCGGATCACGCTGTTCACGCCGCCCGGTCCAACGCCTCCGCAAGCCCGGCGAACAGGCCGCGCCCGTCGGTGACGCCGATGGCCGGCTCTACGTGGTTTTCCGGGTGCGGCATCATGCCCAGCACGTTGCCGCGCTCGTTGAGGATGCCGGCAATGGAATCGGTGGCGCCGTTGACGTTCCAGGCGGGGTCGAGCTTGCCCTCGGGCGAGCAGTAGCGGAACAGCACCCGGCCCTCGTCTTCGACCCGCTTGATGGTTTCGGCGTCGGCGATGTAGTTGCCCTCGCCATGCGCGACCGGCACGCGGATCACCTGGCCCGCATTGTAGCCGCGGCTGAAGGGCGAATCCGAACGCTCGACCTTAAGGTACACATCGCGGCAAATAAATTTAAGCGCCGCGTTGCGCATCAGCACGCCGGGCAGAAGTCCAGCCTCGCACAAAATCTGGAAACCGTTGCAGACGCCAAGCGTCAGCCCGCCTTTGTCGGCATGCGCGCGCACCGCATCCATGATGGCGCTAGCGCGCCGCGATGGCGCCGCAGCGCAGATAATCGCCGTAGGAAAATCCGCCGGGGATCACCACCAGATCCGTGCCGGCCGGCAATTGCGTCTCGGCGTGCCAGACCATGGCCGGCGCGCGGCCCGAAATGAGTTGAAGCGTGCGCGCCATGTCGCGCTCGCGATTGATGCCGGGGAAAACGATGACGGCGGCTTTCATCTAAAGCACGTCCACCCGGTAATTCTCGATCACGGTATTGGCGAGCAGTTTGTCGGCGGCGGCTTTAAGGGCTGCTTCCGCCTTGGCGCGGTCGGCGCCTTCGAGTTCGATGTCGAACACCTTGCCCTGGCGCACGCTCGACACGCCGGCAACGCCAAGCGAGCGCAACGCGCCTTCGATCGCCTTGCCTTGCGGGTCGAGGATGCCGGATTTCAGGGTGACGGTGACGCGGGCTTTCATCGCTGGCCGCTTATGGCATGAGTCGCTGGCGTCGGGCCGAAAAACCGCCGGCCATCCACCCCTAAACTAGAGACGCCGATGCCCGGCACAAGGGCCGGGCATCGGGTAATTCACATGCGCAAAAGGCCGAAAAACAGGCGTTTTTCCTAGCCTTTCACCAGCACGGGACCGGCCCCGCGCGGGGGCTCGCCCTCGTTCATGATGCCGAGCCGTTTGGCGACCTCGGTATAGGCCTCCAACAGCCCGCCGAGATCGCGGCGGAAGCGGTCCTTGTCGAGTTTCTCGTTCGACTTGATGTCCCACAGCCGGCAGCTATCGGGCGAGATTTCGTCGGCCACGACGATGCGCATCACGTCGTTTTCCCACAGGCGCCCGGTCTCCATCTTGAAGTCGACCAGACGAATGCCGACGCCGAGGAAAACGCCGGAGAGGAAATCGTTGACGCGGATGGCCAGCGCCATGATGTCGTCGATTTCCTGCGGCGCCGCCCAGCCGAAGGCGGTGATGTGCTCTTCCGATACCATCGGATTATTGAGCGCATCGTTCTTGTAATAGAACTCGATGATCGAACGCGGCAGCTGCGTGCCCTCCTCGATGCCGAGGCGCACCGCCAGCGAACCGGCGGCGACGTTGCGCACGCAGACTTCGAGCGGAATGATCTCCACCTCGCGAATCAACTGCTCGCGCATGTTGAGACGGCGGATGAAGTGGGTCGGAACCCCGATATCGTTGAGGTGTTGGAATACGTATTCGGAGATCCGGTTGTTAAGCACGCCCTTGCCTTCGATCACTTCGTGCTTCTTGGCGTTGAAGGCAGTCGCGTCATCCTTGAAGTGCTGGATCAGCGTTCCAGGCTCCGGGCCTTCATAGAGGACCTTCGCCTTGCCTTCGTAGATGCGGCGGCGGCGACTCATCGGGGTGTACCGTGGTTTTTGAAAGTCCATCGGATTTGCCGTGGCTCCTGTTAGTGACTTGACCGAGATCCGCGGCGGCGGGACCGGACGACAAGCGCTTCAACGCGCCAAAGCACCCGGACACGTCGTGAACCTAGCCGATCAGTCCGGGCAGCACAATCGAGGGAGGCGTACGTTGTCCACTCCGTAATTCCGCCGCAATGGCGCGACCGGATGTTGCCTTGACGCTCCCCCGGCGATATGCAAGGCGGCGCAGTTCATATGTGTGCGCGCAACTTTGGCCGCCGGTTCATCAGGTTACCGGCAATGAGGGCGACATGACGACATTCGACAAGCGCGAGGAAGGCTTCGAGAAGAAATTCGCGCATGACGAGGAGCTCCAATTCAAGGCGGGCGCGCGGCGCAACAAGCTGCTCGGCATGTGGGCGGCCGAAAAGATGGGGATGACGCGCCGACGCAGGCGCAGGCCTACGCCAAGGACGTCGTGATGGCGGATTTCGAAGAGCCCGGCGATCAAGACGTTTTTAGGAAAATCCGCCAGGATTTCGACGCCAAGAAAATTGCCGTCGCCGATCCGGAAATCCGCCGCGCCATGGACGAATTGATGGCGCAGGCGATCGATCAAATCAAGAAGAGCGGCTGACGTGGCCGCCTTCTCGCTCGCGCGGCGGCTGCGCGCCGGCGAAACCGTTTATTGCGGCTGGTGCGCGCTCGCCTCCCCGGTTCTTGCCGAGGTGGCGGCGCGCGAAGGTTTCTCCGCCGTCGCCATCGATATGCAGCACGGCCTGTGGGATTTCGCCGGCGCCGTCACCGGCATCGGCGCGATTAACGCTGCCGGCGCCGCGCCGATCGTGCGCGTGCCCTACAACGATTTCGCCTATGTGAGCCGCGCGCTCGATATGGGCGCCGAGGGCGTCATCGCGCCGCTCATCAACAAC
Organism: uncultured Alphaproteobacteria bacterium; assembly: GCA_963756805.1. Taxonomy (GTDB): domain Bacteria; phylum Pseudomonadota; class Alphaproteobacteria; order Rhizobiales; family Xanthobacteraceae; genus Pseudolabrys. The sequence goes on from CAVWPH010000020.1 coordinate 8,241, forward strand.
GTCGAGGACGCCAGGAAATTCGTCGCGGTCGCCAAGTTTCCGCCGCTCGGCGAGCGCAGCTGGGGACCCAACCGCGCGATGATGCTCGGCCAGTTCGCCGACGCGAAAGCCTATTTGCGCGACGCCAATGACATGACCGTCACCATCGCCATGATCGAAACGCGCGAGGCGCTCAAGAACGTCGAGGCGATCGCCGCGGTCAAGGGCATCGACGTTTTGTTCGTCGGCCCATCCGACCTTTCCATCACCATGAGCAATGGCGCGGTGCTCGATCCGCAATCCAAGGAAGTCGAGGCCGAGCTCGACAAAATCGCGGCGGCGGCGAAGAAGGCCGGCAAGGTCGCCGGGCTTTATTGCGGGACCGCCGCGCGCGCGGTGGCGATGGCCAAACGCGGCTTCGGCTATCTCGCCATCGGCAGCGATCTTGGCTTCTTCCGCGAGGGCATTGCCGCGCACATGAAGCTGTTAAAGGGCTGACGCGGCGAGATCGTCGAGAACTTTGGCGATGTCGCGCTCGACATCGTCTTCGCCTCGCCTCGCTCACGCGGTAGCCGCGCTCCACCAAATATGTTCGCCGCTCGGCGCGCGTGCGCGCGGCCGCTTCGCTTTCGTCAGCGCGACACCAGGTCGATGGCGGACTTGAGCGGAAACGAAACAAAGTCGGTGATGTGCGGGCCGACCGGCACCTGCCGCTTGAAGCCGCGGCCGGCGAAAGCGCTTATCGTTCACCAGCGCCTGCCACAGGATACGCTCGGCATCGGTCGGATTTCGCCGCAGGAGTTTCGCCAAGCCCCGCACCGGCGCCTGGCCGGACGATGAAATCTCCTCGCGCTAAGACGATCTCGCGCAGCTTCTGCGCCTGTACGCCATCGAGCGAACCGCCGCGCGCCGGCCCTTTGCGGCCGTAGGCGATGGCCGAGATCACGCCGTGCAGCGTGCGGATATCCTGCTGCGACGGCGCCATGCGCTGAAAAATATTGCGCAGGTTCACGATCATGGTGCCGCGCTTTTCCTCTGGCCGGAAGAACTCGACCTTCTCCAGCTCGCGCTCCAGATCGGCGAAAAACGCCGAGAGCTGCTGCTGGGCGACCGGCGGGGATCGCTCCGCCGTGGCGAAAGGCAGTTCGCCGCCGGCGCGCTTGAACCACTCGTAGGCGACGATCACCACGGCTTGCGCCAGATTGAGCGAGGCGAAGGCCGGATTGACCGGCAGCGTAACGATGCGGTCGGCCAAGCCCACTTCGTGGTTTTCCAAGCCGTTGCGCTCGCGCCCGAACACCAGCGCGACATTTTCGCCCCCCGCCACGCGCTCCACCATTTCGGCCGCGGCCTGGTCGGCGCCGACCACGGGCTTGGCCTGGTCGTGATTGCGCGCGGTGGTGGCCAAGACGAACGAACAATCGCCGATCGCCTCGCTTAAGGTGTCATAGATCACCGCGCTATCGAGAATGCGGTCGGCGCCCGCCGCCATCGCCCGCGCCTTCTCGTTCGGCCAGCCTTGCAGCGGCTTGACCAGCCGTAAGCGCGACAAGCCGAAATTGGCCATGGCGCGCGCGGCAGCCCCGATGTTCTCGCCAAGCTGCGGCTCGACCAGCACCACGATGGGGGCCGGCTGTCGCGATCCAGCGTTTGGTCTTGTCGGTGCCGGCGCCGGGCATGAAGCTCCTCCGGCTGACGTATAGCGGCCCGGAAAGCTGCGGGGAAGAATGCAGAATATCGCCGCTTTCGCCGCCCGTTTCAGGATGCTATAGCCACGCCCGCCGGCACTCCTACCGCGCATTTTCCGAAGGTTCAGCAATGGCGAAGATCAAGGTGGCCAACCCCGTCGTCGAGATGGACGGCGACGAGATGACCCGCATCATCTGGCATCTCATCCGCGACAAGCTCATTCATCCCTATCTCGACATCCAACTTTTGTATTACGACCTCAGCGTCGAGAAGCGCGACGAGACCAACGACCAGATCACCATCGACGCCGCCAACAAGACCAAGGAAGTGGGCGTGGCGGTGAAATGCGCCACCATCACGCCGGACGAAGGCCGCGTGAAGGAATTCGGCCTCAAGGAAATGTGGCGCTCGCCCAACGGCACCATCCGCAACATCCTCGGCGGCGTCATCTTCCGCGAGCCGATCATCTGCAAGAACGTGCCGCGGCTGGTGCCGGGCTGGACCAAGCCGATCATCATCGGCCGCCATGCCTATGGCGACCAATACCGCGCCACCGATTTCAAGTTCCCGACCGCCGGCACGCTGACGATGAAGTTCGTCGGCAACGACGGCAAGGTGATCGAGCGCGAAGTATTCAAGGCGCCCACCTCGGGCATCGCCTTGGCGATGTACAATCTCGACGACTCGATCCGCGATTTCGCGCGCGCCTCGATGAATTTCGCGCTCAACCGCGGCTATCCGCTTTATCTGTCCACCAAGAACACCATCCTGAAGCAATATGACGGCCGCTTCATGGAGCTGTTCCAGCAGATCTTCGACGCCGAGTTCAAAGCCGCATTCGACAAGAAGAAGATCACCTACGAGCACCGCCTGATCGACGACATGGTGGCGGCGGCGATGAAGTGGTCGGGCGGCTATGTCTGGGCCTGCAAAAACTACGACGGCGACGTGCAGTCGGACGTGGTGGCGCAAGGCTTCGGCTCGCTCGGGCTGATGACGTCGGTGCTCACCACGCCGGACGGCAAGGTGGTGGAAGCCGAAGCCGCGCACGGCACGGTGACGCGGCATTACCGCGAGCATCAGAAGGGCAAGGAGACCTCGACCAATTCGATCGCCTCGATCTTTGCCTGGACGCGCGGGCTTAGCCACCGCGCCAAGCTCGACAACAATCCGGCGCTCGCCAAGTTCGCCACCACGCTTGAGAAAGTCTGCGTCGATACGGTGGAAGCCGGCTTCATGACCAAGGATCTGGCGCTGCTGATCGGCGCCGACCAGAAGTGGCTCTCCACCACCGGCTTCCTCGACAAGGTGGACGAGAACCTCAAGAAGGCGATGGCCTAGGCCGCACCTCCACCGAGCGAAAAATACCGGCGCGGGCGAAAGCCTACGCCGGTTTTTTTATGGGGCGGACCATCCGACATAGCGGTCGCCACGATGGTTCATCCAGATCACAAGATTGAGGGCGACGGCGCCGATCACCGATGCGGCCAGCGCGAGCGGGCTGACGACGAAAAACGATGCCAACAGGATGCAGACGTCGACCGCCATTTGCAGTTTGCCGGCCCGGATGCCGTGCTTGTCCTGCAGATAGAGCGCGAGGATATTCACGCCACCGAGGCTCGCCTGATGGCGGAACAGGACGATGAAACCCACGCCCATCAGCAGTCCGCCGAAGATAGCGGCATAGAATGGGTCGATCTTTGCCAGATCGATAAAGTATTTGTGCAGCTCTGAAAATACCGATACCAGCGCAACCGAGCAGAAACTCTTGACCGTAAAGCGCCAGCCCATGCGCCGGAACGCGAAGTAGTAGAACGGAAGATTGATAACGAAAAATAGCGCTCCGAACGGCAGCCCCGTAATGTAATGGATGAGAAAGGCAATCCCCGCCGTGCTGCCGGTCAGCAGCCCAGCCTGCTTGAACATCGCGATGCCAAACGACACGAACAACGTGCCGATCAGTATCGCCATTATGTCTTCAATGAGCGTGTGACCCGGTGCCGGGATGGCGGTCGTACTCATCGTGTTTCCCTAGGCCAGATGCGCACAATACCTTGCCTTTTTCTGGCTTCAAGAGCGCTGAGGGGCGAGGTCCTACTCAATCTCCTGCGCCACGATATCGCCTTTCGGGCTGAACCACTTCGCGGCCAACGCGCTTTTCCACCACGTCCTTGACGCGCGCAGAAATGCGCGGATCGCGCTGCATCAGCGCATGCAAGTCATGCGCGGCGAGCGCCAGAAGATTGGTGCGGGTGAGCGCTATGGCGGTGGCCGAGCGGCGCGCCCGCCGCAGCACCGCCACCTCGCCGAAAAACTGTCCGACGCCAAGACGGAGCCGCTCTTTCTTGAGCGCCACTTCCACTTCGCCGGCGGCAATGAAATACATGGAATGCGCGGCATCGCCGGCGCGCACGATGACTTCCCCGGCTTCGACCACCTGCGCGCGCAATAGCTGCATGATGTCGGAGATTTCGCCGGCGTCGAGTTCGGCGAACAACGGCACGCGCGCAATCATGCCCCAGGTGACGATGAAATCGCGGCGGTGGATCTGCTCGGCGAATGCCGTGGCGATGATGCCGATCGGCAGCGCCATCATGATAAGCCCCAGGAAAATGGTGCCGGTGGCGATCAACTTGCCGAGCGCGGTCACCGGCACCACGTCGCCATAGCCGATGGTGCCGATGGTCACGATCGACCACCAGAGCGCGTCGGGAATGGTGCCGAGCTTATCGGGCTGCACTTTGCCCTCGGCGAGATGCATGAGCGCTGCCGCAATCAGCGCCGAGCCCATGGTGATCACCAGGCAGCCGCCAAGCGCGCGCCGCTCGCGGTAAAGCACGTCGAGCAGCGAACGCATGGCCGGCGAATATCGCGCGATCTTAAAGAAGCGCACGATGCGAAACACCAGCACGAAGCGGAAATCCGCCGGCAACACCAGCGCGAACCAGAACGGCAAAACGGCGGCGAGATCGACCAGTCCGGCCGGGCTGGTGGCGTACTTAACGCGCGCGCGCACCGCGTTGTGGTGACGGTACGGTCCGTGCTCGACCGCCACCCACAGCCGCAGAAAATACTCGGCCGTGAACACGGCCAGCGAGACATATTCGATTGTGTCGAAGACCGTCATATAGCGGGCGCCCAGCGCCGGCACCGATTCAAGCGCGACCGCGACTAGATTGACCAGAATAAGCGCGACCAGCAGCCGGTCGACCATCGTGCCAAGCCGATCGTCGACCGGGCCCTGCTCGAGCACCCGATAGACGCGGCGGCGCAGTTCGCTGAATTTATCGCGCGCCATGGCGCAGGCATCCTCGTGGTTTTCGGGACGCTAGGAATACAATGAATCCGGCCGGCAGGCTTGCGCTCGATCAATTGGGCCGAAAGCCCTAGTAAAATCGCACCGCATAGACCGGCGGCAAATGGGCGTTGATGAGTTGCCATGCTTCGCCGGCATCGTCGCTCACCCACAGGCTGCCGGTGGTCGAGCCCATAGCGAGGCGCTTTCCCCCCGCATCGACATCGAGGCCATGGCGGTAGATCAGGTCGAAGGCGTCGCGCTGCGGCAGGCCCGTCTTGAACGTCTGCCAGGTCTTGCCGCCGTCGCTGGTGCGGGTGACGGCGAGCGCACCGTCGCGCGGCACCCGCATCTCGTCCTTGATCGCCGGCACAAACCAGGCGGTGAGCGGGTCCTTTGGATGGGCCGCGACCGCGAAGCCAAAATCGTCCACCGGCAATTTGAGTTGCGTCCAATTGGCGCCCGTATCGGTCGAGCGGAAAATGCCGCAATGGTGCTGCATCCACATCGTATCCGGCGCCGCCTGACAGCGCGCGACGCGATGCGGGTCTTGGCTTTCGAGCGCACCCGCCTGCTCCGGCGGCAGATAAGCTCGCGATCATCCCCTTGCCGTGCAACGCCCAATTTTTTCCGGCGTCGCGCGTCTCCCACACGCCACCGCAGGAGATCGCGACGAAGACGCGGGCTTCGTCGCGCGGATCGGGCGAGATGGTGTGGATGCCGGCATCGTCATAGCCGCCGCCGAACCATTTCTCGCGCTCCGGCACGTTCCACAGCGCGCTCACCAAGTTCCAGCTTTCGCCGCGGTCGCCGGAGCGAAAAAGCCCGGCCGGCAGCGCGCCCGCCCACAGCACGCCCTTTTCGTTTGCGCCGCCGGGCTCAAGCGTCCACACCTGAAACAAAGCCGGGCTGCCGGCGGCATCGGCAGGAAAAGCCGGCGCCGGCAATTCCTTCCACGATTTTCCGTCATCATCCGAGCGATGCAGCTTGGCGCCGAAATGGCCGTGTTTGAGCATGGCGTAGAGCGCGCCGTCACGCGCATCGCTTAGCGCCGCCGTCACCGGCACGCCCGGAAAATCGGTGCGCGCGATGGTCCAACCGCTATTTTTGCGCGTGAACGTGTGCAGCCCTTTGCGCGTCGCCACCAGCATGCGTTCGGACATGGATCAACCTCCAGACAAAGCTTGCATCACGTAGAGTTTGGCATCCGGACCGATGGCGTGGCCGAGCGCCGCCGCCTGCGGCAGCCGCTTGCCGTCGGCAAAGATACAGACGTGTTTGCGTAAGCGCCCCTGCTCGTCGAGCAAATAACCACGCACATGCGGGCGGTCGGCTGAACACCTGCTGTAACGCGTCACCAACCGTGCCGCCGGCCGTTTGCAACGGCGCGTCGGGCACCAGCTCGCGCAGCCATGAAGTGAAATGCAATTGCGCCATGCTTGTACATTCCAAATTTGGAACTCAGCCTCAGCGCAAAGTCTAGCCCGAAGCAAGCGCCGCTTCGACAGCCTTCAGAGCTTCTTCCGCTTTGGAGCCGTCCGGCCCGCCGGCCTGCGCCATGTCGGGGCGGCCGCCGCCGCCTTTGCCGCCGAGCACCTCGGCGCCTTTTTTGACCAGCTCCACAGCGTTGAAACGCTTGGTGAGATCGTCCGTCACCGCCACGACCAAGCCGGCTTTGCCGTCGTCGGACAGGCCGACGATCGCAACCACGCCGGAGCCGACCTGCTTTTTGCCTTCGTCGGCAAGGCTGCGCAGGTCTTTGAGCTCAATGCCGGTGACCGAGCGCGCGATCAGTTTCACGCCGTTGACCTGGCGCACGCCGTCGTCGGCGCTTTTGGCGCCGCCACCGCCGCCCATGGCGAGTTTCTTTTTTGCATCCGACAATTCGCGCTCAAGTTTCTTGCGCTCATCGAGCAGCGCAGAAAGCCGCGCCGGCATGTCCTCCAGCGGCGCTTTGAGTTCGGCGGCCGCCTGCTTGGCGATCTGAATTTGCTTGTCGGCGCTCTTGCGCGCGGCGGTGCCGGTGAGCGCCTCCAGGCGGCGCACGCCGGAGGCAACGCCTGAGTCGGACAATTCGCTGATCAGGCCGATATCGCCGGTGCGCTTGACGTGCGTGCCGCCGCACAATTCGACCGACCAGCCGAGCGTGTTGCCGCCTGAGCCATCGCCCATCGCCACCACGCGCACCTCGTCGCCGTATTTCTCGCCGAACAGCGCGCGCGCACCGGAGGCCCGCGCATCGTCGAGCGCCATCAGCCGCGTGGTCACGGGCGAATTCTGCAACACGATGTCGTTGGCGATGTCCTCGACTTTTTCCAGTTCCTGCGCCGTCATCGGCTTGGGATGCGAGAAGTCGAAGCGTAGCCGATCGGGCGCCACCAGCGAGCCCTTCTGCGCCACGTGATCGCCCAGCACCTGGCGCAGCGCTTCGTGCAGCAAATGCGTGGCGGAATGGTTGCGCCGGATGGCCGAGCGGCGCGTGTGATCGACCTCAAGCAGCAGCGGGTCGCCGACTTTGACCGTGCCCTCTTCCACTTTGACCAGATGCGCGAACAGGTCGCCGGCCTTCTTCTGGGTGTCGCTGACGGAAAGCTTCACGCCGTCGCGCCGCATTTCGCCGACATCGCCGACCTGGCCGCCGCTCTCGCCGTAAAACGGCGTCTGGTTCATCACCACCGCGCCGCTCTCGCCCTTTTTGAGTTCCGGCGACTTCCTTGCCGTCGCGCACCAGAGCGGCGACGACGCCTTCGGCGCTTTCGGTCTCGTAGCCGAGGAATTCGGTCGCGCCCAGTTTCTCGCGCAAGGCAAACCACACCGTCTCCTGCGCGGTGTCGCCGGAGCCCGCCCACGAGGCGCGCGCCTTGGCGCGCTGGCGCTCCATGGCGTCGGTGAAACTCGCAAGGTCGACGGAAATGCCGCGCGGGCGCAGCGCGTCCTGCGTGAGATCGAGCGGAAAGCCATAGGTGTCGTAGAGCGTAAAGGCCGTGTCGCCGTCGAACATGGCGCCCTTCTTGAGGCCGGCGCTTTTCTCGTCGAGGATGGCAAGCCCGCGCTCAAGCGTCTTGCGGAAGCGCGTTTCTTCCAGCTTGAGCGTCTCGGCTGATCAGCGCCTCGGCGCGGATCAGTTCCGGATAAGCCTGGCCCATCTCGCGCGTGAGCGTCGGCACCAGCTTCCACATCAGCGGCTCTTTGGCGCCTAACAGTTCGGCGTGGCGCATGGCGCGCCGCATAATACGTCTGAGCACATAGCCGCGGCCTTCGTTCGACGGCAGCACGCCGTCGGCGATCAGGAACGCCGAGGCGCGCAAATGGTCGGCGATCACCCGGTGCGAGGCTTTGTGCGGGCCGTCGGCGGCGACGCCGGTCAGTTCGGCGATGACGCGAATGAGCGTGACAAACAGATCGATGCCGTAATTGTCGTGCGTGCCTTGCAGCACGGCGGCGATGCGCTCGAGCCCCATGCCGGTGTCGATCGAGGGCCGCGGCAGGTCGACGCGCTTGCCGGCGCTCAGCTGCTCGTACTGCATGAACACGAGATTCCAGATCTCGATGAAGCGGTCGCCCTCGGCGTCGGCGCTGCCGGGCGGGCCGCCGGGGATCTTGTCGCCATGGTCGTAGAAGATTTCCGAGCAGGGCCCGCAGGGGCCGGTCTCGCCCATGGCCCAGAAGTTATCGGAGCCTGCGATGCGCAGAATCTTGCTGTCGGGCAGGCCTGCGATCTTCTTCCATAATTTGAAGGCGTCGTCGTCGTCGATATAGACGGTGACCAGCAGCTTGTCCTTGGGCAGCGCGTATTCCTTGGTGATCAGGTTCCAGGCGAGCTCGATGGCGCGCTCCTTGAAATAATCGCCAAAGGAAAAGTTGCCGAGCATCTCGAAGAAAGTGTGGTGGCGCGCGGTGTAGCCGACATTGTCGAGGTCGTTGTGCTTGCCGCCGGCGCGCACGCATTTCTGCGCGGTGACGGCGCGGCTGTAGGGGCGCTTTTCCAGACCGGTGAAGACGTTCTTGAACTGCACCATGCCGGCATTGGTGAACATCAGCGTCGGGTCGTTGCGCGGCACCAGCGCCGAGGACGCCACGACCTGGTGGTCGTTGCGCTTGAAGTAATCCAGAAAGCCGGTGCGGATGTCGTTGACGCCGCTCATTTATTGTGGCCGCTCGCCCTTTTTTAGGTGCCCGTCCCGAAAGCCGACTAAATCCCCGTCCGGCCTTGATGTTTCGTGAGCTATTTAGCGACGGGGTGGGGTTAAGTCCAGGAAGGGCGCCTTTCCCCGTGCGGGAAAGTCAGGCCATCCCGCGCAGGATGAGGGGCGCTTGAATGACGACCCCTCACCCGCCGCTTCGGCGGCGACCCTCCCCGCTGCGGGGAGGGACTAAAACGCACATCGCCCCCGTCCTCGGTGGCGGCCGCGTTAAACAGCCGGGTGCCGACGGGGGCGAATGCTTGAGGCGTTACGCTTTACTCAGAACGAAGCGGCTCGGAAGCCGAATGATCCTTCTTGTCTTTCTTGCGCATGTCGCGCTTGGCTTTGGCCTCCGCCTTGGACTTCGCCTTTGCCTTCATATCAGGCCTGATCCCGTCCTTGGCGTCGGCTTTGGCTCTCTCTTTCGCATTCAAGCGCTTGGCAGGCTTGGGATGCGCCGTCACCAGACCGGTGCTCACGCCACCGGCGGCTTCGAAATTGACGGCAATGATCTCAGCCTGTTTCGGTTTCGATCGTCTCGGACTTTCTCTTGGACTTTTCCGCAACCGCGGAAATCGCGGTCTCGGGATTGGTCGTCTCTCCTGCTTGGATAGGCGTTTCAGCATTGGGTCGGCTCGTTCAGTATTGGTCGGCTCTTCAGTATTGGTCGGCTTGGGCGATGCAGGAAGCTCTGTCTTCCTGCGCCGGTCCTTGGAGCGAGGCGTCACCCTCGCCGCCGTGACCGGCACCGGGCGCTAGCGTGGCAATGCTAGCGGCCGGCGTACCCACATCCTTTCAAGCTTCGGCGGCGGCCTCGCCGTCATCGTCGTCTTTTTCGTTCTCCTCGCCGGCCAAAATCTGCTCGGCGATCAGGCCGGAGTTCTGGCGCACCGCCGCTTCGATCTTGTTGGCGATGTCGGGATTTTGCTTGAGGAACACCTTGGCGTTCTCGCGGCCTTGGCCGATGCGCTGGCTGTCATAGGAATACCAGGCGCCGGATTTCTCCACCACGCCGGCCTTGACGCCGAGATCGACCAGTTCGCCGGTCTTGGACACGCCCTCGCCATACATGATGTCGAACTCGACCTGCTTGAACGGCGGCGCCAGCTTGTTCTTGACCACCTTGACGCGGGTCTGATTGCCGACCACCTCGTCGCGCTCCTTGATGGCGCCGATGCGGCGAATGTCCAAACGCACGGAGGCATAAAACTTCAGCGCATTGCCGCCGCTCGTCGTCTCCGGCGAGCCGTACATCACGCCGATCTTCATGCGGATCTGGTTGATGAACACCACCATGGTGCGCGATTTCGAAATCGAGGCGGTCAACTTGCGCAGCGCCTGGCTCATCAGGCGCGCTTGCGAGCCGGGCTGCACGTCGCCCATCTCGCCTTCGAGTTCGGAGCGCGGCACGAGAGCGGCCACTGAATCCACCACCAGCACGTCGATGGCGCCGGAGCGCACCAGCGTGTCGGCGATTTCCAGCGCCTGCTCGCCGGCGTCCGGCTGCGAGATCAAGAGGTCGTCGACATTGACCCCGAGCTTGCGCGCATAGACCGGATCGAGCGCGTGCTCGGCGTCGACAAAGGCGCAGATGCCGCCGAGCTTCTGGGCTTCGGCGATGGTGTGCAGCGCCAGGGTCGTTTTGCCGGAGGATTCCGGCCCGTAAATCTCCACCACCCGGCCGCGCGGCAGGCCGCCGACGCCGAGCGCGATATCGAGGCCGAGCGAGCCCGTGGAAATCGTTTCCACGTCCATCGACTTGTCGTTTTTGCCCAGCCGCATGATCGAGCCCTTGCCGAACTGGCGCTCGATCTGGCTGAGCGCGGCGGTCAGGGCCTTCGATTTGTCCATGGACGATCCTTCGACGAGACGCAAAGCTGGCTAACTCATGGGTAGCGCTCCTTATGGCCTTGAATCGACCCCCCGACAACGCAAGGCACCCTGCCTGGCCTGGAATCGACCGATAGGAGGCACTGTACACCATTTGTTCTCAGTTCGCAATATGTTCTTTTTGGGGGGTGGGTACTGGCCTGTTTTGACCCCTAGTGGCCTGATTTGAATTACGCAGTGGCCTGTTTTGACCTGCCCGCGCTAACCTGCTCTCGGGGATTAGCAATGTTCATCTTGGAAACCCGTGGCGCGAAGATCGCACGCAAGACCAGCATATGCGGCTCGCTGATCGAGTTTGTGCTGACAGGTTCAGTTCGGCGCTATTTTGCACGATGCATGTCTATGTCAGGCCGAAAGGCGCGCAACCAACCGGGTGGCGAGTTCGTCGAGCTGTTCCGTCGATCGAAGCAGTAAAGGCCGCCTCAGTTGGCGGCCTCTTTCATTTCAAACTGGCTCGGCACCAGGCGCTCGGCCGCAATGCCGATGAGCCCGCTCAGCTTTTCCACCGCCCCACCCTGCCCACTCCCGCCATGGAACTTTTTGCTGTAGTCCGGTCGCCGGAATGGGAATGTCTGATTCGGAACCAAAATTCGAAGCGCGGCCCGCGGAGCAATTGGGCCAGGGCTGGTGGGTGCATGTGACGTGGCCTTCCGGAAAAAAGGAGGCCATTGCCGGCTTCTTGAATCAGTACCAGGCGCTCGATTGGATCAAATACAAGTCGGCCAACTGGACCGCCGACAAGATCATGAGCGGCTCGTCGTAAAAACGTTCCCTGTGCGTGACATAAAATTTTTACTGGATTTTTTCCGGCCGTTGGGGCGGAATTGCCATGCTTTGCGTCTCAAGCACTAATTGAAATCAGGGAGATAACGCGATGCGCAAGCTCATCGTTGCCGTCTTGGCTATCGCTGCAATCGTGCTGGCCGGCTCGTTCGCCTTCAAGGCCGACGCGCAGACCTCGCGCGGCGCCTTGGTCCTTCCGGGACAAGCGCAAAACTTCTCGCCGATCGAGAAGGCCGCCTGCGGGCCGTTCTTTGGGCCGCATTGCGGGCCGTATCATCACTGGGTCTGCGGCCCGCGCCGCCACCGCTGCTGGTGCGCCCGCTGCTGATGACGGCAAGAGATGGCGGCAAGAAAGCCATCCGGTTGAAAACTGCTGCGAGAGGCCGCCCCCGAGGCGGCCTCTTTTTTATGCGGCCCGCCTTGGCGCAGCGCGCCCGCATCCGCGTTACCGCGTTAAATTCGTGCAAATGACGCAAAGCCTTGGAGACTCAGCTGCGCCGATGTATCCGGCTCTGGCATGAGGATTGGCCTTGGCCAACATACCCGATAGCGAGCTTATGCCGCTTAGTCGCTTGAACGATTTGGCCGCCAATGACGGCCGCAAGGCACTCCGCCCGCTGGTCGAGAGCCTGGCGCTGTTTGGACTCTTCGCCGTCTGGGCCGCGTTCTGGATCGGCTTCATATTGTGGCTCACCGCCTGAACGCACCGATCCCAGTGGCCGGTCGGATGAAACTTGTCTAGCGTCGGCTGAGGGGAACTCGCCGATGCAGATTGGAATTGCCGCCTATCTTCGAAATCTGGCCGTGCGCTGCAATAAAATCGCGCGCGAATGCTCGGATCCGGCCACCCACGACGCGCTGGCCGCCATCAGCGCCGAACTCGCCGACAAGGCCGAGGCGCTGGAGACGACCTTCAATGTGCCCAAGCAGGATCGCTGAGCCGCCAAGGCAAAGCGGCTTCAGAACGGCCAGTTTGTGATCACGAGCGCAACGCCGCTCACCGCACTCATCATGGCCGTGATGGCGTAGGCTTGGCCGACCGGCCACGACTTGAGGAATGGCGCCGCTTCTCCGTCCGCCGGACGCGCGATCAGCACCATGGCGATGGTGATACCGACCAGGATCGCGCCGACAATTGCGTAATTCATAGGCTTCCCCGTCATTGACGCGGGCGGCAACCTAGCGGGAGCGCGGCGCCCTTACGCGTAAAATGTCCATTAAAAACAACGGGCCACGGCGCGGCCGCCGGCCCATATCCGCGCCCGCCAAGTCGCTAAAAGAATCCTGTGAAAAAGCGTGAAATGCGGCGGAACCGATTGCCCGTGGCCGCATTTCTCCCTTGGCCGACACCTGTGCCCGGTCCTTGAAGCCAACGGGGGAATTGCATGAAATCTGCCATCGCCAAGCGTTCAGTCGTGATCAGCGGCCACAAGACCAGCGTGAGCCTTGAAGAGCCCTTCTGGAATGCGGTCCGCGCCATCGCCGACGCCCAGCAGATGACGGTGTCGAGCCTGCTGCGGCAGATCAATCTCGATCGCCAGCACGCAAACTTGTCCTCGGCCATCCGCATTTTCGTGCTGGAGCAGACCCGCGCCCAGCTCGCCGCCGCCAAGCCCAACGGCCACGGCGAGTTGCCCGGCCGGCGCGAGCGGGTCACCACAATGTCGGCGGTGTGAGACTTAACGCACCGCCGCCGGTCTCAGTTTTCGATCTTGGCATTGCGAGCGCGCATCGCTAGCGTTGCGGTGTAGCGCCTCGCGTGCCCGCCAACCTTAGCGTGAGCGGCGTTCCTGGCGCCGGCAACGCTTAAGGCCAAGGCATGACGCGCGAACCCAATGCGGTCGATTTCTGGCGCGGCTTTGCGCTGATCACGATCTTCATCGACCACGTGCCGGGTCTGTTCTACTCGCGCTTACACGCTGGTCAATTTCTCGATCGCGGATGCCGCCGACTTGTTCGTGTTCCTGGCCGGCTGGTCGCTGCGGCTGATGGCCGACGGCGGCGGCCGCCATATGCCCACCCGCGACATCATGCTGCGCCTGTTCGGGCGCGCGCTTGAGCTTTACGCAGCCCAAGTGCTGATCACCATGCTGGCGATCGCCATGCTGGCGGTGACCGCGATCGAACTCAACAATCCGCTGCTGCTCGAATGGCACAACGCGGCGTCCGTGTTCAACGATCCGGTGCCCACCCATATCGGGCTTGCGGTGCTCAGCCATCAACTCGGCTACTTCGACATTTTGCCGCTTTACGTCGTGCTGATGCTGATGGCGCCGGGCTTCGCGCTGATCGACCGCACGGCGCCCAATTGGGTGCTGCCGGCTTCGCTCACGTTTTATGTGATCGTGCTCGCCTTCCGCATCACGCTGCCGACCTGGCCGGTGTCGGGCACCTGGTTTTTCAATCCGCTGGCCTGGCAGGCGGTGTTCGTGCTCGGCTTCGTGATGGCGAAGGGCGACGCCGGCGTTGGCGCCTTCGTGCGCCGCCACATCAAGGTCTTACGTTTGTTGGCGCTGCCGATCGTGATCTTCGGCCTTTTGGTCGCCCGCTACGACTGGTGGCCGGATCCGACCGACGTGCCCAACCCGAAATTGTTCTTCATCATCGACAAGACCTTCGTGACGCCGGTCCGGCTGATCCAGTTTTTGTCGCTGGTGGCGGTGTTCTCGATCGCATTCCCCTACATCCGCAAGCTGGCCGATATTCGCGCCTTGCGCCGTCCGGTGCTGGGCTTGATCGGCCTGTTCGCGATGCTCGGGCGCAATTCGCTTTACGTGTTCTGCGTCGGCTCGCTGTTGAGCCTGATGGCGCAGATGGTTCGCTACTACTACCGCGGCACTGTCGGCATCGACACCGTCGTGGTAATTTCCGGCATCCTCATCATGGCATTGACCGCATGGCTCGCAGAATCGCGACAACGCGCACGACCCGCGCAACCGTCGCCGCAGCGCTCCTAAGCGCGCTGGTGGCGATCGGGGCTGCCCGCGCGCAATCAGGCGCGCCGGCGGCGGCGGCGCCGTTTTCGAAAGCCTGTCAAAGCGGCTCGAGCGCGCTCAGCGAAGATTCGTCATTGCCGAACGTGGCGGCGGCGCTGGCAAAGCGCAAAGCCTTGCGCATTCTCTCATTTGGCGCGGCGCCCGGCCGCGTCGGCCAGCGCGGCGGCGGCTACACCGCGCTGATCGAGGGCATGCTGCAAAACGCGCTCAAGGGCATCGCCGTCACCATGATCAACCGCGGCGTCTCCGGCGAACTCGCCGCCAACGCCGCCTTCCGCATGAAGACGCAAGTCGCGCTTGAGGAACCCGATCTGGTGCTCTGGCAGGTCGGCACCAACGACGCGCTCGCTTACGTGTCGGTCAACGATTTCGCATTGACCATCAAGGATCAGGTCGATTGGTTGAAAGCCCATAAGGTCGATGTGGTGCTGGTGGGCCTGCAATTTGCGCCGCAGATGCTGCGCGATGCGCATTACATCGACATACGCGAGAGTTTGCGCCGGGTGGCGGCGCAGGAAAACGTCATCGTCATCCGCTTCTTCGAGGCGATGCAGATCATCAACCAGGCGCAAAGCGCGCAAGGCTCCGAACCGGTGGTCGAGGAATTCGAGCGCAACGAGGCCGGCTATAATTGCCTGGCGCAATACGTGGCGCGCGCCATCACGCTCGGCGTGTTCGGCAAGAACATGCCGAAGCCGGCGCCGCCGAAATGAAGCCGCCGGCCACGCCGGCCTTCCCGCTAACCAATTGCGATAACAACTAAATTTGCCCTAGACCGCGCCTGCCTGCAAAATAGGCGGGCCGCAAATTTGCCTTTTTGCGATGCAATAAGTTAATGTTGCAGTGCAATAGTCGGGGTTAGTTGGCTTAACTCGAACAGCAAAGTCGCGGGGGCCGGGCGCGACGAAACGGAGAACGATGACAAAGACCTTGGCAGTCCTGAGAAAGTGGAGCGCGATCCCGCTGGTGAAGTATTCGCTGATCGCGGCGGCAAGCGCTCTGTGGCTGGTGGGCCTGGCCGACCAGGTTGGCGACCCGATGCAGATCGCGAAATATGTCGGCATCTCGCTGCTGATGGCGGCGGTGGCGGCGATTTAACGGCGCTCAGCCGGAGGCGGCAAGCTTCGCCACGGCCGGATCGCGCTCGATCAGGATCCACACGCCGCCTTGGCGCGAGGACTGCACGCGCATCCGCATATCGCGCCGGGGTGCTGCGAAATCGCCGGACCAGCCGAACTCGATATCGACGGGACCCGATTCCATCGCGCGCAAGATGCGGCCGCGGAAGTCGTCGCCCGCCATGCAGCGCGCCACCGCGAAGAAATTTTCACCCGTCGGGCGTTTGTTATAGCCGGACTGGCGCGCCTCGGTTTCGCTGTAGAACAGCACGGTGCCTTCGCGGTCGAGCAAAATGACGCCGAAAGGCAGCCGATCGAGATCGGCTTGGCTGAGGCCTTCCACGCGCGCCGCCAGATCGGGCGCGTTGAAATCGATGGCATTGGCCATGGATCGCTTGCCTCCGCAGTTTGCCACGCGCGTTTTTTATTAATTTTATCGTCAACCCCGGCGCGAAAGTTGCCACGCGCGCGCATGAGTCTACAAGCGGGTTTTGGTTGGGAACCCTACTTTTTAAAACTTTGCCGCATGGTGAAACAAACAACCGCGGCGTGTAAAATATCAGCCTAAATTCAATTCCTTGAAAAAGTCATTGCCCTTGTCGTCGATGACGATGAAGGCGGGAAAATCCTCGACCTCGATTTTCCAGATCGCTTCCATGCCGAGCTCGGGATATTCCTGCACCTCGACTTTTTTGATGCACATCTCGGCGAGCTTCGCCGCCGAGCCGCCGATGGAGGCTAAATAAAATCCGCCGTGCTTCTTGCAGGCGTCGCGCACTTGCGCCGAACGATTTCCTTTCGCCAAGGAAATCATCGAGCCGCCGGCGGCCTGGAACTGGTCGATGTATGAATCCATGCGGCCCGCCGTGGTCGGCCCGAAGGCGCCGGAGGCATAACCCGTAGGCGTTTTGGCGGGACCTGCGTAATAGATCGGATGGTTCTTGAAATAATCCGGCAAGCCTTTGCCCGCCTCCAAGCGCTCGCGCAATTTCGCATGCGCCAGATCGCGCGCCACGATCAAGGTGCCGGTGAGCGAAAGCCGCGTCTTCACCGGATATTTCGACAGCTGCGCGAGAATGTCTTTCATCGGCCTGCGCAGATCGACTTTGACGACAGCGCCGCCCAGTTTCTCCTGATCGACATCGGGCAAATATTGCGCCGGGTGATGCTCGAGCTCTTCCAGGAACACGCCGTCTTTGGTGATTTTGCCCAAGCGCTTGCCGGTCGGCGGCGCACGACACGCCCAAGCCAATCGGCAACGAGGCGCCATGGCGCGGCAGCCTGATCACGCGCACGTCGTGACAAAAATATTTGCCGCCGAACTGCGCGCCGACGCCCAGACTTTGCGTGAGCTTATGAACTTCCTTTTCCATCTCCAGATCGCGGAACGCATGCCCGTCCTCTGAGCCCTTGGTCGGCAACTCGTCGAGATATTTGGTCGAGGCGAGCTTCACCGTCTTCATGGTGAGTTCGGCTGCTCGTTCCGCCGATCACGATCGCCAGATGATAAGGCGGGCACGCCGCGGTGCCGAGCGTGAGCACCTTCTCCTTGAGAAACGCGATCATGCGGTCATGCGTCAAAATCGACGGCGTCGCCTGGAACAAAAACGCCTTGTTGGCCGAGCCGCCGCCTTTGGCGATGAACAAAATCTTGTAGCCGTCCTCGCCCTCGGCGTAGATCTCGACCTGCGCCGGCATGTTCGACTTGGTGTTCTTCTCCTCGAACATGGAAATCGGCGCCAGCTGCGAATAGCGCAAATTGCGTTTGAGATAGGCATCGCGCGCGCCCTCGGAGAGCGCCGCCTCGTCGGAACCGTCGGTGAAAACCATGCGGCCCTTTTTGCCCATGATGATGGCGGTGCCGGTGTCCTGGCACATCGGCAGCACGCCGCCGGCGGCGATGTTGGCGTTTTTCAGAAAATCATAAGCGACGAATTTGTCGTTGGCGGACGCTTCCGCATCGTCGAGGATCGCGCGCAGCTGCTTCAAATGCGCCGGGCGCAGCAGATGATTGATGTCGGTGAAGGCGGCCTCGCTGAGCGCGCGCAAGGCCTCGTGGCTGACCACCAGCATGTCCTTGCCCATCACCTTTTCGACGCGCACGCCGCCGATATCGAGCTTGCGATAGGGCGTCTTGTCGGGCCCGAGCGGGAACAAAGGCGTGTGGTGGTACGGCGGCGTGGGGGTGGGGGATGGGGGCGTGGGGGTCGGGGTAAGTGGTGCGTTCATGGGCTTTCCTTGATATCTCAATCATCTATTTGATTGATATGCGGTAGCTTTATTTGAAGTCTAGCGCCAATGTCGGTTGCACACTACGTCGCCATAGCCACTGGTGAATACCCTCGATGCCGTCGCAAGAAGACTTAGAGCTACTGCTCACTGTGCCTTCGGAGAGCCTCTCCGTCGAATACAAGAGCTGGCTTATTCTCACTGAAAATCCGGGCAAGGCCATATTGGCCAAGGCTGCAATTGCCATCGCAAACGAAGGTGGCGGGATCGTTGTGCTTGGCATGCGAGAGGATACCGGAGACGGCGGTAAACTTGGTTCGCAGGCTCGACCGGCAACTCTGAGACGCTATAGCCAAGATGAAATCAATGCTGCGATAGGGCGTTTTGCTGAGCCCGCGTTCCATTGCGGCCTTGAGTTCGCGCAACATCCAGACACCGGTAACGAACATGCATTTGTTGACGTGCCTGGCGGCATGATCGTCCCAGTCATGAGTCGGCGCGGTTGCGATGGAATTATTAGTTCGCAGCGCTGCTACGTACGCAAGCCGGGCCCACGCAGTGAAGAGCCTTTCACCGCTGAAGAATGGCGCGGCGTTCTTGAGCGCTGTTTGCAGGCTAGACATGAAAGTATGCTTGATGCCATTCGGATAATCGTTCAAGGGCAAGGCAGTTCAGTACCTACAGTCGAGGCAGGAAACGAGCTCGCCGTTTTCGGCGATGCAGCTCGTGCACGCTGGCAGAACCTCGTCGAGGATTTGCCGCCGGACGACCCAGCGCGAATGCCACAAGGCCGTTACGAGTTGGAGTTCGAATTGATCCGGGTCCCGAGCGCAGGCAGCGCTGGGGAGCTTCTCCGCAGAATGAATGCGGCTGGCCGGATTAAGCACACGGGATGGGGTCCATTCGTACAATTAACGCGTCAGCCACTCGATCCTCGGCCCGTTGATGGTAACGTTGAGGTTTGGCTTGGCCCGCCCGATGTAGATAGAGCCCGGCGCGACGCCGCGCACTGTGACTTCTGGAGAGCACATCCCTCCGGGAAACTTTTTTTACTGCGCGGCTTTGATGAGGATGCGTCAGAACGCGTCAGACCCGGAACCATTTTAGACTTTACGATGCCAATTTGGCGAGTAGGCGAGGCCATGCTCTATGCATCCAGATTGGCTCAGCAGTTCGACGACGGCGATCCTGAAGTGTTGATGCGCTGCCGCTACTATGGATTGCGCGGCCGTCATTTAGCTTGCCTCCAACCCGGACGAAGTCTTTCCATCGACCGCATCAGCGCCGACAATGAAGCGGGATTGCAAACGCAAGCAACTGCCCGCCAAATCAATGATAATCTGGTTGAAATATTGCATCCGCTGCTTGCACCACTTTATGAGCGGTTTTCTTTTTTCGAATTGTCACGTGATATAGTGCGCGCCGAGATTGAACAGATGCGAAGAAACCGATTTTAGTCGTCCGAGATAGCGAAATATCCGCTTCATCCTTCGAGACGCCCGCCTTCGCTCACGCTTCGGCGGGCTCCTCAGGATAAGGCGGAGTGAGGCTTAAGCCTCGACGTAATCGGCGATGCTGGTCGGCTTCGGGATCGGCTGGCCGTCCTGCTTCAAGCCGTCGATGTGAAAGCGGATGGCGTCGCGGATTTCGCGCTCGGTATCCTTGACGGTCGCGCCAGTCGCGACGCAGCCCGGCAAATCCGGGACATAGGCCGAATAATTGCCGTTCGCCTTTTCGATCACGACCGCGTAGCGCATCAACGTATCTCCTTGAGGCCCGCTTGCTTCATAATACTGTTTCGCGTGCCCGGCGCCAAATCGTCCGATGGCTTGCCGGCAATCGTCACCCGGCCAGGCTTGGCCGGATGCTTGAATTGCCGGTGACTTCCGCGCGTCTCGACCAAAAACCAGCCGTCGTCCTCGATCATCCGGATCGCTTCACGGACTTTCATGCCGCGCCCAGTCCTGGCCCGCTATTAACATCGACCGTCGGCCATAATGATGGCTGAAATAGCGATTTGACAATCGGATTGCTACTAGGAATATCGTCATACTGCCGCCACAATCCAGGACTATATTCCACCCTGCCTGGCTCTTCGAGGGGCGTCTTCGCGAGACGTTTCGAAGATGGAGCCATCTGAGACAAGCGGTGCCGGAGATCAGGCATCGCTTTCCTCAGGGTCGCTGGCGGGGAAACCCGCTAACGATGGTGCGGCGCCCGCGGGCGAGGCTCGTAACCTCGCACTCGGGCGGCTCCGGGGCCCCGCCCGTCCGGCATTAAGACCGGTCTGCGAGGAGCTCGCTGGACTGGGACAGGCGGAAGCGGCTAACGGCCGCCAAAGCCACGTCCCAGGAAGCGCGGCCTGGAGTTGAGTTGCGGCTGACGAGGCTGCAACGAGAGCCGCGATGGCGCGCCGGAAGGCGCCGTGCATTGGGAAACCGTGCACGCACATAAAGAATGGACGCGCCGATCGGCGCGCCGTCCCCCTCGGCTTAGCCGAGGGACGAAAGAAGGCCCCGCTCCGGCGGGGATAAATACGGCCTCCCCGGGGCCGCAAAAAATACGGGCGATGACGCTTGGCTTGTATCCCTCCCCGTCCAGGGAGGAGCAAGAAAGAATGGCGGGGCTGTTTGAAATTTGAATCGGGCTTGCCGCGCCGAAGCGCATGTGAAGGCGATCCCCATTTCCCTGGCCGCGAAACGAGAGTAACCTATGGTTGCGTAAAAATATAACTCTAGGGAGGGGATCATGAGATTAAACATTCAACGCATCGCGGCTCTGTTGATTTTCGCGCTGACGCTTGTGCTGGCGCCGGCCGGCGTCTCGGCCAAAGTCGGTGACATCTGCGGCGGCTTCATCGGCAACGTGCTGTGCGGCAAGGGCGAGTTTTGCCAGCATCCGACCGGACAATGTGTCGGCTTCGCGCCCGGCGTCTGCGCCAGCAAGCCGAAATTCTGCCCGAAAATCTACAAGCCGGTGTGCGGCTGCGACGGCAAGACCTACAGCAATGACTGCGTGCGCGTGCGCGCCGGCGTGTCCAAGATGCACGACGGAAAGTGCTAGCCTCATGTTCTCCGCTCGTGCTCGCATTCGCGGGCACGAGCGGGAACGTCACATGACCCTGCACTTGCCCGGCTCGCCTAGACTGCATTCGAGCGCCTTGCGGTCCCACTTGGCGAGATCGGCCGCCGCTTCATACGTGCTCTGCAAAAATTCCATCAGCGCGGCGTCGGGGTCGCGCGCGCTGCGCACCGCCTCATAGGGCAAAAGAAATTCGCCGAGCTCCTTGTTGAAGAACGCCGCCGCAGGCTTGACGCGCGCTTGGGCAAAACCTTCCGGCGCCGGATAAGCATAAGAATAAAACGCAGCGTCGGCGCCCTCCCCGCCTGGCCAGAACCCTGCACTCGACACTTCATGCGAATAGGCTTCCTGCGCGACAGCATCCGGCATATGCGGAACGCCGCCTGGATAGCGCGGCGCGGTGCGGCCGGAAAAGCGCGTCACCGCCAGATCGAACGAGCCCCAGAAAAAATGCACCGGGCTCGCTTTGCCGAGAAATCCAGTGCGGAAATGCGACAACACTTCATGGGCGGAGGAGAGCACGCGCCAGAAGCGCTGCGCGTAATCGGGATCGTAGGATTTGTGTACGGTGTCCTTGATCGAACGGAATGCAGTCTGCGATTTCGCACGGCATGGTGCGGATGGTGACGGCGATGCCAAGCTCTTTAAGCGCGATCATCGTGTCGGCGTAGAATTCCGCCACCGTCATCGGTCGCAGCATCAATTGCCGGAAGGCGCCGCCGCTGGTGCGGATCCACAGCACGTGGTCGATGAAATCGAAATCGATCTGGAACGTGGCCGCCCTTGTACGGGATCGGCGAAGTGGTGAGCCCGCGCGCGGTCACATAGAGCGCGACCTGCCAGGAATGGTTCAGCCAAGGGGTGAGCGCCAGGCGAACTTTGCCGACGACTTGCGTCCACAATTGCAGCGTCGCCGCCGTGTCCTTCCAGGCGGCAAAGGGCAGCGCGGGCCAGCGTTCGATGATGGGGGCCGACATGGCCCCATCATGAAGCGCCGGCGCGCCGGTCGCAACCGCGCGAACTCAATCGTGCGCGATCACCTTGAACGGCTGCTTGTAGGGCTCGACGCGCAGCGAGGACGCGGCCAGGACGCCGATCTTGGCATGCGGCGCCACCATGCGCTCGCCGCCCTTCTGCGTCACCGCGTATTGCCAAAGCGTGATCGAGCCCTTGGCCGCGATCGCCTTGGCGATGCCGCCGGCGTCGCCGCCGAGGTCTTTCAACTCGGCCTCATTAAGCCCGACGACGATCTCGTCTTTCACGGTCACGATTTTGAACAGCGTCTCGGCGCTAGCCGGCGCGGCGGCGATCGTGAAAAAGCCGGCCGACAGCACGCTGCCGACAAGGCACAGATTACGGTTGGTCATGGGACATCCTTTGTGAATGGAGTGACTGATAGTTTGCTTTGCTTGCTGCGCGCCGCGCAGGTTCCGGGCTTTGCTCAAATCGCCTTACATTCGCGCGACAGTTCCGCCATGCCGCTATCCATTTCGGTCTTCATTTCGAAGGTCTTGGTCGCGGCCGCGCCTTTCGATTTCGGCGCCAAAACGAGCGTGCCGTGGCCGCGCGATTCGCCGCGCGCATTGCTCAGATGCGCAAAGACTTTGCACTTCATGCGCTGCTCGCACAAATTCGTCAGCTGGATCGCGTAACGGATGGCCTTGCCCTTGTGGGTATAGCCCTCCTTCTGGGCGATGCATTTGGGTTTCGGGCTTTCGCCCGGCTCGGGCTTGGGCGCGGTCTGGCCGGCTTGGGCCGGTTCAACAGCCTGCCCGGGCGCGGCCGCGGGTTTGTCCTGGGCTGCGGTAGCGCCAGCCAGGCACAACATCAGCGCGACGCCGGCAAGGCATCTGGTGGTCGGGGTCATAGGGGTCCTTTGTGATAAAACGGCTCGGTCAGACTTAGTCGCTATTGCGCCCGAAAAGGTTCACGCCCATTGACGGAAGGGCGGTCATCTTCTATCCGCAACGCCCCGCAGGTTTTTTGACGGCCCGCCCGCAATGCCCAAAAGAAAATACCGCATCGGCCGCTCGCGCACGGGACTAGGCCTGTTCGCCACCGCGCCGATCCGCAAACGCAGCCGCGTCGCCGAATATAAAGGGCCCCTGCTCACCACCAAGAAAGCCGCCAAAATCGAGGCCAGCGGCAACCGCTACCTCTACGAGATCAACAGCCGCTGGACCATCGACGGCACGCCGCGCAGCAATGTGGCGCGCTACGCCAACCATTCCTGCAACCCGAATTGCGACACCACCGCCGTCAAGCGCCGCGTGTTCATTTTCGCGCTGCGCAACATCAAACCGGGCGAGGAGATCACCTACGACTACGGCATCGATTACCTGAAGAACGTGATCGGGCGTTCGAACTGCCTCTGCTCGCGCTGCCGGCGGCGGCGCGCCAAACGCGCACGGGAATTGCGCGCCCGGCGCGAGCGCCGCAAAGCGCGGCTGGCGCGTGAGCGCAAAGCCAAGCGGCGTAACAGGCATTAGCGCAAAGCCGCTATTCGCCGGGCGGCCTGTCTCAGGCCCGATTGCTGTGCTAGCCACTTGCGCGTCCCGCCCCGGCAAAAGGCTTTTCATCCGGTGACATCCGACAGCCTAGACCCGCGCCCTGCGCCGGCGATGCGCGCCGACCGCGTGCCGCTCGGCATTTTCTTCATGCTGGGCGCGACCGTGATGTTTGCCGCCTCCACCGCGCTGTCGAAATGGCAGGTGGCGACTTATCCGTTTGACGAAGTGCTGTTCTTCCGCTCCGTCGTCTCGCTCATCGTGTGCTCGCTGCTGATTTTGCCGCGCCACGGCTTAAGCGTGCTGCGCACGCAGCGCCTGCGCGATCACGCCGGCCGTGGCTTAACGCAGACCGTGGCGCAGAGCATGATCCTGATCGCGCTCAGCCTGATGCCGCTGGCCGGCGCCATGGCGATCAATTTCTCGGCGCCGCTGTTTGCAACGCTGTTTGCGGCATTTTGGCTGAAGGAGAAAATCGGCCTGGCGCGCGGGGCAGCCCTTGGCATCGGCTTTCTCGGCGTGCTGCTGGTGGCCTCCCCCGGCGCCGACAGTTTCCGCATCGGCGCGCTGTTCGCCATCGCCAATGCCGTGCTCTACGGCAGCGTCACCGCCGCGGTGCGCGGCATGAGCGCGACCGAGTCGGCCGAGACGCTGACCATGTATCAGATGCTGTTCATGACCGGCTTCTTTCTGCTGGCATTGCCGTTGTTCGGCTTCAGCCTGCCGACCGGGCGCGACGCCGTGGTGTTGATCTTCATCGGCGTGTTCAACGGCTTCGGGCAATATTGGTGGACGCGCGCGCTGTCGCTGGCGCCGCCTGCGGCGGTCGGGCCGTTCTATTATTTCACGCTTGTGTGGGCGATGGTGCTCGGCTTCGTGTTCTGGGGCGACGTGCCGGGCTTAAGCCTGCTGGCAGGTTCAGGCGTCGTGGTCTGCTCCGGAATCTATCTGCTCTGGCACGAGAGCGGTAAGAAGCCGCTGCCCGCCGATTGAGACATCTTCAAAGGAGGCTAAGCCGATGAGCATCAACATCCGCCGCGTCGTCACCGGCCATGACGATCAGGGACGCGCCAAGGTGCTGATCGACGAGCCGGTGAAAAACGTGTTCTCGCACCGGCCGGGCGCGCATTACAGCGTGATCTGGTCGAGCCAGGGTTTCCCCGTCAGCAATGACGGCGATGCCGACCCGTCCGGTAAAAACATCGGCACCACCATCGACAACGGCACCGTGTTCCGCGTGGTCAGCTTCGGACCGGGCGTCACCCCGCGCAATCACCGCACCGACTCGATCGACTACGCGGTGGTGATTTCCGGCGAGATCGACATGGAGCTCGACATCGAGACCGTGCATCTAAAGGCTGGCGACGTGCTGGTGCAACGCGGCACCATCCATAACTGGGTGAACAAGGGCAAAGTGCCTTGCGTGATCGCGTTCACGCTCATATCGGCAAAGCCGGTCACGGCAGGCGGCAAGCCGCTGCCCGCGCATGGTTAGCTTTATTCGTCCAGCTCCGGATAACACCGGAAAATCCCCATCTCGTTGAACGCAATGCGGCGCGCCGATCCAAGATAGGTCTTGATGCGCGGGCGCGCCACGACGCGGTTGCGCACTTCGATCACGCCCGGCGTCTTGCGCTCGACCCGTTTCAGGCCCTCCGGAAACGCGTAGCGTAAGCCCTCGATCAACTGGAACAGCGACAGATCGAGGTAACTGAACTTGCGGCCGAGCGTGTAAGGCCCGCCGCTTTTTTCGATCACGGTTTCGAAATAGCGCAGATATTTCGGCACCCGGTCTTTGAGAAAATAGCGGCTGAATTGCTTGGCCTCGGCGGTCTGGTCTTCGTAATAAAGCGCAGCGGCGATCGGGTGATGCGTGTCGTGGATCTCCTTGACGAAATCCGTCACCGTCAATTGCAATTGATGCAGCCAAAGCCGGCCGGCCTCGTCCCGGGGCGCAAGCTTCAGCCGCGGCCCGAGATAAAACAGAATATTGGCGGACTGCGCGATCACGAGCTTGCCGGCTTTGAGAAACGGCGGCGCGAAGGGCGGATGCTTGTCGCGCCCCTCCATCAGCGCCATCATTTTGCTGACGCCGCCCGACTTGCGCGCGACGTCCTCGTACGACGCGCCGGCATCCTCCAAGGCGAGGCGCACGAATTCGCCGCGGCCCTGGATCTCCGGCCAATAATAAAGCTGGTAGCGCATAACGCTCTCCGCCGTCGTGCGTGTGCCTGGCCCACGCAAACCCTGCGCTTGCGGCGCGCATTCAAGCAAGGTGCAGCAGGACCGGCACAAGGCCAATTGGCAAAGAAAAACCCCGGCTCGTTGGAGCCGGGGCTGTTTTAGGTCAGAAGCGTCGTTGGAAATTAACGTCCGCCGCCGCCGCCGCCGCCACCAGCACCGCCGCCACCTTCGGTGGAAACCAGGGTAGTAGTCTTGATTGCCGCGATCTGGGACGGGGTCAGTGAACCGCAGCTCATCCAGTAGCCATGGCTGAGGTTGTCGGTGGCGATCCAGCACTGCTTAGCGTTGGACGCTACGTTTTGCTTGTGGCGCGAGGAACTGGCCTGCGCCGACACGCTCATCGTCACGGCCGCGATAACGGCCAAAATCACAACTTTCTTCATAGTCGCTCTCCATTTGCAGCGAGGGACCTGTACATCGCGAGCTGCGTCTGCCGCCC
The DNA here is from genome assembly GCA_963756805.1 of uncultured Alphaproteobacteria bacterium. Lineage (GTDB taxonomy): Bacteria > Pseudomonadota > Alphaproteobacteria > Rhizobiales > Xanthobacteraceae > Pseudolabrys. The sequence continues at coordinate 34,675 of CAVWPH010000020.1, forward strand.
TCTATGCCCATGAGTGTTGCGGCGGGGTCCGCTGGTTCAAAGCGAGCTCAAAAAATCCCTTTACGAATGAAATTGCCGTTAGTTTTTTGCCTTGAGATATTGGAATTAAAGGCAAAAAGGCCCGTTTTGCAAAACGGGCCTTTGCCGGCCGTCCACGCAATAGGCCCGGTTTATAGCCGCCTAGTTCGCCGCGAAGCAGTACAGCAGCCCGTCGCCGCCGGTCGAACGCAGGCCGTCCTGTGTGCAGCCGCGCGAGGGATGCGACGAGTTCCACGGAATGCGAAGCGTCATCTTCGCGTAAGCCCATACGGTCGGCGTGTCCCAGCATGGCCGAGCCTTCGGTGCTGCTCGTCCAGTTCTTGCAGGTCATGTCCTTGTCGGGCGGGAAAGCCGAGCCGTCCGGCTGCGAGCCGGTGAGGATGTCGTGCCGGTTCGGCGTATCGCCGCGGCCGTTGTTGATCTCGCCTTTTTCGGTGAGCACGGTCTGCTTGGTGAGGTTGTTGGTGCCGTGCAATTCGGCGACGTCCTTGGCGACCACCACGCCCTTGGCATTCACCCACGGTCCCTTGCCGATGCGGTCACGCGCGTTCACGGCGCCGCCGCCTTGCGTGGACAAATAAGCCCGCCAGGTCTTGGCGCCTGCCCCCACCGCAGCCGCGAGCGTTTGGCAATGCTTGTCGGCGCCCACTAAGCCACCAAGGTCCGCTCCCTTTCCGATCGGCGAGCTTGTGACGAAGAAACTCATATTGGCCTGCTGCGCGGCAACCGGGCCTGCGCACAACACCATCAAGCAGGCGGCCAATGGCGCGCCCCGGCGAATTGCTATCATTAGAATACCTCCCGACACTGGCCAGGCCCGTCGCCCCGCCTTGACTGGATTATACCCCGGCCCGGCACGCCTATTCCGGCGTTCACGCGCTGGTGATCCGGTTCCGGCGCAAAGCCTAGCCTACCCGCCGAGCTTGGCGCCGTATTGCTCGTCGGTCACCGCTTCGAGCCATTTCACGTGCTCGCCACCCTGCTGCTCCTGCATGGCGATGTGCTCCATGCTGTTCTCGGGCGTACCGCCATGCCAATGCTTTTCGCCCGGCGGGATCCACACCGTATCGCCGGCGCGCACCTCGCGCACCGGGCCGCCCCAGGTCTGCACCCGCCCGACGCCCGACGTAATATGCAAAGTCTGCCCGAGCGGATGGGTGTGCCAGAACGTGCGCGCGCCCGGCTCGAAGCGAACGCGCCCCGCGCGCAACAGCGCCGGGTCCGGCGCCTGGACGATCGGGTCCTGCCACACCGTGCCGGTGAAACTTTCCGCCGGTCCCCGGCGCGAGGGCCGCGATCCGCAAGCGATGATGTCCATGGCTATCCTCCCTGAAAAATTTTATGGGCGAGATTATCCATCCAAAGCGCAACATCAAACTAAAAAGCCCGGCGTCGCCGCCGGGCTTCAATCATCGAAATGCTTCTTACGCGAAGTTCTTCTTGAAAACGCCGGCCTCAGGCCGACTGGAGATTACCGGCGGCCTGCTTGCCGCGCTCGGTGACGATCTCATAAGAGATCTTCTGGCCCTCCATCAGCGACCGCATCCCGGCCTTCTCGACCGCGGTGATGTGGACGAACACGTCCTTGGAGCCGTCATCCGGCTGGATAAAGCCGAAGCCTTTTTGGGTATTGAAGAACTTCACAGTTCCGACAGGCATCTTAAGTCCTTTCACGCTTCCGTTGAACGCCGGCGCGTTCATCGTGCCGGCGGCAACAATCCGAGTTTTTGGGAGTTCACTTGAACCGCTGGCCCAAAGGTCGGGAGCGTGTCAGCAAGATGACGCCGAAAACCAGGTTGCGGGCGGCGACATAGACGGAAATAGCCATTCGGTCAACGGTTAAGCGGCATTCCGGGCCCACATATCGCGGTTTATGAATTAGTAAGTGCCGCCGCCTATAGTCCGGCTTCACTTGGGCGCCAGGCTTAACGAATTATGAAGAGCGGTCCGCGCCCGCCCAATTCCTCGGCTGCGAGGCGGCATGATCCAGAATAAAAAAGACAATCGCAAAACGAAGCGGCGGGCCATGCGTTACACCGCTTGGGTATTGCTTGGCGCCAACCAAAAGCATGGTTGCGTACTGGCCGATATTTCCGACAGCGGCGCCCGCATCGACGTGGAAGATTCCAAAATTCTTCCCGACCACTTCATATTGCTGCTCTCGGGCAATGGCTCGGCGCGGCGCGCCTGCACAGTGATCTGGCGCAAGCCAAACCAAGTCGGCGTGAAATTCGAGCGCCATACCGTGCAATCGGAAGCGGCACCGCTGGCCCCGGCCATCGACGCCGACGCCGCGGCCAAAGCGGAACCGGCTGAAAGCGCCTGACGTTTCGGGCGTTTCTGCGCCCTTATCCATCACGCGAATGTCATAAAAGCCACGGAACATGCGGCCTCCCCGGCGATTGTCGGCTTGCGGGAGACGCATGATGAAGACTTTGATCGCCTTGGCTTTGTTATTGGCATTCGGTTCGGCGGCGGTTGCCATGCCCGCACCGGTTCCGCTCGATCTATCCATGCCCGCCGGCGATGCCGCCACCGGCATTGTCATCGGCCCCGCCGAAGCCATGAACGAATCCACGTATTTCCGCCCGGCGCCGTCGCCGACCGCGGCGGGACGCAATTTTCCTTGCCGCATGCGTGAAATATTGTTCGAAAAGACGCGCATCGCGCTGTCGTGTAACTGACCGGCGCTAAGCGGCAATATTGAGCGCCGCAGCTAGGACGCCATGGTCTTCTTCACTTCGGCGACCAGCTGCTTGAGCGTGAACGGCTTGGCCAGAAACGAATATTGCTCCTGGCTCGGCAGGTTCTTGGCGAAGGCTTCCTCGGCATAGCCGGAGACGAAAATAATCTTCACCGCCGGATCGCGCCGCCGCAGTTCGGTGAGCAGCGTCGGCCCGTCCATTTCCGGCATCACCACGTCCGACACCACCAGGTCGACGTGGCCGTGCTTGTCCAGAACCTCGATCGCCTCGACGCCGTTGCCGGCTTCCAGCACCGTGTAGCCGCGCGAGGCGAGCCCGCGCGCATTGAGCGCGCGCAAGCCTTCTTCGTCCTCGACCAGCAGAATGATGCCCTGCCCGGTGAGATCGGCGCTGCCGGCGCGCGCCATATCGTCGGCCGCCGACAGAGCGCCGGCGATCGCGGGCGCCTCCCGATCGGAAATTTCCGCGAGCTGCTCCTCCGCGCCCGGCACGTGGCGCGGCAGGAAAATGCGGAACGAGGTCGCGCCCGGCTCGCTGTCGGCATAGACGAAGCCGCCGGTCTGCTTGACGATGCCGTAGACCGTGGACAGGCCTAAGCCCGTGCCCTTGCCGACTTCCTTGGTCGAAAAGAACGGCTCGAAGATCTTGTCGATAATGTCGGACGAGATGCCGATGCCGGTGTCGCTCACTTCCACCAGCACGTAATCGGCGTGCGGCATGCCCTTGTAGGCGAAATTGCCGCTTTCGTCGGACGTCACATTGGTGGTGCGCACGACGAGCTTGCCGCCATCGGGCATGGCGTCGCGCGCGTTGACCGCGAGATTGACGATCACCTGCTCGAATTGCGACAGGTCCACTTTCACCGGCCACAAATCGCGGCCGTGCACGACTTCCAGCGTCACTTTTTCGCCGATCAATCGCTTGAGCAGCATGCCGAGATCGCTCAGCGTTTCGCCCAGATCGAGCACCTGCGGGCGCAGCGTTTGCTTGCGCGAGAAGGCCAGCAATTGCCGCACCAGCGCCGCCGCGCGATTGGCGTTCTGCTTGATCTGAATGATGTCCTGGAACGAGGGATCGGTCGGCTTGTGCGCGTTGAGCAAGAAGTCGGTCGCCATCATGATGGCCGAGAGCACGTTGTTGAAGTCGTGCGCGATGCCGCCGGCGAGTTGCCCGACCGATTCCATTTTCTGCTGCTGGTAGACGCGGTTTTCCAGCGTGCGCTGCGCGGTGGTCTCCAGCGCGTAGACGATCGCGGCTTCGCCGTCGCTGTCCTCGTCCTCCACGGCCGAAACGAAGAAATTCGCCCAGCGCTCGGCCTGGCCGGCAAGCGCTGCTTCCACCGGCGCGATGTCGCCATGCCCATCGGCGGCCTTGGCGATGGCAAATTCGAGCTGCGGACGATCGCGCTCCTCCACCACCGAGAGGATCGAGCGCCCGTCGCTCAATCCTTCGGGACCTTTGAGCATGTCCTCGAAAGCGGAGGCAAAGCGCGCATTGCTGCGCGCGATGCGGCCGGTTTTGTCGACGGTGGCAATGGCCATCGGCGTGTTCTGGAAGAAGCGCATGAAGCGCACTTCCGCCGCGCGGGCGGAATCGCTGCCGTCGTCCTTGGCGCGGTTGAGCACCAGCGTGCGCGAGGCGCCGGCGGCGCCGTCGGCGCCGAACGCCACTTTATGAAACAGCCGCACCGGCACCGGCTTGCCGCCGCGCGTCTTCAGATCGAGATCGAGCACCTCGGTTTTGACTTCGCCCGGCGCGGCATTGAGCGTGGTGAGCAAAGCCGCGCCCTCGCCGGCCACGATATCGCCGAGCTTGAGCGAGCCGGCGCCGACCTGCGCCAGATCGTGATCGAGCCAGGCGGCGAGCGTGGCATTGAGATAAATGATGTCGCCCGCGGCATCGACCGAGAAGAAGCCGGCCGGCGCGTGGTCGAGATAATCGATGGCGTGCTGCAATTCCTGGAACACGTTCTCCTGGCGCTCGCGGTCGCGCGTCACGTCGGCGATCGACCACACCGTCATGCGCGCGTCCGGCTTGCCCTCGCCCAGCGGGCGCACGCGCATCCGCAACCAGCGCGCGGCGTTTGGCTCGGCCGCCGCGACCCGCACTTCTTCCTGCAAGCGGCGGCCCTCGCGCGCGGCCTTGAGCAGGCGGTAGATCGCTTCCGATACGTCCGGATCGCCGACGAACACCCGTTCGATCGGCCGCACGTCATTGGCGCCGGCTGGAGCCGATCAAGTCGAGATAGGCGGAATTGGCGTAGAACACGCGGCCGGACTGGTCGGTGACGACGATGCCGTCGAAGGCATTGTCGGCCAGCGCCTTGAGCATCGGATTGCCGTCGCTGCGGCTCGACAGATGCATGATGCCGGAGGCGAGCGCGAACAGCGCGAAGACGCCGACGGTGCCGAGCACCGAGAGCAGCGCCACGATGTAGGTTTCGGCGTAGTCCTGGCCGACATAAATGAGGCCGGCGGCGGCGCCGACCAGCGCCAGCGCGATCAGCAACACCAGGCCGATCGAGCCGCCGCGCGGGGCGCTCTGGCTTTTGTCGAAAGCCGGCTTGCCGTCGCTGCGGCCGCCTGGTTCGGCCTGCTTGGTGCGTTCCTGGCCTGCCATGACGTGCCCGAGCTTTCCCGACTCTTGAGTGCCTTAAGGAGCCCCATCGGCGCAAGAGCCAGGCCGCCGCCCATCCCGTGCTTTGGATAGGCAGCCCGATGCTTACCGGGGAACCGCCCGGCGCAGCTTCATGACATAGCCGATCACTTCCGCCACGGCTTTATAATGCTCGTGCGGGATCGCCTGGTCGACCTCGACGGTGGCATGCAGGGCGCGCGCCAGCGGCGGGTTTTCCACGATCGGGATCGAATGTTTGGCCGGCCACCTCCCGGATCTTGAGCGCCAGCGCATCGACGCCCTTGGCGACGCAGATCGGCGCCTCCATGCCGCGCTCGTATTGCAGGGCGATGGAATAGTGGGTCGGGTTGGTGATGATGACGGCGGCCTTGGGAACTGCCGCCATCATGCGGCGGCGCATGCGGTGCTGGCGCACCTGTTTCATCTTGCCCCGGATGACCGGATCGCCTTCGGTCTGCTTGAACTCCTCCTTCAATTCCTGCAGCGACATTTTCTGCCGCTCGTACCATTGCCGGTACTGGAACAAATAGTCGGCGGCGGCCACCACCGCCATCATGGCGACCACCGCGCCCATGAGCTTGAGCGCCAGAATTAGAGTGAGCGGCAGGATCGCGGCAGGATCGGTGGTCTCCAGCGCCTTCGAGCCGGTTGCGTTCCGGCCACATCAACGCGGTCAGCACCGTGCCGATCAGCAGCAGCTTGACCAGGCCCTTGGCGAAATTGGCCAGCGCCTGCTTGGAGAACAGCCGCTTCAACCCCGCCAGCGGCGAAATCTTGGATAGTTTGGGCGTCAGCACTTCGAGGCGACCAGACCAGCCGATGCTGGATCATGTTGCCGCCGAGCGCCGCCAGCATCAGCAGCAAAAACGGGATGGCCATGGCCGCGATCAGTTCGAGGCCGATCTTCTTGAACAGATGCGGCAGCGCCGGGCCGTCCAACTTGGATGTCATATGAATGGGCGATCAGCCCGCGCATGGTGCCGGTCAGCTGTTCGCTCATGCTGCCGGAGAAAGCGCTCAACACCAGCGTCGCGCCTGCGATCACGAACCAGGTAGAAACCTCCTGGCTCTTGACCACGTCGCCGCGCTTGAGCGCCTCGTCCAGGCGCTTTTGCGTCGGGTCTTCTGTTTTCTCGGTATCGTCTTGTTGCTCGGCCATGTTGGCTTAGCTCGGCGCCAGGTTACCGAGCACGCCTTCCATGTAGCCGACGAAGGTGCCCATCATGGCGCCGATCACCAAGAGCAAGAGCAGCAGGCCGAGCAGGATCGACAGCGGCAGGCCGATGAAGAACACCTGCATCTGCGGCATCAGGCGGCTGAGCACGCCGAGGCCGAGATTGAACAAAAGCCCGAACACCAAAAACGGCGCCGCCAGCTGCACGCCGATGCGGAACGACGGTCGCGATCACGCGGGTGATGTGCTGCGCCACATCGCCGGTGAGCGGCATCTCGCCGGGGCGGAAAATATTGTAGCTGTCGTTGAGCGCGGCGATCACCAGATGATGCATGTCGGTGGCAAAGATCAGCGTGATGCCGAGCACGGAGAGGAAATTGCCGACCAGCAGGCCCTGCTGGTTCTGCGTCGGATCGATCGCCGTGACAAACCCTAAGCCCAATTGCTGGGCGACCACCGAGCCCGCCACTTGCAGCGCCGAGATCGCCAGCCTTGCGGTCAAGCCCAGCACCGCGCCGATCATCAGCTCCTGGAACAGCAAGACGATCACCGGCCCGAGCGCCTTGAGATCGACCACGTAGGCCTTCTTGATGCGACGGCAGCAGGATGGCGGTGAGCACCAGCGCGATGGCGAGCCGCACCCGCGCCGGCAGGTTCAATTCGCCGACGCCCGGCAGCAGCATGACCATGGTGCCGATGCGCGCAAAAGTTAGGAGAAACGCCGCGGCGATCGCCGGCAGAAATGAAATGTCGACTTCATTCAATTTTTCTTTGCGATGATCTGACGCGTGATCCAGCGGGACTGACGATGCGGGCGGCGATGTGAAGCATCTCCGCGTGCATCTTCTCGGCCATGAAGGGCAGCGCGATCAGCAATGAAATGAAGATCGCCAGGATTTTCGGCACGAAAGCGAGCGTCATTTCCTGGATCTGCGTGATCGCCTGCAACAGCGAAATGGCGACGCCCACGGCCAGGCCCACCAGCATCACCGGGCTCGCGACAATGATCAGCGTGTAGATCGCCTCGCGGGCGGTATCGAGAACTTCGGGTCCGGTCATTCGGGAGCATTCACCTCACGGATCAAATCGGCATCTTCATGATGTCTTCGTAGGCCGCGATCACCTTGTCGCGCACGGCCACCACCGCATCGATGGCGACCTCGGTCTCCGACACCGCGGTGACCACGTCCACCATGTTGGCTTTGCCGTTGGCCAGGGCGCGGCTCTGGACATCGGATTTCTTGCCGATCTCGTTGACCGAGCTGATCGCTTCCTTGAGCACGGAGGCGAAGCTGGTTTCGCTCTTGGTGTCGGCGCCCGGCAGGTTGGCGAGCGCCGAGCGAAGGATTGCTGGCGATGCGCGCGATATTGGCATAGGCGCTGGCGGCGGCGAGCGGTGAGGCCATGATGAATTAATCCTTTTGCCTTTCCTGGCGCATGATCTTTTCCGAAAACCGGTACCCACTTTCGGGATCATGCGCTATGCTTTGAGAATATCGATGGTGCGCTGGAGCATGCGGCGCGTGGCGCTGATCACGTTGACATTGGCTTCGTAGGAACGCTGCGCCTCGCGCATGTCGGTCATTTCCACCAGCGGATTGACGTTGGGATATTTGACGTTGCCGTTCACGTCGGCGGCCGGATGGCCGGGCTCGTATTTCAGCTTGAAGTCGGACTTGTCGGTCTGCACTTTGCCGAGCTCGACCAGTTGCACGCCGAGCTCGCGGTCGAATTCGGACTGGAAGGTCGGCACCTTGCGCCGGTAGGGATCGGTGCCGGCCGTGCTGCGGCGTCGAATCGGCGTTGGCGATGTTTTCCGAAATGATGCGCATGCGGCCGGCTTGCGCGCGCAAGCCCGAGGCGGCGATGGCCATGCTCTTGAGGAAATCCAAGATCGTGCCTCCTTCGATTAAGCGTCAGCGCTTGCCGAGCGCGGTCTTGATGAGACCGAGGCTGCGGATGTAGAGCGCGGTGACGGCCTGGTAATCCATCTGGTTGGCCGCCACCTTCATCATCTGTTCCTCGAGGCTTGACGCCGTTGCCGGTCGGGCGCATTGTCGTAAGTGGCTGTCGACCTTTCGCTGGAAACGGCTCCGCTCGAGCCGAATCCGGCGATATGGCCGCTCTCGGTTTGCGCCAGTGAAACGTTTGCGACCCTCGCCGGGGCCATTTCCGCTGGCGCCGCGAATTCCGGCGCGCGTCAGATCGCGCGCGCGGAATGCGGCGTATCGGCATTGGCGACGTTTTCCGCCAGCAGCTTCTGGCGCGCCTGCGCCCAATCCATGCCGGGTGCGCAGCATGGACAGGATCGGAATGTCGGTGATCGCCATGGCTGTCCTCTTAATAGCTTCCTGGGTCCCGCGCGGACGCGGCCCGAACGCCGCGAAAGCCGCTATCCGTTAAGCTCTGCTAGGCAGACTTTGCCGGGTGTATGGTTAATGGCGGGTAAAAGGATAGGGCAGTGGGCCAATCGGGCGTCGGCCACCATTTGGCCATTTCGCGCCTGCAAAAGGCGGAAATCCCTGAGGACGGGGGCTGGATGCCAAGTAGGTCTTTATTTGTTAAGGCTCTGTTAGTATTCCGGGCGGCAAATTGTGCCTACGGTATTAACCATTCGGGCGATTCCCGCCCGATGGGCCGCGCCGACAGGGACGGAGCGCATTGATGTTCGGGACCTTGTTCGGCTCGGAGTTGCCACTCGCGGCGCGCTTCTTCATCGCCTTTCTGGTGGTGCTGGGCCTGATCGGCCTCACCGCATGGCTGGTGCGCCGCTATGGGGCGAACCGCCTGGGCGGCGCCACTACGCGTGGCCGCCAGCCGCGGCTGGCGGTGATCGATGCGGCCACGGTGGACGGACGCCGCCGCCTGGTGCTCATCCGCCGCGACAATGTGGAACATCTGCTGATGATCGGCGGGCCGACCGACGTGGTGGTCGAACAGAACATCGTGCGCGCCATCGGCGCCGCCGCGCGTGATACACGCGCGAACCGCGCCTCGGCCTTGCCAACGAACCCGCGGGGCGGCAGCGCCGACGATGGATAGCGCCTGGCCGCTGCAACCGGTGACCGAGCCGACGCGCCGATCGCCGGCGCCGCGCTCGCCTATCGTGCGCCGGCCGCCGAAGAGCCTTGGCTGCCGCCGGAGCCCGGCGCGCGCGCGCGTCCCGCCGACAGTCTCACCGGTTTGGCGGCCGAATTGTCGGCGCGCCTCAATCCGCCGGACATGGTCCGCCGCCCGCGCGCAGCGAGCCATGGCGCCCCGCGCCATCATCCCGCCCGCGCAAGAGCCTGGGGCGCCACCGCAGACCGATCACAACCTGGCCGAAATGGCACAACAGCTTGAAGCGGCGCTGCGCCGCGGACCGGCCGCGAATGGCCGCCCGCCGGTGACCGACCCGCTGGCGATCAATCCGGCAGCCAAAGGCAACGACATGCGCCGCACGCCGGCGCGCGAATTCAAACCGCGCGCCGAGCCGAAATTCGACGCCAAATTCGACGCCAAGCTCGATGCAGGTTCGACGCCAAAAACGGAGCGAAGGAGCGGCCGGAGCCAAGAATGGATCCAAGACTCGAACCAAGGACCAGAACTCAAATCGATCCAAAGGAACCAAGACCCGAACCCAGGCTCGAGCCGGCGGCAGCGCCCGGCAAGAGACTTTACGAAAACCTCGAAGATGAGATGGCGAGTTTGTTAGGCCGTCCGTCGGGTAAAACCTGACAGGTCGTTCCGACCGCCGTGTCCGTCTTGTGACGGTGGTGGTCGGAGTAGCCGGGCTCATCCTCAGCTTGACCGCGCCTGCGCTTGCGCAGGACATCAGCGTCAATTTCGGACAAGGCAGCGGACTGACCGAGCGCGTGGTGCAGATGATCGCGCTGCTCACGGTGCTCTCGCTGGCGCCGTCCATCCTGGTGATGATGACGTCGTTCACCCGCATCGTGGTGGTGCTGTCGCTGCTGCGCACCGCGCTCGGCACCGCCACCGCGCCACCTAATGCCGTGATCGTCTCGCTGGCGCTGTTTCTCACCGCCTTCGTGATGGGCCCGGCGCTGCAACGCGCCTACGACACCGGCGTGCGGCCGCTGGTCGCCAACGAGATCACCGCCGAGCAGGCCTTCGAGCGCGGCACCGTGCCGTTGCGCGCCTTCATGCAGAAGAACGTCAACGAGAAGGACCTCAAGCTGTTCGTCGACATGTCGAAGGAAGCAGCCCCGGCCAAGCCGGAAGACCTGTCGCTGCGCGTGCTGGTGCCGGCCTTCATGATCTCCGAACTCAAGCGCGCCTTCGAGATCGGCTTTCTCTTGTTCCTGCCGTTCTTGATCATCGACCTGGTGGTGGCATCGGTCTTGATGTCGATGGGCATGATGATGCTGCCGCCCGTGGTGGTCTCATTGCCGTTCAAGCTGATATTTTTCGTGCTGGTGGACGGCTGGTCGCTTGTCGCCGGCTCACTGATCCAGAGCTACGGGACGTAAAGCCGCGGCGCTCATGCGTCGCGATGCGCGGGTCCGGCACCTGCAACATTTGTCCGCTATCGGAGCAACAGCGGACAAAATCGGATTTTGATTCGTTTGTTCGCCTATG
>CAVWPH010000021.1:0-287729 GCA_963756805.1 uncultured Alphaproteobacteria bacterium
CAGCACCGTGTCCAGGAACTGGTCGGGGCCGACCAGGTAGATCAGCGCGGCAAGTACCAGTCCGCCGATCCAGATGCCTATCAGGGTTTCTCGCCGCACGGGGTCCTGCCTTGGTTGCCTTTGGGTGGCGAGTTTACGCGATCCGTCGCGCCGCTGCATCCGCCCCTCTGCATCCGGCCCTCTTTGCGCCGCGCTGCCGATGCGCGACACTCGGGTTGCGACGCGGGCGCCCCGGCGGACTGAACGAGGGAATGTGGCCGCGAGCAGCGAGGAACGCCGGTTCGAGACTTTGTTCCGTGGGGAGAGTTCTGCCATGCCCGATGATGCTGCGCTCTCGTCGACCGATCTGCATTTTCTGTCGATCGCCGAGGCCGCCCGGCTGATCGAGCGGCGGCGCCTGTCGCCGGTGGAACTGACCCGGGCGTTTCTGGACCGGATCGCGCGTTCGACCCGCAGTTGAACGCCTATCTGACTGGTCACCGCCGAACAGGCGCTGGCGCGGCGCAGCGCGGCCGAGGCCGAGATCGCTGCCGGGCAGCTACCGCGGCCCGATGCATGGCATCCCGTTCGCGCTGAAGGACATCTACTGCACCGCGGGGATCCGCACGACCTGCCATTCCCGCACGCGGGCGGACTACGTGCCGGACTTCGACGCCACACGGTGACGAAGCTGTACGACAGCCGGCGCGGTGCTGCTGGGCAAGCTGTCGACGCATGAATTCGCCCATGGCGGCCCGTCGTTCGACCTGCCCTGGCCGGCGGCCCGCAATCCGTGGAACCGGGAGCATTTCACCGGCGGGTCGTCCAGCGGCTCCGGGCGCCGGCGTCGCGGCCGGGCTGATGATGGGATCGCTGGGCTCCGACACCGGCGGGTCGATCCGCAATCCGGCGGCGCTGTGCGGGCTGGTGGGGCTGAAGCCGACCTATGGGCTGGTGAGCCGGTCCGGCGTCTATACCAACAGCTTCAGCTACGACCACGCCGGGCCGATGACCTGGACGGTGGAGGACTGCGCGCATCATGCTGCAGGCGATCGCCGGGCACGATCCGAAGGATCCGGCCAGCGCGCGACGGCCGGTTCCGGATTATCGCGGCGGCGCTGCGCGGCGGCGTCAAGGGCTGCGCATCGGCGTGCTGCGGCATCTGTATGAGGACGAGTCCCGTCGCCGCCCGCGGTGAAGGCCGCGCTGGAAGCAGCCTACGACGTGCTGCGCGGCCTGGGCGCGATGCTGGAGGATGCCCGCATCCGGCCCGCCGCCGACTATCACGCGGTGAAGATCACCGGCGCGGAGAGCGAACTGTTCGCCGTCCACGAGCCGGTGCTGCGCGACGCGACTCGGCGATTTCGGCGCGGATTTCCTGGGCCGGGCGCTGGGGGCGCTGCTGATCAGCGGGGCGGATTACATGCAGGCGTCGCGCAGCGGCGGCAGATGATCGCGGAAATGGCGCCGCTGTATGCGCGATACGACGTGCTGGTGACCGCGGGCCCGGTCCGGCCGCGCGGCTGGACGCATGGCGGACGATCAATTTCTGGCAGGGGCAATTCTGTCACCACGCCGTTCAACGTGCACCGGGGGACCGGCGCTGGTGCAGTGCATCGGCTTCACCGAGGACGGGCTGCCGCTGTCGATGCAGGTGGTCGGACGGCCGTTCGCCGATGCGATGGTGCTGCGCGTGGCGAAGGCTTACGAAGACGCGACGCCCTGGCGCGGGCGGCGGCCGGTGCTGGATGCGGGTGCCGCTCCGCTGCCCGCGCCGCCGGTGCCGCCGGCGGAGGGCCGAGATCAGCCCGGTGCGGCGGGACGAGATCGCCGGGATGTGCACGGGCGGGGCTGACGGTGCCGGAGGATGTTCGAGCAGCTCTGCGCGACGGCGCCGTATGTGGAGGAGATGGTGGCCGGGCTGGGGCGGCGGGCTGAGTTCTGGGAGGAGCCGGCGGGGGTTTTTGTGGTGGGTGGGACAAGAAACCGCACCCGGTACACTTTACTGTTTGCACAGCACCATTGTGCACCCGGTGCATCGCAGCAAGGCTGGCGTAAAAAATTGAAAAGTCTGGATTTAGAGTCGGCGGACGATGTCGGAGGCACAACCATAGACGTCAACGATCTTCACCGCCGGCCGCACCCCGGGCCAGCCTGCTGATCTGTTACTGGGATTAAGGTCCGAAGCCGCAAGGCGGGCCGCCGAACGCGGCGACCTTGAGGCGAGCGACCGATCAGCAGATAATCGTCAGAGCGTTGAAGGTGCGAGTTGCTCGGACGTTGTCTGTAAATCGAGTGCCGACGTTTACATGTCAGGAACGCAGCTCTACCTCATCGGCGGCATTCTGGTGGCCGCCTTGGCCATTCCCAGCGCGACCGCGCAGGTCAGGCGCAACGATGCTATTCGGGTCCGACCGGAACCATCGCACCGGCCGCGCCCGGCATGCCTTCGGCGGCGCCGGAATGGAGCGGGGAGTCAGGTGCCTCCGGCGATCCACGTATGACCGCGGCGGCGATCCGTGCCGCGGCGGCGGATTTCCACGGTTGTCTGGAACGGCTGTGGCCATTGGCCGCGCGTCACGGCATCACGCGCAACGTCTATGTCGCCTACACGGGCAAGCTGACGCCGGACTTGCGGATCATGGATCTGCTCGACAGCCAGCCGGAATTCACCAAATCGCTCTGGGATTATCTCGATCTGCTGGTGAGCGACGACCGCATCGCACGCGGCCGCGCGCTGCTGGATAAATACCGCGCGACCTTCGAGGCGGTGGAGCGCGCCTATGGCGTCGACCGCTATCTGATCGCTGCGATCTGGGGCGTGGAGACCGATTACGGCGCGCTGGTCGGCGAGCGGCCGGTGATCCGCTCGACCGCGACGCTTGCCTGCATCGGCCGCCGTCAGCGCTATTTCCGCGACGAGTTCTTCTCTGCGCTCGAAATTCTCCAACGCGGCGACGTCAAGCCGAGCCGGCTGGTCGGCTCATGGGCCGGCGCCTTCGGCCCGACCCAGTTCATGCCGACCGCGTTCAAACGCTACGCCGTGGACTTCGACCGCGACGGCCGCCGCGACGTGGTCGATTCGATCTCCGACATCATCGCCTCCACCGCCAACAATCTGAAGAAGGACGGCTGGGTCAGCGGGCAGACCTGGGGCTACGAGGTCGTGGTGCCGGCGAATTTCAATTTCATGCTCAGCGACCACCATCGCATGATGACGATCCGCGAATGGGAGCGCCACGGCCTCACGCGGCCCGGCGGCAAGCCATTCCCGCGGCCGGACGACCGCGCCTTCCTGCTGGTGCCGGCCGGCGCACAGGGGCCCGGCTTTCTGATGCTGCCGAATTTCCGCGCCATCATGCGCTACAACCCGGCCGAGTCCTACGCGCTGGCGATCGGCCATCTCGCCGACCGGCTGCGCGGCGGCGGGGCTTTCGCGCAACATTGGCCGCGCTACGAGCGAGTGCTCTCGCGCGACGAACGGCTGGAGCTGCAGCAATTGCTGGCCCGGCACGGTTACGATGTCGGCGAGCCGGACGGCCGCCTGGGCGCCAGGACCCGGGCCGCGATCCGCGATTTCCAGGCCAGGATCGGCCGGGTTCCCGATGGCTTTGCCTCGGCCGGTGTCCTTGACCGGTTGCGCGCCCGCTAGCGCGAGCCCGCCAAAAAGCCCGCAAATATGCGGCGAAAGCCTTGGTTCACCGGCCCAAAGGGTAACCACGGGGCCACCTTCGAGTTGACATTTTTTGCGCGCTATTGGCCCATGATCATGGGTGGCGAAGGCCGAATTTATGGCCTGCTCGCCCTCAGAGTTTGAAGGTCTTGGGCGATCGGGAAGGTCTTGGGCGATCGGCATGGTTGGCAAATTGCGCAATTTCCGGTGGCTGATCGGCGCGGCGGTTCTGGCCGCGATCGAATGCGCCGGCGTTGGCGCGTTTCAAATGGCGCTCACCACTTCCGCCCAGGCGCAGCGGCTCGATGACCGTTATCCGTTTCTGAGCGGCCAGCGCCCGCGCGCCGGCGGCGGGTTCCGCGGGTTTTTCGGAAACAGCAACCCGCGTCCGGACGTCGTCGAAGAGCCGTCCGTCGATTATTCGCGCGCGCCGTTGCCGCATAAGCCGGACCCGAAAGCGCCGCCGGTCGTGCCCAGCATTTCCATCATGGTCATGGGCGACGGCATGGCGGGCTGGCTCGCTTACGGTTTGGAAGACGCCTTTGCGGATTCGCCCGAGATCGGCATCATCCGCAAGGACAAGATCCGCTCCGGCTTGCTGCGCTATGAGTTCAAGAGCCAGCTCGACTGGTGGAATGTGGCGCGTGACGAGCTTGCAAAAGAGAAAGTGAACTACGTGGTCATGATGCTCGGCGTCAGCGACCGCCAGAACATTCGCGAAAAGGATGTCGCTAACGAGCCGGACCCCGACGCGCCGAAACCGGACACCGCCGACAAGGACCGCAACAAAGAAAATCCCGACCAGCCCTCGATCATCGCGCCCGAGCCGAAGCAGACAAAGAAGGCCAATGGCGTGATCGAGTTTCGCAGCGACCGTTGGGCTCAGGTGTATTCGCGCCGCATCGACGAGACCGTTGCCGCGCTCAAGAGCAAGGGTATACCGGTGTTCTGGGTCGGTCTGCCGTCGATCCGCGGCACCAAATCCACCGCCGACGCGGTTTATCTCAACGATCTTTATCGCACGCGCGCCGAGCGCGCCGGCGCCATCTATGTGGATGTGTGGGACGGCTTCGTCGACGAGACCGGCAAGTTCACGACCTTCGGCCCCGATTACGAGGGGCAGATGCGGCGATTGCGTACGGCCGACGGCGTCTATTTCACCAAGTCCGGCGCGCGCAAGCTGGCGCATTTCGTCGAGCGCGAATTGCGCCGCGCCATGAGCAGCCACGTGACGCCGGTGGCGCTGCCGGTCGGACCGGTCGCTCCGGTGCCGGCGCCGGGCAAATCGGCGGTGCGGCCGTTGATCGGGCCGGTGGTGCCGCTGACCGTGACACCGACGAATTCCGACCAGTTGCTCGGCGGCGCCGGCGTTCAGCCCGCTCACGCCGACGCCATCGCCGACCACGTGCTGGTCAAGGGTGAGCCGGTTCCGGCGCCCCCCGGCCGTGCCGACGATTTCGCCTGGCCGCCCGGCGCCGAGCGAAAGGCCGCGTCAGCTTCGGCCCCGCCGGTCGAGGCGGCGGCCCCCGCCAATGCGCCAATCGCGGCGCCCGCAGCGAAGCCGGTCGAGCAAAAGACCAAGACCAATGGCAAGACCAGCCAGAATACGGATGAAAAGAAGCCGCCCGGCACCAGCGCGCACCGCACGGCACCCCGCAGCAATCCACTCGGCTGGCTGCGCTGAAATTGCGCGCCTAGCGCGGTAGCGTCGTCGATCCCATCAGGAATTTGTCGACCGCGTGCGCGGCTTGCCGCCCTTCGCGGATAGCCCACACCACCAGCGACTGGCCGCGGCGGATATCGCCGGCGGCGAATACTTTTGCGATCGAGGTCGCGTAAGCATCGGTGTCGGCCTTCACATTGCCGCGCGCATCGAGCTCGACGCCGAGCGTTTTGACCAGCCCCTCGTGCACCGGATGCACGAAACCCATGGCAAGCAGCACCAGGTCGCCGTCGATCTCGAATTCGCTGCCGGGCTACCGGTTGGAACTTGGCGTCGACATGCACGCAGTGCAGCTTCTTGACTTGGCCGTTCTCGCCGGAAAATTTCTGCGTCAGCACGGCGAACTCACGCTCGACACCTTCCTGGTGGCTCGACGAAATACGCAGCTTGAGCGGCCAGTCCGGCCAGACCATCATCTTGTTCTCGTGCTCGGGCGGCTGCTCCATGATTTCGAAATTGGTCACCGACGCCGCGCCTTGACGAATGGAGGTGCCGATGCAGTCGGAACCGGTGTCGCCGCCGCCGATGACGATGACTTTCTTGCCGGTGGCCAAAATCGGTTCGCCCGCCGCTTGCGGCTCGCCGCTCACGCGCCGGTTCTGCTGCGGCAGGAAATCCATGGCGAAATGGATTCCTTTCAGTTCGCGCCCAGGCACCGGCAGGTCGCGCGGCTTTTCCGCCCCGCCCGAGAGCACCACCGCGTCGTGCTCCTTGATGAGCTTGTCGGCGGGCAGGTTGACGCCGACATGCGCGCCGTAATGAAACTTGACGCCTTCGGCCGTCATCTGCTCGACGCGGCGCTCGACGTGGACTTTCTCCATCTTGAAGTCGGGGATGCCGTAGCGCAGCAAGCCGCCGGCCTTGGCCCAGCGCTCATAGACATGCACCTCGTGGCCGGCGCGCGCGAGCTGCTGCGCGCAAGCAAGCCCCGCCGGCCCTGAGCCGACCACCGCGACCTTCTTGCCGGTCTTGCGCGCCGGCTTCTTCGGGTTTGAGGCCTTGCGCGATGGCGCGGTCGGCAATCTCGCATTCGATGGTCTTGATGGTGACCGGATTGTCGTCGATGTTGAGCGTACAGGACGCTTCGCACGGCGCCGGACAGACGCGGCCGGTCACTTCCGGGAAAATTATTGGTCGAATGCAGATTGCGCGCGGCCTCGTCCCAATTATTGCGGTAGACGAGATCGTTCCAGTCCGGGATCTGGTTGTTGACCGGGCAGCCGGTGGGCGCGCCGGTGAGGCGGCTGGTGCCGTGGCAATAGGGCACGCCGCAATCCATGCAGCGCGCGGCCTGCTCGCGCAATTCCGGCTCGGGCAGCGGCAGCACGAATTCGCGCCAATGCTTGATACGCTCCGCCACCGGCTCGTATTTGCGATCGTGCCGTTCGATTTCGAGAAAACCGGTGACCTTGCCCATGCTACTCGGCGGCCTGCATGGTGGCGGCCTTCTCCTTCGCCATCTCGGCAAGCGCGCGCCGGTACTCGACCGGCATCACTTTCTTGAACAAGCGGGCGATAGCGCTTCCACTGGCTCAGGATTTCGGCGGCGCGCGTCGAATTCGTGTAGCGCGCGTGGTTGGAGATCAGCTTGTGCAGCCGTTCGGCGTCCTTGGCCGTCATGTCGGCCATCACGTCGACTAGGCCGTGCGAGGTCAGATCGTTCAGCTCGTTATATTCGTTCTCGGCGATCTCTTCTTCGGCCGGAACCGGCTCGAGGTCGACCATCGCCATGTTGCAGCGGGTCTCGAACGTGCCGTCCTCGTCGAGGACGTAAGCGATGCCGCCCGACATGCCGGCGGCGAAATTGCGCCCCGTGTAGCCGAGCACCACGACCACGCCGCCGGTCATGTATTCGCAGCAATGGTCGCCGGCGCCTTCGATCACGGCCACCGCGCCGGAATTGCGCACGGCGAAACGCTCGCCGGCCACGCCGCGGAAATAGCATTCGCCTTCGGTCGCGCCATACAACACGGTGTTGCCGACGATGATCGACTCCTCCGGCACGATGCCGCTATCGGCCGGCGGCCGGATGATCAGGCGCCCGCCCGACAGGCCTTTGCCGACATAGTCGTTGGCTTCGCCATCGAGTTCGAAGGTGATGCCGCGCGCAAGCCAAGCCCCGAAACTCTGTCCGGCGGTGCCGGTGAAACGCACATGGATGGTGCCGTCCGGCAGGCCCTCATGGCCGTAGCGCTTGGCGACTTCGCCCGACAGCATGCCGCCGGCGGTGCGGTCGATGTTGCGGATTTTCGTTTGCAAGCCGCACCGGCGCGCCGCGATCGAGGGCCGCTTGCGATTCCGCGATCAGCTTGCGGTCGAGAATGTCGTGGATCTTGTGATCCTGCTTCTCGCAATTATAGATCGCGGTGCCGGGCAGCGCCTGCGGCTTCATGAACAGCTTGGAGAAGTCGAGGCCCTTGGCCTTCCAGTGTTCCACCAGTTTGCGCTGGTCGAGCATCTGCATCTGCCCGATCATCTCATTGAAGGTGCGGAAGCCGAGCGCGGCCATGATCTCGCGCACTTCCTCGGCGACGAAGAAGAAATAATTGATCACGTGCTCGGGCTGGCCCTTGAAGCGCTTGCGCAGCACCGGGTCTTGCGTGGCGACGCCGACCGGGCAGGTGTTGAGGTGGCACTTGCGCATCATGACGCAGCCGGCCGCAATCAGCGGCGCGGTGGCAAAGCCGAATTCATCGGCGCCGAGCAGGGCGCCCACCACCACGTCGCGGCCGGTGCGGATGCCGCCGTCGACCTGCACGGAAATGCGCCCGCGCAGGCGATTGATCACCAGCGTCTGATGGGTTTCGGCGAGGCCGATTTCCCATGGGCTAGCCGGCATGCTTGATCGAGGTAAGCGGGGAGGCGCCGGTGCCGCCTTCGAAGCCGGCGATGGTGACGTGATCGGCGCGCGCTTTCGACACGCCGGCGGCGACCGTGCCGACGCCCACTTCCGAGACGAGTTTGACCGAGACGTCGCCGGTCGGGTTGGCGTTCTTCAAATCGAAAATGAGCTGCGCCAGATCCTCGATCGAATAGATGTCGTGATGCGGCGGCGGCGAAATAAGGCCGACGCCTGGCGTCGAGCGGCGCACCTTGGCGATGGCCTTATCGACCTTGTGGCCGGGCAATTGCCCGCCTTCGCCGGGCTTGGCGCCTTGCGCCATCTTGATCTGCATCATGTCCGAATTGACGAGATATTCAGCGGTGACGCCGAAGCGGCCCGAAGCCACCTGCTTGATGGCCGAGCGCATCGAGTCGCCGTTCGGCAGCGGCTTGAAGCGGTCGCTCTCCTCGCCGCCTTCGCCGGTGTTCGACTTGCCGCCGATGCGGTTCATGGCGATGGCGAGCGTGGTGTGGGCCTCGCGCGAAATCGAGCCGAACGACATGGCGCCGGTGGAGAAGCGCCGCACGATTGTTTTGGCCGGCTCGACGTCTTCGAGAGGAACAGGGCTGCGGCCGTCTTCCTGCGCCATCCCGACGCGGAACAGGCCGCGGATGGTGAGCAGCTTCTCGTTCTGCTCGTTCACGATTTTCGCAAAGGCGCGGTAATGGTCGTGCCGAATTGCCGCGCACCGCGTGCTGCAATCGCGCCACGGTCTCGGCGGTCCAGACATGGTCCTCGCCGCGCACGCGCACGGCGTAATCGCCGCCGACATCGAGCATGGACGCATAGATCGGCGAATCGCCAAAAGCAACGCGGTGACGGCGCACGGCTTCTTCGGAGATTTCGGCGAGCCCCACGCCCTCGATGCGGGTGTGCGTGCCGGTGAAATATTTATCGACGAAGTCCTGCCGCAGTCCGACCGCGTCGAAAATCTGCGCGCCGCAATAGGACTGATAAGTCGAGATGCCCATCTTGGACATCACCTTGAGCAAGCCCTTGTCGATCGACTTGATGTAGCGCTTGACGACTTCCTTCTCGTCGAGCTTGCCCGCCAGGTCGTCCTTCATGGCGACCAGCGTCTCGAAGGCGAGATAGGGATTGATCGCTTCCGCGCCGTAGCCGGCCAGACACGCGAAATGATGCACCTCGCGCGGCTCGGCGGTTTCCATCACCAGCCCGACCGAAGTACGCAAGCCGCTGCGGATCAAGTGGTGGTGCACGGCCGCGCAGGCGAGCAGCGAGGGGATGGCAATCCGGTCAACACCGAATTTGCGATCGGACAGAATGATGATGTTGCAGCCCTGGCGGACTTCTTCCTCGGCGCGTTCGCACAATGCGTCGAGCGCCCAGCCCATGCCGTCGGCGCCGTGCTCGGCCGGGAAGGTGATATCGAAGGTGTGCGACTTGAAATGATCGCCGCTCATTTCCGAGATCGAGCGGATCTTCTCCAGGTCCTCGTTGGTGAGGATCGGCTGGCGCACTTCCAGGCGTTTGGTCTTCGACAGGCCTTCCAGATCGAACAGATTAGGCCGCGGCCCGATGATCGAGACCAGGCTCATCACCAGTTCTTCGCGGATCGGATCGATCGGCGGATTGGTCACCTGCGCGAAGTTCTGCTTGAAATAGGTGAACAGGGGCTTGGGCTTGTCCGACAGCGCCGAAATCGGCGTGTCGTTGCCCATGGAGCCGATCGCTTCCTCGCCGGTCGAGGCCATCGGCGTCATCAGAAACTTGAAGTCTTCCTGGGTGTAACCAAAGGCCTGCTGGCGATCGAGCAGCGACAGGTTCGAGATCGGCTGCTCATTGGCGGTGCCCGGCAGTTCTTCCAGCACGATCTGGGTATTGGCCAGCCATTCCTTGTAAGGATGGCTCTTGGCCAGTGTCGCCTTGAGTTCCTCGTCGGGAATAAGCCGGCCCTCGTCGAGATCGACAAGCAGCATCTTGCCCGGCTGCAGGCGCCACTTCTTGATGATGTCCTTTTCCGGAATTGGCAGCACGCCCATTTCCGACGCCATGATAATGCGGTCGTCGCGGGTGAGCAGATAGCGCGCCGGCCGCAAGCCGTTGCGGTCGAGCGTCGCGCCGATCTGGCGGCCGTTGGTGAAGGCGATCGCGGCGGGGCCGTCCCACGGCTCCATCAGCGCGGCGTTGTATTCGTAGAAGGCGCGGCGCTCCTCGTCCATGAGCGGATTGCCCGCCCAGGCCTCTGGAATCATCATCATCATGGCGTTGGCGAGCGAGTAGCCGCCTTGCGTCAGGAATTCGAGCGCGTTGTCGAAGCAGGCGGTGTCGGATTGGCCTTCGTAGGAAATCGGCCACAGCTTGTTGATGTCGGTGCCGAACAGTGGCGAGGATACGCTCGCCTGCCGCGCCGCCATCCAGTTGACGTTGCCGCGCAGCGTGTTGATCTCGCCGTTATGCGCGATGTAGCGATAGGGGTGCGCCAGCGACCAGGCCGGGAAGGTGTTGGTCGAGAAGCGTTGATGCACCAGCGCCAGCGCGCTTTCGAAATCCGGATCGTGCAGATCGGGATAATAATCGCCGAGCTGGTCGGCCAGGAACATGCCCTTGTAGATCACCGTGCGGCACGAGATCGACACCGGGTAATAGCCCGAGGTGCGCCGTTCGCGGCGCTTGTAGATCGCGTTCGAGATCGACTTGCGCAGGATGTAGAGCTTGCGTTCGAATTCGGGTTCCGAGATTTTCTTTTTGCCGCGGCCGATGAACACTTGCAGATGCGCCGGCTCGGTCGGCTTCACCGATTCACCCAGCGTCGAATTGTCGGTCGGCACGCTGCGCCAGCCGAGCAGCGACAAGCCCTCGCGCGCGATCACTTCCGCGTAGATATCGCGGATGATCTGCCGCCAATTGGCGTCCTTCGGCATGAACAGATAGCCGACCGCGTATTCGCCCGGCTCCGGCAGCTTGAAGCCGAGGCGGGATGCTTCCTTGGCGAAAAATTTGTGCGGGATCTGCACCAGGATGCCGGCGCCGTCGCCCATGCGCGGATCGGCGCCGGTGGCGCCGCGATGCTCCAGATTGCAGAGGATGCGCAAACCATCCTCGACGATCAGATGCGATTTGCGCCCCTTGATGTCGGCGATGAAGCCGACGCCGCAGGAATCCTTGTCGAGTGCTGGATCGTAGAGACCTTGCGGCAGGCCGGTGCCCGGATCGGCGTCGGCATAGGCGCCGCGCAACGCCGGTGGATCGCGCCACCGTGCCGCGTTGATCATGCCTTGCGCTCTTCTTTCGTCTGCCCATCTTGCCCTGCCTCGCCGGCGGCGCCTTGCAACCGCCTCCGGCGTACCCGCCTCGTCCGCAGCGCCGAATGAGCGCCGTGGCCAACGCGTAACCGATCTCGAGAAGGGCAGCCTTGCCCGGCTTTAACGCCCGCCGTGGCTGCTCCCGTTGGGCGCCACCGATGTCAGCCCGCCTCAAAAGGCCGCCACCGTGGCCACCATCATTAGGACAGCATTACTGTCCTAATGGACCATGCCAAATTTTGCCCCGCCACACAAGGCTGGTCCACGCCGGATTGGGGCAAACCTTGCGCTTTGTTGCGGCGGCGCTTCCTCGCCAAGCAAGAAGAGGACCACGGGCGGCTCGTCTACGCAACGCCGTTGCGCGGCAGGCGTACCGGGAAAAGCGCACCGAAGTTAACCGTTTAACCGTGGCGAGCGGAAAAAGCCGCGTGTCGGACGCCTTTGGCTAAGCTGCCGCAAAGCTTGGGACGGAGAGGCGTGATGACCGATACGACCGCAGGCGCGCCCGGCGCGCTCAATAAGACGGCAGGCGTTGCCGCCATGTCGAGCCTGGCCGACCGTCTGTTGGCGGTGACGCCGCGGGCGCCGGTGCTGGAACTCACCCGGCCGGTACAGCCCGCAACCCCGCGATTTTCGCCCGCGGTCACGGCGGCGCTCGCCACCAGCGCCGCGATCGCTGCCCGCGCCGAACGGCGCGCCAGCCGCCAGCGCTCGCTCGTCGGCACGGTCGTGGAAAGCTTCACCGCCGCCTGCTCGTTCATCCCTTACGCGCTGGTGGCGCTCGGTTTGCGGCTGGTCATGGCGCGGCTGTTCTTCCTCGACGGCCAGACCCGCATCGATGGCCCGCGCGTGCCGCTGAACGTGCACGACTTCGATCTTTCCGTCGTGCTGCCGCTGCATGTGAAGGCGGAAACCTTCACGTCTTTCCTCACCCAATATGCCGCCGTGCCGGTGCCGCCGATGCTCGGCGCTTATCTGGTGAGCTACGCGGAGTTCATTCTGCCGATCATGCTGGTGCTGGGGCTCGGCACCCGCTTCGCCGCGCTGGGCTTGCTCATCATGACGGCGCTGATCCAGGTCTACGTGATGCCGCAGGCGCTGTGGAGCGTGCACGTCTACTGGGCGTCGATCCTGATGGTGCTGCTCGCGCTCGGGCCGGGGCAGATTTCGGTCGATGCCATCATCCGTTTCGTGACGCGGCGATAGGTTCGGAGACGTTGCTTTGAATAAGACGGTGACCATCGTTCTGGCGGTAGCGGCGCTTGCCGCCTCGTTGCCGCTGGTCGTGGCCGGCTCGTTTAACAACGAGCCGGTCACTGCCGCCGGTGCGCTGCCGGCCTATGAAATCGTCACCACCGTCCGCGCCATGGGGCTCAATCCGATCTCAGACGCGGTGCGGCGCGGGCCTTATTACGTGCTGCACGCTTACGATCCGGCCGGCGTCGAGGTGCGCGTGGTGGCCGATGCGCAATTCGGCGACATCCTCTCGGTTACGCCGGCGCGCGCCCTCGAAGGCGCCTATGCGCCGAATTACCAGCGCGGGCCCCGCATCATCCATGTCCCGCGAGGCGGCGAGCCGCGCGCCAGCACCGGCGATCGCCGCGAAATTGCGCCACCCGAGGATGACGACGTCCAGATCGCGCCGCCGCCACCGCCGCGCCGCCATGTGACGCCGCCGCCGCAACGGCGCAGCCATGTCACCCCGCAGCCGCCGCCGGCGCAGGAGCGCAAGGTGCTGAGCGCGCCGCCGCCGCGCGCCACGGCGCTCACGCCGATCTATCCGACCCCGCGCTTTAATACCAAAGCCGACAAGACTGAAAAATTCGAGCCGCCGAAGGATGAGCCTGCGGCCGCCAATGCGGCCACGCCGCCGCGCGGCTATACCCCGCCGGCCGGCCTGCCGCAGAGCGACTAATCCATAAAAAAGCGCCCCGGAAAACCGGGGCGCTCCGTTGTTTGGGTTGCGATGCCGTTAGGCCGCGACTTTGGTCTCGACCGTCTGCGGCTTGGCATTGCCGTTGCCGATCGGGATCTGGCGCGGCTTCTTGGCCTCGGGGATTTCACGCACGAGATCGACGTGCAGCAATCCGTTCTCGAGCGCCGCGGCTTTCACCGAGACATGATCGGCAAGCTGGAAGACGCGCTCGAAAGCGCGCGCGGCGATGCCCTGATAGAGCGTCTCGCCGTTCTGCTCTTCCTTCGACCTGCTTCTCGCCCTTGATCGTGAGCGTGTTTTCTTTCGTCTCGATCGAGAGCTCGTTGTCACCGAAACCGGCGACCGCGACGGTCACGCGGTAATCGTTTTCAGCCGTCCGCTCGATGTTATAGGGCGGGTAGCCCGGAGCGGCCTCGAAGCCGTCCATCATCGAAAACAGCCGGTCGAAACCGACGGTGGAGCGATAAAGGGGAGCAAGATCGAATGTACGCATGGCATATCCTCATGAGTTAGAGCGACATGCGGGTGGTCCGCCATATGGCCGAACCTTAAGACCCGTGCGCAGCCTGAATGGCCTGCGCAAAATTGATATGGGAAGCGCATTCCGGGCTCGCAAGAGGTTTTCCCGCGACACCACAAGCTATTGAAAAACAATGATTTCGAACCGTTCTCTGGAGTTCCATTGAGCAAAGCCTGCTCCCTGCTATAAGGCGCCGGGCACCTCGCGCAGCGGCCTTTTCCGTTCCATGAAACTCGTCTCCATCCCCGCCAATCCGGTGCCCGACAATGTGGTGGCCGGCGCCTTGAAGACCCCCGACGGGGTCAATTTGCGTTTCGCGCGTTGGGCGCCGCCGCCGGGGCGCAAAGGCACCGTCGTGGTGCTGCAAGGCCGCGCCGAATTCATCGAGAAATATTTCGAGACGGTGCGCGATTTACGCGCGCGCGGTTTCGCCGTGGCGACGTTTGATTGGCGCGGGCAGGGGCTTTCCGACCGCGCGCTCGGCGACCGCCAAAAGGGCCATGTGCGCAACTTCGTCCAATATGGCATCGATCTCGACGCCTTCATGGAACAAGTCGTGCTGCCCGACTGCCCGCCGCCGATTTTCGCGCTCGGCCATTCCATGGGCGCGGCCATCGGCTTGCGCGCCTGCCATGACGGCAGCCGCTGGTTCGATCGCATGGTGCTGACGGCGCCGATGATCGGGCTGCCGACGGGCCCGCTTTACAACATGGCCGGGCCGCTCGCGCGCTTGCTGCGCTATGTCGGGCGCGGCCGCGCCTATGTGCCGACCGGTGACGGCATGATCATGGGCACGCAGGATTTCATCGGCAACCCGCTCACCTCCGATCCGGTGCGCTTTGCGCGCAATGCCGCGGTGCTGGAAGAAGAGCCGGCGCTCGGCCTCGGCGCGCCGACCATCACCTGGGTCGATGCCGCCATGCGCGTGATGAAGGCGTTCGCCGCGCCCGGCTATGCCGGCCATATCCGCCAGCCGATTTTGTTGGTGGCGGCCGGACGCGATGAAATCGTCTCGACGCCGGCGATCGAGGATTTCGGAATGAATCTTCTGGCCGGACGGCATCTCATTCTGGCCGGCGCCAAGCACGAAATCTTGCAGGAGCAGGATCACTACCGCAACCAGTTCTGGGCGGCGTTCGACGCTTTCGTGCCCGGCACGCCGCGGTATTAGCTTGCCTTGCGCTTGATGCTCTCGAACGCCTGCTTAATGCGCATCGGCGCATTCGGTCGCGCGTACATCGCTTCAAGATAAATTCGAGCGCCGGGAAGCCGTGAAACGCGCCGATGTCATGGTTGAGAATTTCGCGCCGGGCGCCATCGAGCGGCTGGGGCTCGGCTACGACGTGGTGCGCGCCGTCAACCCGGGCATCATCTATGCGCAGCTAAAGGGCTTTGGCACCGGCGGCCCTTACGAGAACAACCTCGCCTTCGACATGATCGCGCAGGCGACCGGCGGCGTCATGAGCATACCGGCGAGGCCGACGGGCCGCCGCTCAAACCCGGCGTGACGCTCGGCGATACCGGCACCGGCATGCTGCTTGCCATCAGCATTTTGGCGGCCTCTATCGTCGTCGCGGTACGGGTGAGGGCGAGCGCATCGAGATCGCCATGCAGGACGCCATGCTGCAATATATCCGCGTCGCGCTTTTTGCCCAGGCGTCGAGGGCGTGGAAGCGAAGCACAACGGCGCCAAGATCATTTCCGGCTTCGCGGTGCCGAGCGGCATTTATCCGTGCAAACCCGGCGGACCGAACGATTACGTCTATGTCTACACCAGCCGCACCAATCCGGCGCATTGGCGGCGATTGCTCGAAGTCATCGGACGAGCGGAGCTGATCGGCGATGCGCGCTTCGACACCGCGACGGCGCGCTTGGATCATGAGCCCGAGGTCGATGAAATGATCGCCGCTGGACGCGCAAGCACGACAAACGTGAGGCGATGCGCGTGCTCGGCGACGCCGGCGTGCCGGCAGGCGCCATCTTCGACACGATGGAGTTGACCAAAGAGGCGGATTTCGAGCGGCGCGGTATCATGCAGACGATGGAGCATCCGGTCGCCGGCCCGTACAAGATGCCGGGCTGGCCAGTGCGCTTCGGTGGACGCACGCCGGAGGTCAAACCGGCGCCGCTGCTCGGACAACACACCAATGAAGTTTTGGCCGAATGGCTCGGTCTTGATGCGGACCAGATCAAGCAACTCGGCAAAGACAGTATCATCTAGGTAAGGAAACAAGACATGGCGGAACTCACCGGCTCGGAGATCCTGGCCAAATCGTTGAAGAACGAAGGCACCGACATTCTGTTCTTCCTCATGGGCGGGCCGATGCTGCTGGCCGAGTCCTCCTGCATCAAGGAAGGCATCCGTCCGCTCGACGTGCGTCACGAGCAATCTGCGGCCTTTATGGCGCAGGCCTACAGCCGGCTACTGCAAAAGCCGAGCGTGTGCATGGCGGCGAGCGGTCATGGGACGATCAATCTCACCGCCGGCAATCGTCATCGCGCTTGGGATAGATTTGCTGGCCGGGCGATGCGATCGGCGGCTCAAGCTCTATCGGCGAGAACAGCAGCCAGGTTTTCCAGGAGATCGATCAGCTTGCAATCATGAAGCCCTGCACCAAGTGGGCGGATCGCGTCTACAACATCAAGCGCATCCCCGAGCAGGTGAATTTCGCGTTCCAGAAGGCGATGAGCGGGAAGCCCGGCCCGGTTTATCTCGATTTCCCCGGCGACATTCTTTACGCCAAGATTCCGGAAGAACAAGTCGACTGGAGCCTTTCCGGCCGGCCGCTGCTCAACGCGCGGCCGCTCGGCGAGCCCAAGCAGGTCGATGCGCTCGATCGACGCGATCGCCAAAGCGCGCAAGCCGATCATCCTGTCCGGCAGCGGCGTGATCTGGTCGCAGGCCTGGTCGGAACTGCAGGAATTTGTCGAAAAGACCGGCATCCCGTTCTACACCACGCCGCAAGGCCGCGGCGTTGTGCCGGACGATCACGAATACTCGTACATGGCGATGCGCTCCTCGGCGTTCCGCGACGCGGATCTAATCATCGTGGTCGGTACCCGTATGAACTACATCATCGGGCATGCGGCGCCGCCCCGCTTCAACGGCGGCGCCAAGATCGCGCGCATCGATATCGATGACGATGAAATTGCCACTGCGCCGCGCAAGGTCGATATCGGCATCGTCGGCGACTGCAAGGCGGTGCTGCGCCAGCTCATCGATGCGAGCGGCAAGCGCATCAATGCGGATCATTTCTCCGCGTGGCGTCGAACGCTGTCCGATGGCGAGACGGCGAAACGCCAGGCGCCGGGCGCCAACAAGCCGATGGACGAGATACCGATCCATCAGCTGCGTTTGTGCGACGAGATCAAGAATTTCATGCAGCGAGATAGACCATCATGGCGATCGACGGTGAGGAAATCTGAACTTCGGCCGTCAATCGATGCCGACTTTTACCCCCGCCCATCGCCTCAATTCCGGACCGTTCGGCACCATGGGCGTCGGGCTGCCGTTCGGAATCGGCGCTAAGATCGCCAAGCCGGACAAGCAGGTCATCGTCGTGCACGGGGACGGCTCGTTCGGTCTCAACGCGCTCGAACTGGATACGGCCGTGCGCCACAACATTCCGATCCTGATCGTGGTCAGCCTCAACGGCGGCTGGACCGCCGACCCGGATCGCAACAAGCCCGGCCGCAATCTCGGCTATACGCGCTTCGACAAGATGGCTGAAGCGCTCGGCTGCTACGGCGAATATGTCGAACGTCCCGACGAAATCCGGCTCGCGCTGGATCGGCGCACGCGGATCGAGCGGGTCGGGCTTAAATTCGTAGAGCTTCATCCGTGTTCTCTCAATGCTGCCGCTGACCGTGCGCTTATTTCGTCAACATCTCCAGCGCCGCCTTGTGCACGCGCGCATCTCCAGCGGCGACGATGCGGCCGCCGGCTTGCGCCGGGCCGTTTTCCCAAGTCGTTATCACGCCGCCGGCGCCGGTGACGATCGGGATCAGCGCCACGATGTCGTGCGGGTTGAGCTCGGTCTCGATGACGAGATCGATCAGCCCCGCCGCCAGCATGCAATAGCAGTAGCAGTCGCCGCCATAACGCGAGAGCTTGACCTTGTTCTCAACGCGGCCGAAGGCCGCGCGGTCGGCGTCTTTCATCATCAGTGGACTGGTGGTGGCCAAGATCGCATCGCCGAGCCCGGCACAGCTGCGCACGCGCAGATCGCGATTGCCCGCCGGTCCGCGATAATGCGCGCCGCCGCCGTCGCCGGCGAAACGCTCGCGCGTGAATGGCTGGTGCATCATGCCGAACACCGGTTCGCCGAAGCGCGTCAGGCCGATCAGCGTGCCCCAGGCCATCATGCCGGTGATGAAGGATTTGGTGCCGTCGATGGGATCGAGCACCCAGACATATTCGGCGTCGGTGTGCTCGGCGCCGTATTCTTCGCCCAGGATGCCGTGCTCGGGGAATTGCTTGCGGATCATCGTGCGCATGGCGTCTTCCGCCGCGCGGTCTGCGGCGGTGACGGGATCGAACCCGCCGGCCTTTTTGTTATCGACCGCCAGCGCGGTGCGGAAGAACGGCAAAATAGTCTCGCCGGAGGCACTGGCGAGTTGGTCGACAAAGGTTGCGAAATCGATGGCGCTCATTGCGCCTGCATAGAGCATGATTCCTGGCAGCGGGCGATCCCGCGGCCAGCGCGCCGGACGGGCGCTGCCTCAGGCTGAGCGGTTCGGATCGGTGTTCCTTCCGATACAGCCGCTCTGCTGCGGTGCGGGGTGCCTGGCCTAATATTTCCGCATAACCGGGCCGGAAGCCTTCGATTCCAGAGGCCAGCTATGCGGAAAAAGCATGGGAAACGGGGTTTCTCGCCTTGATTTTTGTGCGTCGCGGCGTAACTTATTGCAATGCGGTAGAGATACCGTTGCCCTCCTTGGGCGTTTCCTCCCTAGACTTGGGCCGCTCTCACGTAGAGCGGCCCTTTTTTTGTTCCGAAGGGAGTGCGCCGGGAGGGACGGCTGGCGCTATTCCGCCGCAGCCCGATAGGGCCGCAGTTCCTCGAGCGGGATCTCGCCCAGGCGCCTTGCCAGCGTCTCCAGGTCGGCCGCCAATTGCGCAAACGCCGCCGAGCGGGCGTAGCGGCGCTCATCCATGTAAAGCGCGCGGTTGATCTCAAGCTGGATGGCATGCAGGCCGGCGGCCGGATTGCCGTAATGCTCGGTGATAAAGCCGCCGGCGTAAGGCTTGTTGCGGGAAACGCTGTAGCCGAGCGTGCGCAAGGTATTTTCCACGGTTTCCGCCACCACGCCGACGCAACTGGTGCCGTAGCGGTCGCCCAGCACGAATTCGGGCCGCGGCCGGTCGTCTCTGTGGCCGGCGGTCGAGGGCATGGAATGGCAGTCGATCAGCATGGCGGCGCCAAAGTCGCGGTGCAGCTTGGTGAACAGCCGCCGCAGCGCGCGGTGATAGGGCTTGTACAGGCTCTCGATGCGGGCGAGCGCATCGTCGACCGGGATGCGCTGGTCGTAGATTTCCTGGGCATCGCCAACCACCCGCGCCACGGTGCCAAGCCCGCCCGCCACCCGCATCGAGCGGGTGTTGGCGAATGACGGCAGGCGGCCCTCGAACATGCGCGGGTCTAGCTCATAGGGTTCGCGGTTCACGTCCACAAAGCAGCGCGGGAAATGCGCGCGCATCAGCGGAAAGCCATGCCCGACCACGCCCGCGACCAGGTCGTCGACGAATGAGTCTTCCGAGCGGCGCAGCGTGCCGATATCGAGCCGCGAGACGCTCAGGAAATCGCGCGGGTAGGTCGAGCCCGAATGCGGTGAATTGAACAGCACCGGTCCGCGGTAGCTGCCCGGTTCGAGCACCTCGAAGGGCGGGTCGAGTTCGTCGCGGATGTCGCTCATGGGATGACGGCGGCCATTTCCAGCTTGATTAGCATTGCACCCGGGCGGGGCTCAAATCGCCCTTGTAAACGGTCTATTGTCCATGCCCGGGCGGACAAAGCCAAGCCATGCTTTGGGTTCACCCCATATTTACCCGGCATAAGTCTTAATCCGCCGGTTAGAAAGCGGCCCTGGGACGGGTCCAGACCGAGAAGTCGAGAGTATTGGCCAATCCGGCCGGGACGGGCGTTAAGAGTAGCGGGCGTAAGGGTAGTATGACGAAAATCCTCCTGGCTGAAGACGACACCGATATGCGCCGCTTTCTGGTGAAGGCGCTGCAGAACGCCGGATTCGATGTCACCTCCTATGACAACGGGCTGTCGGCCTATCAGCGGCTGCGCGAGGAGCCGTTCGAGCTCCTGCTCACCGATATCGTGATGCCGGAAATGGACGGTATCGAGCTCGCCCGCAGGGCCGCCGAACTCGACCCCGACATCAAGATCATGTTCATCACCGGCTTTGCCGCCGTGGCGCTCAACGCCGATTCCACCGCGCCCAAGCACGCCAAAGTGCTCTCCAAGCCGATCCATCTGCGCGACCTGGTCAACGAAGTGCACAAGATGCTGGCGGCCTAAACGCCACCAGTGGTGGCCTTGCCTCGCCAGTTTGGAGCCGATAAGACCAAATCCTGTTACCGGGCGCGTAGCTCAGCGGAAGAGCACCTCCTTGACATGGAGGGGGTCACAGGTTCGATCCCTGTCGCGCCCACCATTCCTTTTCATGGGTTTTCACCAAAAGACGCGGCGATGACGCATCCACGACGATGGCTTTTTGCGCTCGTGATGGTGTTGATCATCGCCGGCGCCACGACGGCGGCCTTCATGCTGCGCGGCTCCGTCAACGCCGACGCGCTTGCGCGCCTGGGTCGCCTCGCTCGGTGTCTGGGCGCCGGTCGGCTTCGTCGTCATCTATACGTTTGGCGCCATCGCCTTGGTGCCGGGCGGCGTCTTCGACCTCGCCGGCGGCGCGCTGTTTGGACCTTATCTCGGCAGCGTGCTCGATCTGATCGGCGGCACGCTCGGCGCCGCGGGCTCGTTTTTGGTGGCGCGCTATCTGGTGCGCGATTGGGTCGAAATTCGCGCCGGGCCCCGGATGCAGCGCATCATGCAGAGCGTCGATGAGGACGGCTGGCAGTTCGTCGCCTTCCTGCGCCTGGTGCCGATTTTTCCCTACACGCTGGTGAACTATGTGCTCGGGCTCACGCGCATCCCGTTCCACCATTACGTGATCGCCACCATGGTGTTCATGGCGCCCTCGACCATCGCCTATACCTGGATCGGTTATGCCAGCCGCGAATTGATCGCCGGCGACACCAGCACCGCCCGCTATGCCTTGATCGTGCTGGCGCTGCTCGGGCTGTTGTTTTTCCTGCCGCGGTTTTTCAAGAAATTTAAGCGGACCGCGATCAAGGAATAGTCGGCGCTAATTCCAGAACTGCTTGCTCGCGATCTTGGCGCCGTCGCTCATCGCCTTGAGCTTGGCGAACACCACGTCGGGATCGACCGCCGCCTGGCCGACCCAGGTGCCGAAGCCGCAGTCGGAGCCGGCAATCACATTCTCGCGCCCGACCAGTTTGGCGTAGCGAGCCGATGCGCTGGGCGATCAGCTCGGGATGCTCGATGAAATTCGATTTGGATTCGATCACGCCCGGGATCAGCACCTTGCCGTCCGGCAGCTTCACCTTCTCGAACAGCGTCCATTCATGCGCGTGGCGCGGATTGGCGGCTTCGAACGAAATGGCGTTCGGCCGCGCCGTGAACACGATGTCGATGATCTCGGACAGCGCCACGTCGTGGTGATGCGGGCCCTCGTAATTGCCCCAGCACACATGCATGCGCAGCCACTCGGGCGGAATGTTGCGCAGCGCGTGATTGAGCGCCTCGACGTGAAGCTGCGCGCGCTTGCGGAATTCCGCCACGCTCAAATCGGCGTATTGGATGTGCCGGCCCATCGCCTAAATCCGGGCAATCGATTTGCAGCACGAAGCCGGCTTTGGCGACGGTCTCGTATTCGTGCCGCATGGCCTCGGCGATCGCCTCCAGATATTTCTCCTGGCTCGGATAATGCTCGTTGCGAAAGAACAGCCCGACCACGCCGGGCGAGGCCGCGCTCATGAAGCCGCCGACCGATTTCACGTTCGCCAAGGCCGCTTTCAGATTGTCGGCGTCGGTTTGCGCTGCCTGCTTGTCGCGCACGCTGATGGGCGCATTGCAGGCCGGCGTCTTGCGGCGCGAGCGGCCGGGATCGCCGAACACGCGTTTTTCCAGGCGCGGGAAATCGGCGAGGTCCTGATAGACGAAAGTGTTGCCGGTGCCGCCAAAGCCGTCGAGCCGGTCCTTGATGTAGGTGGCATAGCTCGGCTTCGACATTTCGCCGTCATTGATCAGATCGACGCCGGCCTCCGCCTGCTTGCGCACCACTTCGGCCACCGCCGCGCGCACCCGCGCGGCCAGCGCTACCGGGTCCACCGGCACGCCTTCCTCCTTGGCGTACATCATGCGGATGAGATCGTCCGGCCGCGGCAGGCTGCCGGTATGCGTGGTGAGAAAGCGGTCGTTGCTCCGCTGCATGGCTCAGGGCTCCCGGGGCGGACTTATAGAGCAGGCTTGCGGTGGTAACCACCGTCCGCCTTCGCTGTGGCTACGGCGCGACAGCCATCGCTTAAGCGCTTGCCGAGCCGAAGCCTTTTTAGGCGAAGGCTGGTGGGCAATTCGCGTTGACAGGGCAGGGTGGGCTGCTATGAACCCGCAACCCCTCAACCCAGAGTCAGTCATGAAAGTCCGTAATTCGTTGAAATCCCTGCGCGGCCGCCACCGCAATAACCGTCTGGTGCGGCGCAAGGGGCGCGTTTACATCATCAATAAGACCAACCGCCGCTTCAAGGCGCGCCAGGGCTAAGCCCTAGTCGGCGCCCAGGCGCCGCTTCCTCGCCATCGCCGCAGTGTTGCCATAACCGGCGGAGAGACTAAACTCCGCCCATGCGCTCGCGATTCCTAGCAAGCCTCATCGCCGCCAGCCCTGGCGCTGGCTTTTGCCGCGCCCGCTTTCGCGCAAGGCACGCCGAAAAAGGGCGAATGGGTGCAGCCGCCGAAAAAGCTGCCCCATGTCCAGCGCGGCAATCCGGCGCACAATCTCGATTTCCTGTTCGGCGCGCTCAAGGCCGCGCCCGACGAAGCGACCGCCAAGGCGGTCGAGGAGCGCATCTGGGCGCTATGGGTCAAATCGCACAGCGACACCACCACGCTTCTGATGACGCGCGTGCATGCCGCGGTCGAGCAGAAGGATCTCGATCTGGCCATCAAGCTGCTCGACGCCGTCGTGAAAATCAAACCGGCCTATGTCGAGGGCTGGAACCAGCGCGCCACCATCTACTACATGAAGAAGGATTTCGGCCACGCCATCGCCGACATCCGCGAAGTGCTCAAGCGCGAGCCGCGCCATTTCGGCGCGCTATCGGGTTTGGGCTTGATCTTGCAGGAAGTCGGCGACGACAAGGCCGCGCTTGAGGTCTACCGCCGCGCGCTCGCGGTCAATCCGCATTTGCAGCGCATTCCCGACATCGTGAAGACGCTGAAGGAAAAGGTCGAGGGCCGGGATATTTAATCCCCCGCGGCTTCCGCCCCTACATAAGCAATGCGCAGCATGTTGGTCGCGCCCGGCGTGCCGAGCGGCACGCCGGCGACCACGATCACGCGCTGGCCAGGCTTGGCG
This sequence comes from uncultured Alphaproteobacteria bacterium, assembly GCA_963756805.1. Taxonomy (GTDB): domain Bacteria; phylum Pseudomonadota; class Alphaproteobacteria; order Rhizobiales; family Xanthobacteraceae; genus Pseudolabrys. Next base: position 23,648 of record CAVWPH010000021.1, read on the forward strand.
AAGCCTTCCTTGAAGGCGATGCGGCAGGCGCGGTCGACCATGTCGTCCTGGTCGTGGGCGTCCTCGGTCACGACGCAATGCACGCCCCACACCACCGCCAGCCGCCGGCCGGTGGAAAGGTTAGGCGACAGCGCCACGATCGGCGGCTTCGGCCGCTCGCGCGCCACCCGCAACGCAGTCGAGCCCGACGCGGTCCAGCAGATCACCGCCGCGAGATCGAGCGTGTCGGCGATGTGGCGCGCGGCATCGGCGATGGCGTCGGCGCCGGTCGCCTCCGGCTCGGCGCGCTGGGCATCGACGATGCTGCGATAGACCTCGTCGCCTTCGACCTCTTCGGCGATGCGGTTCATGGTCGCCACCGCTTCGACCGGATATTTGCCGGCCGCCGATTCCGCCGACAGCATCACCGCGTCGGCGCCGTCGAAAATGGCGGTGGCGACGTCGGAGACTTCGGCGCGCGTGGGCACCGGCGAATTGATCATCGACTCCAGCATTTGCGTCGCCACCACCACCGGCTTGCCGGCGCGCCGGCCCGCGCGCGTCATTTGTTTTTGCACGGCCGGCACTTTTTCCAGCGGCATTTCCACGCCGAGATCGCCGCGCGCCACCATCAGCGCATCGGCGATTTCGAGGATCTCGGCGAGACGCTTGACCGCCTGCGGCTTCTCGATTTTGGCCATGATCAGAGCGCGGCCGCGGGTGATTTTCTTCGCCTCCGCGATGTCCTCGGGGCGCTGGATGAAGGAGAGCGCCACCCAGTCGATGCCGGTATCGAGGGCTGCCTCAAGGTCCGAGCGGTCTTTTTCTTCCAATGCCGAAAACGGAATGACCGTATCGGGCAGGCTCACGCCCTTGCGGTCGGATAATTTGCCGCCGACCTCGACGCGCGTGGTGATGCGCTTTCCCTCGGCCGCGGTGACGGTGAGCCGCACTTTGCCGTCGTCGATCAGCAGCGTGTGCCCGGGCGCGATGGCGCTGAAAATTTCCGGATGCGGCAGAAAAGCGCGCTTGGCGTCGCCCGGCGCCGGATCGGAATCGAGGACGAAGCTTGCGCCATTCGCCACCATGGCCGAGCCGCCGGTGAAAGTGCCAAGCCGCAGCTTGGGCCCTTGCAGATCGATCAGGATGCCGATCGGCCGCCCGGTATCCTGCTCGACGCCGCGGATCATGCCGACCAGTTCGCGCATGCGGTCCTGGCTGGTGTGACTCATATTGATGCGGAACACGTCGGCGCCGGCGGCGAACAGCCGCGCGATCATGGCCTGGTCGGAGGACGCAGGGCCCAGTGTCGCAACGATCTTGGCGCGGCGCAGGCGTCTCATGGCTTGGCGCCTTCCGCTGGCGCAGGTGCCGCTTGCGGCGGTGCGGTCGCCGGTGGCGCAGACAGCGCCGGCGGCTGCGTCTGGCTTGGCGCGCGGGGCCCAAGCGGCACGCGCGGCACCCGCGACTGCAAGGGCTTCTCCGGCGCCTGTTCGGCGCTGTCGGTCAACTGCACCGTCCAGGAGCGCTGCTCTGCTGGTGTCGACTTCGAAGAAGCCGGTGCGGTCATAGCCGCGCGCCAGGCAATTCTCGGTGCCGCGAATGGTGAACTCTTTTTCGCGTGAGCACATGTAAGCGTGACCGGACCATTCGCCGCCGCGGTCATAATCGACCGCGTAGATGTAATAGTAGCGCGCAACCAGCGCGCCGCGCAGCAGCGTTTCGCAGGAGCGCGACGATACGTTCCACCAGCCCTCGGTGGTCCAGCCCTCGGCGTCCTTGTAGCCGAGCGCCACGCCCACGCGGCTGCCGGTGTTGTTGCACAGCCGGAAGTCGGCTTTGGCCGGATTGGCCGACGCCGCCAGCAAGGCCGCTGCGAGCGCGGCCGCGCCGGTGATGCTGCGCTTGGCGTAATGGCTGAGCAATGCGGTCAATTCTGATGTTTCGGTGTGTCGCGGTTTTGGCGTGTTCCGTCACGCCCTGTCAACGACGATGGCCCGGAAGTCGTTCACGTTTGTGAAGGTCGGCCCGCTCATCAGCAAGTCCCCAAGGGCGGAAAAAAACCCGGTCGAGTCATTGTCGGCGAGAAAGGCGGCGGGATCGAGGCCCTTGGCCTTGGCGCGGGCCACGGTTTCGCCGTCGATCATGGCGCCGGCGGGGTCGGTTGGATCGCCCACGCCGCCATCGGTGCCGTCGGTATCGGCGGCGATCGCTGAAACCCCCGGCAGGCCGGCGAGTTCGATCGCCAGCGCCAGAGCGTATTCCTGGTTCGGCCCGCCGCGGCCTTGGCCCTTGATGGTGACGGTCAATTCGCCGCCCGAAATGATCACCGCGTGCTTTCCTTGCGCGCGCAGATCGCGCGCGAGTTGGGCGTGCTTGGCAGCGACCTCGCGCGCCTCGCCCTCGACCTGGTCGCCCAATGAGATGCAATCGTAACCGGCGGCGCGCACTGCGGCTTCCGCCGCGCGCAAACTATCGGCCGGCCGCGCCGCCAGCGTGAAGCTGCTGCCGGCAAAGACGGCATCGCCGGGCTTGGGCGATTCATTGGCCGGGTCTTGCAGCGCGCGCGTGACCGAAACGGGAAGTTCGAGCTTGTATTTCGCCACGATGGCGCGCGCGTCGGAAAGCGTGCTCGGGTCGGGCACGGTCGGCCCCGAGCCGATCGCCGAAGGATCGTCGCCCGGCACGTCGGAGATGGCGATGGTGACGAGCTTTGCCGGATAAGCATGGCGCGCCAGCCGCCCGCCTTTGATGCGCGAGAGATGTTTGCGAACAGTGTTGATCTCGCCGATGGCGGCGCCCGAGCGCAGCAGCGCACGCGTCACGGCTTGCTTGTCGCCGAACGATACGCCCTCCGCCGGCGCGATCCAGTTGGCCGAGGCGCCGCCCGACATCAGCACCAGCACGAGATCGTTTTCGGCCGCGGCGTTCGCCTGATCGAGCGTTTCCAAAGTTGCGGCAAGGCCGGCGGCATCGGGCACCGGGTGGCCGGCCTCGATCATTCTCACCGCGCGCAACGGCCGGCCGTAGCCGTGGCGGGCCACCGCCACGCCGCCCAATCGGCCGATCGGCAGCTTGAGTTTGTCGAGGTAGTGCCCTTCGGCCACATCGGCCATGGAACCCGCCGCCTTGCCGGCGGCCAGAATGACGAGCTTGCCGGCGGGCGGCGGCGGCAAGAACTGCGGCAGGCACGTCACCGGGTGGGTGGCGGCGACGGCGGCGTGGAAAAGCTCTTCCAGGAAGGCGCGCGGCAAGGTCATGGCGGCGATAGCGCCGGTTTTTTCGGCCTATGGCAAGAGTTGTCGCGGACGCCTATGTTTGAGAGGACATTGACGCAAAGGTTGCAAGCCATGGATGACAAGACCCGCACCGAACTGGAAGCCGCCGTTTACCGGCGCCTGGTCGATCATTTGCGCGCACGCACCGACGTGCAGAACATCGACATGATGAATCTCGCCGGCTTTTGCCGCAATTGCCTGTCGAACTGGATGAAGGACGCCGCCGACGCCAAGGGCATCCCTATGTCCAAGGACGAAAGCCGGCAAATCGTCTACGGCATGCCCTATGACGAATGGCGCAAGCAGCACCAGAAAGAGGCCAATCCCGATCAGAAGGCGGCTTTCGAGAAGGCAAGCGCCAAGCATTGATAGCGCATGATCCCGAAAAGTGGGAACCGGTTTTCGGACAAGATCATGCGCAAAAAAAGAATTGTGAACAGGTGTGAATGTCGGGGGCTTCGCATTGACGCGAGCGCCCCGCAAGCCGAATTCTCTCTATGACACTGGCGGAAAGCCCCCGCCTTAAGTTCATGTGAGGAGAATTCGATGCCTGCCACCGCCGCGGCCAATCAAGAAAAAACCAGCCACCGCTTCGCCAAGGATCAGCTCAAGGCCATCATCGAGCGCATCGAGCGGCTCGAGGAGGAAAAGAAGGCGACCTCCGACGACATCCGCGACGTCTATGCCGAGGCCAAGGGCACCGGCTTCGACACCAAGGCGCTGCGCACCATCATCAGCATGCGCAAGCAGGATACCGACGAGCGCCGCGAGCAGCAGGAAGTGCTCGAGACCTACATGCACGCGCTTGGGGATGTTGCAGTAAGCGGGGCTACTTCAGCGACGCCGTGGTCTGCGGCGCGAACGTGGCGGTGGCCAGGAACACCACCGCGTCGCCGCTGAAGCGGTCGGCGACCATGCCGAGATGCGGGTCGGCCGAGAAGGTCATCACCAGCGACACCGGCGGCTTATCCAAGAGTGCCGCTTGCCAGCGCGGATCGGCGCGGCCCATACGCGTCATCGTCATAAAGTTGGTCACGCTCGGCGTCAGCATGGCCGCGCGCAGCCACGGGCTGTCGGAGCGCTGCCCGCCGATCGCCATGGCGGGAGCAAGCGACGGCCTCGCCATGACGCTGCTGTTGGATGTGGCCGGGATCACGCTGGCGGTGGCCGGCAGGCGCGGCAAATTCGAGCCCATCGGGCGCACGCGCGCAGGGGCGGGCGCTGGTGCTGCGGCTTCAGGGGCATAGCCGAGCGCGGTCGAGCCGGTCGGCGCTGGATCAATAGAGGCTAACTCAAACGGCGAGGCCCTCGCGGGCGCCAGCGGGGCTGCCTGGATCGCGCCGCGCGCGCCGGTGCGGCCGTCGAATACCACCGCCTCCGGCAGCGACGCGGTCGTGTAAGTCTGTTCGGCCGGCTTTCGGCGCGGGTGCCGGTGCGCGTGTCGGCGCCAGGCTGGCGACCGCGACCGGCCGCGGGCGCGACGTTGGCAGCGGCACGATGCGCTGGGTGGAAATAGGCTTGGGCGGCGGGCTCAAGCTTGCCACCGCCACCGGTGCGCGCGCGCGGCGCGGCGCCGGCTCCTCGCTGCGCTCATCGTCGTGCTTGCCGGTTCCAAACAGGCGCGCAAACAGGTTGGGCTGGGGACGTTCAGCCTGCTGTTCCTGGTTGGCGGTGATCACGCCGGACTCGCGCGCTTGCTCAAGCGAAACGCCGGACGGCACATGGCCCTGGCGTTCCACTTCGGCCAGCGCCAGCGCGTAGCCGGGCAGCGGGTGACCGTCGGCGGGAATGTGCACGGTGCGCCCGTTCGGGAAAATCTTGACCAGTTCCTCGCGCGGGATGCGCGGCCAGTGGCGGATCGATCCGGTGTCCATGTGGACGAAGGGCGAGCCCGAGGTCGGATAAAAGCCGACGCCGCCGCGTTGCAGGCGCAAGCCGATCGCTCTGACGTCGGCGAGCGGCACGCCGGGAATGAAGAAGTCGATGGCCTGGCCGTTGATGTGCTGGCTGAACTGCGCGACGCCGGTGGAGCGCGCGCGCAACATGGCGTTGGTGCCGGGCGCGCGGTAGCCGCAGATCACGTCGATCGGCTGGGTGGCGCTAACTTCGCGATAGACCTCCCACAACAGATCGAACAGATGCGGGTCCATGTGGGTTTCTTCTTGCTTGCGCCAGTCGCGCATGAACCAGTCGAGCTTCTTGAGCGCGGCCTCGTCGTAGCGGCCGTTGCGCTTGTAGGTGATGGTGATGTTTTCGTCGGTGTGGACGTGATGGAACGATATCGTGCGGGTATCGCCTTCGGCGATCGCGTTCTGCAGCGCGTTGCTGGCGGTCAGCAGAAACAGACCGGCCATGCCGAGCCGTGCACCGAGGCGCACCAAGCTCGTGACGAGAAAATGCTCGCGCGCCGCGCCAATCAACACTGTTGAATTCCGTGATAACGGTCCCACAGCCGCCGCACCGTCCCCATATGGCCGTCGCGACGACGGCCTCCAGTGTTATCGCTATGGGTTAACGCGCCCTTAGCGGCGGTCCCCCCGTGCCACTTAACTATTTGCCGAACATGGCCAAAAATGGCCCGCCCTGCGGCCTCTGTGCGTATCGCGAAGGAACTTTGCGCCCAAAAAGCCGATGGCCGGGCTTTAACGGCCCGGCCATGCGGTATGGATGCACCGACCCGTTAAGCTAGCGGAACAGTTTCTCGAAGAACGCGAACGGATTGCGCGCCTCGCGCCGCTCGACCCGGCGCAGGATTTCCTGGTTGCTCCGGGCGGTGGCGAGATCGCGCTTGGGGTCCTTCGGCGGGGCAATGTCGGCGACGCGGCGCTCGTCGGAATGCATGATGGCGTGGATGCGCGCATCGAAGCCGTAGATGTCGGGGCGCATTTGCAGCCGGCCCTCATCGTCCACGAAGGCGGTCTGGTAGGTGAGATGCACCATCGGCCGGGTGGTGAGCTTGAACGTCTTCTCGTCGTGGCCGACCATGGCATCGAGCTGATGCGAGTTCGGCGTCGAACCGTTCATCGCCAGATGCAGCACGACCTCGCCGAATTTGGTCGGATCTTCCACCCGCATGCAGCCATGGCTGAAGGCGCGCTTGTCATATTTGAACAGGCGCTTCTCCGGCGTGTCGTGCAGGTAGACCTGGAACTTGTTGGGGAAGTTGAACTTGATGCGGCCGAGCGCATTGGCGGCGCCGGGCGGCTGCACCACGTTGATGTTGCCGTCCGGCCCGCGCTTCACCTCGAGACCCATGCGGTCGAAAATATTCGGGTCGGTGTCGTAGAGCGGCAGCAGCTCGTTCTGGATGATCGACTGCGGCACGTACCAGGACGGATTGACCAGAACGGTGTCCATCGCGGCGGTGAGCAGCGGTGTCGGCGTCGCCGGCTTGCCGGCGACGATCTTGGTGCGCCAGGTCACGCGATTGTCGTGCACGACCTTGAGCGTGAAGTCGGGAATATTGACCATCACGTAAGTGGCGCCGAGGTCGCGCGGCAGCCAGCGCCAGCGTTCCATATTGGCGGCGATGGCGTCGAGCTGCTGGCCGGGCTTGGGCCCGTTGATGGCGGAGAGCGTCTTGTTGTCGATGACGCCGCTGGCGCGCAAGTCGGCGTGCTGCTGGACGTATTTGATCGCGTTGAAAAGCTTGCGGTCATAAACGAGATCGCCCGCCTTGCCGGCAACGTGCAGCCGCTCGCGCAGCATCGGCACGCGGCTATCCTTCATGCCCGGCTTGATCGCCGGCCCGTCGGGAATGCGGTCGTTGACGACTTCCGCCTTGGGCGCGCGCAATTCGGCGAGCTTGGCCTTGAGCGCGCGGAAGCCTGCATGCGGCGGATTGAAGCTTTCGAGCGTCGCGTTCTCGTCGCGCGCATCGGCGATTTTGCGCAAGATATCGCCCGGCTGCGGCGCGTGTTCGCCGTAGTCCACCTCGGTCAGCACGCGCGTCGGCGCGATGCGGCCGGCCTCCAGATGGCGGGCAAAGGTCATGACCGAATACGTGAGCTTGAGGTCGCCGTCGGCCAGCGCCTCGGCGCCGGTGAAGCTGGCGAATTCCGGCACCGGATAATCGCGCGGGTCGAGCCCGTCGCTGACTGCGTCCTTGAGGCGCGCGATGGCGGCCTTGGCGCGGCGGATTGAGCCGCCCCTCGCTGATCCACAGCGGCGCATAGCTGCGCGCGGCATAAAAGGCCTCGATCGCCTTGCGGTCCGGTTCGCGGGCGATGCGCTTGCCGAATTGTTTGGACGGTGACGATGATCGCGCAGCTTGCCGGTGATCTGGCTGTCGCTCGCCGCCAGCTGCTTGTCGAGCGTGCCCTTGATGTCGATAGCCTTGTCGGCGGGCGCAGGCTCAGCGGCGGCGGCGCCGGCGCCGGTGCCGGCGGCAACGGCGCAGGTTCCGCTTCGTGGCGGATCATGGGCGAGGGCTCGTTGTCGCTGCGCGGTTCGGGCAGCGGCGTGATCTGATGACGCGGCGCGCTGCGGCCGTTGAGCGAAGGCGGCGGCGCCACCACGGAGCGGACCCGGTCCGGCGTCGCATGACCCAAGCGTCGGGGCAGCGATGCTTGCCGCCAACAGCACGCCGGCGATCACATGATCCAATCGGGCTTTACGCATGTCACTGAACTCCACATAACGCGCGCAATCGCGAAACGAAAACGCGATGCGCGTTCATTCGCGCGTGCTCCTTTGCACCACGCAAAAAATTAGATGGGCATTATGTGAGGAAATGCGCGGCCGGACGAATGAATTCCGGCCGATGTTTACGTTTACCTTTTATCACGGCTAACGCGGCGGACGAATGGTTAAAGCCGCCCGCGTTCACCATCATTCGGCGGTGGCGTTTTCCTTGATGCTTATTTTGGCGTCGTCGGTTTCGCCGCCGAGGCCGAGGCCTTCCAGCTTGCGGTAAAGCGTCGAGCGTCCGATCTGGAGCCGGCGCGCCACTTCCGACATCTGCCCGCGATAATGCGCGATGGCAAAACGGATGACTTCCCGCTCGATATCCTCGAGCGGGCGCGCTTCGCCGTGCATATCGATGAGGCGCAGCGACGGCATAGTTAACGCGCCTGCGTTTTCACTGCCTGGAAATCCGGCCGGCGCGCGCATCCGGCCAGCTTGCCGCCGTCGCCGGCGCCTGTTCGATCATGGGCTGCACGGAGGCCGCGTCCGGCCCGAGCTGGGCGGCGATTTGCGGGAATTCGTTAACGCCGAGCTCGTCGCCGTCGGCCAGCACCACCGCGCGGAAAATCGCGTTTTCGAGCTGGCGCACATTGCCCGGCCAGCGAAACGCAGAGAGCAGCGAGAGCGCCTGCGCGCTCATGCCGCGCACGCGCTTGCCTTCTTCGGCGGCGATGCGGGCGAGGAAATGGCGGGCGAGTTCGGGGATGTCCTCCATGCGCGCGCGCAACGGCGGCACCGAGACCGGGAACACATGCAGGCGGTAGAACAGGTCCTCGCGGAAGCGTCCGGCCTTCACGTCGGCGATCAGGTCGCGGTTGGTGGCGGAGATGATGCGCACATCGACTTTCACCGCTTTGCGCGAGCCGACCGGCTCGACCTCGTTCTCCTGCAGCGCGCGCAGGAGTTTCACCTGCGCCGGCGGCGGCAGTTCGCCGACTTCGTCGAGGAACAGCGTACCGCCGTCGGCCTCGAGGAATTTGCCGGTGTGTTTTTCGGTGGCGCCGGTGAAGGCGCCCTTCTCGTGGCCGAACAAAATCGACTCGACCAGGTTCTCCGGCATGGCGCCGCAATTGACCGCGACGAAAGACTGCGAGCGCCGATCGCCCGAGCCGTGAATGGCGCGCGCGATCAGTTCCTTGCCGGTGCCGGATTCGCCCTCGATCAGCACGGGGATCACGGAGGTTGCCGCTTTCTCCACCGCCTTGAGCACGGGCCGCATGGCGGCCGACGTCGTGATAATGTCGGTGACGGTCAGCGTGCCGTCGTGGCGCCGCTTGAGGCGCTGCACTTCGCCGGCCAGCGCTTTGTTGGCGAGCGCATTGCGCAATGAAACTTGTAAGCGTTCGGCGCCGGCGGGCTTGACCACGAAATCGCTGGCGCCGGCGCGCATGGCCGACACCACATTGTCGATGCCGCCATGGGCGGTCTGCACGATGACCGGAATGTCGCGGCCGGCCTCGCGCATGCGCGCCAGCACGCCGAGCCCGTCGAGGTCGGGCATCACCAGGTCGAGCACCACGCAATCGATGCGCGGCGCGGGCTCGGCCGTGAGCAGGCGGGCTGCCGCGTCGCCGCCGTCCGCCACCAAGGCCTGATAGCCGAAGCGCTGGACCATATTCTCGATCAGCCGGCGCTGGACCGGATCATCATCGACGACGAGCACGACTTCAGACATGGCAAGCCCCCGGCGGCACCCTTGTGCCGAATTGGTGCAATGTCGCTGCTTTGGCTTAATGGGGGATTAAATGGAGCGCGGACTCCTGGGGCCGTTTGGGCCGGGGCGCCCCCGCGGGGATTGTTGAAAACTGCCCGGCTGCCTTTTCATCGCCATGAGTGGCCGCCTAGATGGTGTCCCGATCCCGATGTTTCGTTCCGATTTCCTTGAAAAAAGTGCTCATTGCCCATGGCCAAAAGCTCATCCCGTAAAAAGTCCGCCAAACCCGCGAAACCCGGCGCTCTGCCGGAGTGGAATCTCAACGACCTCTACCCCGGCATCGACAGCCCCGCACTGAAACGAGACTTGGACGCAGCCGACGGCGACTGCGCCACTTTTGAACAGGACTTCAAGGGCCGCCTGCAGGCGATGGCCGCGGGCGAGGGCGCGGGGCGCGCTCTGGCCGAGGCGGTCAAACGCTTCGAGGCGCTCGAGGACAAGCTCGGCCGGCTGATCTCCTATGCCCAGCTGGTCTATGCCGGCGACACCACTAATCCCAAGCGCGCCAAATTCTATGGCGACGTGCAGGAGCGCATCACCAGCGCTTCGATCCATCTGTTGTTCTTCACGCTCGAGCTCAACCGCATCGATGACGCGCAGCTTGAAGCCGCCATGCGCGATCCCGCGCTCGGTCATTACCGGCCCTGGATCGAGGACGTGCGCAAAGAGAAGCCCTATCAGCTCGAGGACCGGGTCGAGCAGCTGTTTCACGAAAAGTCGGTCACCGGCTATTCGGCCTGGAACAGGCAATATGACGAGACCATCGCAGGTCTTCGTTTCAAGATCGGCGGCAAGTCGCTTTCGATCGAGCTGGCGCTCAATCTGCTGCAGGACACCGACGGCAAGAAGCGCAAAGCGGCGGCGCAAGCGCTGTCGAAAACCTTCAAGGAAAATCTGCGCCCGTTCACGCTGATCACCAACACGCTGGCGAAGGATAAGGAAATCTCCGACCGCTGGCGCGGCTTCAAGGACGTGGCCGACGCGCGGCATCTGTCCAATCGCGTGGAGCCCGAAGTTGTCGAGGCGCTGGTCGCCGCGGTGCGCGCCGCCTATCCGAGGCTGTCGCATCGTTATTATGCGCTGAAAGCGAAATGGTTCGGCAAGAAGACGCTGCCTTATTGGGACCGCAACGCGCCGCTGCCCAAGGTTGCCCAGCGCAACATCCCCTGGTCCGACGCGCGCGCGACCGTGCTCACCGCCTATGGCGCCTTCTCGCCGAAAATGGCGGAAGTGGCCGATCGCTTTTTCGAGCACCACTGGATCGATGCGGCCGTGCGCGAGGGCAAGCAGCCCGGCGCCTTCTCGCATCCGACCGTGCCCTCGGCGCATCCTTATGTGCTGCTCAATTACCAGGGCAAGCCGCGCGACGTGATGACGCTGGCGCATGAGCTCGGCCACGGCGTGCACCAGGTGCTGGCGGCGCCCAACGGGGCGCTGATGGCGCCGACGCCGCTGACGCTGGCCGAGACCGCGAGCGTGTTCGGCGAGATGCTGACCTTCCGCAAGCTGCTCGCCAACACCACCGACAAGAAGCAGCGCAAGGCCATGCTCGCCGCCAAGGTCGAGGACATGATCAACACGGTGGTGCGGCAGATCGCGTTCTATAGCGTTCGAGCGCAAGGTGCATCTGGAGCGCCGCAATGGCGAACTCACCGCGGAGAAGATCTGCGAATTGTGGATGTCGGTGCAGGCCGAAAGCTTAGGGCCGGCGATCGAATTGAAGGACGGCTACGAAGTATTCTGGACCTATATCCCGCACTTCATCCATTCGCCGTTCTATGTCTACGCCTATGCCTTCGGCGACTGTTTGGTGAATTCGCTTTACGCGGTCTACGAGAAATCCGCGCCGGGCTTTGCCGAGCGTTACCTGGCGATGCTGGCCGCCGGCGGCACCAAGCATCATTCCGAATTGCTCAAGCCGTTCGGCCTTAACGCGAAAGACCCGAAATTCTGGGATGGGGGCTTGGGCGTCATCGCGCGGCTGATCGACGAACTGGAAACGCTGGGCTAGAACGGCGGGCATCATGCCCAAAGTCTGGATCGAAGCGGCGCTCAACGGCGCCTGGACCCGCGAGCGCCAGCCGGCGATCCCGATTTCGGTCGAGGAGATCGTCGCCGACGGCATTGCCGCGGCAAACGCCGGCGCCGCGATCATCCATCTGCACGCCTATGACGTTGCGACCGGCCGCCAGCGCGACGATTACGATATTTATGCGCCGATCATCGAAGGCATCCGCGCCAAGGTGGACGCCATTGTCTATCCGACTTTGCCGATCACCGGCTCCGGCTACGCCGGCGAACTGCGCAGCGCGCAGGAGCGCTACATGCACCTTGAGCGCCTCGCGCAGAACGGCCTGGCGGAATGGGGCGTGATCGATCCGGGCTCGGCCGTGTTCACCCGGTTCGATGAAATTGCGCGCGGGCAGGCGGGCTACACTTATTTCAATCCCGACGAACATTTCCGCGAGGGGATGCGCATCGCCGCGCAATACGGCGTGCGGCCGAGTTACGCGATCTATGAAGCCGGCTGCATGCGGCTGGGTGCAGCGACGGCGACGGCCATGCCGAAAGTGCCGACGCCGGTTTATCGCTTCATGTTCGCCGAAGAATTCTGTTTCGGTTTTCCGCCGCAGCAGCGCTTTCTCGATGCGCATCTGGCGCTGCTCGGCGGAACTCGCGCCCGGCGCGCCGTGGATGGTCGCCGGTCTCGGCGTCGACATCCGGCCGCTTATTGCGCCGGCGGTCGAGCGTGGCGGCCATATTCGCGTCGGCCTCGAAGACCGGCCCTGGGGTGTGCGCGAGACGAACCGCGCGCTGGTGGAAGAGGCGGTCCGCCTGGTGCGCGCGGCGGGAGGCGAGCCGGCGAGCGCCGCCGAGGTGCGCGCGGCTTGCACGGCAGCCGACATGGCGCTCAAGCGCGGGCGTGCTTACGTAACACCATAATGAGCGACCTCGAAAAAAACCGCTTCTCCGCCCGCGCCAAGCGTTACGCCAATGTCGGCGGCAAACTCGGCGGCACCGCAGCGCGCTTTGCCGGCGCGCGCTTTTTCGGGGTGCCGCTCAACCGCGCCGCCAATGCGCTTGAATTGGCCGCGGCGCTCGGCGGCTTGAAGGGTCCGATCATGAAGGTGGCGCAGCTGCTCGCCACCATTCCCGACGCGCTGCCGCCGGAATACGCCAACGAGCTGATCAAACTGCAAAGCCATGCGCCGCCCATGGGCTGGGCCTTCGTCAAACGCCGCATGCAGGCAGAGCTTGGCGCCGGCTGGGAGAAAAAATTCGAAAGCTTCGAGCATCACCCGGCGGCGGCCGCTTCGCTCGGCCAAGTGCATAAAGCGCGCGCGCTCACCGGCGAGGCGTTGGCTTGCAAGCTGCAATATTCCGACATGCAGTCGGCGGTCGAGGCCGATTTGAGCCAACTCGGCCTGCTGTTCTCGATCCGCAAGCGCTTCGATCCGGCCATCGACACATCCGAGATCGGCGTGGAGATCGCCGCGCGCCTGCGCGAGGAACTCGATTACATCCGCGAGGCCAAGCACGTCGCGCTTTACCGCAACATGCTGGCGAAAGAGAAAGCCATCCGCGTGCCGCAAGTGTGGCCGCAGTTGTCCACCGGGCGGCTGCTCACGCTCGATTGGCTCGAAGGCAGCAAGATGCTGAGCCACCGCGACGATCCGCTGGAGGTGCGCAATACGCTCGCCACCGCCATGTTCACCGCCTGGTGGCAGCCGTTTTCCCGCTACGCGGTCATCCACGGCGATCCGCATCTCGGCAATTATTCGGTGTTCGACGACGAAACCGGAAAAGCCGCCGGCATCAATCTGCTCGACTATGGCTGCATCCGCATTTTCCCGCCGAGCTTTGCCGGCGGCGTGGTCGATCTTTATCACGGGCTCGAGCGCGGCGACCATGCGCTGGTGGTGCACGCCTACGAGACCTGGGGCTTCAAGCGGCTGACCCGCGAACTGATCGACGCGCTCAATATCTGGGCGCGCTTCATCTACGGCCCGCTGCTCGATAACCGGGTGCGCACCATCGCCGACGGGGTCAAGCCGTCCGAATACGGCCGCAGGCAAGCCTTCCAGGTCCACCAGGCGCTCAAAGCCAGGGGCCCGGTCACGGTGCCGCGCGAATTCGTGTTCATGGACCGCGCCGCGGTGGGCTTGGGCGCGGTGTTCCTGCATCTGGCGGCGGAACTCAATTTCTATCGATTGTTCAACGAGGCCATCGAGAATTTCTCGGTCGACGAGGTCGCCGCGCGGCAAAGCGCCGCTCTGGCCGAGGTCGGGCTTACTCATTCAAACGACTAAAGGATAATCCGGCGGCCCTAAGTATTCCCACTGAGGCGCGCGGGCGTTGCCCTTGCCGCCCAATTGCGCTAACCCCTCTGCCGCCGACACAATTGATATCCGGAGACCTCCCCCCATGGCCGACCACGGCACCGTCGATTACGCCACCGCCACCGGTAACGACTATCCCGCCCATGAGGCGAGCTACGATCGCTTCGTCTTTTTCACCTTCGTCGGCATCATCCACGTCATCAATCTGCTGTTCGGCCTGGCGGTCGGCGGCGTGATGGGTCACTGGTTCATGGCCTTGCCGATTTTCCTCATCGCCATCGCCGGCGGGGTGACGGGCGTCATCAGCGGATCGAAGAACTCGAGCTACGTCGCCTTCGCGGTCTGCTTCCTGATCTTCGTCTACGCCGGCGTATCGTAAGTCGCGCGTTTGTCCCTGACGGGGGCGAAGGCCTTCGACCAGGTCCAAGGCGAAGCGGGAGGCGGGAATGCGAATTGCGGTAGCTCATGAATCCGAGGCCAACGAGCCGCGCGTCGCCGCCACGCCCGATACCGTCAAGAAGCTGATCGCGCTCGGCGCCGAGGTCGCGGTCGCGCGCGGCGCCGGCATTGCGTCGGGGATTGCCGACGCCGACTACAAGGCCGCCGGCGCCACCATCGGCGAAGACGTCACCAAGGACGCCGATGTGGTGCTCAAAGTCCGGCGTCCGGCGCCCAACGAATTGTCCGCCTACAAAAAAGGCGCGCTGGTCATCGCCATCATGGATCCGTTCGGCCACGAGGCTGCGCTCAAGCAGATGGCCGATGCGGGCTTAGTTGCTTTTGCCATGGAGCTGATGCCGCGCATCACCCGCGCGCAGTCCATGGACGTGCTTTCCAGCCAGGCCAATCTCGCCGGTTATCGCGCGGTGATCGATGCCGCCGAGGTATACGGCCGCGCGCTGCCGATGATGATGACGGCTGCCGGCACCGTGCCGGCGGCGAAAGTGTTCATCATGGGCGTCGGCGTTGCAGGCTTGCAGGCGATCGCTACCGCGCGCCGCCTCGGCGCCATCGTCACAGCGACCGACGTGCGGCCCGCCACCAAGGAGCAGGTGGAAAGTCTGGGCGCGAAATTTTTGGCGGTCGAGGACGAGGAATTCAAGAACGCGCAGACCGCGGGCGGCTACGCCAAGGAAATGTCGAAAGAATATCAGGAAAAGCAGAAGGCGCTCACCGCCGAGCACATCAAGAAGCAGGACATCGTCATCACCACCGCGCTCATTCCGGGCCGTCCGGCGCCGCGGCTGATCACCAAGGAAATGGTGGCCTCGATGCGCGCGGGCTCGGTGATCGTCGATCTCGCGGTCGAGCGCGGCGGCAATGTCGAAGGCGCCAAGCCCGGCGAGGTCGCGCAAGTCGGCGGCGTCAGAATCGTCGGTCATCTCAACGTGCCGGGGCGCCTGGCGGCCTCGGCCTCCGCGCTTTATGCCAAGAACCTGCTCACGTTCCTGGAAACGATGATCGACAAGAAAGAGAAAAAGCTCGCGGTCAACTGGGACGACGAGATGATCAAAGGCACGCTGCTCACGCGCGACGGCGCCATCGTTCACCCGAATTTCAAGCCGAAGACGGCGGCCTAAGGAGAACCGGCATGGACCATATCTCGCAAGCCGTCGATCCCTTCGTGTTCCGGCTCTCGATCTTCGTGCTGGCGGTGTTCGTCGGCTATTACGTGGTCTGGTCGGTGACGCCGGCGCTGCATACGCCGCTGATGTCGGTCACCAACGCGATCTCCTCGGTGATCGTGGTCGGCGCGCTGCTCGCGGTCGGCGTGGCGCTGATCGCCGACGACAACGGCACGATCCTGGCGCGCGCGCTCGGTTTCGTCGCGCTGGTGTTTGCGTCCGTGAATATTTTCGGCGGCTTCCTGGTCACGCAGCGCATGCTGGCGATGTATCAGAAGAAAAAGAAGTGAGCGCGGCATGAGCCAAAATATCGCCGCACTGCTTTATCTGGTCGCCGGCGTCCTCTTCATCCAGGCGCTGCGCGGACTGTCGAGCCCGGATTCGAGCCGGCGCGGCAACCTGCTCGGCATGATCGGCATGACCATCGCCGTGCTGACCACGCTCGGCGCGCATCCGCCGGCGAGCCCGATCGCCTGGGCCTTGGTCGTGGGCGGCATCGTGCTCGGCGGCGGCATCGGTGCTGTGATCGCGCGGCGCGTGCCGATGACCTCGATGCCGGAACTGGTCGCCGCCTTCCACTCGCTGGTCGGCATGGCGGCGGTGCTGGTGGCGGCAGGCGCCTTCTATGCGCCGGCGGCTTTCGACATCGGCAGCGAAGGCCATATCCACCAGGCGAGCCTGATCGAAATGTCGCTCGGCGTCGCCATCGGCGCCATCACCTTCACCGGCTCGATCATCGCCTTCCTGAAACTGTCGGGCCGCATGAGCGGCAAGCCGATCATGCTGCCGGGCCGCCACGTCATCAATATCGCGTTGGCGCTAGGCGCTGATCTTTTTCGTCTACGGCTTCTACGTCTCGCAAAGCCCGCTCGACTTCTGGCTGATCGTCGCGCTCTCGCTCACGCTCGGCGTCTTGATCATCGTGCCGATCGGCGGCGCCGACATGCCGGTGGTGATCTCGATGCTCAATTCCTATTCGGGATGGGCTGCCGCCGGCATCGGCTTCACGCTGGGCAATACCGCGCTGATCATCACCGGCGCGCTGGTCGGCTCATCCGGCGCGATTTTGTCCTACATCATGTGCAAGGGCATGAACCGCAACTTCTTCTCGGTCATCTTGGGCGGCTTCGGCGGCGAGGTGGCGGGGCCGGCGGGCGGCGCCGAGCAGCGGCCGGTGAAACTCGGCTCCGCTGAAGATGCGGCGTTCATTTTGAAAAATTCCTCCAAGGTCATCATCGTGCCGGGCTACGGCATGGCGGTGGCGCAGGCGCAACATGCGCTGCGTGAAATGGCCGACAAGCTCAAGAAGGAAGGCGTCGAGGTCAAATACGCCATTCATCCGGTGGCCGGCCGCATGCCCGGCCACATGAACGTGCTGCTGGCCGAAGCGAACGTGCCCTACGACGAAGTGTTCGAGCTGGAAGACATCAATTCGGAATTCGCCCAGGCCGATGTCGCCTTCGTCATCGGCGCCAACGACGTGACCAATCCGGCGGCGGAAGACGACAAGACCTCGCCGATTTACGGCATGCCGGTGCTGCAGGTGTGGAAAGCCGGCACCGTGATGTTCATCAAGCGCTCGCTTGGCGTCCGGCTATGCCGGCATCGACAACCCGCTGTTCTATCGCGACAACACCATGATGCTCTTGGGCGATGCCAAGAAGATGACCGAGAGCATCGTCAAGGCGATGTAGTTCTTCCTTCTCCTCGCCCACAAGGGGAGAGGGTAAGCGTATGCCGCACGCTCATAATTTTCTGAACATCACCAGCGCATCGACTTTGCCGTGCTGCGGGTGATCGAAAGCGCCCGGCAGCATGCCGCAAACCTCGAAACCCATGCGCTGCCACAGCCGGACCGCGCGGTCATTGGTGCTGACCACGAAATTGAATTGCATCGCGAAAAAGCCGCGCGCGCGGGCGTGCTCAAGCGAATGCGCGCACATGGCCCGCGCCACGCCGCGGCCGAACACGTCCTGCGCGCTCATGTAGCCGCAATTGCACACATGGGCGCCGCCGCCCTTCTGGTTGGCGCGCAGATAATAAGTGCCGACCACGCGGCCATTGTCCTCGGCGATGAACACCTCGTGGCCGGGGCTGCGCCAATAGGCCAGCGCGTCGGCGCGGCTGATATCGCGCGGGATCGGATAGGTTTCGCCGGCGCGGAAGGTCGGCTCGAGAATGCGCCAGATGGCGTCGTCGTCGGCAGGCGTTGCGGGCCGGATGGCGGGTGCGTCTGTCATGAACGCTGTGCTATCATTTTTTCATGGGTGCACTAAAGCCATTCCTTGTAGCCGTCTTGATATTGCTGGCCCCGGCCGCTTTGGCGCAGCCGGTCCTGTGCCCTGCGCCCGAGACAGCTATGCTGCGCGCCGAACTCTATTTCGGCCGCAGCACCAGCGGCGGCCATGGCGTCAGCGAGCAGAAGTGGGCCGAATTTCTGGCCAAGGAGCTCACCACGCGCTTCCCCGACGGCTTGACCGTGCTCGATGCCCACGGGCAATGGCGCGACAATAACGGCCGCATGCTGAGCGAGAAGAGCAAGGTCGTGATCATCATCGCGCCCAACGCCGAGCCGACATACCAGCGCGTCGCCGCGGCGGCGGCCGCCTACAAACTGCGCTTCCGGCAGAAATCCGTGCTGATCGTCACACGCCCGGTCTGCGCGGAATTCTAAGCATGACCCTGCTGAAGTGGCTGCTGATCCTCGCCGTGCTCGGCTATGGCGGGCTGCTGGCGCTGATGTACGTTTTCCAGCGCGCGCTGATGTATTTCCCCGATGCCCGCCACATGGCGCCGGCGCTCTCCGGATTGCCGCAGGCCGAGGAAGTTACGTTCAAAAGCGCGGACGGCGAGACGCTCATCGCCTGGCATGTGCCGCCGCGCGAAGGCAAACCGGTGGTGCTTTATTTCCAGGGCAATGCCGGCGGCATCGATCTGCGCGCCGAACGTTTCAAATGGCTGACCGCCGACGGCACCGGCCTGCTCGCGCTTTGCTATCGCGGCTATGGCGGCTCCAGCGGCAAACCAACTGAGGCCGGTCTGATCAACGATGCGCGCGCGGCTTACGATTTTGCCGCCGCGCGTTATGCGCCGTCGCGTCTCGTGATCTTCGGCGAGTCGCTCGGCACGGCTGTGGCGATCGCGCTCGCCGCCGAGCGCCAAGTCGGCGCCGTCATCCTCGATGCGCCTTTTACGTCGATCGTCGATGTCGGCGCCGCCGCCTATCCGTTCGCGCCGGTGCGCTTGTTGACCAAGGATCAATGGCGTTCGGACCTGCGCATCGCGCGCGTCAAGGCGCCGCTTTTGGTTTTGCATGGCGACAACGACCGCATCGTGCCGATCAGGTTCGGCGAAGCATTGTTCGCGCTCGCCAATGAGCCCAAGCGCATGGTGCGCTTTGCCGGCGGCGGCCACGTCAATCTCGACGAATTTGGCGCGGCGAAAGTGGTGAAGGCGTTTTTGGCCGAGATGCACTAGCGTAAATTGGCGGCGGTGAAGGATGTGGACAAGGCCGCCGCCACACGCATATGATCGATTGAATACGTTTCATCCCGGGGGAATTCCATGTTGTTCGGCCCTTGCGTCCAGGATGCCGGCGCTTCTTTTTTGCCTGCCGCCAGTTCGCTCTGCGCCGGCGGCGCCGGTTTCGTTACGGCGGTGATGGCGACACTCGCTGCCGGCGCCAGGACCGCGCCGGCGAAAACACTTGGCCGCGACGTGCCGGAGGTGGACAGGCTGGCGGTGCGCATGGTCACCGACAATATCGTGATGCAGTTCTTGCCAACGAAAAGCGCGACGGCCTTACCGTCGAACGCAAGAGCGGCAATACCAGCCCCGACAAGCCGCCGCGCACGATCCTCAACGGCGAGTGGGGCCTTGCCATGCAGGCGCAGTCGCATCGCGGATCGGAGGAACGCAACGTGATGATCGACTTCGGCTACACGCCGGAAGTCCTGCTCAACAATATGGAAATTCTCAAGATCGATGCGTCGCATTACGACGCCATCGTGCTCAGCCACGGGCACTACGATCATTTCGGCGGCATGGTCGGCTTCCTCAAGGCCACCAAAGGCAAGCTCAAACGCAAGATGCCGTTTTATGTCGGCGGCGAGGACTGCTTCTGCCTGCGCCGCAATCCGGGCGGCAATTTCGGCGCGCTCGACCGCAAGGCGATCCTCGACGCCGATCTGATGCTGATGATGGCGGCGGAACCGGCCATCGTCGCCGACCACGCCTTCACGACGGGGCGCATCGGGCAGCTTTCGTTCGAGACGCCGCTGCGCGCCACCGACGAGATTGTCGGCATCTTCGACGGCTTCGGCTGCTTTCCCGAGAAAATGCCGGCGGCGAAGAACACCGGCGGCTACATCCCGGACGATTTCGAGCACGAGCTCGCCACCATCTACAACATCAAGGGCAAGGGTCTGGTGGTGCTCACCTCATGCAGCCACCGCGGCGTCATCAACACCGTGCGGCAGGCGATCGAGGCCTCCGGCATCGACAAGGTGCACGCCGTGATCGGCGGCTTCCACGTGGTGCCGCCGCTCGGCGACGACTACATCAACAAGACAATCGAGGAATTCAGGCAGATCGATCCGGATTATCTGATCGTCGGCCACTGCACCGGCGACCGTTTCTACGATCTGGCGCGTGCCAGCGCTCGGCGACAAGGTGATCCACTCGGCGGTCGGCATGCGCTTTGTGTTCGGCGGCGTCCTAGGCCTTCACGCCGCAGACGAAATACTGGCCGCCGAGCGGCAGCCAGCCCATGAAATTTTCCAGCGGGCGCAAGGCGGCGAGCGACCCTGGGAAGAACAGGCAATAGTCGGCATTCGAGATTTCGAAACTTGCCTCGCGCAGGCGTTTGAGCGTCTCGCGCATCGGAAGCAGCACGGCATCCGCATCGAACGGGCAGGTATTGACCAAATGCCGGGTTACCGGGTTGAACGGATTGTGCTCGAAGATGACAAAGCGGCCGCCCGGCTTGAGCCGATCGAAACAGAAACGTAAAGCTTCCTGCCGCTCGGCCGGCGCGATGTGGTGAAAGACGCAAGACGCCAGCACCAGATCGAAGCGCGGCTCGGCGCGTAATTCGTCCATGGCGAAAAACCGGCAGGCCGGATTGTCGCGCCGCGCGATCGCCAGACTGTCGGCGGAGGGATCGCAGCCGGCAATCTCCGCGCCGGGGAAGGCTTCGCGCAAATGCGCCATGCTGCGCCCGATGCCGCAGCCGAAATCGAGCGCGGCTTTGACATTGCCCGCCACACGCTTTGCCCGCTCGATTTTGTAGCGGGCGAAGTAATCGCTGTCGGTGTCGAAAAATTGGGTCTGCGCGGCGAGCAGCGCGTCGTATTGGCCGGCATATTGATCGAAATCGATTTTCGCCATCGGCGGCCTTTTTCGAATCAGCGCCAGTGTGAAGCGGCGCGGCGGAAAATCAACAACACCGGGATGGCGCAAACGGCGGCCATCAGGCGCGCAGCCGGTAGAGCGCATGCCGGCGGTTTTTGGTAAACGGCCGCACTTGCCCGGCCAGCGCCCGGCTTCGACGGCCTGCGCCCATTCGCGGCTCACCAGAACGTGCGGCCCGTCGATCTCATAGATTGCGCTATGGCGTGGCGCGTCATGCGTCATCCGTTTCTCTTGCCCGCCGATGCTCATGGCAAAAGGCTCGCCCTCCATGCGGTTGACGGAATGAACGCCGGGAACCTTCAAGAGATTGGGCACGTGTTCGGTGTCGTAGACCTCGTTGAACAACGCCTCTTTGTCGGGGTCCACGTCCATGCTGGCGACGAACAGGTATTTGGATTTGATCGGCATAGAGCCCCACTTCGTTGTTGCGGTTGCAGGCTTAAAAAAAGCGCGGGCTTTTTAAAGGCCCGCGCCACATCGCATTCGATAACGTTGAGAGCCTTCGCGCTCAGCCGAAACGCGGCGGGCCGCCACGGCCGCGGCCACCACCGCCGCCGGGACCACCGGGGCCGCCGGCAGCGCCGGGAACCACGCGCGGCTTCATCGGCAAGAGGCCTTCGCGCTGCATCTTCTTGCGCGCGAGCTTGCGGGCGCGGCGGATCGCTTCCGCCTTTTCCCGCGCCTTCTTTTCGGAGGGTTTTTCGTAATGGCCGCGAAGCTTCATCTCGCGGAAAATGCCCTCGCGCTGCATCTTCTTTTTGAGCGCCTTGAGGGCCTGATCGACATTGTTGTCGCGAACGAGAACTTGCACTGCGGCTCCTTCGTTGATCCAAGATCGTGTTTTGGGTGCGAAAGCCCTGGAGTGGCGGGCTTTCCGAGTCGGGCGGCTCTAACAGAAATGGGGTTAAGAGTCCATTCAGCGGCGCGGCAAAAAGCCCCGCACCGGGCCTGTTTTCGCTAATGGGCGCCTGGGCGTAGCCTACCACCGCCAAAGGCCCCATCCGGGGGGTAGGCCCCATTATTCGCCCCGCCCCACGCGGCTGCCGTAGCGGTGGATGTTCACCGGTTCCTACTTGCCCTCGCTCGCAGGGTCGCTAAATGTTGTTGGTTCCTCTCACCCTGAAAGCGGGATCAGGCCGTGGACGCTATGATGTCGGAACGCGTTGCTGTGAAGCATTCTCTGGGCGCGCTTGTCGCCGAGGGCAAAACCAAGAAGATCCACCAGATCAAAGGCAGCGCCGATCTGGTGACGGTCGTTGCCAAGGACGACATCACCGCCGGTGATGGCGCCAAGCACGACATCGTCCCGGACAAGGGGCGGCTCGCCACCGCCACCACGTCCAACGTCTTCCGCCTGCTCAAGGCCTGCGGCCTGCCGGTCGCCTTCGAGAGCCAAGACAGCGCGATCTCGTTCACCGCCCCCAAATGCGACATGCTGCCTTATGAGGTGGTGGTGCGGCGCGAGGCGCACGGCTCTTATTTGAAGCGCAATCCGCATCTGACGAAGGGTCAGCTGTTCCCGCATCTGCTGGTCGAGTTTTACCTCAAGACCAAAGACAAGGATTGGAAGGGCAAGCCGCTGGTTGCCGACGATCCGTTCATGCAGTTTTCGGACGACGGCAAGCAGATCAGGCTGTTCAATCCGGCCAAGCCCTTGCAAGGCCAGGAGCCGTTCCTGGTGCTGCCGGTCGCGGATGTCTATTCGCGCGAGGGCGAGGCCAAGAATTTCCCCGAGATGCGGCGCATCGCGCGGCAAGCTTTCCTCGTGCTCGAGAAAGCCTGGCAGCTCGAAGGCGGCACGCTGGTCGATCTCAAGGTCGAGTTTGGCTACGACAGCAAGGGCAATGTGCTGCTCGCCGATGTCATCGACAACGATTCCTGGCGCGTACTTGAGGGCGGCGCCTATATCGACAAGCAGGTCTATCGCGACGGCGGCGCGCTCGACGACGTGGCGGCGAAATACCGGCACGTCGCCGAGGTCACCAGCCGTTTCCATGTGCCGCGCCAGCGCATCATCCTTTGGCGCGGTTCGGAAAAGGACAAGACCGACGCGTTCACCGAAGCGCTTGGGCCGCTGAAGGACCTGATGACGGTCGTTACCTGCTCCATCCACAAGGAGCCGGTCGCCGGCGCCGCGACCTTCGCCCGCATGATCCAGGAAGTCCCCGACACCGTGGTGATCGCCAATATCGGCCGCTCGAACGGGGCCGGGCCGGTGCTGTCGGCGATGTCGACGATCCCGGTCATCACCGTGCCGGCGAGCGCCAAGGATTTCCCGGAAGACGTCTGGTCGTCGCTGCGCGCGCCGAGCGCGGTTCCGGTGATGACGGTGCTGGAGCCGTCGAACGCCGTGCTCGCCGCCTTGCAAATTCTCTCCGCCCGCAATCCGTTGCCTCTACGCCCATGTGCGCGGCGCGATCGAAAGCCGGACGGTCAATACGATCCAGCTCTGAGCGAAGCGGGATGGCGGTGCGCCCGGCCATGGCCTCAAACAAGCCCGAAGTGCCGATAGCCGCAAAGCCGGTGGCCGCGCAGACGACGCTGCTGCTGGATGAGATCGAGCGGCTCAAGGCCGACATCGCCCGCGCGCAACACACCATCGCCGATCTCGAGGCGCGCGCCGATATCGACCCGCTGCTCGACATCCGCAACCGGCGCGGCTTCGTGCGCGAGCTCAAGCGCTCGCTCGCTTATGTGCAGCGCTACCACACGGAAGCTGCGCTGTTGTTTATCGATCTCGACCGCTTCAAGGCGGTCAACGATAGGCACGGTCACGCCGCCGGCGACGCCTTGCTCAAGGTGGTGGCGGCCGAACTCGTCAGCCATGTGCGCGCCTCCGACGTGGTGGCGCGGCTGGGCGGCGACGAATTCGGCGTGGTGCTGTGGAATGCGAGCGAGGCGCACGCCAAGGCCAAGGCGCTCGAGCTTGAACGCATCGTCGAGGCGATCAGCGTTCCCTATGGCGAAGCGCACCTGTCGGCCGGCGCCAGCGCCGGCATGGTGACGATGGCCGCCAGCGCCACGGCTACGCAATTGCTCGAGGCTGCCGACCAGGCGATGTATGCGCGGAAAAAGGAGCGGCGGAAAAACTAAGCCGCGCGCGGCCTGGTATCGGCTGCGGCCGCGTTGCCGGCGAAAATTTACCCTCCATTAACCATTTCGGTTCTCAATTCGATGTCACGCGGGCGCCAACAAAGGGGACCGCATGCCATCGATCGTCAAACGGACTTTATGCGTTGCGGCTTTGTCGGCCGGCGTGTTGTTCGGGCAGGCCGATGCGCGGTGGAAACCGGAATATGCCAATGCCCCGCAGGTCGTGCGGGACTGGTACAGCCATGCCGAGCTGACGCCGGCAGCGCAGATGCGCTTTCCGTTCAAAAGCTGCTGCGAGCATGCGGACGTGGTCAGAACGCAATTTCGCGTGAGCCGGGCCACCGCCGGCGACGAGTGGTACTGGCTCGACGGCCAGAATTGGCGCCGCATCCCCGACGACATCGTTCATTGGGGTGAAACCGCCCCGGACAAGCAGCCGACGCTTTTCGTCTTCAATGGCAAGGAAACTTGCTTCTGGCCGGGCGAATCCGGCATCTGAAACGAAGGCGTGACGCTGCGTTCAATTTTTCGCGCGCACTGCCGCGAATGTCCGCTAAGTAGGCAATAGCGGCCTTAAACCGTGATGGTGCTAAGTCGTCCATCTCGGCTTATAATAAGCGCGACCGCCAAGTTATTGGTCGTTATAAGACCAGTGCGGATCGAGTCCGATTGGGCGGGCTATGGGAAGATTTGTTTTCTGAATGCATTCTGAGAAACACCTCGTCAGCCGCATCGGGTGGATGCGAGCCGCAGTTCTTGGTGCCAACGACGGCATCATCTCGACTGCCAGCTTAATAGTGGGCGTTGCGGCGGCGGCTACGAACCAGAATTCTGTACTGATCGCGGGCGTCGCGGGACTAGTGGCCGGCGCAATGTCGATGGCCGCCGGCGAATATGTATCCGTCAGTTCACAATCAGACACTGAGCGGGCTGACCTCGCGCTTGAACGTAAGGAATTGAAAGAGAATCCTACGTTTGAACTTAACGAACTTACGCAAAACTACGTCAAACGGGGTGTCAGTCAGGCGCTTGCGCAGCAGGTCGCCAAGCAGCTAATGGAAAAAAATGCCTTGGCCGCTCATGCACGTGATGAACTTGGGATTTCGGAAATTACGACCGCGCGTCCAGTGCAAGCCGCACTCACTTCAGCCGCGACGTTCTCCGTAGGGGCGGCCATGCCCTTGCTCATGGTTGTCGTGTCGCCTGCGAGTGTCCTCGTCCCGGTGGTGTTCGCTGCGTCTTTAGCCTTTCTCGCCCTTCTGGGTGCAATCGGGGCGAAAATGGGCGGCGCAGGAATTTTGCGCGGCACGATCCGTGTGACATTCTGGGGCGCATTGGCGATGGCTATCACCGCCGGTATCGGAAAACTGTTCGGTACGGTTGTGTGAGCTTTTAGCTTGCGTCCGCTTCTGGTCATTTGCGACCTAAGCAGCAGCCCCCAACGCCAGCCAATGTCCGCTGTTACTCCAATAGCGGACAAACGCGGGCAAGGTTGGAATGTCCGCTAAGTGCCAATGGCGGATACTTATGGCGCCGCTGTTAAAGCCGGGTCCAAACAAAAAATTTCGACAAGCTTGTATTAAGCGCGGGATCGCCACCCTAAAGGCGCGTCACATACTTCGGCGACGAAACGCAACGACGGCAATACCCAGAACGACCAAAGCGAGCACAAGCACGCCGATCCCTCCGAAGCCACCCATTCCTCCACCCATCATCCCCCATCCCCAACCGCCGCCCATCATGTTGCCAGGCCCGCCTTGGCCAGGACCATAAGGCTGAGCTTCGGCAACGGTCGCAAAACCCAAGGTGGCGAGCGCGGATATGGCGAGCAGCCGTGATGCTACGTCGTGTTTTAGTGACATAAAAACCTCCTGAAAATATCGATTAAAAATGCAATCTGCCCAATTGCTCTGCGTTCATTATTGGACAGATCAATCGTGTGCACTTTTTTGTAGGTTCAAGTTCATAACTGCCGCAGGATAGATTTGTTCCCATATGCCGTATTGCATCGCTGCGAGGATCAGGTTGTGTGTATGATGCTCGGTCACGCTCCGCTTCTATTGATGCGAATGAGCGCCCCGGTTTCAATAAAACGGCAGGGATGCATCACGATGCTCACCAATAAATATGTTTGGAAAATGTAGAATGAGCGCGGTCGAGATTACCTATTTCTCCGATGTTTTGTGCGTCTGGGCATACGCGTCGCAGGCTCGCATCGATGCCGTGAATGAAAAATTTGCCGACGAGGTTCGAATAAAACATCAGTTCTGCTCCGTCTTCAGCGACACAGCGCGCAAGATCGCGTCGGGCTGGAAAGACAAAGGTGGATATGACGGGTTTAACGCGCATGTGCGGAAGATGACCGAACGGTTTCCGCATATCGAAATTCATCCCGAGATTTGGCTGAAAATACGGCCTCCGACATCGACAAGCGCACATGTGTTCATGAAGGCAGTCCAGCAGTGTGATCGCGAGTCTGGCAAGGGACCAGGCAATTCATCAGAGAGCCGTTTCAACCAAGTTCTTTGGGCGCTGCGCTGTGCATTTTTCCGGGACTGCCGGGATATCGCGCGCTGGGACGTCCAATGCGAAATTGCAAAAGCTCTCGGTGCCGATATCGTCGCGATCGAAAAATGCATTCACAGCGGCAGCGCGTATGCCGCCTTGGCTGCGGATTATCAGGACGCCGACAAGATGGGGATAGAAGGCAGCCCGAGCTTTGTGCTGAACGAGGGGCGCCAGAAGCTTTATGGAAATATTGGGTTCCGCCTGATCGAGGCGAATATTCAAGAACTCCTGCGCTCGCCTCGTGCGGACGAAGCCAGTTGGTGTTGACCGCCAATGGATGTCCGCGTTGCCTTCATCCGCTGCGGCATTACTAAGCAATAATATCGGGCGTCAGCTGGTCCTCGATGCGGCGGATCTTGTCGCGCAAGACCAGCTTGCGCTTCTTCAGGCGCTGCACCTGGATCAAGTCGGAGCCAGGCGACCCCGCCAAGGCCGCGATCGCGGCGTCGAGGTCGCGATGTTCTTGCAGCAGGCGCGCCAACTGCCCCCGCAACTCGCGTTCTTCTTCTTGCGTCATCGCCACCATTGATGGGGCTTGCCGCCGGGGCCTCAGGGCTTGGGCGAAAGCCGCCAATAATTATCGCGTTTTCCACAGTTGCGTTCAAGCTTGCGGAAAACCGCCTGCAATCAAGGGGTTTGCCCGCAATTCGCAAGGCCGACGGTGCCAGCTTACGGTCGCCCTTGAACCCAGTCTCGGCTAAACTTAGCTTTGTATTGGAGCCACTGATTGAGGAGACATGCTGAATGTCGATGCAATCGCACCTTGCGGAACTCGAAAAAAAGCACCAGGCGCTCGAACAAGAAATCAACGATTGCCTGGTTCATCCTGCGGTCGATGACCTAAAAGTTGTGGAACTCAAGCGTAAGAAATTGCTGGTGAAAGACGAGATCGAGCGGTTGCGGCATAACGGTAACGCCAGCGTCCACTGATCCTCGTCGCCTTTAATGTTTTGTGGTGATGCATAAACCGCCGGTTCGCGCGCGAGCCGAAGCGGCGGTTTTGCGTTGCGCATTGGCCCCGCGGCCACCGCGGTTTAACGGCAAATTTATGCGCGGCTAGACCTGCCGATTGTGGCGTGGCCGGCGAAATAATATAATCCGCCGACCATCAAATGGAGGCGGCCATGGCCCGTATCGCGCTTGCGCGGCATGCCGCCTTGCGGCCATATTGTCGTGGCCTCATGGCTTTAAGCGTTGCAATGACGAGGGTTTAAGACGATGACGCGCCGTTTTGGATTGCTGGTTGCCGCCACATTCGGCTTCGCCGTCGCGGCCGCGCCCGCAGCTCATGCCTTCACCGTGGAAAACCAGGACAGCGGCGGCGCCAAGTCGCAGGACTTCCTCTATCAGGGCAAGGTGGCCCCGCAGGATCCGGACGACCAGGTCAAGTCGCGCTTCGGCGGCGGGCAGAGCAGCTACCAATTTGGCAATTCCTCCTTGCAGTTCGGCGCACGCCCCTCGTTTAACGAGCGCTATAATCCCAGCACCATTTTCAATCAGTACGACATGGGCGGCGGCCGCTGAGGCTGGACGAAGCCTCACACCGCCTTCGTCATCTCGCGCAATTTGAATTTCTGAATCTTCCCCGTGCTCGTCTTCGGGATCTCCGCGAACACGACATAACGAGGGCATTTGTAACCCGCGAGATGCTTCTTGCACCATTGCATCAGTTCGTCCGCGGTCGCCGTTGAGCCCGGCTTCAATTCGACGAAAGCGCACGGCGTCTCGCCCCATTTGTCGTCTTGCTTGGCGACGACCGCGGCGGCGGACACGGCCGGGTGCTTGTAGAGCGCGTCTTCGACTTCGATCGAGGAAATATTCTCGCCGCCGGAAATGATGATGTCCTTGGAGCGGTCTTTCAGCTGGATATAGCCGTCGGCATGCATCACGCCGATGTCGCCGGTGTGGAACCAGCCGCCCTTGAAGGCCGCGTCGGTGGATTTCTTGTTTTTCAGATAGCCTTTCATCACCACATTGCCGCGCATCATCACTTCGCCCAGCGCCTCGCCGTCGCGCTTAACCGGCGCCATCGTCTCTGGGTCCAGCACGTCGAGCGCTTCCAGCGCGCCGTAGCGCACGCCCTGGCGCGCTTTCTTCGCCGCCTGTTCGTTTGCCGGCAGTGAATTCCAGTCGGCGTTCCAATCGTTGACCACGGCCGGGCCGTAGCATTCGGTCAGCCCATACAAATGCGTGACGTTGAAGCCGGCTTCTTTCATGGCGGCAAGCACCGCTTCCGGCGGCGGCGCCGCGGCGGTGAAAAATTCGACCACATGCGGCAGCGGTTTCTTTTCGTTTGCCGGAGCATTAAGCAGCGTCGCCATCACGATCGGCGCGCCGCATAGATGCGTGACCTTGTGATTGGCAATCGCGTCATACATCGCGGCGGCGCGCACCGCGCGCAAACACACATGCGTGCCGGCGACGACCGAGATCGACCACGGGAAGCACCAGCCGTTGCAATGAAACATCGGCAGCGTCCACAGATACACCGGGTGCTTGGCCATCGAGCAGGTGACGACATTGCCGACCGCCAACAAATAAGCGCCGCGGTGGTGATAGACCACGCCTTTCGGATCGCCGGTGGTGCCGCTCGTATAATTGAGCGTGATGGCGTCCCATTCGTCGTCCGGCATGTGCCAGGCGTAATTCGGATCGCCGCTGCTCACGAACTCCTCGTATTCGATTTGCCCGAGCCGCTCACCCGGTCCGGAATATTCCGGATCGTCGTAGTCGATCACGAGCGGCTTGGCCTTGCAGAGCGAGAGCGCCTCTTTCATCACCTTGGAAAATTCGCGGTCGACGATCACGACTTTGGCCTCGCCATGGTCCAGGGAAAAAGCGAGGATCGGCGCATCGAGCCGCGTGTTGAGCGTGTTGAGCACGCCTTGCGTCATCGGCACGCCGTAGTGGCATTCCAGCATCGCCGGGGTATTGGCGAGCATCACCGCCACGGTGTCGCCGCGCTTGATGCCGCGCTTGGCCAAGGCGGAGGCGAGCCGCCGCGCGCGCGCATAAAACTCCGCATAATTGCGCCGCAGTGGCCCATGGACGATCGCGGTGCGGTCCGGAAACACGGCTGCCGCGCGCTCGAGAAACCCGAGCGGCGTCAGCGGCTGGTAATTGGCCGGATTGCGGTCGAGATCGGTGTCATAAGGTGTGCTGGTGGGCGTTTTCGCCATTGGTCGCTTCCCCTTGGGGCGATACGTTAGCCAAGGGCTAAGCGCTTGTCAGCCGCGCAAAATATCGGTCATCCCCGAGCGCACCAGCTCGATGGAGATCAAAAACATCACCACCAGCGTGATGCGGTAGAAAATATCCTGCGGCGTCACCCGCACCACCCAGAAGCCGAGCATATTGGCGGCAATCGCCAGCGGCAGCAGCACGGCCGAGGTCGCCATGCCCTTGGTGGAGAATTGCCCGAGCGCGACATAAGGCACCACCTTCATCCAATTCATGATCGCAAACACGATGGCGTTGGTTGAGACATAGACCATCTTCGGCAATTTGAGATTGAGCACGTACATCTGATAAGGCGGCCCGCCGGCCTGGCAGATGGTCGAGGTGAAACCGGAGAGCGAGCCCCAGAACACGCCGGAGGCTATGTCCGGCTTGCCGGCCTCGCGCGCGATTTTCTTCGGGCCGATCCAGTTGTAGAGCACGAAGGCAATCGTGGTGACGCCGATGAACACGCGCACGCCGGCATCCGAAATATGCGCGGCCAGCGCCCAGGCGGCGCAGACGCCCAGCGCCGCGCCGGGGATGACGATGGCGACGATGCGCGCGTTCCAATCCTTGCGGTAGACCCAGACGGCGCTGGCGTCCTGCACGATCATGATCGGCAGCATGATGGCGGCGGCTTCTAAGGGCGGCATCACCAGCGCCAGCACCGGCGTCGCCATCTGGCCGACGCCGACGAAGCCGCCTTTCGACAGGCCGAGCGCCACCACGGCGGGGATGGCCAGCACATAGAACAAAGGGTCGGTGATGAAGGTCACGGGGTCTCGCGCGGTGGGCGCGCCCTGACTACGCAATCATCCGGAGGCGCGCCAGCCTTGTTTGCGCAAACCTGTCTTGCGTAAAGTCTTGCTTGCCTTGAGTGGGCGTTCCACAATCTCACTCCGTCACCCTGAGGTGCCCGCCGAAGGCGGGCCTCGAAGGGCGACGGCCCGAGACTCATTGCCCGTCATCCTTCGAGGGCCGCTTCGCGGCCACCTCAGGATGACGGAGATAGATAGAGGAAGCCATGGACGCGCCTGCAAGCCGTTACCACGACGTCTATGCGCGCTGGCAACGCGACCCGGAAGGCTTCTGGGGGGAGGCAGCGCAGGCGATCGACTGGATCGAGCCGCCGAAAAAAATCTTCGATGCCAAGGCCGGCATCTACGGACGCTGGTTTACCGGCGGCGTGGTCAACACCTGCTACAACGCGCTCGACCGTCACGTGCTCGCAGGCCGCAACGACCAGGCCGCGCTGATCTACGATTCGCCGGTCACCAACACCAAGCAGACTTTCACCTACGGCCGCATGCTCTCAGAGGTGCAATTGCTCGGCGCCATGCTGCGCGACTTCGGCGTCAAAAAAGGCGACGTGGTCATTCTCTATATGCCGATGGTGCCGGAAGCGGTGTTCGCGATGCTCGCCTGCGCGCGCATCGGCGCGGTGCATTCGGTGGTGTTCGGCGGTTTCGCGCCCAAGGAACTCGCCACCCGCATCAATGACTGCAAGCCGAAAGTGATCTTGTCGGCGAGCTGCGGCATCGAGGGCGCGCGCGTCATTCCTTATAAGCCGCTGCTCGATGAAGCCATCAAGCTCGCCGCGCACAAGCCGGACGTCTGCCTCATTCTGCAACGCCCGCAATGCGAGGCGGCGCTCACGCCAGGCCGCGATCACGACTGGCGCAAAGTGTGGGAGCACGCGGTCAATTACGCCAAGACCTCCGACTGCGTGCCCGTGCTCGCCACCGATCCGCTCTATATTCTCTACACTTCGGGCACCACCGGAATTCCCAAAGGCGTGGTGCGCGACAATGGCGGCCATCTGGTCGCGCTCAAATGGTCGATGGATAATCTTTACGGCGTGAAGCCCGGCGAAGTGTGGTGGTCGGGCTCCGATGTCGGCTGGGTGGTCGGGCATTCCTACATCGTCTACGCGCCGCTGTTCCACGGCTGCACGACGGTGCTGTTCGAAGGCAAGCCGGTCGGCACGCCCGACGCCGGCACGTTCTGGCGCGTCTGCGCCGATCACGGCGTGGTGGCGCTGTTCACCGCGCCCACGGCGTTCCGCGCCATCCGCAAGGAAGATCCCGGACGGCAAGCTGCTCAAGCAATATGACTTGTCGAAATTCCGCACGCTGTTTCTGGCCGGCGAGCGCGCCGATCCGCCGACCATCCAATGGGCGGAGGAGATGTTGAAAGTGCCGGTGCTCGATCACTGGTGGCAGACCGAAACCGGCTGGTGCATCGCCGGCAATCCGGTCGGCCTCGGCCAATTGCCGGTGAAATACGGCTCGGCCTGCGTGCCGATGCCGGGCTACGCCATCGACATCGTCGACGACGGCAACAAGGTGCTGCCGGCCAACAAGACCGGCTCCATCGTGGTCAAGCTGCCGCTGCCGCCGGGAAATTTCCCGACGCTGTGGCAGCAGGACGAGCGCTTCAAGGAAAGCTACCTCGACGAATTTCCCGGCTACTACAAGACGGCGGACGCCGGCTACAAAGACGACGACGGCTATGTCTACGTGATGAGCCGCACCGACGACATCATCAACGTCGCCGGCCACAGGCTTTCCACCGGCGGCATGGAAGAGGTGTTCGCCGGCCACCCGGACGTCGCCGAATGCGCGGTGCTCGGCATCAAGGACGATATGAAAGGCGAAGTGCCCTGCGGCTTCATCGTGCTCAAGGCCGGCGTCAACCGCCCGCCGGAGGAAATCGAAAAGGAGATCGTGGCGCTGGTGCGCGAGAAAATCGGCCCGGTGGCGGCGTTCAAGCTGGCGATCACGGTGGCGCGGCTGCCCAAGACGCGCTCGGGCAAGATTTTACGCGGCACCATCAAGAAGATCGCCGACGGCGAGGAATGGTCGATGCCGGCGACGATCGACGACCCGGCGATTTTGGATGAGATTGGAAGTGCGTTGAAGGGGAAGGGTGTGGGGGGATAGCCTGCACCGCCGTCATGGCCGGGCTTGTCCCGGCCATCCACGTCTTGCTTAAATCAATATATGGCTGGCGGCTGGGTTTACTTCATCACCAATAAACGCAACGGCATTTTGTATGCCTGTGTCAGCAAGCGATTTGCCGTGGCGCTGATTCGAAACCATGCCGGCGCGGTCGTCTAAGGCTTTCCAAGCGCTTCGGCGGAAGAGCAGCTCGTCGAGCCGGGTTCGGAACTGATGAGACGAAGCTTGCGCAGCGCAACGGCTTGAATATCAACGGAAGCCGCCAGCGCGAGCGCCGATCAAGATCATTGGTCGCGGGCACCGAAAGTGCGGCTCATCCACGCCTATAACCCTGAGTTATAAGGGTCAATAAAAATATTGTACGGGTTTTAATCGTATATCTAATTTGAGCGGTAACGAGAAGGCTCTAAGACGTGGATGGCCGGGACAAGCCCGGCGATGACGGATGGGGCCGCTGACCGCCCGCTTGGCGGCTTAGCGTCCGCCGCCGCTTACTTCGCGTAACCTTGCGATCGGAGCCAGGCGATCTTGCGGTCGCCATTCATCCATTCGTCGATGTCGGCCTTGCTCTTCAGGCCGGAAATGATGCGGACGTCCTCGCCGGGGCAGTGGGCCTCGATTTGCCAGTCGCCTTCGGCGATGCGCTTGGGGCGAAATTCGACGCGCGGGGATTTGCTCATGCCGCCTATATGGCGAAATTCGCGTAGCCCCGCCAGCGGAAAATGCGGGCCTCACCAAAGCGGCCTGATTTAAGCCGCTTGACAGGCTTTTCATCCTATGCTTATATTCCTCCAGCCTGTCCAACGAGGGGCGCTTCTAGAGGCGTTCTTGAGGTGGGGCAGGTGCGGCGCCCGCGGGCAGGTTTCGCAAACCTGCTTCCGGGAGGCCCTGGCCAGCCGTCCGCTCCAACTACGTGGGGCTGCCTTGAATGGCTGGACGAGGCGGGAAGCGAGGGGAGGCGGAAGCCACCCCGCTAGGGAGCGTGAAGAGCGCTCCGCTAAGCCGCCCGGAAGTACGGCGCCAGGGACAGAAAAGCCGCGATGGCGCGCCGGAAGGCGCCGTGCACCCTCATCGGTGCGTGCACATAAGGAATGGTTGCGCCGATCGGCGCGCCGTCCCCCTCGCAATGTTCGAGGGACGAAATGGAGAGACGGCCTACCCGGGGCCGGCCAAAGAATACGGGCGATGACGCTTGGCTGAATGAAACGTAGCTGTTTGAAAATCGAATCGGGAAAGCACGAGCGCGGCTATCTCTCTTTCCCTCTCCCATAAGGGGAGAGGGAAGAAAAAGAGAGCGCTATTGCCCGTCGTCCTCTTCGGTCTTGCCGCCGAGCTGCTTGAGTTTGGCGAACACGGCGGAGACGTTGAGATCGGAGCCGCCCGGCTTGTTCTCGGCTTCGGCGGCGGCAGCGGCAACTTCGGCTTCCTTGCGCGCGGTCGTTTCGGAAGCGGGAAGCAAAGTCGCGCCGGTTTCGGCGGGCGCGGGCTTTTCCTTGTTGGCGCGGTTGACCTCGAAATCGAGATCGATCTGCGAAGCAAGGCCGAGCGTCACCGGATCCATCGGCGTGAGCGCTTGCGCGTTCCAATGGGTGCGGTCGCGGATGGCGGCGATGGTGGATTTGGTGGTGCCGACCAGGCGCATGATCTGGCTGTCTTTGAGTTCGGGATGATTGCGCACCAGCCACAAAATCGCGTTCGGGCGATCCTGGCGGCGCGACACCGGCGTGTAGCGCGGACCTTTTTTGCCGCCGCGTTCGGGCTGCGCCACCGCAACCTTTTGCTCGGCAAGTTTCAGCCGCACATCGGGATTGGCTTCGGCTTCGGTGATCTGCTCGCGCGTGAGCTGCCCGGTCTGGATCGGGTCGAGACCTTTGATGCCTTGCGCTGCGTCGCCGTCGGCGATCGCTTTCACCTCGAGCGGATGCAGCTTGCAGAAATCCGCCACCTGATCGAAAGTCAGCGCGGTATTGTCCAACAGCCACACGGCGGTTGCTTTCGGCATCAGCGGTGCTGCGCTCGCCATGGCAAAGTCTCCTCTATGCTTCGCCCGCCCTTAAGGGCGAAGCCGGATCATCGGTGATGATCGGAAAGTGCCAGGAATATAGGGACTGGGCCTTCGTGACGCAACCTTTCCAGCTTGACAGACGCGTGCCTTACGCCCATGTCGAGGCCGTAAACCATACGAAAAACCGCGTGCTTTCGAGGACATTCATGCCGCCCGCTCCGGAAAAGCCCGCCCTCAAGGTTTTGCTGTGCTCGCCGCTCGGCTTTTGCGCAGGCGTCGTGCGCGCCATCGAATCAGTGGAGCGGCTGCTCGCGCTTTACGGCCCCCCGGTCTATGTCCGCCACGAAATCGTGCACAACCGCTACGTGGTCGAGGGACTGCGCGCCAAGGGCGCGGTATTCGTCGAGGAGCTGAGCGAAGTCCCGGCCGGCACCAACGCGCCGGTGATTTTCTCCGCGCATGGCGTGCCGCGCAGCGTTCCGGCGGAGGCGATGCAGCGCAATTTGTTCGCCTTCGACGCCACCTGTCCGCTGGTGACGAAAGTTCATCGCGAGGTCGAGATCCATCATCGCCGCGACCGCGAAATCGTGCTGATCGGCCACGCCGGCCACCCGGAAGTGATCGGCACCATCGGTCAATTGCCGCCGGGCAGCGTCAGCCTGATCGAAACCATGGCGGACGTGCAAAAATTCGAGCCGCGCGATCCCAATAAATTGGCTTATGTGACGCAGACCACGCTGTCGGTGAACGACACCGCGGAAATCGTCGAGGCGCTCAAGCGCAGGTTTCCGGCGATCGTCGGCCCGCACAAAGACGACATCTGCTACGCCACCACCAACCGGCAGGAAGCGGTGCGCCGCGTCGCGCCGCTGGTCGACGCCATGATCGTGGTGGGCGCGCCGAACTCGTCGAATTCGCAGCGGCTCAAGGAAGTGGCCGAGCGCTCGGGCTGTCCGCGCGCGGCGCTGGTGCAGCGCGCCACCGATATCGATTGGGCTGCGTTCAGCGGCATTGCGCGGCTCGGCATCACGGCGGGCGCCTCGGCGCCGAAAGTGCTGGTCGATGAAATCATCGCCGCCTTCGCCGAACGCTTCACGCTGCAAATCGAGACCGTATCCGCCGCCGAGGAGGGCGTGTTCTTCCCGCTGCCCCGTTCGCTGCGGGAGCATCAGGCGGCGGAGTGACGCGGCCATGGCCGTTTACACCGACGTCACCGCCGACGACCTCACACAATTTTTAAGCCGCTACGACATCGGCGAATTGCGCTCGTACAAGGGCATCGCCGAAGGCGTGGAGAATTCAAATTTTCTCGTGCACACCAGCACGGGGAGTTTCATCCTCACGCTGTATGAAAAGCGCGTGGCGGAAAAAGACCTGCCGTTCTTCTTAGGATTGATGGAGCATCTGGCCGCGCGCGGCATTACCTGTCCGCAGCCGGTGAAGAACAAAGAAGGCGGCATGCTCGGCACCATTGCCGGGCGGCCGGCGGCGATCGTCACTTTTCTGGATGGGCTTTGGATACGCCGCCCGACCGCGGCGCATTGCGCGGCGGTGGGTGAGGCGCTCGCTGGATTGCATCTTGCCGGCAAGGATTTTTCGAAGAAGCGCGCGAATGCTTTGTCGATCGATAGCTGGCGGCCGCTCTATGAGCAGGCGAAAGCGCGCGGCGACAGCGTGCGGCCGGGTCTGTGCGCGGAGATCGAAAAGGAACTCGGCGCGCTGGAAAAATCATGGCCGCGCGATTTGCCGCAAGGCGTGATCCATGCCGATTTGTTTCCGGACAATGTGTTCTTCTTGCACGACAAGCTATCCGGCCTGATCGATTTTTATTTTGCCTGCACCGATACGCTGAGCTTCGACGTGGCGATTTGCCTCAATGCCTGGTGCTTCGAACCGGATCATTCCTACAACGTCACCAAAGGCCGCGCGCTGCTGAAAGCCTATACGCGCGCGCGCGAATTGTCGGCGGCCGAGCTTGCAGCGCTGCCCGTACTGGCGCGCGGCGCGGCGACGCGGTTTTTGTTGACCCGGCTGGTCGACTGGCTGGCGGTGCCGGACGGCGCGCTGGTCAAGCCGAAAGACCCGCTGGAATATTATCGCAAGCTGCGTTTCCATCAGTCGGTGAAGAGCGTGGGCGACTATGGAATCTGATTTATGAGCGAGCAGAAAGTCACCATCCACACCGACGGCGCCTGTTCCGGAAATCCGGGGCCGGGCGGCTGGGGCGCGATTTTGTCTTTCGGCGACAGCGAAAAAGAATTGATGGGCGGCGAGGCGCACACCACCAATAACCGCATGGAATTGATGGCGGCGATCTCGGCGCTGGAAGCTTTGAAGCGGCCTTGCGCGGTCGATCTCCACACCGACAGCGAGTACGTGAAGAATGGCATCACGTCATGGATCAACGGCTGGAAGAAGAACGGCTGGCGCACCGCCGACAAGAAGCCGGTGAAGAACGTCGATCTCTGGCAGCGGCTCGATGCCGCGCTTAAAAATCATCACGTGCACTGGCATTGGGTCAAAGGCCATGCCGGCCACGCCATGAATGAGCGCGCCGACCAGCTTGCGCGCGAAGGCATCGTCGCCGCCCGCGCCGGCGCTAAAGGCGCAATGAAGTCGAAGTGACGCTGCGTTCTAAAGCTGCTTGAACAGCGCGTCGCCGCCGGAAATGTCGCACTTGCCGGGCGCGTCCTCGACATTGAGCTGCTTGACCACGCCGTCATCGACCAGCATCGAATAGCGCTTGGAGCGGGTGCCGAGCCCATTGCCGGAGCCGTCGAAGGCCATGTCGATCGCCTTGGCGAATTCGCCGTTGCCGTCGGCGAGAAAATCGATCTTGCCATCGGCGCCGGTCGCCTTCTTCCAAGCTTCCATGACGAAGACGTCATTGACGCCGGTCACCGCGATGGTGGAAACGCCCTTGGCTTTCATGGCGGCGGCGTTTTTCAAAAAGCTCGGCATATGCAGATTGTTGCAGGTCGGCGTGAAAGCGCCGGGCACGGCGAACAAGGCGACCTTCTTGCCCTTGAAAATATCGTCCGACGTCTTGGGCTTGGGGCCTTCGCCGGTCATGACACGGAATGTCGCATTGGGCACACGATCGCCAACCTTGATGGGCATGGGGTTCCTCGTTTCGTTTGTGGATTGTTCGGCTTCTTGGAAAGACAAAATAGCGCCAACGGCAGGGCTTAGTCGAGATGTGTCTTGACCTCGAGCGGCTCGCCGTCGCGGACGATGGTGAAGGTCAGCTGGAATGGGCCTTTGGGATCAACGCCGGGCGGCACGCCGTCCAGTTCGAAACCGAAATATTGGTGGCCGGCGGGCGCGCCGGGCGCGGGCCTGGGTATGGGCAATGCCCATTCCGGCGTCGGCCCCTCGACGAACATTTCGACTTTCTTGCCGGTGGGCGCCTGGAGTTCGACGAAGATCAGCGGCTTGCGCTTGTCGTCACTGGCGATGTGCGCCTTCAGGCCGATCGCGGTGGCGGGCACTTCCTTAGGGACGTTTGCCTCGGCCGCCTTGAGCAAAGTATCTGTCTCGGTGTCGGCTGAGCCGGAAAGCGTAAGCTCGGCTTTTGCCTCCACCGGAACGCATAATTTGTCGCAGACCGCGTAGTCGGCCTTCAGTCGCAGCGTCACCGGCTTGCTTCTGTCGCGCGGCACGACGTGCAGCGGGAATACGACCTGGTCTTTGTAGCCGATGATGACGCCGGCCTCGTCGCTAAAGGCGTGCGGCGCCGGAAAGAGCACCTTGACGGTGGCGACGTTGTCGGACGCCGCAAAGACAAACCGCGGCGGCACGCCCGAATCGCCCGGGTAGCGCCAATAGGTATGCCAGCCCGGCTGCAGCTTGATCTCGATACCGGCGCGCAAGGTATCGGCGCTCTCGGCATTTTGACCGGCGATCAGCCGCAAGCTCGAACGCAAATCGTCGGCCCAGGGCGAAGCGCCGGCCGCTTGCGCGGGAGCGCCGAGCGTTACCAGCAGGCCGCATGCGGCAAGGGTCAAACCACTTCGCTTGTGATGGCGGTTCATGCCGGCCGATCTAATCGGTAATGCGCCGTAGCGCCACTGAATTCATTGTGAGCAGCGGTGGGCAAGAATCGAGCAGGGCGGCGTTTTCGCCACAATTCTCCGCTTGAATAAGACTGTGAATGGGATGAACTTTTCGCCGCATCCGTCGTTTGCAATATCGAACCGATTGGGTAACCTTTTGCCATGAAGCTTCCCAAGAAATCGACCGGCAAGCCTTCCGCGCGCGGTTATCTCGACGGCCAAATGCTGATCGCGATGCCGGCGATGAACGACGAGCGCTTCACGCGGTCGGTGATCTACGTTTGCGCGCATTCGAGCGAAGGCGCCATGGGCATCGTGGTCAATCATCCGGCGCCCAACATCAAATTTCCCGATCTGCTGGTGCAGCTTGAAGTCATCCCGGCGGCCGAGCGCATCGAGCTGCCGGTACGCGCGGAAGACGTCAAAGTGCTCAAAGGCGGGCCGGTGGAAACCGGGCGCGGCTTCGTGCTGCATTCGGCCGACTTCTTTATCGAGAACTCGACGCTGCCGATCGACGAAGGCATCTGCCTCACCGCCACGCTCGATATCCTCAAGGCGATCGCGCGCGGCAATGGGCCGGAGAGCGCGATCCTGGCGCTCGGTTATGCCGGCTGGGCGCCGGGGCAACTCGAGCACGAAATCCAGGAGAACGGCTGGCTGCATTGCGCCGCCGATCCGGAATTGATCTTCGGTACCGACACCGACCTGAAATACGACATGGCGCTGCGCAAGATCGGCGTCGACCTCGGCCAGCTGTCGAGCGATTCAGGCCACGCCTGATTTTCGAATGTATTGAGATCTGAGGCGGCGCGCCTCAGCGCGCGGCTTCGAGGTGCTCGCCTTTGAGCAGCTCGGTCGCTGCCTCCACGCTCATCGGCTCGCCGAAGGCAAAGCCTTGCGCGTATTCGCAGCCCAACTGGTAAAGCTCGACCGCGTCCGAGTCGGTCTCGGCGCCTTCCGCCACCACGTCCATGCCGAGATCGTGCGCGAGCGCGATGATCGAGCGCAGGATCACCGGGCCGCGTGCCGCGCGCGGTGGTGCGCACGAAGGATTGATCGATCTTGATGGTGTCGAAGGGAAAGCGTTGCAGATAGGCGAGCGAGGAATGCCCGGTGCCGAAATCGTCCATCGAGAGGCCGGCGCCCAGCTCCTTGATGCGCGTGAGCATCTGCGCGGCGTGTTCGGGATTTTCCATCACCAGCGATTCGGTGATCTCCAGCTTGAAGCTGCCGCGCGCAAGCTGCGAGCGCGACAGCACGCTGCGCAAATCCTGGATCAGGTCGTGGCGCAGCAATTGGCGCGACGACACGTTGACGCTGGCAAAGATCGGATCGCCGCGTGCGGCTATTCTGCTGCCAGATTGCGAGCTGGCGCGCGGTGTGCTCGAGCATGAACAGGCCGAGATCGACGATCAGGCCGATCTCCTCGGCGATGGAAATGAATTCCGCCGGCGATAGACGCCCCATCTTGGGATGATCCCAGCGCGCCAGCGCCTCGAAGCCGGCGATGGCGCGATCTTCCAGCCGCACGATCGGCTGGTAGAGCACCTTGATCTCCTGGCGCTCGATGGCGCGGCGCAATTCCGATTCCATGGTGAGGCGGTCGGTCTTGCGCGAGCGCATGGCCGACTTGAAAATCTCGATGCGGTCGCCGCCGATGCGCTTGGCGTGATACATCGCAAGTTCGGCGTCCTTGAGCACTTCCTCGGTGCGGTTGCGGCGCGTTCTCGGCCAGCGCCAGCCCGATCGAGGCGGTGAGGAAGATTTCGCGGTCGTTGAAGCCGATCGGCGCGCGCAAGGTGCGCCGCATGGTCTCGGCAAAGGCGACGATGCGCGTCGGCTCCTTCTCCGACAAGAGGATCACGGCGAACTGGTCGCCGGACAGGCGGGCCAGAGTGTCCTGCGGCTTGAGCAGGCGGCCGAGCCGGCGCGCGATGGTGAGCAGGATGGAATCGCCGACCGCGATGCCGACCGAATCGTTGACCTGCTTGAAGCGGTCGAGATCGATGACCATCACCGCGGGACGGATCTGCGTGTCGGATTGGGCAAAGGCAAAAGCCGCTTCCATGCGGTCGATGAACAATTCGCGGTTGGGCAGGCCGGTGAGATTGTCGTGCACGGCGTCGAACAGCAGCCGCTCCTCGGCCTTCTTGAAATCGGATACGTCGGTGAGCGTGCCGACCAGCCGCACCACTTCGCCGTCGGAGCCGACCACCGGCCGCGCCTTCAGCGCGAACCAGACGTAATGGCCGTCGGTGGTGCGCAGCCGGAAATCCTGGGTGAGGCGGCCGCGCCGCTGGTCCACCACGCTGTCGAGCGAGGTGCGAAACCGGTCGCGGTCGAGCGGATGCAGCACGTCGAGCCAGCGCGCGGCCGGACCCTTCCAGCGTGCCGCGCTTGAGGCCCAGCACATGCTCGGTCTCCGGGCTGGTGAACACCTTGTCGGCGGAAACGTCCCAATCCCAGATCATGTCGCCGGCGCCGGTCAGCGCCAGCGCGCGGCGCTCCACATCCGAGACGATGCCGTGGGTGATGCCGCCGGCAAACGCGTGTTGCATGACCGTGAAGCCGATCAGCATCACGATCAGCACCAGGCCGCCGAGCAGCGCCGGGCCGATGATGTCATTGGTGACGATGCCGGTAACCGCCAATCCTGCGGCCGAGGTCCACACCACCAGCAACAGCCAGGTCGGGATCAGCAGCACCGCGCGGTCGAAGCCGTGGGTGGACAGATAAATCACCAGCGCGAGGCCAAACACCGCGATGCCGGCAAGCGACATGCGCGCGATGCCGGAGGCGACCGCCGGATCGAACACGGCGACCCCGATCAGGGCGGTGAGCGCGACCAGCCAGGCGATGGTGATGTGGGCATAGCGCACGTGCCAGCGCGACAGGTTCAAATAGGCGAACAGGAACACCAGCAGCGTCGCCGACAGGATCGCCTCGCCGCAGGCGCGCCAGACGCGCTCGGCGCCGGCCGACATGTCGAACACCTTGCCCCAGAAACCGAAATCGATGCCGATGTAAATCAACACCGCCCAGCCGAGCGCGGCGGCGGCCGGGAACATCACCGAGCCCTTCACCACGAACAAAATGGTGAGGAACAGCGCCAGCAATCCGGCGATGCCGATGACGATGCCGTAATAGAGCGTGAAGGAATTGACCTTGTCCTTGTAGGCGTCCGGCTCCCACAAATAAATCTGCGGCAGCTTGTCGGTGCGCAATTCGGCGACGAAGGTGATGACGGTGCCGGGGTCGAGCGTGACGCGGAAAATGTCGGCGGTGGTGCTCTCCTGGCGCACCGGGCGGTCGCCGGACGACGGCGTGATGCCGGCGAGCCGCGAGAGGCCGAGGTCGGGCCAGAACAGGCCGGAGCCGACCATGCGGTAATGCGGCACGACGATCAGCCGGTCGATCTGCTCGTCGGAATTATTGGTGAGCGCGAACACCGCCCAGTTGGTATTGCGCTCGCGCGCGCGCACCTCGATGCGGCGCACGATGCCGTCGGGGCCGGGCGCGGTGGAAACCTGGATGCGGTCGGTGTCGGTCTTCTGCAGTTCGGTGGCGTTGGTGAGGTCGATGGCCGAGGCATCGAGCCGCACGTTGACGGCCTCCACCGCGCGCGCGGCGGGCGCGGCAAGCAGGAAAGTTGCGAGCGTCAGGCCCGCGATGATCCGAATAGCGCTCAATCCGCAACCTCCGGCCGCGACGGCGCCGGACGGCTTACGGTTGCGGTCCCACCGGCGGTGAAAATCTGCAATCAAATCCACT
This sequence comes from uncultured Alphaproteobacteria bacterium, assembly GCA_963756805.1. Taxonomy (GTDB): domain Bacteria; phylum Pseudomonadota; class Alphaproteobacteria; order Rhizobiales; family Xanthobacteraceae; genus Pseudolabrys. The sequence goes on from CAVWPH010000021.1 coordinate 66,353, forward strand.
CTGCCCAGTTTAGGTTCGACATTGCGCCGATTTCGCGGCCCGGTCTTGCCTTGCAGGCCGGCGATAAGTATCGGCGATTCAATTGTTTAGCACGATTTTCCCGATATGGGTGTCCGATTCCATCAGCGCATGCGCGGCGGCCGCCTCGCGCAGCGGGAAGGTCTTGTAGATCACCGGCTTGACCTTGCCCGCGATGATCAACGGCAGAACGTTATCCTCGAGCGCCTCGCGAATAGCGCCTTTGTCGGCGACCGAGCGCGAGCGCAGCGTCGAGCCGGTATGATGCAAACGCTTGAGCATCAGCCGCATGAAATTCACTTCCGCCTTGGGGCCGCGCAGGAAGGCGATCTGCACGATGCGCCCCTCGACGCTCGCCGCCTCGTAATTGCGCGCGACGTAATCCCCGCCCACCATGTCGAGAATAACATCGGCGCCCTTGTCGGCGGTGGCGGCTTTGGTGGCCGCGACGAAGTCCTCGGTCTTATAGTTAACGGCCACGTCGGCGCCGAGCTTGCGGCAGGCCTCGCATTTTTCCGCCGAGCCGGCGGTGATGATGACGCGCGCGCCGCGCGCTTTGGCCAGCTGGATCGCCGTGGTGCCGATGCCGGACGAGCCGCCATGCACCAGCAGCGTTTCGCCGGCTTTCAAGCCGCCGCGCTCGAAGACGTTGTGCCAGACGGTGAAGAAGGTTTCCGGCATCGCCGCCGCTTCGACCATCGAAAGGCCCGACACCGGCAGCGCGTGGCTGCCGTGCGCGAGGCAGTACTCGGCATAACCGCCGCCGATCACCAGCGCCATCACGCGGTCGCCGATTTTCCAGCGCTTAACGTTTGGCCCGAGCGCAACGACTTCGCCGGCGATCTCCAGGCCCGGAATATCGGGTGCGCCCGGCGGCGGCGGATAGAGACCCTGGCGCTGCATGACGTCCGGCCGGTTGACGCCGGCGGCTGCGACCTTGACCAGGATTTCGCCATCGCCGGGGGTAGGAACCGGACGCTGCTCTGGCACCAGCATATCCGGGCCGCCGGGGGCCTTGATGCCGATGGCGGTCATGGTGGCGGGAAGCGTGGCCATTCGGGAACCTCGGTTTTGCGGGGGTGTGCGGGCACTGTTTAGGCGGGCCCGAGGGAGTGTGACAACCCGATTGGCGCGGGGTAAATTTTGCGACTGGAGACGCGCCATGCCGGCCATCGACGACGACGACCGCCCGAAGAAGAAGATCGCCCACGAGATCGGGCAGGACCTCGGCCTGCTCTCGGTCGAGGAATTGGCCGCGCGGGTTGCAGCTCATGCACGACGAAATCGGCCGGCTGGAAGCGGATATGGCGCAAAAGCGCGCCAAGCGCGCCGCCGCCGATCAGGTCTTCAAGCGGTAACCCGCTGCCGCCCGCCACGCGTGCAAAAATCCCGGATTGGCCGCAATCCGGTAACTTGTCGTTAAGCTTTCTCGATCATTACTGGGATCGTCCATCTTCATGGACATGAGTGGCTCCTGTCCACTCTGTTTGACGCCTCCCTGTTATCAACTTCGAGCCGCCGGCAACGGCGGCTCCTTTTTTTGTCCCGTTTCGGGGCAGGTGTGACAGGCGGCGCGCATTTCACGCCTTAAGCTTGCCCGGCAACTATGTCGCAAGGTTTGCCCTCGCGCCGTCTGGACAGAACGGCGCGCTGCGGCGATGCTTATGCGCTTACGGGGTGCGTAGAAATCCCGGCAGTGTGAGGCGTAAACAGTATGTCGGAAAAGTCCTTGAGTCAGACCGAGCCGGTATCGTTCAGCGAGCGGCTCGCCAATTCTCAGGCGTTCGCCGATTTGTTCCGTGACGGCATGGCGCTGGTGGAAGAGACCGCGACCTATCTCGACGGTCCCGGCCGGACCGAATCCAAGACGCTCGAGCGCTCCGCCGCGCTCGCTTATGCGACCGAAAGCATGCGGCTGACCACGCGGCTGATGCAGCTTGCCTCCTGGCTGCTGCTGCACCGCGCGGTGAAGGAGGGCGAGATGTCGCTCGCCCAGGCCAACAAGGAAAAGAGCAAGGTCAAGCTGTCGGCTGCCGACAGCCACGATCCCGGCAATGTCGAACTGCTGCCGGAGAGCTTGCGCGAATTGATTACGCGTTCGCAGACGCTGCAAAGCAAAGTGCGCCGGCTCGACAACACCATCCATAACCGCGCCGCGTCCGACCACGTTCCGGCGGTCAATCCGGTGGAACGCCAGCTCGGTCTTTTAAAGGCTGCGTTCGGCGCCGAGAGCATTTAACTGAGCGCGGCTTAGCTCAAAATAAAAAACCCCCGCGGCTTGCGCGGGGGTTTTTGCGTTTTAACGCTTCGAGTCCTGCTTACTTTTCTTCTTTTTTCAGGAAGCCCGAGAACTTCTTCTGGAAGCGCGAGACGCGGCCGCCGCGGTCGAGCAGATGCTGCTGGCCGCCGGTCCAGGCCGGGTGCGACTTCGGGTCGATGTCGAGATGCATGACATCGCCTTCCTTGCCCCAGGTCGAGCGGGTGGTGAATTCGGTGCCGTCGGTCATCACCACCTTGATGGTGTGATATTCGGGATGGATATCTTGCTTCATGGCATTGTTTCCGTCGGGGGCGCGCCGCTTTGGCGCAAGCGCCGCAATTGCATTGGATTTGGCGGGTCTATACAGGAGGCGGGCAGGGGCGGCAAGTCGGCGCCCAAGTCGGCGCCAACGGCGGGATTAGCCACGATGAATAAACAGGAATTCCGGGCGGCCGGGTCGCTGGCGGCGGTCTTTTCGGTGCGCCTGCTCGGCCTGTTCATGATCTATCCGGTGTTTGCCGCCTATGCCCGCGGGCTTACGGGCGCCACCCCCTATCTGATCGGCGAGGCGCTCGGCATCTACGGCCTCACGCAGGGGCTTTTGCAGATCCCCTTCGGCCTTTTGTCGGACAAATTCGGCCGCAAGCCGATGATCGTTTTCGGCCTGATCCTGTTCGGCATCGGCAGCGCGGTGGCGGCGATGTCCACCTCGATCGGCGGCGTTATTTTCGGCCGCGCGCTGCAGGGCGCAGGCGCGGTCGGCTCGGTGATCCTGGCGCTGGTGGCGGACCTCACCACGGAAGAAAACCGCACCAAGGCCATGGCCACGGTCGGCATCAGCATCGGCGCCTCCTTCATGATCGCGATCGTGGCCGGCCCGATCAGCGCGACCTTCATCGGCGTCGGCGGCATTTTCTGGCTGATGGTGGTCTTGGCCGTCACCGGCATTGCCATCACCCAATTCGTGGTGCCGAACCCGCCGCAACTGCGCGTGCACCGCGACGCCGAAACCGTGCCGGCTATGATCGGCTCGGTGCTGCGGCACAAGGAATTGCTGCGGCTCGATTTCGGAATTTTCGTGCTGCACGCCATGCTGACGGCAAGCTTCCTGGTGGTGCCGAGCCTGTTGCGCGGCACGCTCGACGTTACCGTGCACGATCAATGGATCGTCTATCTGCCGGTGCTGGTGGTGTCGGTGGTGGTGATGGTGCCGGCCATTATCGTGGCCGAAAAATATCGCCACATGAAGGGCGTGTTCGTTGCCGCGGTGGCCGCCCTCGTCGTCAGCCAGGCGATGCTCTATTTCGGCGCCGGCAATTTTTACGTTCTGCTGGCCGCGCTCATCGTCTTCTTCTCGGCCTTCAACATCATGGAGGCGAGCTTGCCCTCGCTCATCACCAAGGCAGCGCCGCCCGACGCCAAGGGCACGGCCATGGGGCTTTATTCGAGCGCGCAGTTTCTCGGCATTTTCGTCGGCGGCGTCGTCGGCGGCTGGGCGCACCAGAACGGCGGCAATGCCGGCGTGTTTGCGCTGGCCGCGGCGTTGGCGCTCGCCTGGTTGCTGGCGGCGGCCACCATGGCGCAGCCGAGCTATCTGACGACGCGGCTGATCCCGATCGGAGATGTGCCCGCCAGCGATCCCGATAGTCTCGCAGCGAGCCTGCGGCGCGTGCGCGGCGTCGCCGAGGTGGTCGTGATCGCCAAGGAAAAGCTCGCTTATCTGAAAGTCGATTCAAAAACCTTCGATGCGGCGACGGCCACGCAACTCGCCGGCGCGCACTAGCTCGTCGCCCGCCAGCTCATCCTATTTACAGGCGTCCCCGAGACCGGGTTCTTGTCCTCGCCGGCGTAGGAAAATCCGTGCTTCTCGTAGAAGCGGATGGCGCGGTAGTTGTCTTTGTTGACCAGCAGGTCGAGCCCTTTGGGCGATAGCCGCATGGCATCGGCGAGCAGCGCGTCGGCGACGCCCGTGCCCCAGACTTCCGGCGCCACCACGATCTGGTCGAGATACATGGTGTCCGGATCGACCGTGACAAAGCCGACCAGCTTGCCGTCGCGCTCGGCGATGACGACATGCGCGACCGGCACCAGCTCCTGTTTCCAGCGCTCGCGCCACCAGTTAACGCGCGAATTGAAATCGATGTGCGGGAAATGATGCGCCCAGGTGCGCCGCCAAAGTTCGATCGCCGCGTCTTCGTCGGCGGCGGCGTAGGGGCGTAAGGTGATTGTGTCGCTCACCGTTCGGTCAGCTTGAACTCGATGCGGCGATTGCGGCGGTAGGCTTCTTCGCTGGTGCCGGTGTCGATCGGCTGGAATTCGCCGAAGCCGGCGGCGACCAGATGCTGCGGCGCGATGCCCTTGGTGGCGAGATATTTGACCACCGCGATGGCGCGCGCCGCCGACAGGTCCCAGTTCGCCTTGAACGGGCCGCCGGTAATCGGGCGTATGTCGGTGTGGCCGTCGACACGCAGCACCCAGGGGATATCGGCCGGAATTTTTTTCGCGATCTCGGTGATCGCGGCGGCGACCTTGTCGATTTCCGGCAGCGCCTCCGGCTTGAGGTCGGCCTTGCCGACATCGAACAGCAATTCGGATTGCAGCACAAAGCGGTCGCCGACGATGCGCACGTCCGGGCGGTTGCCGATGATCTGGCGCAAGCGCCCGAAGAAGTCGGAGCGGTAGGTCTTGAGCTCCTCGACCTTCTGCGCCATCGCCAGATTGAGCCTTTGGCCGAGATCGGCGATGCGGGCCTGCGATTCTTTTTCTTTCTTCTCAGTGATGTCGAGCGACTGCTCGATGGCCGCGAGCTGGCGCCGCAGCGCCGCGATCTGCTGGTTGAGAATTTCGACCTGCGCCATGGCGCGGGTGGAGATCTTCTTCTCGCCTTCGAGCTGGCCGGTAAGCGCTACGGCCTTGCCCTCCGCCGCGGCGATGCCGGCGCCGGCGCTGTCGGCGGCGCCTTTGTATTTATCGCGGTCGGCCTCGGCGGTGGTGAGCGTTGCGCGCAGTTGCGCCATCTGGTCTTCCAGGCTGGCTTTGCCGGTTTTTTCCATCGCCAGCAGATTGGTGAGCTCGGCGACCTGCACGTTGAGGCGGGAGAGGGCGGTGTCCTTGCCGGCGACTTCCTGCTGCAAATAGAATTGCACCACCACAAACACGGTCAGAATGAAAATGATGGACAGGATCAGCGTCGACAGCGCGTCGACGAAACCCGGCCAGTAATTCATGCCGGCTTCATTGCGGCGGGTGCGGGCAAGGGCCATCGAACTAAAACTCCAGATCACGTTTTCTCTCCGTCATTCCCGCGAAGCGGGCATCCAGTTCTTTGTTCCGGCCTTAAGCGCGGGTCCCCGCTTGCGCGGGGATCGAACGGCATGTGTCGACGTTACCGATCCACTTTTTCGCGCACCATGATTTCCAACAGCCGCTTGATCTCGCGTTGCTGCTCGGCCTGGCCGTCGACCCAGTCACGGATCATCTGCTGCTCGGTGCGCATGTGGTGCACCAGGCCTTGGATCGCCTCGGCCAAGTTCGCCATGGCGGTGGAGGCGCCCTTGCTGGTGCTGGCCTCGCTCATCGCTTCGCGCAAGCGGTCGATCGCGCCACGCATCTCGACAGGCGCCGCGCCGCCGGTGCCGGGCTCTGCCGCCTGGTCGTAGACGGTGGTGGAAAGCCAGTCTTCCAGTTCGGTGTAGAAGCGGTTCTGCGCCTGGCTCGATTGCAGATCGAGGAAGCCCAGCACCAGCGAACCGGCAAGACCGAACAGCGAGGACGAAAACGAAATGCCCATGCCGCTCAAAGGAGCGGCGAGACCTTCGCGCAGTGAATCGAACATCGAGCTGGCGTCGCCGCCGGCTTTGAGGCCCTGGATGACGCCGCCGACCGAACTCACGGTTTCGATCAGGCCCCAGAAGGTGCCGAGCAGGCCGAGGAACACCAGGAGCCCGGTCATGTAGCGCGAAATGTCGCGCGCTTCGTCGAGGCGGGTGGCGATCGAGTCGAGAATGCCGCGCATCAATTGCGCCGACATCGCCATGCGTCCGACGCGGCTGCCCAAGATCGCCGCCATCGGCGCCAGCAGCACCGGCGGCTTGTCGACCGCAAGGCCCGGATCGGCGAGGCGGAAATTGTTGACCCAGGCGATTTCCGGATAAAGCCTTGTCACCTGGCGCAGCGTCAGGACAATGCCGATGACCAGCACAGCGATGATCACCGAATTGAGGCCCGGGTTGGCCATGAAGGCCACCTCGATCTGCTTGTGCAGCAGAAAGGCGACCAGGCCGCCGAGCACGACGAACACCATCATCCGGAACAGGAAGATGCGGGGCGAGGACAGTTTGAGGGGATCGAGTTCTTTTGCCATCGGTTCAAAAAGTTAACACCGGGGGTTCGCGTTCAATATGCCACAGAATGCCACAGACAGGTGACAGAGAAAAACCAGGCAGCCGGGAACCACAGAATAAAGCGGCGGAATGAGTTCAAATTGCGGTGTGGCTTTAAGCCTTTGCGGCGCCGTTAAGCACGCGCAGAATTTCCTTCTGGATCGCCTCGTTGCCGGCGATCACCTGGCCCTTGCCGAAGATGTCCTCGCGCCCGTCGCAGTCGGTGACAAAGCCGCCGGCCTCGCGCACCAGAATGAGACCGGCCGCCATGTCCCAGGCTTTCAGGTCGCGCTCCCAATAGCCGTCGAGCCTTCCGGCCGCCACCCAGGCAAGATCGAGCGCCGCGGCGCCGAAACGCCTCAAGCCTGCGACTTGTTCCTGCATGGCGGCGGTCTCGCGCTGCGCGAGATTAATGTCGCCGCGGCCGTGATGCGGCAGGCCGCAGGCGACCACGGATTCGTCCAGCCGCTTGCGTCCGGCGACGCGGATGCGGCCCTCGTTGAGGAAGGCGCCCTTGCCGCGCTCGGCGAAGAACATCTCGTCGGTGGCCGGATTATGAACGAGGCCGGCGATCACGACGCCGTCACGCTCGAGCGCGATGGAAATCGCGAATTGCGGAATGCCGTGCAGGAAATTAGTGGTGCCGTCGAGCGGATCGACGATCCAGCGGTGGCTCGTGTCGGCGCCGGGGCGTTCGCCGCCTTCCTCGCCGAGAAAGCCGTAGCCGGGCCGCGCTTTGGTCAATTCCTGGAACAGCGTCTCCTCGGCGCGCCGGTCGGCGGCGGTGACGAAATTGGCCGGGCCCTTGAGCGAGACCTGAAGTTTTTCAAGTTCGCCGAAGTCGCGCTTGAGCGCGCGCGCGGCTTTGCGCGCGGCGGCAAACATCACGTTGAGGAGAGCGGAGCGGAGCATTGCAATGGGGTCTGCCCGCGCCGGCATCCGCCGTCAAGAGCGCGGCGGCAACGTGGACAGCCACTTCTTGGCCGCCTGCTCGGCGGCGGCGCGCACGTCGGCCTGCTGCTTGTCGGCGAAAGCATCGAGCTCGGTATCGCTGGCGCCGGCCGCCTTGGCGATGAGGTGCCATTTGACCGCCTCGGTCGGATTAGCCGGCAGCCCGCGCCCGGACATCAGGACGCGCGCCAGCCGGTCCTGCGCGATGGCCGAGCCGCGATGGGCGGCCTTGAGCAGCAGGCGGGCGGCGGCGGCTTCGTCCTTCGGCGTGCCGTCGCCGTTGAATTGCGCGATGGCGAATTCGACCATGGCGTCGATATTGTTGGCGATCGCCGCGAGACCCATCAGGCGCATCGCCTCTTTCTGGTCCTTAGGCACGCCGCGGCCTTCTTTGTACATGGTGGCGAGCGCGTATTGCGATTCCGAATTGCCGGCATCGGCGGCGACGCGGAATAATTCGCCGGCGCGTTTGAAATCCTGCGGGAATTGCTTGCCTTGCAGATAGAGCAGGCCGAGATCGTAGTTTGCCGCCGGATGGCCGAGCTTGGCGGCCTCGGCTAACAGGCGCGCGGCTTGCGCCTCGTCGCGCGGGCCGTTGCGGCCTTCGAAACTGAACATGGCGAGCGCGAACATGGCGTCGCGGTCGCCGTGATCGGCGGCGAGTTTGTACCATTGCGCGGCTTTGGCATCGTCACGGCCGACGCCAAGCCCATCCGCGTAGAGGACGCCGAGCAGCGTCATGGCGGTGCGATCGTTGGCTTTGGCGCGCTTGGTCGCTTCCGCCAGCGCGGTCAAATAATAGCCGCGCTGAAAGGCGCCATAAGCGAGATCGAGATTGCCGTCTTCCGGCGCGGGTGCCGCCGCCGGCGGGAGCGGCGGCTTTTTTGCACCTTGCGCCAGCGCCGGCGTCGCCAAAGCGAACGCCCAGCCAAGCGCGACGACCGCCAGGCGCAGCGCGCGGCTCATGTCGCGCGCTCCGGCAGCCGCAACACGCGCGAGGCTTCCGCCAGCAGGTTTGCGGTCGCTGACGCATCGCGCCAGAGCCAATCGCCGAGCGCGATAAAATCGGCGCCCGCTTCGACCAACGGCGCAACGTCCTCGACGCTGCCGGCAAAGCCGACGCAAGGCGCCTCGAACACTTCCGCCCACCAGGCGACGCGATCGACGACCGCCTCGAGGCTTGGCCGCTCACCGGACGCGCCCGGCTCGCCGAACATCACATAATCGGCGCCGGTCTCGGCGGCGGTCATGGCGTCGTGACGCGTGACCAGGCCGCCGGCGCCGACGATGCGATCGGGCTTGAGCTGCTCGATGGCCGCGCTGAATGGCTCGAAACCGGTGAGATGCGCGCCGTCGGCGCCGGCGCGCGCCACCAGATCGGCATGGCCATCGAGCAGCACGGCCGCGTCTTTGTCCTGCACGATCGCGCAAATCGTCTTGGCGCGATCGATCAGCGTGCGCTCGTCGGCGTCCGCCAGCCGCAGCAGCACGGCCGCGACATCGGCGCCAGCGAGCGCCGCCGTGAGCGGGCCGGTGAACGCCGACGGGTCGTCGAGACGCGGCGTCACCAGATAAAGGCGCGGCGCCGGGCGCGGCTCGGCTTGTTTGGGTTTCGAGGCCATGGCGAACGCATGCTAGCCTAATCGGGCGGAAGATTGACAATCGTCCCGGCCAGGCTGTCGCGGGGTTAGCTTTTCACTTCTGCGGCCAAGTCCTGTGCGAGCCTGGCGATCACGCCGTCCCAGTCGCCGATGGCCGCCTGCCGGTAGAGCCGCGCGCTCGGGTACCAGGGGCTGTCGGAGCGCTCCAGCAGCCAGCGCCAATCCAGCACGTGAGAAAGCAGGATCCACACCGGCTTGCCCATGGCGCCGGCCAGATGCGCGACCGCGGTATCGACCGTGATCACCAGATCGAGCGCGGCCACCGCCGCCGCCGTGTCGGCAAAGTCGGCAAGCTCCCGGTCGAGGCGCACAAGCTGCGGATAGTTCGCCAACTCCGCGCGGTCGGCATCGCGATAATCTTGTTGCAGGCTGACGAAATTGACGCCGGCCACCGCCAGCAGCGGCGCGAGACGGGACAAAGCGATGCTGCGGTTGCGGTCGTTCTTGTGTGCCGGCTTGCCGGACCAGACCAGGCCGACGCGCTTGCCGGAAAGCGCACCCAGGCGCGTGCGCCATTTTTCCAGGCGCTCGGCCGGCGCGCGCAAATAAGGACCATTCTCAGGGATAGTCGCAAGCGTAGTGCCGAAGGCGAGCGGCAAACTCATCAGCGGGCAATGCAGATCGAATGGTGGCAGCGCCTGCCCGTGCGCAATCATCGTGGTGACGCCATTAAAGCCATCGAGCAGCGGCATCAGACTGTCCGGCGCTTCGAGGATCACGCTTGCGCCTTTTGCCGCCACCAGCGGCGCGTAGCGTACGAATTGGATGGTGTCGCCGAAGCCCTGCTCGGCGTGCAGCAAAATAGTTTTGCCGGCGATGTCTTCGCCGCGCCATTGCGGTTGCGCGAAATCGCGCGGCGCCATGGCGTTGCCGCGCCGCCAGCGCCATTCATAGCCGCGCCAGCCGTTGGTCGAAATCGCCGAGCGACAAACACGTGAGCGCCTTGTTCCAATGCGCTTCGGCGAGTTTCGGGCTGAGCGCGATGGCCGCATCGAAACTTGCGATCGCTTCGCCTGTTCGCCCGAGATAACGCAGCGCATTGCCGCGATTGACCAGCGCGTCGGCGAAATCCTTTTTCAGCGCCAGCGCGCGCTCGTAGTCGGCAAGCGCCTCGGCCGGACGATTGAGTTCGACGAAGACGTTGCCGCGATTGTTGAAGGCTTGCGCATAATCCGGCTTGCGGGCGAGCGCGCGTATGAAACTTTCAAGCGCGTCTTGATGGCGGCCCAATTCGCGCAAGGCATTGCCGCGATTGTTATGCATTTCGGCCGCTTGCGGACGCAATTCAATCACGCGCTCATAATCGGCCAGCGCCGCAGCGTATGCGCCCATCGCGTAATGGATGTTGCCGCGCAGCGCGAGCACGGCGGCGTCGGATTTAAGCGCGATGGCGCGCGCAAGACCCGGGAGCGCCTCGCTCGACCGGCCGAGGCGGTGCAGCAGTTGCGCGCAGTTGATCAGCGCGTCGCGGTAATCGGCGCGCAGCGCGACCGCCTGTTCGAAACTCGCCAGCGCCTCGTCGTTGCGCCCGAGCGCGGCCAGCGCATTGCCGCGATTGTAGAAGGCCTCGGCATAGCCGGGCTTGAGCGTAAGCGCGCGCTGGTAGCTCGCCAGCGCCTCGTCGTAACGCTGAAGTGCGGCCAGCACGATGCCGTGGTTGGAATGAGCAGGCGCCGCGCGGTCGTTCGCCCGCAGCGCGCGTGCCATCATCGCCAGCGCATCGACCGGGCGGCCGCGCTGATGCATGAGCACGCCGCACAGATGCAGCGCGTCGAAATGGTTCGGCTCGATGGCGATGATGTCGCGGTAAAGCGTCTCGGCTTCGTGCAATTCGCCGCGCTTGTGATGCGCGGCGGCGCGCCGCAGCAACTCGCCAAGGTCGGGCGCGCTCGGCGGCTTGGTCTGCGGTTGCGGCATGAGCCTCGATTGCGTTGCGGATGGCGGCACACAACGCAACACGGCCGAATCAGGCGCGAGACTAGGCGGTTCGGGTTTCCTCGTCCAAGCGCTGCCTCACGGCATCGGCACCGGGCCCATGTCTTTGGGCACCTTGTAACCCTTCTGCACGGCCGGGCGCGCGGCCATGGCCTCGTACCAGCGCCGCACGTTGGGATATTGCTTCATGTCGATGGTCTGCCACTCGAAGCGCGAGATCCACGGCCAGATCGCGATGTCGGCGATGGAATATTCGTCGGCCACAAAGGGGCGGCCCTCAAGCTGCGTGTTGAGCACCTTGTAGAGCCGGTGCGCTTCTTTCAGGTAGCGCTCCTCGGCGTAAGGCGCCTTGCCCGGATTATATTTCACGAAGTGATGCACCTGGCCGAGCATCGGCCCGGGCCGCCCATCTGCCACATCAGCCATTCGATCACGCGGTAGCGCGCCTCGCCGGATTTCGGCAGCAGCTTGCCGGTTTTGTCGGCGAGATAAATCAGGATGGCGCCCGATTCCATCAGCGACATGTTGTTGTCGCGGTCGACGATGGCCGGGATGCGGTTGTTGGGCGCGATCTTGAGGAAGGCGGGCGCGAATTGTTCGTCCTTGGAAATGTCGATGGCGTGCACGGTGTAGGGCAGGCCGAGTTCTTCCAGCGCGATGGAAACCTTGCGGCCGTTCGGCGTGGTCCAGGTGTAAAGATCGATCACGATGAGATCCTATTGTGATCGGCTGGGCACTAAACTTCTCCCCGGGAGAGGGTGGGCACGCAGCCGGTAACTCTCTACTCCCATCACAGGCTCGGAGTCACGCGCCACGGAAGAAAGTAATAAAAATCACGCCGCCTTTTTCTCGAGATCGGCCTTCCATTGGCCCAATGCGGCGAGGCTGTTCATTTTTGCGCGATGTGAAAAGGCACGCTGGGCGGCGGCGACGTTTTCGGTTTTGCCTTTCCAGGTGGTCTGCGGCGCGTGTTGCAGCGCGCGGCCATAAGAGAAGGTGAGCGGCCACGGCAGATTGCCGATCTTGTTCATGGCGTCGAGATGGGCGGTGGCCTCTTCGTCGCTTTGGCCGCCGGACAGGAACGCGATGCCCGCGACCAATGCCGGCACGCAGACTTTGAGCACGGTCACGGTTTTTTCCGCGACTTCCTCGACCGAAGCGCGTTTGGCGGCCTTCTTGCCGGAGATCACCATGTTGGGCTTGAGCACCATGCCCTCGAGCATGACATGGGCGTCGAACAATTCGTTGAACGTGGTCTTGAGCACGCGCTCGGTGACGGCAAAGCACCGGTCGATGTCGTGGTCGCCGTCCATCAGCACTTCCGGCTCGACGATCGGCACGATCTGCGCTTGCTGGCACAGAGCCGCGTAGCGCGCCAAAGCGTGCGCGTTGGCCTTGATGCAATTGTAGCTCGGGATGCCTTTGCCGATTTCGATCACCGCGCGCCATTTGGCAAAGCGCGCGCCCTGCTCGTAATATTTCGGCAAGCGATCGGCCAGTTTGTCGAGGCCGGTGGTGACGACTTCGCCGGGGCAGAAGGGCAGCGGCTTCGTGCCTTCGTCCACTTTGATGCCGGGGAGCGCACCGGCTTTCTTGATGATGTCGACCAGCGGCGTGCCGTCTTTGCCCTTTTGCCAGATGGTCTCGTCATAGAGGATGACGCCGGAGATGCAGTTCTTCATGGCCTCGGAGCGGAACAGCATTTCGCGGTAATCGCGCCGCGCGTCCTCGGTCGAACTCGACGCCGATGGCGTCGAAGCGCTTTTTGATCGTGCCGGAGGATTCATCCGCCGCCAGGATGCCCTTGCCGGGCGCGACCATGGCGCGGGCCACTTTGTTCAATTCATCGAGATTCAACGTTCCCTCCATCGCGTGCGGGACCGGGAATGAGATTCGCGGTCATTTTACCCTCAACACCTCGACCCCCGGCAAGGGCTTGCCCTCCAGCCATTCCAGGAAAGCGCCGCCGGCTGTGGATACATAGCTCAGGCGGGAGGTTACGCCGGCGCTATTGAGCGCGGCCACCGTGTCGCCGCCGCCCGCTACAGTAACAAGTTTTCCGGCGCGGGTGAGTTCCGCCGCCGCTTCCGCCACCTCGTCGGTGCCGGTATCGAACGGCTCCATTTCGAAAGCGCCGAACGGGCCGTTCCACACAAGCGTCTTCGAACGCGCCAGCACCGAGCAGACGAATTCGATGCTGCGCGGGCCGATATCCAGGATCATGTCCTTGGGCCCCACGTGATCGACATCGACCACGCGCGAGGGCGCATGCGCCTCGAATTTTTCCGCCACCACGCAATCGACCGGCAGCACGATCTCGCGTTTTTCCGCCTTGGCCTGGTCCATGATTTTGAGCGCGGTCGGAACGAGATCGGCTTCCGCCAGCGACTTGCCGATTTTCTTGCCGAGCGCCAGCAAGAAGGTGTTGGCCATGGCGCCGCCGATGATCAGCACGTCGACTTTTTCCAAAAGATTGCCGAGCAGATCGAGCTTGGTGGAAATCTTGGCGCCGCCGACGATGGCCGCGAGCGGGCGCGCCGGTTTATCCAACACCTTCTCGAAGGCTTCCAGCTCCGCCTGCAACGTCCGCCCGGCATAAGCCGGCAGCACATGGCCGAGACCCTCGGTCGAGGCATGCGCGCGGTGCGCGGCGGAGAACGCGTCGTTCACCCAGATGTCGCCGAGCTTGGCCAGCGCCGCGACGAATTGAGGATCGTTCTTTTCCTCGCCCGGATAAAAGCGCGTGTTCTCCAGGCAAATAATGTCGCCCGGTTTCATGGCGGCGATGGCGCGTTCGGGTTTCTCGCCGATGCAGTCATCGACGAAGCCGACCGGCCGCTTGATGATGCGGGCAACTTCGGCCGCGACCGGCTTCAATGATAGTTTGGGATCGCGGCCCTTCGGGCGGCCGAAATGCGAGAGCAGGATCACCTTGGCGCCCTTGTCGGCGATTTCGGTGATCGATGCCGCCATGCGCTCGATGCGCGTTGAATCGGTGACCACGCCGTTCTCGACCGGCACGTTGAGGTCGACGCGCATCAGCACGCGCTTTCCCTTCACGTCGACGTGGTCGAGGGTGCGAAACGCGGTCATGAGCGCCCGGTGCGTTCAGACGTCAGATCAATTTCCCCATCGCCACGGCGGTGTCGGCCATGCGGTTGGAGAAGCCCCATTCGTTGTCGTACCACGCCATCACGCGCACCAGCGTGCCGTTGATCACCTTGGTCTGGTCCATGTGGAACGTCGCGGAATGCGGATCGTGGTTGAAGTCGATCGAGACGTTGGGCGCGTTGGTGTAATTGAGGATGCCCTTGAGCTGCTGCTCGGCGGCGCGTTTCATGGCCTCGTTGATTTCTTCCGGGGCGGTCGCGCGCTTGGCGACGATCTTCAGGTCGATCACCGAAACATTCGGCGTCGGCACGCGGATGGCGACGCCGTCGAGCTTGCCTTTGAGTTCGGGCAGCACGAGGCCGATCGCTTTGGCAGCGCCCGTCGATGTCGGGATCATGGACAAGCGCCGCCGCGCGGCCGCGGTAGAGATCCTTGTGCATGGTGTCGAGCGTCGGCTGGTCGCCGGTATAGGCGTGGATCGTGGTCATGAATCCGGTCTCGATGCCGACGGTGTCGTTGAGCACCTTGGCGACCGGCGCCAGGCAATTGGTGGTGCAGGAACCGTTGGAGACGACCTTGTGATCCTTGGTCAGCTTGTCGTGGTTGACGCCGAACACCACGGTCAGGTCCGCGCCGTCGGCCGGCGCCGAGACCAGCACGCGCTTGGCGCCGGCGGAAAGATGCGCCGAGGCTTTGTCCTTGGTGGTGAAGAGGCCGGTGCATTCGAGCGCGATGTCGATGCCGAGTTCTTTCCACGGCAGCTTGGACGGATCGCGCTCGGCGGTGATCCTGATGGCGCCGTTGCCGACGCTGATGCTGTCGCCTTTGACGGTGACGGTGCCGGGAAAGCGGCCATGCACGCTGTCGAAGCGCAAGAGATGCGCGTTGGTCTCGACCGGACCCAGATCGTTGGCGGCCACCACCTCGATGTCGCTGCGCCCCAACTCGGCGATGGCGCGCACGATGTTGCGGCCGATGCGGCCAAAGCCGTTGATGGCTACGCGGACTGTCATTTTATGTCGCTCCCGGCTCGTTCAATTATTCATGGCCGCTTTGGGCCATGCTCAATATAGGAATGCCTCACGTGTTCCCAAGCTTGCGCATGGCGGCTTCCGCTATCGCCTCAGGTGTAATGCCGAATTTCTTGTAGAGTTCCTTGAACGGTGCGCTGGCACCGAACGACGTCATGCCGACGAAGATACCTTCGGAGCCGATGACGGCGTCCCAGCCTTCGCGCACGGCGGCTTCCACGGCGATATTGAGCTTGGCGCTGCCGATGATGGCGCGGCGCTTGTCCTCCGGCGCCTCCATGAGCAATTCGACGCAGGGCACCGACACCACGCGCGCGGCGACGCCTTTGGCCGCCAGCAGCTTCTTGGCATCGACCGCGATGGCGACTTCCGAGCCGGTGGCGAAGATCGACACGTCGGCTTTGCCGTCCGCTGGCAGCGATCTCGTAGGCGCCGGCGGCGCAGCGGTTGCTGTCGAGGAAATCTTTCGACAATTGCGGCAAAGCCTGGCGCGTGAGCGCCAGCACGCTCGGGCGGTGGCGCGCTTCCAGCGCGAGCTGCCAGCACTCCACCGTTTCCACCGTGTCGCAGGGGCGGAACACCAAGCAGATTGGGGATCGCGCGCAGCGCAGCCAGATGCTCGACCGGCTGATGCGTCGGCCCGTCTTCGCCCAGCCCAATCGAGTCATGCGTCATCACATGAATGACGCGCAGGCCCATCAGCGCGGCAAGCCGAATGGCCGGGCGGCAATAATCCGAGAACACCAGGAACGTGCCGCTGTAAGGAATAATGCCGCCGTGCAGCGTCATGCCGTTCATGGCGGAGGCCATGCCGTGCTCGCGCACGCCGTAATGGATGAAGCGGCCGGCATAATCGGGAGCCGACATCGCCTTCATCGATTTGGTGCGCGTGTTGTTGGAGCCGGTGAGATCGGCCGAGCCGCCGACCATTTCCGGCAGCGCCGGGACCAGGCCCTCGAGCGCGAATTCGGACGCCGAGCGGGTGGCGATCGATTGCGGCGTGGCGGCGAGCGATTGCTTCAGCGCGGCTACCGCATCGCTCAGCGACTGCTTGGGCAAATCTCCGCGCATGCGGCGTTCGAACTCGGCGCGCTTGCCGGCATCGAGCGCGGCGAGGCGCTTGTCCCAATCGGCATGAACACCTTTCGAGCGTTCGCCGGCCTTGCGCCAGGCGGAAAGGATGTCGGCGGGAATTTCAAACGGCGGCGATGTCCAGCCGAGTTTCTCGCGCGCGCCCTTGATCTCGTCGGCGCCGAGCGGAGAGCCATGCGCGGACGCCGTGCCGGCTTTTTTCGGCGCGCCGAAGCCGATGACGGTCTTGCAGGCGATCAGCACCGGTTTGTCGGACGCTTGCGCCTTCTCAAGCGCCGCCGCGATCGCCGCCGGGTCTTGCCCGTCGATGCGCGAGGCGTTCCAGCCGCAAGCCTCGAAGCGCTTCACCTGGTCGACATTGTCGGAAAGCGACAGCGCGCCGTCGATGGAAATGCCGTTGTCGTCGAACAGCACGATCAGCCGGTTGAGTTTCAGATGCCCGGCGAGCGCGATCGATTCATGGCTGATGCCTTCCATCAGATCGCCGTCGGAGCAGATGACATAAGTCTTGTGATCGACCACGTCGCCGAATTCCGCCGCCATGTGCCGTTCGGCGATGGCCATGCCGACCGCATTGGCGAGGCCTTGTCCGAGCGGGCCGGTGGTGGTCTCCACGCCGGGCGTGTGTCCGTATTCCGGATGGCCGGCGGTGATCGAGCCGAGCTGGCGGAAGCGCTTGATCTGCTCGATGGTCATGGCTTCGTAGCCGGTCAGATACAGCAGCGCGTAAAGCAGCATCGAGCCGTGCCCGGCCGAAAGCACGAAGCGGTCGCGGTCGGCCCACAAGGGCGCCGCCGGATCGAATTTCAAAAAGCGCGTGAATAAAACGGTGGCCACGTCGGCCATGCCCATGGGCATGCCGGGATGGCCGGACTTGGCCTGCTCGACGGCGTCCATCGCCAGCGCGCGGATGGCGTTGGCCATGCTTGAATGGGCGACGGCGGAACCGGCAGCCGGTTGCCCGCGACGCTCATTTGGCGCCACGGCGGCCGTCGGCGAAGCGTTTGCACTCATGGAAAAGGCCTGTTTCGCGTGGGTGGATAGCATGTGAGGCCTCTGAGTCAATGTGACGGCGGCGCCGCCCGGGCGCCATGCACAGGCACTCGAAAACATCGGGGTAAATCGTAGCGCCAGCGTTGACGGCAATATCGCGCAGCACGTAAGCTTCTTCGCCTAAACATTTGCCGCCGCTAGCGTTTTTGAGCGCGGAAACAGGCGATGACAGATCAAAGCGCAATCGACACGGCGGTCAAGCGGCTGGCGCTCGCACTCGACGCGCTCGATGCCGCAGTCGAGCGCCGCCGCGAGGCCGACCGCAGCGAGGAAGGCCTGGCCGCGCAGGTGCACGCGCTCGGCGTCGACCGCACGCGGCTGGCGTCCGCGCTTGACGGGGAAGCCGCGCGCTCGCGCCAGATGGAAACGACGAACCGCGAAATCGCCCAGCGGCTGGACCAGGCCATGGCCTCGATCCAGTCGGTGCTCGATTCGAACGAATAAGAATTTGCGAGTGACCTTATGGCGCAAGTGAACGCAACGATTGCCGGCCGCCAATTCCGTCTCGCCTGCGAGGACGGGCAGGAAGATCATTTGCTCAAGCTCGCCAAGGATATCGACGCGCGCATCGACGAGCTGCGCGGCAAATTCGGCGAGATCGGCGACACGCGGCTGACCGTGATGGCGGCGCTCACCGTGGCCGACGAACTGGCCGAGACGGCGCGCAAGCTGCGCCGGCTGGAGGAGGAAACGGCGGCGCTGCAGGACGCGCGCGTGGTCGCCTCCGACCGCGCCAAGGCTGCGTCCGATGCCGTGGTCGGCGCCTTCAATTCGGCGGCCGAGCGCATCGAAGGCATCACCCGCAAGCTCAACGCGACGCTCGGCAATGGCGTGGCGATCGGGTAGTTGCTATTCCGCTCACCCCCGCGAAAGCGGGGGTCCAGTTTTTTCCATTTTGGCCCTGGATTCCCGCTTACGCGGGAATGAGCGGAGAATGTGGTCATGGCGCTTGCCCCGGCGAACCACTACATTGTCCAAGCGGGGCTGTGAGGCGCGACAAAGCTACATTCCCCGGGGCCTTACGATCCTATCGGGAGCTGTCCCTGGCCGGGCTCGTGGGCTCGGTCACATGGCGCCCACCTACAACAGTAGGTTCCCGGGATCACGCTCTGACGGCCATCGCGGCTCCGCACTCTTTTGCCGATGTCTGATTTGACCGAAACCCAATCACCGAAAGAAATCTTGCGCGCCGCTGCGCTCGCCAAGCGCGACGCGTTGCCGGCGCCGATGCGCGCCGCCGCGGCCGAGACAATCGCCGCGCGCGCGTTTCCGGTTGACGGTGAAGGGCCTGATCGTTTCCGGCTTTTCGCCGATGAAGACCGAAATCAATCCGATCCCGTTGATGCGCAAGCTCAGCGATGCCGGCGCGCAACTGGCGCTGCCGGCGATTGCCGGGCGCGGGCTACCGCTGATCATGCGCGCCTGGGGCTTCGGCGATAAATTCAAAGCCGGGCAGTGGGGTATCCGCGAACCGATGCCGGAGGCGCCCGAGGTCGCACCCGATATTCTGATCGTGCCGCTCGCAGCCTTCGACCGCCAAGGCCACCGCATCGGCTATGGCGCCGGCTATTACGACATGACCATCCGCGCCTTGCGCGCCAAGAAGAAGGTGATCGCCATCGGCATCGCCTTTGCGGCGCAAGAAATCCCCAAGGTTCCAGCCACGGAGCGCGACGAACGCCTCGATCTCGTGCTAACGGAGCGCGAGACGATCGATTTCGCGGAGGTGAACGAATGCCGCATACTTTCTTTTTCACCTCCCCCCTTGAGGGGGAGGTCGAGCGAGCGATAGCGAAGCCGGGAGGGGGGTAAGCGGCAAATGCTGTGCGTGCAGCTTACCCCCCTCCCTAACCCTCCCCCGCAAGGGGGGAGGGAATGCGCCGTGCCGCGGCGAGGCTTAAGAATGCGTATCCTCTTCATCGGCGACATTGTCGGGCGCTCCGGGCGCACGGTCGTCAACGAGCGCTTGCCCGGCCTGATCAACGACTGGAAGCTCGATCTCGTCGTCATCAACGGCGAGAACGCCGCCGGCGGCTTCGGCATCACCGAAGTCATCTATAATGAATTGATCGACGCCGGCGCCGACGCCGTCACGCTCGGCAATCACGCCTGGGATCAGCGCGAGGCGCTGGTGTTCATCGAGCGCGCGCCGCGCCTGGTCCGCCCGCTCAATTATCCCAAAGGCACGCCCGGCCGCGGCGCGGCCCTGGTCGACACCAAGAACGGCAAGCGCGCGCTGGTCATCAACGCCATGGGCCGCATTTTCATGGACCCGCTCGACGATCCCTTCGCCGCGGTCGAGCGCGAGCTTGCCGCCTGCGCGCTCGGCAAGGATGCCGACGCCATCATTCTCGACATGCATTGCGAGGCCACCAGCGAGAAGCAGTCGATGGCTTATTTCGTCGACGGCCGCGTCAGCCTCACGGTCGGCACGCATACCCATGCGCCCACCGCCGATCATCGTATATTGCCGGGACGCAGCGCCTTCGTGTCCGATGTCGGCATGACCGGCGATTTTGAATCCTGCATCGGCATGAACAAAGACGAGCCGCTCAATCGTTTCCTGCGCAAGCTGCCGGGATCGAAATTCGAGGCCGCCAGCGGCCCCGCAACGCTATGCGCGATCGCGGTCGAAACCGACGACGCCACGGGGCTTGCCAAGCGCGTCGGCGCGGTGCGGCTCGGCGGCATTCTGGAACAGGCCGAGCCGGACTTCTGGAAATAAGAGCTTTAAACGCCGCGCCGGGTTGACCGCGACTCGCCGCGGTGATTCGGTAGACCAAGGTGATTCGCCGGTTTGTGTTCGCGTCCGGCACGCGACCTCAGCGGCGGGAAATGAACCTTCAAGTCAATCGCAATCTAGCACTCGAGCCGATTGCCGACTTCGAGCCCCGGAACGATCCGGATGTGCTCGCGGTCGATGCGCGCATCGAACTCGCCGCCCAGTTCATCCCGGCCGGATCGCGCGTGCTCGATCTGTCCGGCGGCGAGCTCGACCCTGAAGCGTCTGCTGCCGATCGGCTGCAGCTATCAGGCCTGCGAGCGCATGGCGTCCGGTCCCGGAACGATTATCTGCGATTTCAACGCCGGCGATTTCCCGACCCAGGCCGCCGGCCAATCCGACATCATCGTCATGCTCGGCGTGCTCGAGCAGATCGCCGATATCGAGAGCTTCTTCACCCATCTGCGCTTCTGCAAGCAGAACATCATCCTCAGCTATTGCGCGACCGATTTGACGGCCGGCCGCGACCGCGCCGCGCTCGGCTTCGTCAATAATTTGAGCTTCTACGATCTGGCGCTGCTGTTCGACCGCTACGGCTTCCGCATCGAATGCACCGCGCCGGTCGGCGACATCCAGGTGCTGATGCGGCTGACGCCGACCGAGCGGCTGATGCCGGTCGCGCCCTGCAGCGT
Organism: uncultured Alphaproteobacteria bacterium; assembly: GCA_963756805.1. Taxonomy (GTDB): domain Bacteria; phylum Pseudomonadota; class Alphaproteobacteria; order Rhizobiales; family Xanthobacteraceae; genus Pseudolabrys. The sequence continues at coordinate 87,261 of CAVWPH010000021.1, forward strand.
GGCGGTGGTGTCCTACAAGGACATGGGCAATTTCGGCGACCGGCTCGGCTTCCACATGATCAATGCGCTGCTGCCGGGCGAGGCGGACGTGCATCATCTCACCTTCAATGCGCTCGATCAGGCGCGCGACGAATACGATCTGGTGGTGCTCGGCATCGGCAACAGCCTGTTCCAGCCGCTGCTCGGCGATAACGTGCTCGACATCGTTTCGCGCGGCAAAGCGTCGATCGGCATTTTCGGCACGCAATTCCGCGAGTTGATCCCGCGGCCGGCGATGGACCGGCTGCTCGATCGGCTCGACACCTGGTTTGCGCGCAACGAGGACGACGTGTTGCTGTACGGGCGCGGCCGCAAGAACGTGGTGCATCTGGGCGATTGGCTGATCGATCAGTTCCCCATGACGAAATCGACCGACGACGAGCCGCTGCAAATCGGCGACGAGGTCTTGACCGAACTGCCGCTCGACCGCCTGATCCAGGCGATCCAGCTGCACAAGAACGTCTATTCCGCGCGCATGCACCCGCTGCTGTGCGCGCTCACCTCGGCGGAGCTGGTGGCCTATGCCGAGCAGCCGTCGAAGGACATGCCGGACATCGTCTCCGGCAAGTTCCGCAGCATGCTGATCGACATTTTCGGCCGCAGCTATCCGGAGAAGAAGTTCTTCATCGTCGACCGCGACGCGGTCAGGCGCTACAAGGCGCGCGTCCACCAGAATATCGGCAAGGTCGCCGCCGCCATCGACGCCGCCTTGCGCAACGTGGCCTTGGCTGCGGGCTGACCCCCCTTACGGAGTTTATTTTTCCGCGCAGTCAGCCTATATAGCGGCCGGCATCAACATCCATTGCAGTTGTCAGTCATGGCCGGTCATTCCCAATTCAAGAACATCATGCACAAGAAGGGGCGCGCCGATAAAGCGCGCTCCAAGCTGTTCGGCAAGCTCGCGCGCGAAATCACGGTGGCGGCCAAGCTGGGCATGCCGGATCCCGCCTTCAATCCGCGCCTGCGCGCGGCGATTTTGGCCGCGCGCGCCGAGAACATGCCGAAGGACAATATCGAGCGCGCCATCAAGAAAAGTCGCAAGGCTCCGACTCGGAGAGCTATGACGAAATCCGCTACGAGGGCTACGGGCCGGGCGGCGTGGCGGTGATCGTCGAAGCCTTGACCGACAACCGCAACCGCACCGCCGGCGAAGTGCGCGCGATCTTCACCAAGAGCGGCGGCAATCTGGCGGAGACCGGTGCGGTCTCGTTCATGTTCGATCATGTCGGCGCGGTCGAATACGATGCCAAGGTTGCGAGCGCCGACGCCATGCTGGAAGCCGCGATCGAGGCCGGCGCCGAGGATGTCATCTCCAATGACGACGGCCATCAGATTTTTACCACGTCGGACACGTTGCGGGATGTGGCCAAGGCGCTCGAAAGCAAATTCGGCGAGCCGCGCAAATCCGCGCTGCTGTGGAAACCGCAAAACACGGTCGCGGTCGATGACGTGGCCGGCGAGAAGGTGTTGAGGCTGATGGAGTCGCTCGACGAAAGCGACGACGTGCAGAACGTCTACGCCAATTTCGAAGTGTCGGACGCGCTGGTGCAGAAGATGAGTGCGTAGCGCCGCCTAACGCAGCGAGTCGAATATCGGCATGCTCACCAGCCCCGCAAAGGCGATGATGACGTAAGCCACGCGGCGGTAGAGCGCCTCACTCGAGCCGTGAAACGAATAGACGCCGGCCGCCATCGCCAGCGCGAACGGCAGGCCGAACAGCAGCGCCAGCGCGATCGTCTCGCCGGTGAACAGCGCGTTCCAGTAATACAGCGCCATCGACAGTGCGGCCTGCGGAATAAAATAGACCATGATATTGGCGCGCACGGTGGCCGCTTTGTTGGCGCCGCCGAGCCAGAAGATCAGCAAAGGCGGTGCTGCGATCTGCACGGCGCCGCCGCCGAAGCCGGAAAAGGCGCCGGTGGCGAGTGAAGCGGTCACCGTTGGCTTGCCGTGATAGCGCCAGCCGGAGATCAGCGCGAAGAGCGCGACCACCACCAAAGCGACGATGAACCAGCGCAGCAGGATGGCGTCGATATAGACCAGCGCCATCACGCCGAGCGGCAGGAAGATAAAGCCGGAAAGCGACACCCAGGCGACTTCGCGCGGATTGCACTGCGGCGCCGCGTGGATCGTGAAGGGTAATGAGCAGATCGTGTCGATCAGCAGCAGCGTCGGCGCGGCCACCCGCGGTCCGTACAGCGCCGAGATCAGCGGCATATAGATGAGCGCCGAGCCGAAGCCGGAAAACCCGCGCACCAGGCCGGCGACGGCCGCGATCGCCACCGCCGCGATGAAGCGGGGCTCGTGCAGCAGGGCGCTGATGGTTTCGAGGTCGGGCAGGTGGTTCAAAGGCTTTATCCGGCTGGCGATTGCGGGCTTATCAGGCGGCTTGCCGCGAAGCGAGACGCGTTTGGGCATTGCGCCCATTCCGACCTAGGCGAGGGCCGGGCGCGGGTTTATCAACGAAGCCGATATGGGCCATCTGATTCGCATCCTCGGCATCGATCCGGGGCTCCGCCGCACCGGCTGGGGCCTGATCGAGGTTGACGGCAACCGGCTGATCGCGGTCGCCTGCGGCTCGGTGGAAACCAGCGAGCGGGCGGAATTGGGCGTGCGGCTGGTGGCGATCCACGACGGCCTGACGCGGGTGATCGAGCAATACCGTCCGCACGAGGCGGCGGTGGAGGCGACCTTCGTCAACACCAATGCGGCGGCGACCTTGAAGCTCGGCCAGGCGCGCGGCATCGCCATGCTGGTGCCGGCGCGCGCCGGACTTAACGTGGCGGAATACGCGCCCAACGTCGTGAAGAAAACCGTCGTCGGCGCCGGCCACGCCGAGAAGGCGCAGATCCGCATGATGATCGGCGTGCTGCTGCCGAAAGCCGATCCGCAAACGGAAGACGCCGCCGACGCGCTCGCCATCGCGGTCTGTCATGCGCATCATCGCACCAGCGTCATCATGAAGGTGGTGGCGCAATGAGATGCGGCACGCACAGTCTACTCCCTCCCCCCTTGAGGGGGAGGGTTGGGGAGGGGGGTAAGCCGCACGCGCGGTATTTGCCGCTACCCCCCTCTCTGTCTCTCCCCCGCAAGGGGGGAGAGGACGACAATCGAAAGGCTGTCGATGATCGGCAAACTCAAAGGCATCGTCGACGCCTACGGCGTGGATTACGTCATCCTCGATGTCGGCGGCGTCGGCTATCAGGTGCATTGCTCGGCGCGCACGCTGGCAGCACTTCCGGGCCCCCGCGAAGCCGCCACGCTGTCGATCGAAACTCATGTGCGCGAGGACCAGATCAAGCTGTTCGGTTTTGCCAGCGACATGGAGCGCGAGTGGTTCCGCCTGCTGCAAACCGTGCAGGGCGTCGGCGCCAAGGTGGCGCTGTCGGTGCTGGGCACGCTGAAAGTTTCCGAATTGGCATCCGCGATTGCCATGCGCGACAAGGCGGCGGTGGCGCGCTCGCCCGGCGTCGGCCCGAAAGTGGCCGAGCGCATCGTCACCGAATTGAAGGACAAGGCGCCGGAATTTGCCTCCATCGACCCGTCGGTGATCGCGCTCTCCGGCGCGCTCGACGAGAAACGCGCGCCCAAGCCGGTGACCGATGCGGTCTCGGCGCTGGTCAATCTCGGCTATGGTCAGCCGCAGGCGGCCGCGGCAATCGCCGCCGCCGCGCGCAATGCCGGTGATGCCGCCGACACCGCGACGCTGATCCGGCAGGGCCTGAAGGAGTTGAGCCGGTGACCGCGCAGTGGCTGAACCATCCCACCGTCCGCCGGCTGATGCCGGTCGCAGTCGCGGTCGTGCTCGGGCCGCTGGTCGCCGGGCTCATCGTCTTTGTATGCTACTTCGGCATCATGATGATCGACCGCGCCAACTGGCCGCCGGATGCGGGCGAGACGCTTCTTCTGGTCGCGCAAGATGTTCGTCCTCATCATCGCGCTCGCCTATTTCGGCGGCGCGCTGGTCGGGCTGATCGCCGGCGTGCTGATCGCGCTCTGGATGCTGTGGCGGCCGCCGAACTTGTTGGTGGTGGTCGTGGCGGCGGCGCTGGGGACGGTGGCCGCGTACGTCGCGACCGGCCGCCATTCTGTACAAGCTTTGCTGACCGCGAGTTCGGCGCAGGCGATCCGGGAATTGGCCTTGGTCATGGTGCTCGCCGTCATCGCCGCCACCATCTGCTGGTTCCTGATGCGCCGCTTCGTGAGGCCGGCATGAGCACCACCCCGCGCCGCCTGATGGCCGCCGAACGCCGCGACGACGACGTGGATGCATCCTTGCGCCCGCAGCGATTGAGCGAATTCATCGGCCAGGAAAAGGCCCGCGCCAATTTGAGCGTGTTCATCGAGGCGGCGCGCGCGCGCAAAGAAGCGCTCGACCATGTGCTGTTCGTCGGCCCGCCGGGCTTGGGCAAGACCACGCTGGCGCAGATCGTCGCGCGCGAACTCGGCGTCAATTTCCGCGCCACCTCGGGGCCGGTGATCGCCAAGGCCGGCGATCTCGCCGCGCTGCTTACAAATTTGGAACCGCGCGACGTGCTGTTCATCGACGAGATCCACCGGCTCAATCCGGCGGTGGAGGAAATCCTTTATCCGGCGATGGAGGACTTCCAGCTCGATTTGATCATCGGCGAGGGGCCGGCGGCGCGCTCGGTCAAGATCGAGCTTGCGCCGTTCACGCTGGTGGGCGCCACCACGCGCGCCGGGCTCCTGACCAATCCGCTGCGCGACCGCTTCGGCATTCCGGTGCGGCTGAATTTTTATTCCGAGGCCGAGCTCGAGCAGATCGTCAACCGCGGCGCCCGCGTGCTCAAGCTCGGCATGAGCGGCGACGGCGCCAACGAGATCGCGCGCCGAGCCCGCGGCACCCCGCGCATCGCCGGCAGGCTTTTGCGGCGCGTGCGCGACTTCGCCCATGTCGACGGCGCAAAATCCATCGACCGCAAGATCGCCGACAAGGCGCTGGGCGAACTGGAAGTGGATGCCGCCGGGCTTGACGCCATGGACCGGCGTTATTTGTCGACCATCGCGCTCAATTACGGCGGCGGCCCGGTTGGCGTCGACACGATGGCGGCGGCCTTGAGCGAGCCGCGCGACGCCATCGAGGACATCATCGAGCCGTTCCTGATCCAAAAAGGTTTCATCCAGCGCACCCCGCGCGGGCGGCTGCTCACGTCGCTGGCGTTCAAGCATCTCGGGCTTGCCGAGCCGCGCGCGATCCGGGCCAGTTTGGAATGTTTAATGGCGAGGACGATGAGTAGCGCTGTGAACCCCCTCGACGGCGAAATCCGCGACGGCCGGCACTACTCAGCAGGTGCGGGTCTATTACGAGGACACGGATTTTTCCGGCGTCGTCTATCACGCCAGCTATCTGCGCTTCATGGAGCGCGGGCGCACCAATTATCTGCGCCTGATCGGCGCCGATCACCGCGCCATGTTCGAGCAGGCCGAGAAGGAAGCGCCCGGCTTTGCCTTCGTGGTGCGCCACATGAGCATCGACTTCCGCAAACCGGCGCACATGGACGACGTGCTCGACATCGTCACCGCGCCGGAAGAGGTGAAGGGCGCCTCCGTCGATGCTCAATCAGAAGGTCATGCGCGGCGAGGATCTTCTGGTCGAGGCGCACGTGCAGGTGGCCTTCGTGTCCGGCGGGCGGGCAAGGCCGATCCCCAAGCCGCTGCGCATCGCCATGAAGGCCGACCAGGAATCGGGCGGCGCGCGCGCTGACGCGCGTGCTTAAGTCTGCCGTATCATGACGGAACACAGCTTCGCACTGTTCGAAACCGCCATCGGCCGCTGCGGCATCGTCGTGGAGTGCGCGCGGCGTTGCCGGCGTCCAGCTTCCGCGAAGCCGAGCGAAGCCGCGACGCGCGGCGCGTGTGCTGCGGCGATTTCCGGCCGCGACACGAAGCGCCGCCGTCCGCCGCCATTCAGCGCGCCATCGACGGCATGGTCGCGTTGCTGCGCGGCGAGCCGCGCGATTTGACCGATGTCGTGATCGACAACGAGGGCACGCCGGAGTTCAACGCCCGCGTCTATGCAATCGCGCGGCAAATTCCGCCGGGCCAGACCATGACCTATGGCGAGATCGCGCAGCGCCTCGGCGATCCCCTATTGGCGCGCGCGGTCGGCACCGCATTGGGGCAAAATCCCTGTCCGATCGTCATGCCCTGCCATCGCGTGCTGGCGGCCGGCGGCAAAGACCGGCGGTTTCTCGGCGTCAGGCGGCGTGGTCACGAAACTAAAATTGCTCACCATCGAAGGCGCGCAGCCGGGCGGGCCGACGTTGTTCGAGCATCTGCCGTTGCAGGCTGCCGCCAAAGTTTAAACTATTTGCGCATATCTTATCCGAAAACCGGTTCCCACTTTCGGGATCATGCGCTAAATCCACTCCGCCTGCTCGTCCCACCGGCTCGGAAACATATTGATGTACTGCACCAGCCTTGGCCGCGTGGCGCGGTTGGGGCTGGCGCCATGCGGCAGCGCCTGATGCCAGATGATCAGGTCGCCGGCGCGCCCGCCGATCGGCTTGGAGCCGAGCGCGTGCAGATCTTGTTCGCGCGGATTGCTGCCCGCCGGCAGCGAGGCCAGCCATTGTTCGCCCCAGCGCTGGAAGCCGGGCACCAATGTGAAGGCGCCTTGCTCGGGCTCGGTATCGGTCAGATAGAGAATGCCTTGCGTGCCGATCGGGATCGGCGTTTTCAAACTGACATCCCAATGCAAATGCGGCCCGCGAAATTTAAAGCCCGGCCGCTCCGGCGCGTTGAAGCCGACGCGGTCGGTGGTCGCCCACAGATCGGCCGTGCCCCACAATTGCGCGAAGGCTTTATGGATGCGCGGTGAGCGGCGGTTGGCCTCAAACGCCGGGTGCTGGAAATATTGCACCATGATGCCGTGATCGTTGCTCGGGTACCAGGTGTCGGGGTCGTCGGGCGACGCGCCGATATGATCCCACAGCGCCTGCGCCGCCGCTTCGCGCGTTGCGCGCGGCACCGCGTCGTGCAGCACCACGTAGCCGTGCTCGTCCCAGAAGGCGAGATCGTCGCTGCTGAGCACCGGCGCACTCGCCTCGATGCCGGCGAGCCAGCGCGTGATCTCGTCCGGGTAAGGCGTGCCCGCCACCGCCGCGTTGATGCGCGCGACGCGCAAGGGATCGATGCCGCCGGTGGTCGCAACAATCCAGCGCTCGAATTCCTCGAAGCTCGGTGGCCGCAGGCTGAAATATTGCGCGGTCTGCTCAAGCCCGAGCCCGGCCGCATGGGTCACGAGATAATCGAGATGGCGGTCGTGCAAGCTCGCCGGCTGCGCGCGGCCTTGCATCTCGGCCAGCTTGCGCGACCACAGCCGCTTGAGCTGGAAGATGCCGAGCGTGCCGGTCTCGGCTGGCTCCGCCAGCGGGGGGACCGGCGCCTGCCGGGATGCTTGCGGCGCTGATAGAGGGCATTTTTTCGAATATACCGCAAAAGTTGCGGCGTGGATAAAGGCCGGCTGCGCGCCGGACCGCCAATGGCTTGCCCGTCCGGGCGGCGCCCGCTAACCAGTTCTTAACCACAATCAGCGCTGGTTAGCGGCCTCAAGCACGCGGGCTTTGCGCCCTAGTTTGGCCAAGTTTCGCGGGGATTTCGTTGTGTCGGACGTGGCGGGACGAGTTTTCGCGAAGCTTTCTAATTTCGGCTGAGCGCGTGAGCGGGACCGCCCGTCGCGCGCATTGGGTCCGAGCATTGTGCCGCGCCGGTTTAACCCCGGAGCAAGCGGAAAGGACGTGCCCATGAATCCTGCCGATGTGGCACAGTCGGTGCTCCCGCTCACTTCCTCGGACCTCTCGCTGTTCACGCTGTTCTGGCACGCCCATTGGATCGTCAAGGCGGTCATGGTCGGGCTGTTGGTCTGTTCGGTCTGGGTCTGGGCCATCGCCATCGACAAGACCGTGCTTTACACCCGCACCAAGCGCGGCATGGATCGCTTCGAGCAGGCGTTCTGGTCCGGCCAGTCGCTGGAGGAGCTTTACCGCTCGCTGTCGTCGAAGCCGGCCCATTCGATGGCGGCGCTGTTCGTCGCCGCCATGCGCGAATGGAAACGCAGCTTCGAGGGAAGCCCGCGCTCCTTTGCCGGCCTACAAATGCGGATCGAGAAGGTGATGGAAGTCACCATCGCGCGCGAGGTCGAGCGGCTCGAACGACGGCTTCTGGTTTTGGCCACCGTCGGCTCGGCCGGGCCCTTCATCGGCCTGTTCGGCACGGTCTGGGGCATCATGACCTCGTTCCAGTCGATTGCCGCCTCGAAAAACACCTCGCTGGCGGTGGTGGCGCCCGGCATCGCGGAAGCGCTGTTTGCGACCGCAATCGGTCTTGTGGCCGCCATACCGGCGACCATTTTCTATAACAAGTTCGCTTCCGAGGTGAACAGGCTGGCCCAGCGCCTGGAGGGGTTCGCCGACGAATTCGCCGCTATATTGTCGCGGCAGATCGATGAGCGTGGGTAATAGCGTGATCCCGAAAAGGCGGGAAGCCGGTTTTCGGATAAGGATGCACAAGGAGTTAAGGGATCATGGCTGGTAATGCCGGCACGCCGGTTATCGGACGCAGGAAGCATCATCGCCGCAAGGTGATGAGCGAGATCAACGTCACGCCCATGGTGGACGTGATGCTGGTGCTGCTCATCATCTTCATGGTGTCGGCGCCGCTTTTGACCGTCGGCGTGCCCATCGACCTGCCGCAGAGCCAGGCCAAGAGCCTCGAACAGGACAAAGAGCCGCTCACCGTGTCGGTCACCGACAAGGGCCAGATTTATCTGCAAAATGCCGAAATCAGCGCCGACGATCTGGTCCCCAAGCTGGAGGCGGTGGCGCAGGCGCGCGGCGGTACGGAGGCGCGCATTTATGTGCGCGGGGACAAGAACGTAAATTACGGTAGCATGATGAAAGTCATGGGGCAGTTGTCGGCGGCCGGCTTCCATAAGGTGGCCTTGGTCACCGAATTCGAGCAGGGCTCGAAAGCAAAATAATGGAGTTCAAGACGGCATCGGTGATTTCGACCGGCCTGCACGCGGCAGTGCTGCTGTGGGCGGTGGTGTCGTTTACCGGAGAGACCTTCAAGGTGACGCCGGCGGAATCGCTTCCCGTCGATCTGGTGAGCGAGAAGGAGTTCTCCCAGCTCACCAAGGGCATCAAGGAAGCGCCCAAGCCGATCGAACAAGCCAAAGCCGATGGTCGAGAAAAAGGACGAGCCCAAGCCGATCAAGGACATCGACAAGGAAGCCAAGATTACCGAGAAGAAGGAAATCAAGGCGGTCCAGGAAAAGCCGCCCGAGCCGCAAGCTGACGCGATCGCCGACAAGATCAAAAAAGAAGAGAAGGTCGAACCGAAAGAAGCCAAGGCCGAGCCCAAGCCGCTGCCGCCGAAAAAGCCGCCGCAGCACAAGCCGCCCAAATTCGAGCCCGACAAGATCGCGGCTCTGCTCGACAAGCGCGCCCCGCAACGCGAGGCGGTGACCGGCGCCGAGCCCAATATGACGCCGACGATGGGCACCGCCATGGGCAATGCCGCCAAGCTCTCGCAATCCGAGATCGACGCGCTGCGCGCGCGCCTGATGGCTTTATGGAATCCGCCGGTCGGCATGCGCGACGCCGAGCGCTTGCAGATCACTATTCGCATTCAGATTCAAGCACGACGGCACGCTCGAGATGGGACCGCAGGTTCTCACCAGCGGCAACGGCGCCCGCTTCAACGCGCTGCGCGACAGCGCCGTGCGCGCGGTCCTGATCGGCCAGCCCTATACGATGCTGCGCCCCGAGCATTACGACACCTGGAAAGAAATAGACTTTACCTTCGATACCAGCGACATGTTCAGCGACGTTCCATTGAGGTAATGCAATCCCGTGATGCAGAGCCATAGACCGATAGTGAGCCGGCGAACCATGTTGCTGGGGGCGGGCGCCGGCGCGATTGCCGCGCTCAACGCTGCGCCCCGCGGGCGCGGTGCTGCGCCTCGACATCACGCAAGGCAATCCGCAGCCGATGCCGATCGCGCTGCCCGATTTCCTCGCAGGTTCGCGGGGGCGAGAGCGAGGTCGCGCGCAATGTCACCGCCATCATCTCCAACAATCTTCAACGCAGCGGGCTGTTCGCGCCGATCGATCCGCGCGCCTTCATCGAACGCATCGCCAATTCCGACGCGGTGCCGCGCTTTGCCGACTGGCGCGCGATCAATGCCCAGGCCATGGCCACCGGCCGCATCACCCGGCAAAACGACGGGCGGCTGAAAGCCGAATTCCGGCTGTGGGACGTATTCGCCGGCCAGCAGCTCGACGGCAAACAATATTTCACCACGCCCGACAACTGGCGGCGCATCGCCCACATCATCTCGGATGCGATCTACCAGACGCTCACCGGCGAGAAGGGCTATTTCGACAGCCGCATCGTGTTCGTCGACGAGACCGGCACCAAGCAGGCGCGCGTCAAGCGGCTCGCCATCATGGATCAGGACGGCGCCGGCGTGCGCTATCTCACGCGCGGCGACGATCTGGTGCTGACGCCGCGCTTTAATCCATCGACGCAGGAAATCACCTACATGGCCTATGGCAAAGGTGACCCGCGCGTCTTTCTGCTCAACATCGAGACCGGCCAGCGCGAAGTGGTCGGCAACTTTCCCGGCATGAGCTTTGCGCCAAGATTTTCGCCGGACGGCCAGCGCGTGATCATGAGCCTGCAGCAGGGCGCCAACGCCAATCTGTTCGTGATGGATCTGCGCTCGAAGCAGACCACGCGGCTCACCGACACGCCGGCGATCGACACCGCGCCCTGCTATTCGCCGGACGGCTCGCGCATCTGCTTCGAGAGCGACCGCGGCGGCACGCAGCAGGTCTATGTCATGGCGGCAAACGGGGGCCCGGCGCAGCGCATCAGCTTCGGCGAAGGCCATCATTCGACACCGGTATGGTCGCCGCGCGGCGACTTCATCGCCTTCACCGGGCAGGCGCGCGGACAATTTTCCATCGGCATCATCAAGCCGGACGGCTCGGGCGAGCGCGTGCTCACCGAAGGGTTCCACAATGAGGGCCCGACCTTCGCGCCGAACGGCCGCGTGCTCATGTATTTCAGCGATCCCGGCCAGGGGCCCAATCTCTATACGATCGACATCACCGGCCGTAACCTGCTCAAGGTGCCGACGCCGAGTTTTGCCTCGGACCCGGCCTGGTCGCCTTTGTTATCGTGAGACAATTTTTTGCTGTCTTACCGCCGCCTTATTCACTAGGCTTTAACCATCAGAATAGGTTTACGGGGTTCCGACAGTTTTACCGGCGTTGCGCAAGGTTCGATCAAGGTTGATGGAACGTTCGTTTAACGAACGCCCTGTTAGACCGGACGCATACGCATGACCCCGAAAAGCCCGTCCTCTGTTGGGGCGGGTTCCGGATTTCGGGGTAAGTCACGCGCAGCACAATCGTCCGGTCAGTGCGTGAGAATGGAGGCACCGGCATGATCAATCTCAGGCAATTCGGGCGCGGCGCCCGCATCGCAGTTTTGCTTGCCGCGGCGCTCGCGGTTTCGGCCTGCGCCAAGAGACACGGCCGAGAACGCGCAAGCCAACGCGGCTGGGCAAGCGGCGCCCGGCAGCCAGCAGGACTTCGTGGTCAATGTCGGTGACCGCGTGTTCTTCGAAACCAATTCTTCCGAGCTCACGCCGCAGTCGCGCGCCACGCTCGACAAGCAGGCGCAGTGGCTCAACAACTATAGCCAGTACGGCCAGTTCACCGTCGAAGGTCACGCCGACGAGCGCGGCACGCGCGAATACAACATCGCGCTCGGCGCCAGGCGTGCCCAAGCGGTGCGCGACTATCTGATCTCGCGCGGCGTTGCGGCCAACCGCATGCGCACGATCTCCTACGGCAAAGAGCGCCCGGTCGCGGTCTGCAACGACATATCGTGCTGGTCGCAGAACCGCCGCGCCGTCACCGTGCTGAGCGCGAGCTCGTAAGCGGCCTCGTTGCTATCGCAGACAGTCATTCCGGGACGCGGGGCCAAAAGCCCCGCGGGCCCAAAATGATGGATGCCAGACACAATTTCGACGCAGCCCGCTCTATGCTACCTTTATCGCGGTCATTGGCCGCTGCCGGTTGTGTAAACATGACGCCCTCACGAAATCGTCCCCGTATCGCTGCGCTCGCGGCGCTGCCATTGCTGCTGCTCGCCGGCTCTGCCATGGCGCAGGACCGCTCGGGCGGCGGCTTCCTCGACAATCTGTTCAAGCGCGGCGAACCACCGGCCCAGCAGGGTCAGGCCAGCCCGCCGCCGGAAGCCGCGGCACCGCCGCAAGTGGCGCAGGCCGGCGATCGGCGATGCCTCGCGCATCGACCGCATCGAGAGCGCGCTGCGCCAGCTCACCGGCACCATCGAGCAACTCCAGCATCAGAACCAGCAGCTTGAGATGCGGCTGCAACGCATGCAGGACGACAGCGAATACCGCTTCCAGCAATTGGGCGCCCGCGCAGCGCCCGGAACCGCGCAGCCGCGCGCCATTCCGCAGCAAGGTCCGGTCACGGCGCCGGGCGCTGCTCCTGGTGCGGCTCCTGGCGCTGCTCCTGGCGCCGTACCTGGCCGGCGCACCGACGTGTTCAATCCGGCCGCGCATCCCGATGCGCCGGGCGCGCCGCGCGTGCTCGGCAATCAAAGCGCGATGGCCGCGCCACCGCAAAACAACAACATGAACGAGCCGCCGGTCGGCGGCGCCGGCGCGCCGCTCGATCTGTCGACACTGTCCGGCAATCCGCCGCCACCGCCGCCGCCAATGGCGCGCCCATGGCTGGCGCCGCCTATGGCCGAAGCGCCCGCGAATGGCGCGCCGGTGACGCGGCAGCCGCCGGTGCAATCACAATTGCCGCCGCCGCCGCGCAACACCGCGGCACCCGGCCCGCAGCTCGCCACGCTGCCGCCGAGCGCCTCGCCGCAGGACGAATACGACATGGCCTATGGCTATGTGCTGCATAAGGACTACGCGCTGGCCGAACAGGCCTTCCGCGATTTCCTCAAGAAACATCCGCAGGAACATCTGGTGCCTGACGCGCAATATTGGCTGGGCGAAAGCATGTTCCAGCGCCAGCGCTACCGCGATGCGGCCGAATCCTTCCTGGCGGTGTCGACCAAGTTCGAGCATTCCGGCAAAGCGCCGAACGCGCTGTTGCGGCTCGGCCAGTCGCTCGCCGCCATGCACCAGAAAGAAGCGGCCTGCGCGACGCTGGCCGAAATCGGGCGCAAATATCCGAAAGCGTCGGCGAGCGTGAAACGCGGCGTCACGCAGGAACTCAAAAGTGCGCATTGCTGACACTGCTCCAGTGTCGGCCGTCGAAGCCAAGGCGCTTTTCTCAGATCTTGCATCGTTGCCGGCGCTGGTGCTGGCGGTCTCCGGCGGACCGGATTCAACCGCGCTGATGCTTTTGGCGGCGCGCTGGCGCGCCGCGCGAAAAGCCGGGCCGAAGCTCACCGCCGTCACGATCGATCATGGCCTGCGCAAGGAAGCGAAGGCGGAAGCCGCAGGCGTTGCGCGGCTTGCGCGCAAATTGAAAATGCCGCACCGGATTTTGCGTTGGTCCGGCAAGAAACCGGCGGCCGGTCTGCAACAGGCGGCACGCCAAGCGCGCTACCGCCTGCTCGCCGAGGCCGCGCGCAAAGTGGGCGCCACGCACATCCTCACCGCGCATACGCTCGACGATCAGGCCGAGACCGTGCTCATCCGCATGAGCCGCGGCAGCGGCATCACCGGCTTGGGCGCGATGGCGCGGCTGGCGGCATTGCCGGGCGAGGCGGACATCAAGCTGATGCGCCCGCTGCTCGGCATTCCCAAAGCGCGGTTGATCGCGACGCTCAAGGCCGCAAAAATTCCCTTCGCCGACGATCCCTCCAACCGCGATCCGCGTTTCACCCGGGCGCGGCTGCGCGGTCTGATGCCGCAGCTCGCGCACGAAGGGCTCGACGCCCGCCGTCTGGCGCTGCTGGCGCGCCGGCTCAAGCGCGCGGATCGCGCGATCGAAGCTGGCGTCAGCCGCGCGCAAGCCGAACTTTCCTTGCAGGCGCCGGCGGAAGGCACCATCGCCTTCGATGCAGCAGGCTTTGCCCGGCTGCCGGGCGAGATCGCGCTGCGTCTGGTCGGCCGTGCGGTTGCCAAATGTGGCGATGAAGGCCCGGTCGAACTTGCCAAGCTGGAGGCGTTGATGGGGGCGCTTGCGGCGGCCCAAAGTTCCGGCAGCGGTGGCTTCCGCCGCAGCTTGGCCGGGGCAATTGTGACGCTTGGCGGCGGTCAAATCATGGTGGAACGGGCGCCGCCGCGGCGCGGGCGAGCCTTAACCAAGGGCCGACGCGGCAAAGCCAAAGGCGCCAAAACGCGTTAGAATAGATGGATTCGAGCCCTTTCCTCCGGGGCCCGCGGTGCCTACATTGTGTGGCCGGGACAAAACGTTAAAAGGCCACGAAGTCTGCGCACGACGACAATAGCCGCGGCGATCTGATCGCGGCGCTTAAGGAAGCCTGATGAACGCGAACATTCGCAATTTCGCCCTCTGGGTGATCATCGTTCTCCTGCTGCTGGCGCTGTTCACGCTGTTCCAGAATCCGGGACAGCGCACCTCCTCGCAGGAAATCTCATTCTCGCAGCTGCTCAGCGATGTCGACCAGGGCCGCGTGCGCGATGTATTGATCCAGGGTCCGGAGATTCACGGCAGCTTCACCAACGGCACCGCTTTCCAAACTTATGCGCCGAGCGATCCCACTTTGGTGCAGAAGCTTTACGCCAAGGGCGTCGCCATCACCGCGAAGCCGCCGTCGGACAACGTGCCGTGGTTTGTCTCGCTGCTGGTGTCATGGCTCCCCTTCATCGCGCTGATCGGCGTGTGGATCTTCCTGTCGCGCCAGATGCAAGGCGCGGGCGGCAAGGCGCTCGGCTTCGGCAAATCGCGCGCGAAATTATTGGCGGAAGCGCATGGCCGCATCACGTTTGAAGATGTCGCCGGCGTCGACGAGGCCAAGCAGGATTTGCAGGAGATCGTCGAGTTCCTGCGCGATCCCGGAAAATTCCAGCGGCTGGGCGGACGAATTCCGCGCGGCGTGCTGCTCGTCGGGCCTCCGGGCACCGGCAAGACGCTGATCGCGCGCGCGGTCGCCGGCGAAGCCAATGTGCCGTTCTTCACCATCTCCGGTTCCGACTTCGTCGAAATGTTCGTCGGCGTCGGCGCGTCGCGCGTGCGCGACATGTTCGAGCAGGCCAAGAAAAACGCGCCCTGCATCATCTTCATCGACGAAATTGACGCGGTCGGCCGTCATCGCGGCGCTGGGCTGGGCGGCGGCAATGACGAGCGCGAACAAACGCTCAACCAATTGCTGGTCGAGATGGACGGCTTCGAAGCCAATGAAGGCATTATCCTGATCGCGGCCACCAACCGGCCCGACGTGCTCGATCCGGCGCTGCTGCGCCCCGGCCGTTTCGACCGCCAGGTGGTGGTGCCGAATCCCGATGTGGTCGGCCGCGAAAACATTCTCAAAGTGCACGTCAAGAAGGTGCCGCTGGCGCCCGACGTGAACCTGAAAACCACCGCGCGCGGCACGCCCGGCTTCTCCGGCGCCGACTTGGCCAATCTGGTCAACGAGGCAGCCCTGATGGCCGCTCGCCGCAACAAGCGCATGGTCACGCAAGCCGAGTTCGAAGACGCCAAAGACAAAGTCATGATGGGCGCCGAGCGCAAGTCGCTGGTGATGACCGACGAAGAGAAGATGCTGACCGCCTATCACGAAGGCGGCCACGCCATCGTCGCGGTCAACGTCAAGGCCACCGACCCGGTGCACAAGGCCACCATCATTCCGCGCGGCCGCGCGCTCGGCATGGTCATGCAATTGCCGGAACGCGACAAATTGTCGATGAGCCGCGAGCAGATGACCTCGCGCCTCGCCATCATGATGGGCGGGCGCGTCGCCGAGGAAATGGTGTTCGGCCAGGAGAAGGTCACCTCGGGCGCGGCTTCCGACATCGAACAGGCGACCAAGCTCGCTCGCCTCATGGTCACGCGCTGGGGCCTGTCCGACAAGCTCGGCACGGTTGCCTATGGCGAGAACCAGGACGAGGTTTTCCTCGGCTATCAGGTCTCGCGCCAGCAGAACATTTCGGAAGCGACCGCGCAGACGATCGACGCCGAAGTGCGCAAGCTGGTCGAGACCGGCTACGCGGAGGCGACTAAGATTCTGACCGACAAGCGCGCCGATCTCGAAGTGCTGGCCAAGGGCTTGCTCGAATTCGAGACGCTGACCGGCGACGAGATCAAGGATTTGATCATCGGCAAACGCCCGGTGCGCGAGTCGGTGATCGAGCCGTCGACGCCGCGCGGCTCCGCCGTGCCGCCGTCAGGCAAGCAGCGCCCGCGCCCCGACGCGCCGACCGGCGAAGTGGCGCCGCAGCCGCAGGGCTGAACAAAGCGGCAAATTTTGCGACATGCCCGGCCTGGTGCCGGGCATTTCAATTCATGGAAGCGCGCGGGCCTGCGCTATAATAAATCATGCCGCTGCAAAACCGCGTCGATCCGTTTGGTGAACTGTTCGCGGCGCCTGCGCGAGGGCTCCTGATGGGCAATCGCGGCGGCGGATTCACACCGATGACCAAAAGCTCACCACCCGCCGCTGGGCGTCGCGGCAATGGATTTGCTGCGTGCTCGAATTCAACAACCGCCAGCGCGATGTGTGGGGCCGTTTCTATACCGAATTGTTTTTCCTCGACGAGGTGACGGCCTTCGCCGCCGGTCACCGGCCGTGCTTCGAATGCCGGCGCAAGGATGCCGAGAATTTCGCTTTGCTGTTTTCCGGCAAGAGCAAACGTGCCAGCGCTCCGGCCATGGACGACATCCTCCACGCCGAACGTCTCGCCGGCAAAGCAAAACGTACGCACCGGCGCAAGCTCGATGCGCTGCCGGACGGCGCCATGATCGCGCTCGACGGCGAGGCCTATGCGGTGCGCGGGAAACATCTGCTGCGCTGGACGCCGAAGGGTTACGCGCCATCGAAATCGCGCCCGCGCAGGCTCGATGTCGATGTGCTCACGCCGCCGGCGATGCTCAACGTGCTGACGCGCGGCTACGCGCCGCTCTGGCACCAAAGCGCCGGCGCATGATCCCGAAAAGTGTGAAGCGGTTTTCGGGCAAGATCATGCGCAATTCAAAAAGCTAACCCTTGTAGGCCGCCTTGATCGCGTCGACGCCTTTGTTTTCCTTCGCCGCGGCGATGATTTTAGCCTCGCGTTGCGACAGCTTGTCGAAGGCAGGCTTCATCGCATCGATTTTATCGAGCGGCACCACAACGGCGCCGTGCTGATCGGCGTGGATCAGGTCGCCGCTTTTTACCGCCATGCCGTGGATGGTAACGTCGATGCCATAGTCGACGACGTGCACGTAAGCGTGCGAAGGCGCGATCGAGCCGGCGAGCATCTGGAAGCCTGGCGGTATTTGCGGAATGTCACGGATGGCGCCGTTGGTGATGGTGCCGATGCAGCCAAGCGATTTATGGATGTTGCCCATCACTTCGCCCCAGAAGGCGCCGTGGCCGGCGGGCTCATCGAGGTCCTTCACGATCACCCAGCTCGGGTTGGGTGCGGCGGCAACATAGTCGAGATAATCGAGCCGCTTCTGCATGTAGTCGCCGAGCTCGACTTTGTCGCGCGCGCGGCAGGTGACGGTCTTGGCGAAGCCGACCATCGGCGGCAGGTTCGGAAATGGGCAGTGTAGATGCTGCACGGTATAGCCGTGACCGCGCCGCTCCGGCGCCACCATCTCGATCAGGTTGCACACCGTCGGCGTGTCGATCGATTGCAGGAATTCGGTTTGCGCTTTTGTCAGTGTCATTTGCTGTTTCCCCCTTTTGCGTTTCTTATCACGGCGGCTCGATCGGCGGCGTGGTCGGCGCCGGCGGCACGCGTTTCGCCCAGCCGAAGAATACGATCGACGCCATCACAACCAGCATCACCGCCACCATGGCGACGCAGGCGGGCCAGCCGCCGACGGTATAGACGACGCCGCCGAGCGCCGCGCCGAAGCTGCCGCCGATATAGAAACTGGTGACATAAAGCCCGACCGCCGAGGAGCGGCCGACCTTGGCGGTGATGGTCACGTAAGCGGTCGAAATCGCCTGGCACATCAGCCCGCAGCCGGCGCCGATGGCGAGGCCGAGAATGATGAGCGGCAGCGAGGACGACAGCGTCAGCGCAATGCCGGCGATCCACAGCGCGATCACCCGCACCATGAAGCGCCGCCGTCCGAAGCGCCCGACCGCCCAGCCGGTCCAGGGTGTGAGCGCGGAGCCGACGAGATAGACCACGAAGATCGCGCCAAGCCAGCCGGCGGAGAGATTGTAGGGCGCCGCCGCCAGATGGAAGCTGATGTAAGTAAACGTGCAGATGAAATTGAACAGCACGCCGAAGCCGACCGCATAGGTCGCGATCAGTTGGCGGTTGCGGAAATGCGCCAGCATCTGCCGCCCGGATGCGAGCAAGCCTTCCGAGCGCACGAATTTGCGCTCGGGCGGCAGCAGGAATGCAACCGCGATAGCGCCGGCAAGCGCGATGGCCGCGAGCGCCATGAAGCCGGCGCGCCAGCCGATCAGGTCGGCGAGAAATCCAGTCACCAGCCGCCCGGAAAAGCCGCCCAAACTTGAACCCGACGAATAGATGCCGGCGGCGGTGGTGGCTTCATGCGTCGGCCATTCGTCGCCGATATAAGCGACGGTGACCGCAAAGATCGGCGGCAGCACCAGTCCCTGCACCGCGCGCCAGAAAATGAGTGCCGACAGGCTTTGCGCCAATCCGACCATCAGCGTCGGCACCACCAGCAGGAACATGGCGGCGACGATCACGCGCTTGCGGCCCAGCACGTCGGCGACCGTGCCGGTGAAGGGCGCGGTCACGGCAACCGCCAGCGTGCTGACGGTGATGATGGTGGACACTTCCGCAGCGCTGGCGCTGAACTCCTGCGACAGCAGCGGCAAAATCGACTGCGGCGCATAGAGATTGACGAAGGCGCAATAGCCGGCAAGGCCGACCGCCAATTGGCGCGCGGTAAAAGTTGAACGTTGTGCGGCGGCTTTCATCGCGACAACCCGGCTGGTATTTCGCTTACTAAAGCTATGCCCCGGATTGACCGCCCGCGCCAAGGGGCGGAGCAGGTGAGCAGCGGGCCGCTCAATGCATAGCTTGCCGGTATACCGGTGGCGAAGCGCGACGGGTTGAATCGACGCGGCAAAATCGCCTATGTCAAAGTATCGGCGGGGTGACGATGAATTTACGAGTTCGTCACGTATGCATGCGCTCACCGTCCAGCCCGGCAAGCCCGAACTCCATCCGCCTCGATGAAGTTCCCGCGCCGCCTTTAAGCGACGGCGCCGTGCTGGTGCGCGCGCTGGCGCTCGGCATCTGCGGCACCGACCGCGAAATCATCGACGGCCATTACGGCTGGGCGCCGCCGGGCGAGGAGCGCCTGATCCTCGGCCATGAATCGCTGGGCCGAGGTCGAGGAGGCGCCGGCCGGCTGCGGCTTCAAGCGCGGCGATCTGGTCGTCGGCATCGTGCGCCGGCCCGATCCGGTGCCGTGCCCGGCCTGCGCCGTCGGCGAATGGGACATGTGCCGCAACGGCCTCTACACCGAGCGCGGCATCAAGGAGCGCGACGGCTACGGCGCCGAGCGCTTCCGCATCGAGCCGGAATTCGCCGTGAAGGTCGATCCGGCGCTCGGCGCGCTCGGCGTGCTGCTGGAGCCGGCGAGCGTCGTCGCCAAGGCCTGGGAACATGTCGAGCGCATCGGCGCGCGCAGCGCCGTCCTGGCAGCCGCGCGTGCGCGCTGGTCACCGGCGCCGGCCCGGTCGGCCTGCTGGCGGCGCTGATGGGCGCGCAGCGCGGCCTCGACGTGCATGTGTTCGACCGCGTCACGCGACGGGCCCAAGCCCGACCTGGTGCGCGCGCTCGGCGCGACCTATCACGCCGGCGATCTCGGCAACGCTCGAGCCGGACATCGTCATCGAATGCACCGGCGCCGGCGCGGTGGTGCTCGACGTCATGGAGCGCACCGCGCCGGGCGGCATCGTCTGCCTCGCCGGCGTCTCCTCGCGGCGGCCACAAGATCGAGTTCGACATCGGCGACCTCAACCGCGCGCATGGTGCTTGGAAAACGACGTCGTGTTCGGCTCGGTCAACGCCAACCGGCGCCACTACCGAGCGGCCGCCGACGCGCTCGCCAAGGCCGACCCGGCCTGGCTCGACGCGCCTGATCACGCGCCGCGTGCCGCTCGACGCGCTGGCGCGAGGCGTTCGAGCACCGCGCCGACGACATCAAGGTGGTGCTCGATTTCACCGTAGATTGATGCTCGCAAGTGAGGCCGCATGACATCGCGCATCGAAGACTACGCGCTGATCGGCGACTGCGAGACCGCCGCGCTGGTCGGCCGCGACGGCTCGATCGACTGGCTGTGCTGGCCGCGCTTCGATTCCGACGCCTGCTTCGCCGCGCTGCTCGGCACGCCGGAGCACGGCCGCTGGCTGCATCGCGCCGCGACGACCGCGACGTGCGACGTCACGCGCCGCTACCGGCCGAACACGCTGATCCTGGAAACCCGCTTCGAGACCGCCGACGGCGCGGCGACGCTGATCGACTTCATGCCGCCGCGCGACGGCAACTCCGACATCGTCCGCCTCGTGGTCGGCGAGCGCGGCCGCGTGCCGATGCGGATGCCGAACTGGTCCTCCGCTTCGACTACGGCGCCACCGTGCCCTGGGTCACGCGCCTCGACGACGGACACGCTGCGCGCCATCGCCGGCCCGGACATGGTGGTGCTGCGCACGCCGGTCGCATCTGCACGGCGAGGACTTGAAGACCGTCGGCGAGTTCACCGTCGCCGCCGGCGAGACCGTGCCGTTCGTGCTGACCTACGGCGCTGTCGCACCTGCCCGCCGCCGGAGCCGATCGACGCCGCAGCGGCGCCTTGCGCGAGACCGAGACATTCTGGACGCGAGTGGGCCGGCGCAAGCCAGATCGCACGGCGCGTGGCCCGAGGCGGTGATGCGCTCGCTGATCACGCTGAAGGCGCTGACCTACGCGCCGACCGGCGGCATCGTCGCGGCGCCGACGACCTCGCTGCCGGAACAGCTCGGCGGCGTGCGCAACTGGGACTACCGCTTCTGCTGGCTGCGCGACGCCACGCTGACGCTGCTGGCGCTGATGAACGCCGGCTACTACGAGGAAGCGCGCATGCTGGCGCGACTGGCTGCTGCGCGCCGCCGCCGGCAGCCCGAGCCAGATGCAGATCATGTACGGCCTCGCCGGCGAGCGCCGGCTGACCGAATGGGAGGTGCCCTGGCTGCCCGGCTACGAGGACTCGCAGCCGGTGCGGGTCGGCAATGCCGCGCACGGCCAGCTGCAGCTCGACGTCTACGGCGAGGTCATGGACGCGCTGCATCAGGCGCGCAGCGGCGGGCTCGTCGCGCAACGAAGCCGGCTGGGACTTGCAGCGCGAATTGCTCGCGCATCTGGAAACGATCTGGCGCGAGCCGCGACGAGGGCATCTGGGAGGTGCGCGGCGGGCGCCAGCATTTCACCTATTCGAAGGTCATGGCCTGGGTCGCCTTCGACCGCGCCATCAAGAGCGCGCGAGACGTTCGAGCTCGCACGGGCCGGTCGACGCACTGGCGCGCGATCCGCGACGCACATCCACGACGACGTGTGCGAGCAGCGGCTTCGATCCCGAGCTCGGCAGCTTCGTGCAGTCCTACGGCTCGCAAGGAGCTCGACGCCAGCCTGCTGCTGCTGCCGACGGTCGGCTTCCTGCCGCCCGACGACCCGCGCATCGTCGGCACCGTCGCGGCGGTCGAGCGCGAGCTGCTGCGTCGACGGCTTCGTGCTGCGCTACGACACCGGCACAGTCCGACGACGGCCTGCCGCCGGGCGAGGGCGTGTTCCTGGCCTGCAGCTTCTGGCTGGCCGACGCCTATCGTGCTGCTCGGCCGGCGCGACGAGGCGCGCGCGGCTGTTCGAGCGCCTGCTCGCGCTGCGCAACGATGTCGGCCTGCTGACCGAGGAATACGACCCGCGCGCGCGCCGGCTGGTCGGCAATTTCCCGCAGGCGTTCTCGCATATCGCGCTGGTCAACACCGCCACAATCTCGCGCCACGCCGACAAGCCGGCCGAGCAGCGCTCCGAGCACGCTCGCCGTCGATGCGCCCGAGCCCGCGCTCGCCTGAAAACTGTTGACCGGGCGTAGCGCGGTGCGGAAGAGTTGCCGCGTTTCGCCGCCGTCAGCGGCCCATTCAAGGGAGGAGCCAACGTGCTCATCGACCATCGGACCTATACCATTCGCCCCGGCGGGCTGCCGGCCCAACTCGCGCTTTACGGCAAGCTCGGCTATCCGGTTCAGCTTCGTTACATGGGCGAGCCGCATTATTACATGGTGGCGGAAAGCGGCGAACTGAACACGCTGGTGCACGGCTGGATCTACGAAAGTGCCGCCGACCGCGAGGCCAAGCGCGCCAAGATGCAGGCCGATCCGGACTGGAAAAATTATCTGTCCGAAAACGCCAAGCTCGGTAACGTCATGGCGCAGCGCAATGCGCTGATGGTCCCGGCAGCCTTCTCGCCGAAAATTCCGCCGGCCAAGATCGTTCCGTAAAAGCCTTAAGCGCGCGATGTTTCGGTCAAGCCGGACGGCGGTCCATCGATCGCCGTCCAGCCGCCGTCCACCATCATGGCGCTGCCGGTGACGTAGCTGGCTGCATCGGATGCGAGAAACGCCACGGCGTTCGCCACTTCGTTCGGCTCGCTCCAGCGGTTGAAGGCGGTGTGGGCGGCGAGTTTCTTGAAGATTTCCGGCTTCGCTTTGAGCGGCTGCACCAGCGCGGTGTCGACAATGCTCGGCACCACGGCGTTGACGCGCACGTTATGGGGCCCGAGTTCGGACGCCAGGCCCCGCACCAGCTGGATAATGCCGGCTTTGGTGGCGGCATAGATCGCCAGCCCCGGCTCCAGCGTCATGGCGCGCATGGAGGAGGTCGCGATCAGGCTGCCGCCATTCTGGTCGCGCATGATGCGGCCGAAGGCGCGCAGGAACAGGAACACGCCGCGCAAATTGAGATCGACGATGCGGTCGTATTCCTCGTCGCTGTAATCGAGGAACGGTTTGCGAATGTGGATCGCCGGCGTGGTGACGGCGATATCCAGCCGCTTGGCAAATGTTTTGGCGGCGGCGGCGAGCTTGTCGATGTCGCCGGGCTTGCCGGCATCGATCACATGCGCCTGCGATTTAACGGTCGTGCCGATCTCGGCCGCGGTGCGCTCGACGCCGGCGCGGTCCTTGTCGGCGCAGATCACGTCGGCGCCAAGTGCTGCCAGCGCTTCGGCGCTGGCTTTGCCGATGCCCGACGCAGCACCCAGCACCAAAGCGGTCTTGCCGGATAGATCGAAGGCGGCGCGATAGCCGCTCAGGCGCTGCTCGAAGTTGGGATCGATCATGGCCATGCCACTATATCGCGGTCACCCATCCGATCCACAAGGCGGCGTTGCAGTTCGAAGTCACTGTGGAAAAGCGCACCAAACAACGCGCCCAAGATCGAGGACTATCCTCAGCGAGCTCGCTCGGCTCGCCGCCGGAACCGCCGTTTGAGCGCGGAAGCGCTCGCCGATAAGATTTCGACCAGTATCTAGAGCCTAAAACCAGCCAGCCGACGAGCGAATGCAGGGGCGGCATGCTTTGATGCCGCTCGCTCGCGGCGCCATGATCGTCTATAGCTGGCCCCGCGTAAAATTTCGGAGCTTTTCAGCATGCGATCGAACGACGGCGCCCGCACCGGCGGCGAAATCCTGGTCGACCAGTTGGCGGTGCACGGCGTCGCCCATGTGTTCTGCGTGCCGGGCGAAAGCTTCCTGGCGGCGCTCGATGCCTTCGTCGATCACCCCGCCATCAAGATCACGGTCTGCCGCCACGAGAGCGCCGCGGCCATCATGGCCGAAGCCGTCGGCAAGGCGACCGGGCAAGCCCGGCATTTGTTTCGTCACGCGCGGGCCCGGCGCCACCAATGCGTCCGCCGGCATCCATATCGCGCGCCAGGATTCAACGCCGATGATCATGTTCGTCGGGCAGGTGGCGCGCGACATGAAGGAGCGCGATGCGTTCCAGGAACTCGATTACCGCGCGGTGTTCGGCGGGCTCGCCAAATGGGCGACCGAAATCGACGACCCCGCGCGCATTCCGGAAATCGTCTCGCGCGCCTTTCACACCGCCTGCCAAGGCCGCCCCGGTCCGGTGGTGATCGCGCTGCCGGAGGACATGCTGCGCCAGCGCGTCACGGTGCCGGACGCCAAGAGCTTCGAGCCGGTGGAAACCTGGCCGGGCCTGACCGACATGAGCCGGTTGCAGAAATTATTGTGGGCGTCGAAACGCCCGGTCGCGGTGATCGGCGGCAGCCGCTGGTCGGAAAGCGCTTGCGCCGCGCTCACGCGCTTTGCCGAGCGCTTTGCGCTGCCGGTCATGACCACCTTCCGCCGCGGCCATTTGTTCGACGCGCTGCATCCTTGTTACGCCGGCGACCTCGGCATCGGGCCCAATCCGAAACTGCTGGCGCGCGTCAAGGGCGCCGATCTGGTGCTGCTGATCGGCGACCGCATGAGCGAAATGTCGTCGCAGAGCTACACGCTGTTCGACATTCCGGAGCCGCAGACCAAGATCGTGCACGTGCATCCCGGCGCCGACGAACTCGGCCGCGTCTATCATCCGCATCTCGCCATCAACGCCACGCCGACCGCGTTCTGCTCGGCGCTGGAAGGCTTGCAGCCGCCCAACGACATTCCCTGGCACGGCGAGAGCGACATCGCGCACGCCGATTATCTCGTCTGGACCGGCAAGGCGACGCCGCAGCCGGGCGGCGTCAATCTCGGCGAGATCATGGTGTGGCTGCGCGAGAATTTGCCGCTCGATGCGATCGTGACGCAAGGCGCCGGCAATTATTCCGGCTGGATCCACCGTTTCTATTACGTGCGCAAATATGGCGGCCTGGTCGGCGCCACCTCCGGCTCCATGGGCTACGGCTTTCCGGCGGCACTCGCCAATGAAGACGCTTTATCCCAAGCGCACCGTGGTTTGTTTTGCCGGTGACGGCGATTTCCTGATGACGGGGCAGGATTTCGCCACCGCAGTGCAATACGGGCTGCCGGTGGTGGTGTGCGTCGCCGACAACGGGCTTTACGGCACCATCCGCATGCATCAGGAGCGCGATTATCCCGGCCGCGTGATCGCGACCGAATTGAAAAATCCGGATTTCGTCGCTTACGCGTTCGCCTTCGGCGGCTACGGCGTGCTGGTCGAAAAGACCGCCGATTTCCCCGCGGCTTTTGCGGCGGCGGTCGCCTCCGGCAAACCGTCGATCGTGCATTTGAAGATCGATCCGGAAGCGCTCACCACCGGCGCGTCGCTCAGTGCCATCCGCGACAAGGCGTTGGCCGGGGCCAAGAGCGCGATTCACCGGTAGCCAAAGTGCCAGGCGGCGCCAGCCGGTATGGAATTACCCGCGTTGTTGCGTTTTAGATAACAACGTACGCGATGCGGGAGGGCACATGCGCATGAATACTCCGATCGTTATCGCTTTGCTGCTTGCAATGGCGACATTCCTGCTGATCGGCGCCTATGCCCACGATTGCCTCGACGTCGCCCGTCTTCCGGAAAAAAATTGGAAATTCGTACTGACCAAATGATTTCGAGGACAGCACCGGCTACTACATGATGCCGGTCCTGTTTCCCCTCGATCTGATCGTCATGGTTGTTGTCGCCGGCGCGACCGCCTGGGCGGCCGCGACCTGGGGACCACAGTTCTCCGGCTGGCATGTCGGTTGGTTCCTGGCGGTGCTGCTCGCCTATCTCGCATTCGATTTGGCGGAGGACGGCCTGCTGATGCTGGTGCTCGGCAAGTGGATTGGCGCGGCCACGGTCTCGGGCATTTTGTCGCTCGTGACCAAGGCGAAAATTGTGACCTTCGTCGGGGCCTGGGTCGTTGCGATCGGGACAGGCGCGCTCGCCAATCGGCGCGTGCTATACGCCCTGCTTGCAAAAATAGTGTGAATCACCACTCACTCCTTGGTATGCCTTATCGGCGCACCGAGAACGTCGTCCGCCGCCTGGCGCAGCGCGAGGAGACGATCCTGGCCGCGGCGCAGGCGCTTGCCACCGAAGGCGGCATGGCGGCGGTGCAGATTGCCTCCGTTGCCGAGCGCGCGAAAATCGCCGCCGGCACCGTCTACCGCTATTTCCCGTCCAAGACCGATCTGGTCGCTGAATTGATCGCCGGCGTTGCCGGCCACGAGCTTGAAGCGGTGAGGGTGGCAGGCGATGCCGCGCCCGGGCCGCTATCGGCGCTCGCCGGCAGCATCGCGACCTTCGCTGCGCGCGCGCTGCAAGAGCGCCGGCTGATCTGGGCCGCGATCGGCGAGCCGGTGGACGCCGACGTTGACGCCATGCGGCTCGATTTTCGCCAGTCGCTCGCCGCCGAATTCGAGCGCCGCATCGCGGCCGCGATCGACGGCGCGTCATTTGCCGGAACAGGACGCGGGCGCCGCCGCGGCCGCCATCGTCGGCGCGCTGATGGAAGGCTTGATCGGCCCGCTGGCGCCGATGCCCGCCGACAAAGCGAGCGCACGCGCGGCGGTGCTGGCGGCGACATTGCTGGCTTTGCGCGCGCTCGGCGTGGTCGATGCCCGCGCCCGCGGGCTGGTGGCGCAATGCGAGTTGCCCGGCTGAGCGTCAGGGCAACGCTTCCGCCGGCACCTCGTCGAGCTCCAGCGTCACGCGCTTGACGCCGCGCTCGGCATCGTCGGCGGAATGAAAGCCGAGCTCGCCGCACATCAGCAACATGGTCTTGTTTTCCGCCAACACCTGGCCGTGCACGGTCTCCAGTCCCTTGTGCTGAGCAAACGCGATCATGTGCTTCATCAGCAGCCAGCCGAGCCCGTGGCCCTTGAGCCGCGAGCGCACCAGAATGGCGAATTCCGCGTTTTTGCCGTCGGGGTCGTCGTGCAGGCGCACCACGCCGAGCATGCGGCCGGTTTTCTCAGCGATGGCGATAAAGGCCATGGCGTGCGCCGGATCGTAATGGATGAGCTTGTCGATCAAATCGGGGCTGACTTCGCGCATGACGGCAAAGAAGCGCAGGCGCAGGTCCTCGTGCGTCACTTCTTTGAGAAAATCCGGATAGAGCGCGGCATCGTCCACCTCGAGCGGCCGGATCAGGACCTTTTCGCCGTCCAGTAGTTTGATGTGGCTTTCGTGCATCAGCCTCTAAATTCCCGCCAGCGCGGGAATGATCGGGTTATCGCGCCGCTTAATGCGACATCAACACCGGCACCGTCATGGATTCGAGAATTCCGCGGGTGACGCCGCCGAGCACGAATTCGCGCAGGCGCGAATGGCCGTAGCCGCCCATCACGATCAAGTCGGTGCTCGAATCGGCGGCGTAAGAGAGGATCGTGGAGGCGACGTCGATATCCGGCGAGGTGATGCGCTTGACGTCCACCTTCAGCTTGTGGCGGGCGAGATGCTGGCCGAGATCGGCGCCGGGGATTTCGTTGTCCTTGGCCTTGGCGGCGGCGACGATGACGACATCGATCTGCTTGGCCTTGTGCAAAATCGGCATGCTGTCGGCGATGGCGCGGGTGGCGGTGCGGCTGCCGTCCCAGCACAACATGATGCGGCCGGGCTTGAACTCAGCCTTCTGAATGAAGGGCACGAAAATCACCGGCCGGCCGGATTCAAACAGCACGCCTTCATCCACCACTTCGACCGGCACATTTTTGTTGCCCTCGGCCTGGCCGACCACCACCAGGTCGAAGCGGCGGGCGAGGCGGCCGAGTTCGGTGGCGGCGCCGGAAACGCTGGCGTTCAACATGCGGGTCTCGGCCGAGATGCCGGCGCGTTTGGCCGCCTGCTCGAAGCGGGCGACCGCGGCGCGCGCGTTCTTTTCCGATTCCGTGCGCTGCGTTTCGATAAATTCGACGGGAATGCCGCCCATCACCGAGCCGGGAATGACCGGATCGAAGGCGAAGGCCGCGCCCAGCACATGCGCCTCGAAGGCTGCCGCGATCGAAATGGCGTAATCGCCGGCCGGGTCTTTGGCGCCGAGCCCGAGATTGACGACAATATCCTTGATCATGACGGCTTCTCCTGCCCGAACCGTTGGACTTGAATGGCGTGACTATGCCTGCCAGCGCAGCGGCCGGCCTTGACCGAGGTCAAATCCCCGCAAGGCCCATTGTTCCTCCGCCGGCAGTCTTATTCGCCGGCTATTTCTTCTTCCCGTCCGCGCCGAACTGCTTGAGATAGGCCCACAGATCGCCGATCTCTTTTTCGTTCTTGATGCCGGGGAAGATCATCTTGGTGCCGGGGATCTTGGCGCGCGGGTCCTTGATGTATTCCTTGAAGGTCGCCTCGCCCCAGACGATGCCGGAATTCTTGTTGGCGTCGGAATAATGGTAGTCCGGAGCGGTGCCGGAATGGCGGCCGTCGAGGCCGTTGAGCTCGGGGCCGACCAGGTTCTTGGCGCCTTCGCCGATGCGGTGGCAGGCCATACATTTCTTGAACGACTGCTCGCCGGCCGCCGCATCTTGCGCCTGCGCGGTCTGCGCCATCGCAGCCAGCAGGACCGCCGCCATCAGCCAGTGCTGATTTCATCGTTTCGCTCCTCAATTGACGCCGCCGCCCCTGGACCTTGTGCCCGGCCCGCTTTCGCTATGGTTTTGCCAGTCCCAAATCGTTTTGTCAGCCCTATGTGTCTACCGGCAAATGGCTGGTATCGTTGCAGCCCACAAGGAGGCTCGGAATGGCATTGCGGATGCCCGAACCGGATGGCGCGGTGCTGGCGCGGCGCGAGCGTATTGTCGCAGCGCTTGCGCACGATCGTGCCGGGCGAGGGCGTCATCGCCGGCACGCGCGAGATGAAGCCGTTCGAGACCGATGGGCTCACCGCCTATCACCAGCTTCCCATGGTGGTGGTGCTGCCGGAGACCACCGCCCAGGTCGCCGAGGTGCTGCGCTATTGCCACGAGGAAGGCATCAAGGTGGTGCCGCGCGGCGCCGGCACCTCGCTGTCGGGCGGCGCGCTGCCGCTTGCAGACGGCGTGCTGCTCGGCATGGCCAAATTCAATCGGATCAAGGACATCGATTTCGACAACCGGGTGGCGGTGGTCGAGCCGGGCGTCACCAATCTGGCGGTGAGCAACGCGGTCGCCGACCGCGGCTTTTATTACGCGCCCGATCCGTCCTCGCAGATCGCCTGCACCATCGGCGGCAACGTCGCCGAGAATTCCGGCGGCGTGCATTGCCTGAAATACGGCATGACCACCAACAACGTGCTCGGCTGCGAACTGGTGCTGATGAACGGCGAGGTCTTGCGCATCGGCGGCAAGCATCTCGACAGCGAGGGCTATGATTTGCTCGGCCTGATCACCGGCTCGGAAGGCCTGCTCGGCGTGGTCACCGAAGTCACCGTGCGCATTTTGAAAAAACCGGAAACCGCGCGCGCGCTGCTGGTCGGCTTTCCGCATTCGGAGGACGCCGGCGAATGCGTGTCGCGCATCATCGGCGCCGGCATCATCCCCGGCGGCATGGAGATCATGGACGGGCCGGCGATCCGCGCGGTGGAGGAATTCGTCCATGCCGGCTATCCGCTCGACGTCGGCGCGCTGCTGATCGTGGAAGTCGACGGGCCTTCGGCGGAAGTCGATCATCTGATCGAGCGCATCGAAAAAATCGCGCGCGACTGCCGCGCGGTGTCGTGCAAGGTGTCGAATTCCGAAGACGAGCGGCTGCTGTTCTGGGCCGGGCGCAAGGCGGCGTTCCCGGCGGTCGGGCGCATTTCGCCGGATTACTACTGCATGGACGGCACCATCCCGCGCCACAAGCTGCCGCTGGTGCTCGCCCGCACGCGAGAGATGTCGGAAAAATACGGGCTGCGCGTCGCCAATGTGTTTCATGCCGGCGACGGCAATCTGCATCCGCTGATTCTCTACGACGCCAATATACCGGGCGAACTCGACCGCGCCGAGCGCTTCGGCGCCGAAATCCTGAAGCTTTGCGTCGAGGTCGGCGGCGTCTTGACCGGCGAGCACGGCGTCGGCGTGGAGAAGCGCGATTTGATGCCGACGATGTTTTCCGAGATCGATCTCGATGCGCAGCAGCGCGTCAAATGCGCCTTCGACGAGAAGGGCCTGCTCAATCCCGGCAAGGTGTTCCCGGTGCTGCACCGCTGCGCCGAATTGGGCCGCATGCACATTTCCGGCGGCAAGCTGCCGTTCCCGGATATTCCGAAGGTTTTAATGACTGACACTTTGAAGCCCCGCGACGCCAAGGAGGTCGAGGACGCCGTGCGCTGGGCGCTCGAAAACGACAAGGCGTTGGAGGTCGCTGGCCAAGGCACCAAGCGCGCCATCGGGCGGCCGAGCCAGACCGACATCACGCTCGATCTCTCGGGCCTCACCGGCGTGACGCTCTACGAGCCGGAGGAGCTGGTGCTCTCGGCCCGCGCCGGAACGCCGCTCGCCGAAATCGAGGAACTGCTCGACAAGAATAACCAGGAGCTCGGCTTCGAGCCGATGGATTACGGCCCGCTGTTCGGTCAGCCCGCCGGCGGCGGCACCATCGGCGGCACCATCGCCGCCAATCTTTCCGGCCCGCGCCGCATCAAGGCCGGCGCCGCGCGCGATCATTTCTTAGGCGTTTAGCGGCGTGACCGGCCGCGCCGAGACCATCAAGTCGGGCGGCCGCGTGGTGAAGAACGTCACCGGCTACGACATGTGCAAAGTGCTGGCCGGCTCCTGGGGCACGCTCGCGGCCATGACCGATGTCACGCTGAAAGTGCTGCCCAAGGCGGAGACGCAAGCGACCGTCATCGTCAACGGCCTCGACGACGCGCAAGCCGCGCGCGCCATGGCGGCAGCCTTGGGTTCGTCCTGGGATGTCTCGGGCGCGGCGCATCTGCCCGATCACGTGGCGTCCTGGTTCGATGGGCTGCCGAAGCCGGAAGCCAGCACCATTCTGCGCCTGGAGGGCTTTGCGCCCTCGGTCGCGCACCGCAAGGAGGCGCTGGCCGCGCTGATGAAGCCGTTCGGGAAGGTCGACGCTGCTCGAGGAAAAGGATTCGATCGCGCTTTGGCGCAGCGTGCGGCAGGTGAAACCGTTCACCGATGAGGCCGTGCGCGCGCGCCCGCTCTGGCGCATTTCGACCGAGCCCAGCAAAGGCTACGCCTTCGCCTCGCGCGTCACGCCGGCAGCCCAAATGTATTACGACTGGGCCGGCGGGCTGATCTGGCTGGCAATGCCGTTTGCCGAGGAGCCGGGCGCCGCCGAAATCCGCGGCGCGGTCGCCGAAGTTGGCGGCCATGCCACGCTGGTTCGCGCGCCTGCTTCGGTGCGCGCTGCGCTCGATGTGTTCCAGCCGCCGGGCGAGGGGCTTGGGGCTTTAAGCAAGCGCGTGAAGGAGGGCTTCGACCCCAAAGGCGTGCTCAATCCCGGCCGCATGTGGGCGGGGGTGTAATGAAATATTGACGACGGGCACCGCGTCTTTTCCGGGCGCACTGCAGCGTGAAACGCTGCAGTGCAGACCCGGGATCGTTACAGCACCGAGTTTGGAAAGGCCCCGGGTCTGCATCGCACCACTGCGTGCTGCGCTGCGCCCGGGACACGGAACTGAAATGCAAACGTCCTTCACCCTTGCCCAACTCGCCGATCCGCACATTGCGACGCGGAGAAAATTCTGCGCGCCTGCGTGCATTGCGGATTCTGCACCGCCACCTGTCCGACTTATGTGCTGCTCGGCGATGAACTCGATTCCCCGCGCGGGCGCATTTACCTGATCAAGGAAATGCTCGAGCAGGACAAGCCCGCCACCGCCGACGTGGTCAAACATATCGACCGCTGCCTGTCGTGCCTGGCCTGCATGACCACTTGTCCCTCCGGCGTGCATTACATGCACCTGGTCGATCACGCCCGCGACCACATCGAGCAAACCTACAAGCGCCCGCTCGCCGACCGCGCCTTGCGCGCGCTGCTGGCGCGCGTGCTCACCGACGCGGGCCTGTTCCGGCTGGCGGTGGTGGCGGGCAAGATCGCCAAGCCGCTGGCGCCGCTATTGCGCGTGGCCGGCCTCAAGCGCCTGGCGGCGATGATCAAGTTGACGCCGCACGCCAAGCCGGCGCCGCCCGTCGAGCGCACCGGCAAGGTGCATGCAGCGCTTGGCCCGCGCCGCGGCCGCGTGGCGCTGCTCTCCGGCTGCATCAATCCGGTGCTGGCGCCGTCAACTAACGAGGCCGCCATCCGCCTGCTCAACCGCAACGGCATCGAGGTCGTGGTGGCCGAGGGCGAAGGCTGCTGCGGCTCGCTGGTCCATCACATGGGCCGCGAAGAACAGGCTATGCGCCAAGCCCGCAACAATATCGACGCCTGGACCCGCGAGCTCGAGCGCGGCGGGCTCGACGCCATCCTGATCACGGTCTCCGGCTGTGGAACCACGATCAAGGATTACGGGTTTATGTTCCGCACCGAGCCGGCCTATGCCGCTAAGGCGGCTCGTATTTCCCAATTGGCCAAGGACGTTACCGAATATCTGGCCGGGCTCGATCTGCAAGGCGGCAGGCCCTTGGGCCGCATAAAGGTTGCCTATCATTCGGCTTGTTCGCTGCAACATGGACAGAAAGTCGCGCGCGAGCCGAAAGAATTACTTTCAAAGTTCGGCTTCGTGGTCGAAGATGTGGCGGAAGGCCATTTGTGCTGCGGCTCGGCGGGCACCTACAACATCTTGCAGCCGGATCTGGCGGAGGCGTTGCGGGACCGCAAGGTCGCCAATATCGAGCGGCTAAAGCCGGATGTGATTGCGGCCGGCAATATCGGTTGCCTGACGCAGATCGGTTCCGGCACCGCCATTCCGGCCGTCCACACCGTCGAGTTGATCGACTGGGCGACCGGCGGTCCGGTGCCTGAGCCGCTGGCGGAATTGGCGGGCCGTCATGCCCGCCGAGTGAGAGGGGTGAGAGGTTAGAGTAACCAAGGCGGTGTCGTTGTTGCCGCCGGGTGCGGGGTGGGAGTTTTGCGAAGCTTTGGGATGAACCCGATCGGGAGAACGATCATGGCGAAATCGAAAAAGCGGAAGTCGAAGAAATCGAAAAAGAAGAAGGCGAAACGCGCCGCCCCGGCGCGCAAGAAAAAGGGGCTGAAGAAGACGAAGCGGCCGGCCAAAAAGGCCAAAGCCAAGAAGGCAAAGAAGCGCGCCGCGCCGAAGGCCAAGCCGAAACCGAAGCCCGCGGTCACATCGGCACCCAAGCCTGCGCCGATGTTTACCCCGGCGCCGCGACCGGCGCCCGCGCCGATGGCGCCAAGGCCGGCACCAAGCCGGCGCCGATGGCGCCAAGGCCGGCATCAAGCCCGCCTCCCATGACGCCGATGCCGCCACGACCGGCGCCGGCTCCGATGGCGCCCAAGCCCGCGACGCAGCCGCCGTCATCCTCGCCGCCGTCGTCTCCTGGCGGCAACTGGGGTGGGACCTTCCCGCCCGACCGCACGGATGACGACACGCATTAGTCGCTAACGACAGTTCCAGCGGCCGCCCCGATCGGGCGGCCGCTGTTTTTGCGGCTGGGCCGCTCTCGGGCCCGCCTCGCGGGCAACTCAGGAACAGAATAGTTGCGCCCGGCCATTTGACTTCTATTGCCTATATGAGGTATATATCCACGTCCATCCCACCCATTCGAGGGGCGTTGTCATGAGACGTTCTGATGGCGGGGTGGGTGCGGCGCCTGCGGGCGGGGCTCGTAACCCCGCACCCGGGAGGCCCGGGCCAGCCGTCCGCTCCAACTACGTGGGGCTGCCTTGAATGGCTGCGACGAGGCGGGAAGCGAGGGGCGGCGGAAGCTGCCCCGCTCAGGGGGCGTGAAGAGCGCTCGCGCAAGCCGGCCCGGAAGCTACGGCGCCGGGGACGAAAAGCCGCTAAGTGGAGCGCCGAAAGGCGCCCGCATCTCGAAAGGGATGCGGAACGGAAGACGACGGATGCGCCGATTGGCGCTCCACCCCCTCGGTTTATCCGAGGGGACTTCCCCGGAAGGGAGGAATACGGCGTCCCCGCGCCGCAAAGAATAGGGGCGATGACGCTTGCCTGCTTTTCAAGCGCTTGCCGCTTTTCAAATTGAGCCCGCCCGATTGCATCATCGGCTTGCGCGCCTAGCATGAGAGCCAGAGACGGTCGGCCTAAAGGCCGGAACGCACTCGATATTCCGCAATCAGCGTCAAGGAGTGTTTGGTTATGCCGGCTTATAAAATTTTGCTGATGGGGGCGTCTTACGGATCGCTGCTGGCGTCGAAATTGCTGTTCGGCGGCCACTCGATCCATCTGGTCTGTCTGCCGGCGGAAGCCGACCTGATCAACGCCGAAGGTTTCAAAGTCAGACTGCCCGTGCGCGGCCGCAAGGATCCGATCCTGCTGGAATCGCGCAAGCTCCCGGCAAGGTCACGGCCGGCCCGCGCGACCGGCGTCAATCCGAAGGACTACGACCTGGTCGGCCTTTGCATGCAGGAGCCGCAATATCGTTCGCCCGGCGTGCGCGAACTGCTCGACGCGGTCGGCAAATCGCGCGTGCCCTGCATGTCGATCATGAACATGCCGCCGCTTCCCTACATCAAGCGCATTCCGGGTCTCGATTACGAGCCGCTCAAGGCCGCCTATACCGACCCGACCGTGTGGGACTCGTTCGACCCCAAGTAGATCACGCTCAACAGCCCGGACCCGCAGGCGATCCGTCCGCCGGACGGCAAAGCCAACGAGCTTTTGGTGACGCTGCCGACCAATTTCAAATGCGCGCGCTTCGACGACGACAAGGACACCGCGATCCTGCGCAATCTCGAGAAAGATGTCGACGCCGCGCGTTTCGATACCCCGGAAGGCAAGATCGAATTGCCGGTGAAGCTGAAGATCTACGACTTCGATTTTCGTGCCGCTGGCCAAGTGGTCGATGCTGCTGGCCGGCAATTACCGCTGCATCACCAAAGACGGCATGCGCACCGCCAAGGAAGCGGTGCACACCAATATCGAGGAGTCGAAGTCGGTCTACAATTTCGTGTTCGACCTCTGCGTCAAGCTCGGCGCCAAGCCTTCCGACCTGGTGCCGTTCGAGAAATATGCCGCGGCGGCCGAAAGCCTGTCGCGGCCGGCTTCCGCCGCGCGCGCTCTCTACAATGGGGCGCCCAATATCGAACGCGCCGACAAGCTGGTGCAGCTCATCGCCAAGCAGAAGGGCCTGAGCAATCCGGTGATCGACGCCGGCGTCGCGCTGGTGGATGAAATGCTGGCGGCCAACCGCAAGAAGGCGGCCGCCTAGACCTCAGCGCCGCGGGGCAGGGCTGTTCGATTCGCAAAGGCCCCCTGGCGGCCGCGGGGTGCGGCCGTGAAGTTGTTCACAGCCGCGCCAACGGGCGGTTTTTGGCGCGCTGCAAGTCCGTTTTTCCCGTGCGGATTCCGGCAGCCCGATACCGAAATTTGTGACTTTGCCGCAACAGTCGCATGGAATCTGTCGATAGAGGCCTGAATCGCCTAAAAAGGCAGCAATTGCTGCTTTTTTCGCGTTGCCTGTAACGCCTGCCACATATGTAAATTCAAGCTTAATGCACGTCCTGTTGCGTACGGGTCGATCGCAGCCGGGGTTTGGTACGCAAAAGGGATGGGCGATTTGTATCGGCTGATGTGAAGTCGATCGAACTGAAAAAGGGGCAGGGTCAATGAAGAAAGTCGTTTTGTCAGTTCGTCGCAGCGCTCGCGCTTTCTGCAGCGCCAGCATTTGCGGCGGACATGCCGGTGAAAGCGCGCGAAGGCCGCGCCGGCCGCAGCGCCGAGCCGTTCGATATCGCCATCGGCGGCGGCGTCATGTCGGACTATAATTTCCGCGGCGTCTCGCAATCCAATCGCGGGCCGTCCGGCGGCGCTTACTTCGAACCGGATTACACGCACTCCGATCGGCCACGCTCTATGTCGGCGTCGCGGGTTGGGGCATCGACTGGCCGATCGTCGATACGGCTTCGCCGCGCCGTCGGCTGAAATCGATCTCTACGGCGGCTGGCGTAACAGCTGGGGCCCGTTCGCCCTCGATATCGGCTACATCTATTACTACTACCCGGGAAGGCGTTCAACGGCTTCGACCAGGCAGATGCAGCATCTGCTACGGTGAAATTTACGCCAAGGCCGCTTACAAAGTCGCCGAGTGGCCTGACCGTCGGCGGCAACGTCTTCTAGACGCCGACAACTGCTGCACTACAGCACGACCTTTGCCGCGACCGGCTATTCGGGCAAGCGGACGCGGTCTACGCGTCGGTGACCGGCAAGTGGTCCTGCCGGCTGGGCGACTCGGCGCCTACTGTGTCCGGCCGAACTCGGCCGCAGACTGGTGGATTGACGACACCGGCTTCATCCGTCGGCTTACCGATCCGAGCTATACCTACTGGAACGCCGGTCTCGCCTTCACCTACAAGGTGATCACCGCTCGATCTGCGTTACTACGGCAACGACCTCGGCACTTCGACGGGCTGCGGCTGCGTTCCTGCTGCCGGGCGTCGGCAATCCGACGAATACTGGTGCGACAACACGTTCATGCCGCGCTCAAGTTCGACACCACGATCAACGCGATCAAGTAAGCAGCTCATAACTACTCTGCCCTTCTAATGGGCGGCGGTTCCCGACGGGGAGCTGCCGCCCTTTTTCATTTCGGCGGATCGCTCGCGCGCTGCGCGTCAAGGCGCCGGCGACAATTTGGCCTCGCGCAGCCAATAGCGGTCGCCCTCGCGGGTGAAGGCGAGGCGGCGCTTATGGAACGCGGCCAGCGTCGAGCGATGCCCGATCGAGACGATGGTGGACGCCGCCAAGCGCTGCTCCAGCAGGCGGTAGAGCGCAGCCTCGGCCGGCTCGTCGAGCGAGGCAGTGGCCTCGTCCAGGAACAGGTAATCGGGCGCATGCAGCAAGGCGCGCGCGATGCCCAGCCGTTGCTGCTCGCCGAGCGACAGCGTCCGATTCCAATGCCCCTCTTCCTCGATGCGGGCGGCCAAATCCGGCAGCCCGGCCGCGCTGATGAGTTCGGCCACGCGGGCTGAATCGAACGTGCCGGGCTCGGCCGGATAGGCGACCGCGGCGGCAAGCGGCGCGATCGGGAAATACGGCCGCTGCGGCAGGATCATCAGGCGGGCGCCTTTCGGCACCGTGATCGTGCCCTGGCCGAACGGCCAGATGCCGGCAAGCGCGCGGAACAGCGTGGACTTGCCGGAGCCGGAGGGGCCGCTGACCAGCACGCGCTCGCCCAGCGCGATGGCGATGTCGCCGGCATTGACCAGCGGCACGCCGCTGGGCAGCCGTACCACGAGGTCCTTGAAGCTGACGGTGTCCGCCGCGCCGGCCGCAACGGTGATCACCGGCGGCGTCACCGCCAGGCTGCGCGCGGCGGCGATCGATTGATCGAAGCCGGCCAGGCGTTCGACCACCGCGCGCCATTCGGCGAGACTGCGGTAGATGTCGACAAAGACCGAAAGCGCGTCCTGCACGCGGCCGAACGCGTTGGCGGTCTGCATCAATCCGCCGAGTTGCACGACGCCTGCGAAATAAGCCGGGCTCACCATGATAAACGGAAACACGACGGCAGCTTGCGCGTAGCCGGCGGTGAAGAAGGTGAGTTTTTTCTGCCGCGTCATGATGGCGTACCAGTTTGCCACCACGCTGCTGAAGCGCATCAGCAGTCGCTCGCGCTCGGCGCCTTCGCCGTCGAGCAGCGCGATCTGCTCGGAGTTCTCGCGCACGCGCACCAGATTGAAACGGAAGTCGGCTTCGTAGCGCTGCTGCTGGAAATTGAGCGCGATCAGCGCGCGGCCGATCAAGTGAGTGAGCGTCGTGCCGATGCAGGCATAGAGCAGAGCCGCCCACAGCAGATAGCCGGGAATGCTGAAGCTCATGCCGAACAGATGCAGCGGCGCGGCGGCCGACAAGGTCCACAAGATGACCATGAACGAGGCGATCGTTACGCCGGCATTGAGCAATCGCAGCCCGATATTGAGGGTGAGGTCGATGAACTGCTTGATGTCCTCGGAAATACGCTGATCGGGGTTGTCGGCGGCGTCGCCCAGAAGCTGCATGCGGTAGTGGTTGGCGCCCTCCAGCCAATGGCCGAGATAGTTGCGCGTCAGCCAGCGCCGCCAGCGGATCTGCAGCCATTGATTGAGATAGAGCTGATAGACCGCAAGCAGAATGAAAGCGGCCGCGAGCACGCAAAAATAACCGAGCTGATAGACGAAGGCGTCCCAGTTGCGTTCCTGCAGCGCGTTATAGAAACGCGCGTTCCAGGTGTTGAGCAGCACCGTGATGGCGACGATCGATAGTTCGATGGCGATCACCGCCGCCAGCAAAATACGCCCGGCCCAGCGGTCTTCGGATCGGAAATACGGGCTGGCAATTCGCCATACGACGGCGAGTGTTGAGAAAATGCCTTTCACGGACAGGTCTCCTGTTGGGACAATTGCGTCGCGGCGGGCGCCCCCAATTGTCTACTATTGGTCATTGCAGTGCGGTTTCCATTCTATTTTCGCGGATTCGCGCATAAAAAGTGCATTTACATGGCGTCCCACGGGCTGCCCAATATTGCTTCCGAACGTCGCACCCCCTACGATTGTGCCCCAAGGGTTACCGGATCCGATCTAAAAGCTCGGTTCGTGGAATAAGACCCGGCTAAGAATGTTCACGGGATAACAATCCAAGGGAGGATGCGACAAATGTCTAAGAATAAACCGTCTACGGCCGCGACCCGCCGTAAATTTCTCGGCGGCGCTGCGCTCGCTGGCGCGGCGACCATCGCCATGCCGCAAGTTTCGCGCGCGCAGACCGTGACCCTGAAGATGCAGGGCGCATGGGGCGCGACCGACATTCTCAACGACTACGGCAAGGACTATGCCGCCACGGTCAACGAGATGGGCGGCGGCCGTCTGAAGATCGACTATCTCAACGCCGGCGCCGTCGTGAAGGCGTTCTCGGTGATGGACGCCACCTCACAGGGCGTGCTCGACGGCAACCCACAGCGTGCCGGCCTATTGGTACGGCAAGCATCGCGCCGCGTCGCTGTTCGGCACCGGCCCGGTCTACGGCACCACCGGCAGCCAGTTCATGGGCTGGTTCTATCACGGTGGCGGCGCTGATCTCTATCGCGAGCTGACCCAAGACATCCT
Source organism: uncultured Alphaproteobacteria bacterium (assembly GCA_963756805.1). Classification (GTDB taxonomy): domain Bacteria; phylum Pseudomonadota; class Alphaproteobacteria; order Rhizobiales; family Xanthobacteraceae; genus Pseudolabrys. Next base: position 126,570 of record CAVWPH010000021.1, read on the forward strand.
CAAGCTCAACGTGGTCGGCTTCTACGTGTTCGCCATGCCGACCCAGCCGCTCGGCTGGTTCAAGAAAGAACTCAAGGGGCCGGAAGACTTCAAAGGCATGAAGTATCGCACCGTCGGTCTTGCCTCCAACGTCATGCAGGCGATGGGCGCCAGCGTCGCGCAATTGCCTGGCCCGGAAATTCTGCCGGCGATGGAAAAGGGCGTCATCGACGCGTTCGAGTTCAACAATCCGACCTCGGACAGCCGGTTCGGCGCGCAAGACGTAGCCAAGTACTACTATCTCGGCTCTTACCACCAGGCGTCTGAAGCGATCGAAGTCGTCTTCAACAAAAAGAAGTGGGACAGCCTCGCAAAAGAGCAGCAGCAAATGCTCAAGCTCGCTGGCGCTGCCGCCAACTCCCTCGACATCTGGAAGGCCTGGGACATCTACTCGAAGGATCTCGACACCCTGGTCACCAAGCACGGCGTGCACGTCAAGCGTACGCAAGAATCGATCTTCAAGGCGCAGCTCGCAGCTTGGGACAAGGTGGTCACCGAGATCAGTTCGGACGCCAACCAGGGTCCGTTCATCAAGAAAGTGCTCGAAAGCCAAAAGGCTTGGGGCAAGCGGGTTGGCTTCTACTCCATCAACAACGAGGCCGACTTCAAGTCCGCTTACGAACACTACTTCGGCCCGATGAAGGTCTAAGCTTAAGGCAAAAGAATTCGCCGGGGCGGCCAAACTGCCCCGGCGAGTTTGTGTCTAGGATAGAAATCGCGAGAACCCTCAGTGGAACATTTTCTTCTCTTCATCGACCGTCTCAGCGCGGGCGTGGGCAAGGCCTTTGGCTGGTGCATCGTCATCATGACGCTGGGCACCTGCTACGAGGTGTTCGTGCGCTACGTGTTGCGCGCACCCACTAATTGGGCTTTCGATCTGAGTTATTTCATGTATGGCGCGCTGTTCTTGATGGCTGGCGCCTACACGCTTTCGCGCAACGGTCACGTGCGCGGCGATGTCGTCTATCGATTGCTGCCGGTGCGCGTGCAGGCGTCGATCGACCTGGTGCTCTTCATCATCTTTCTTGCGCCCGGCTTTACCGCGTTGCTGATCTACGGCATCCCTTACGCGCAAATTCCTGGCACATGCTCGAGGTGAGCATTTACAGCCCGACTGGCGCGCCGGTCTATCCGCACAAGACGCTGATCCCGATCGCGGCGGCGTTTATGCTGCTGCAATGCTTTGCCGAGGTCATTCGCTGCATCATCTGCATTCGCGACGGCGTATGGCCGCAGCGCTTGCATGACGTCGAGGAAATGGAATCGGCGATTCTTGCCGAGGCGGCGGATCGCCAGCGCATCGAAAAAGAGATGCATGTGGGAGCCGCGCGATGACTTTGACCAATCCCGACATCGGGATGATCCAGCTCGGCTTCTTTATTATTATCATTTTGCTGGGATTCCCAATCGCCTTCACGCTGGTGGCGATGGGAATTTTCTTCGGCTTCTATGCGATGGGTCCGCGCATCTTCGACCTGCTCGTCACCAATACCTACGATGTGATGTCGAACGACGTGCTTACCGCCGTGCCGCTGTTCCTGTTCATGGGCTACGTGGTCGAGCGCTCGAACATTCTCGACCGCTTGTTCTATTCGATTCAGATGGCGGCGCGCCGGGTTCCGGGCTCGCTCGCGGTGGCGACGCTGATCACCTGCGCATTGTTTGCCACCGCCACCGGCATTGTCGGCGCGGTGGTGACGCTGATGGGGCTGCTGGCGTTCCCATCCATGCTCAAGGCCGGCTACGACGTGAAGCTCGCGGCCGGCGTGGTCTGCGCCGGCGGCTGTCTCGGCATCATGATCCCGCCCAGCGTCTTGTTGATCCTTTACGGCGCCACTACGTCGGTCTCGGTGGTCCAGCTTTACGCCGCCGCGTTCCTGCCGGGCTTCCTGCTCGCGGGCCTCTACGTCGTCTACGTCGTCGGGCGCGCGATCATCGACCCTAGCCTGTGCCCGCGGCCGAAAGAACTCGACCGCCCGATTCCGATCGCGGAAGTCACCTGGGCATTGCTCACGTCGTTCTTCCCGCTCGCCATTTTGATCCTGTCGGTGCTGGGCGCCATCCTGATGGGGCTGGCGACGCCGTCGGAAGCCGCGGCCGTGGGCTCCGCCGGCTCGGTGGTGCTGGCCGCCGCCTACAGGTCGCTCACCTTCCAGCGCTTGAAGGAAGCGGTGTTCCTGACCGCGCGCACCTCGGCCATGGTCTGTTACCTTTTCATCGGCTCGTGGACGTTCTCCTCGGTGTTCTCGTATCTCGGCGGTCACGAGGTGATCGAGCACTGGGTCGACAGCATGCATCTCACGCCGACGGCGTTCCTGATCCTCGCCCAGTTCATCATCTTCCTGCTCGGCTGGCCGCTGGAATGGACCGAGATCATCATCATTTTCGTGCCGATCTTCCTGCCGCTGCTCAAGCACTTCAACATCGATCCGCTGATGTTCGGCATCCTGGTGGCGCTCAACATCCAGACCTCGTTCAATACGCCGCCCATGGCGATGGCGGCCTACTATCTCAAGGGGGTGGCGCCCCCGCACGTGAAGCTGACCGACATCTTCGCCGGTGCCTTGCCGTTCGTGTTCATGGTGTTCCTCACCATGAGCCTGGTCTACATTTTCCCCGGCATCGCGCTCTGGTTCCCGCATCAAATCTACGGGAATTGAGCGGTGGCTGATGGCGCGCTGGTCGAGCTCACCGCCTTAGAGGCGTCAGAGAAGATCGCGAACGGCGATGTCTCGGCCGAGGAATACACCGGCGCTTGCCTTGAACGCATTGCCGCGATCGACGAGCAAGTGCATGCCTTCGTCCACCTCGATCCCGGCGAGGCGTTGACGCAGGCGCGCGCGCTCGATGAGCGCCGCCGCAATGGCGCTGCACTCGGCGCCCTGCATGGTGTGCCGGTCGCGATCAAGGACATCTTCGACACCGCGGATTATCCGACCGAATGCGGCTCGCCTTTGCTCAAGGGCCGCAAGCCGATGCGCGATAGCACCGCAGTGGCGCGGCTGCGCGCCGCCGGCGCGGTGATCATCGGCAAGACGGTCACCACCGAATTTGCCTATTTTCACCCGGGCGCCACCCGTAATCCGCACGATCACGAGCGCACGCCCGGAGGCTCGTCCTCGGGGTCGGCTGCGGCGGTGGCAGCCGGCATGGTGCCGCTGGCCATTGGCTCGCAGACCAACGGCTCGGTGATCCGCCCGGCGGCCTTTTGCGGCGTCTATGGCTGCAAGCCAACCCACGGGACGATCTCGCGCCACGGTGCGCTGATGTTGTCGAAAGCGCTCGATCATGTCGGCGTGTTTTCGCGCACGCTGGCCGATACCGCGCTGATCCTGGAAGTGCTGGCGGGCTACGATCCGCAGGATAACGATACGCGGCCGATCGCGTCGCCGGCCTTTCTCGAACAAGTCGGCGCGGAGCCGCCGTTGCCGCCGCGCTTTGCTTTCGTGCGCACGCCGGCATGGGATAAAGCCGACGCTGAGACGCGCGCGGCGTTTGAGGCGCTAGCCAAACAGCTGGGCGAGCAGGCACAATCGATCAATCTGCCGGACGCCTATGCGGCGGCCTGGGACGACCATCGCGCCATCATGGCGACCGACATGGCGCACAATCTCAATGCTCTGGTCGAGCGCGGCGGCGACGCCTCCAGCAAGCAACTGCGCGATTTCCTGGCCGAAGGCAGCAAGACGACCGCCGTGCGCTATCTGGCGGCGCGCGACGAGGCGCGGCGCTATGAGGCCGGCATCGTGGAAATATTCAAGGAATACGACGCCATCATCACGCCGGCTTCACCCGGCGTCGCGCCCAAGGGCATGGCAACCGGCAATCCGGCGTTCTGCTCGCTGTGGACGCTGACCGGTCTGCCGGCACTGTCGCTGCCGATCATGACGGGCGAGGGCGGCATGCCGCTCGGCGTGCAATTGATCGGCGAACGCGGCGACGACGCGCGCTTGCTGCGCACGGCGAATTGGCTGGTGGAGGAATTAGCGGAAAACTAGCGCGAACTATTTTTCGTTCGAATCGCGCCGCAGCACCGGCTTCCAGTCATCGCCCCAGAACGCCCATAACATGCAGACGATGCCGATGATCGTGGCAACCCACAGCGGCCACGCATCGAGCTTGAAGGCGATCAGCCACATATAACCGATCATGATGATCGCGCCGATCGCCGCCGTGATTGCGTCTGCCATACCGGTCTCCCTGACTGCGACCGGCATTCTAGCGCGGCGCGCGCCGGCGCACCACTGATATTTAAGCCGGTGCGCCGAGCTGCTCTTTGAAAAAGGCGATGGTGCGGCTCCAGGCCAAATCAGCGGCCGGCTTTGTCGTAGCGGTTGCTGGTGTCGTTGTTGAAGGCGTGGTTGACGTTCGGATAGACGTAGATCGTGTAGCGCTTATGGTCGGCCTTGAGGGCTGCCTCGTAGGCGGCGATCCCTGCATTCACCCGCTGGTCGAGCCCGGCATAGTGCAGCAGCAGTGGCGCCTGGATCGCGGCAACCTGGTCGGCCGGCACCTGCAATCCATAATAAACGACGCCGGCTTTGAGATCGGGCGCCAGCACCGCGACGCGATTGACGATGCCGCCACCCCAGCAGAACCCGACGATACCGACTTTGCCGGTCGATTCCGCGTGCCGCTCAAGAAATGGAACGGCGCTCGCGAGTTCCTTCGCCGTCACCTCCGGCTTGAGCGTGCCGATCATGTCGCGCGCTTTGTCCTCGTCGGCCGGTGTGCCGCCGAGCGGGGACAGCAGGTCGGGGGCGTAAGCCAGAAATCCTTCCAGCGCGATGCGGCGCGCGATGTCCTGGATGTGCGGATTGAGCCCGCGGTTCTCGTGGATGACGATCACGGCCGGGCGTTTGCCCTTGGCCTTGAGCCGCGCCAGATAGCCGCTGATCGGCGTGCCGGCCGCGTCATAGGATACTTTGTCGATGGCGAGCCGCGCGTCGTCGGGCGCAACCATCGCCGCGCGGGCATAATCGTTCTGCAAAAGCGGCAGCAGCGCCAACGCCGCCGCGCTCGATCCGGTGATCTGCGCCAGCCGGTCGAGAAACGCGCGGCGATTGATCGCGCCGTGGGTGAAGCTGTCGTAGAGATCGATAACCCGTTGGTCCATGGCGCCAAGCTCCGGCTGGGGATGATGGTGATGCTAACACGGCAAGGCGGCTGCTATTCCCAAAATCGCTTGACGAAGCCCCGCCAAGCCTGCTTTTCAAAGGCCTCAACGGCGGCGCGCCCGCGACCGCCAACCCGGAGCCCATGATGACTTTCATTCGCCTGATCGCAGGCCGCAACATCTTTATGCGCGGCGGTCTTGTCCGCGCGGTCTTGGCCGCCGGCCTGTTCATGCTTGGCGCCGCGGGTTCCACCGTGGCTGCCGGCAGTTTTCCCTTCGACCAGGAACTCATGCTCGACGTCGCGCCCATGCGCCCGGTCAAGCGGGTGCCGGTTATCAATGTAGCAGCGAACGGGGAGGCCACTATCAATCTGTGGTGCCAGACTGTCCCCGGTCACGTGGAGCTCACCGACGCCACCATCAAGATCGAGCCCGGGCCGCTGCCGGAAGCGCTGCCGGCGATGATGGTGGACGGCCAATGCACGCCCGCCCGCATGCAGGCCGATCAGGATCTGCTGGCTTCGCTTACGCAAGTGACCGCATGGCGCCAGCAGGGCGGCGCGGTTCTGCTGGTCGGGCCGAAGACATTGAAGTTCCGGCCGGCGACGAATTAGCCGGCCAAGAAAAACAAGAAAAAGGGCGGCCCGGAGGCCGCCCTTAATGTTTGTGCCTTGTGCGGGCGAGCCTTACATCATGCCGCCCATTCCACCCATGCCGCCGCCACCACCCGGAGCCGGCGCCGGATCCTTCGGCAGTTCGGCGACCATGGCTTCAGTCGTGATCAGGAGGCCTGCGATTGAGCCTGCATCCTGCAGCGCGGTGCGCACGACCTTGGCCGGATCGATGATGCCGGCCTTGACCATGTCGACGTATTTCTCGGTCTGGGCGTCGAAGCCGTAGGTTTCCGAGTTCTCGTCCATGATCTTGCCGACCACGATCGAGCCTTCGACACCGGCGTTCTCGGCGATCTGGCGGATCGGAGCCTCCAGCGCCTTGAGCACGATGTTGATGCCGGCTTGTACGTCCGGGTTTTCGTCATGGATGCGGCCGACGGCTTTCTTGGCGCGCAGCAGCGCCACGCCGCCGCCCGGCACGATGCCTTCCTCGACCGCGGCGCGGGTGGCGTTAAGCGCGTCCTCGACGCGGTCCTTCTTCTCTTTCACTTCGATCTCGGTCGCGCCGCCGACCTTGATCACCGCGACGCCGCCGGCGAGTTTCGCCAGCCGCTCCTGCAGCTTCTCTTTGTCGTAGTCGGAGGTGGTCTCTTCGATCTGCGCCTTGATTTGCTCGCAACGCGCCTCGATGTCGGCCTTCTTGCCGGCGCCGTGCACGATGGTGGTCTTTTCCTTTTCGATGACCACCTTCTTGGCGCGGCCGAGCATGGCAAGCGTGACGTTCTCCAGCTTGATGCCGAGGTCTTCGGAGATCAGCTGGCCGCCGGTGAGGATCGCGATGTCCTCCAGCATGGCCTTGCGGCGATCGCCGAAGCCGGGCGCCTTCACGGCCGCAACTTTCAGGCCGCCGCGCAGCTTGTTCACGACGAGCGTGGCGATGGCTTCGCCCTCCACGTCCTCGGACAAGATCAGCAGCGGCTTGCTGGTTTGCACCACCGCTTCCAGCAGCGGCAGCATGGCTTGCAGGCCGGAGAGCTTCTTCTCGTGCAGGAGGATGTAGGCGTCTTCCAGTTCGGCGATCATCTTCTCTGCGTTGGTGATGAAGTAGGGCGAGATATAGCCGCGGTCGAACTGCATGCCCTCGACGATCTCGACTTCGGTGTCGAGCGCCTTGGCCTCTTCGACCGTGATCACGCCCTCGTTGCCGACTTTCTGCATCGCCTTGGCGATCATGTTGCCGATGGTTGCGTCGCCGTTCGACGAAATGGTGCCGACCTGGGCTACTTCCGCCGAGGAGCCGACGACCTTGGAGCGCTTCTCGAGGTCTTTCACCACCGCGGCGACGGCGATGTCGACGCCGCGTTTCAAGTCCATCGGGTTCATCCCGGCGGCAACCGACTTGGCGCCTTCCTTGACGATCGCCTGCGCCAGCACGGTGGCGGTGGTGGTGCCGTCGCCGGCCATATCGTTGGTCCGCTGGGCCACTTCGCGCACCATTTGCGCGCCCATGTTCTCGAACTTATCTTCGAGTTCGATTTCCTTGGCGACGGTGACGCCGTCCTTGGTGATGCGTGGCGCGCCAAACGATTTGTCGAGTACGACGTTGCGGCCCTTGGGGCCGAGTGTCACCTTCACCGCGTTGGCGAGGATATCGACGCCGCGCAACATACGGTCGCGCGCGTCGCCGGCAAATTTTACGTCCTTGGCAGACATTTCAAGTTACTCCGTTTAATGGCTGGCAGATCAGGCGATCACGCCCATGATGTCGCTCTCCTTCATGATCAGGAGATCCTCGCCGTCGAGCTTCACTTCGGTGCCCGACCACTTGCCGAACAGCACGCGGTTGCCCGGCTTCACGTCGATGGGGGTGAGCTTGCCGTTCTCGTCGCGCCCGCCGGGGCCGACGGCGAGCACTTCGCCTTCGCTCGGCTTTTCCTGGGCGGTGTCGGGGATGATGATGCCGCCTTTGGTCTTCTCGTTTGCCTCGATGCGGCGCACGACCACGCGGTCGTGCAGGGGACGGAATTTGGTCTTGGCCATGGCTTCCTCGTCGGCGCTTCCCGCGCGGTTCTGTACAAAAAGTCTATATTTTTTAAGCTCTTAGCACTCCTTAACCGAGAGTGCCAGCGGCTGCCTGGGGAGATATTGCCTTGTGCGCGGGGTGTCAAGCTTGTGACGGCTAAAGCGGGACCAACGGCTGCCGGCAGCGTTAACCGCATGGAGGCGGCTTTGAGGCATGCTTGCGCTATCCGCCGATGCCTTCCAAAGTCGCAATCGGCCCGCCGCCAGGAGCCTGCATGAGCCGTCTCAGCCGACCCCGACTGCCGACCGTCATAGTTCTGGCGCTGCTGGCGTTCGGGCTTGCCGATTGCGCCACCAATAGCCCGCAGCAGCAGCCGCCACCGGCGCCGGCCCCGGTGCTGCCACCGGCCTTCCCGCCGCAGGACATCGTAGGCCGCTGGGGACTTGCCGCCTATCACCGGGACGAGGACCGGCCGCGTACCGAGGCCGCCGCCGCGACCCAGTGCACGCAGCCTTACATCATCACGCTCGGCCCCACCGGCGGGGTGATGATGCATTTGGCCGACCAATCGACGCCGTCCGAGCTGCGTCTTAAAGGCGCGCCCGGCAACAAGACTTTCATCGGGCCGGAAGGCGAAGCCGGCATCGCCCAGGATCGTGAAGTGGTCTTCTTCGATGGCCGCGTGCTGATCTTGCGCTGGATGGATCCGGAAGTGCAGGGCCGCTACGGCACCATGGTCTATGTGCGCTGCGCGCCGGAAGGCGCCAAGAAGCCGGCCAAGCCGAAGGGTAAATCCAAGCCCAAGCCAAAACCGGCGCCAAGGGCGGAGCCCAACCCGATCCAGCCGCCGATTCAGCAGCAGAAGCAGCAATAATGATTTGCGTGGCGCGCAGCAGCGCGCCGCGGCTGACGTGCTAGATACATCGGCGACATGACTTCAATCCGCGAATTCATCGAGGGACCCTGGCGCGCGGTGCCGGTGCTCGGCGTCACCCAAATTATTTCTTGGGGCAGCATCTTCTACACGCCGGTGCTGATCGTGCCGCTGATCGCGCAGGATCGCGGCTGGTCGATCTCCTTTGCCATGGGCGGATTTTCGGCGGGACTGTTGGCCGCAGGCCTGGTCGCGCCTTTTGTCGGCCGCTCCATCGATCGCTTCGGCGGTCATGTGGTCATGACCATCGGTTCACTGATCGGCGCGCTCGGGCTTTTTCTCATTGTCCATGCTGCCAGCAAGCCCGCCTATCTTGCGGTCTGGGTGGTGCTCGGCGTCGCCATGGCGGCGAACTTATATGATTTCAGCCTTCGCCACGCTTGGCCGCATCTTCGGCGCGGCTGCGCGCAAGCCGATCACCGCGTTGACGCTGGTTGGCGGTTTCGCCTCGACCGTGAGCTGGCCAACGACTCATTTCCTGCTCGAAGCGGTCGGCTGGCAGGGCACTTATCTGGTTTATGCCGCACTGCTGGCTGGCGTGTCGGCGCCGCTGCATTTTCTCGCGCTGCCACGCAGCCGTCACGAGGTCGATGTCCCCGCCCACGCCGACGCACCACCGCCTGCCAAGGTTTTGCCGCCGCACGGGTTCACCTTCGTGCTCGTTGCATCGGCCTTTGCGTTGTACGCCTTCGTGCCGTCCGGCCTGTCGGCGCATTTGCTGGCGATGTTCGGGCGCTCAGGGATCGATGCCGGCACGGTGGTGTGGATCGGCGCGCTGTTTGGGCCGGCGCAGGTCGGCGCGCGGCTGATCGAGTTCACCTTCGGGCGCGACATTCATCCTCTGTGGGTGGCGCGCTTTGCGCTTTCTGCGTTGTTGTGCGCCTTCGTCATGCTGGCGGTGCTGGGCGTATCGACACCGGTGGCGGCCGCTTTCGCGCTGATGTTCGGCGGCGCCAATGGGCTGGTCACCATCACGCGCGGCGCGGTGCCGCTGACGCTGTTCGGCGCCTCAGGTTACGGGCGGCTGATGGGCCGGCTCGCCGGGCCGTTTTTGGTGATGCAAGCCGCGGCGCCGCTGGTGATGGCCTTCGTGGTGGAGCGCACGTCCGATGGCGCGGCGCTCACCCTTGCCGCGGGATTTGCGGCGGTCGCGCTGGTCTGTTTTGCCGTGATCAAAAGACCGGCTTAGAAATTGCGCATGATCTTATCCGAAAACCGGTTCCCACTTTTCGGGATCATGCGCTAGCCAAACATCGCGTCGATGTCGTGCTGGCTGGCATGGCCGGGATCGCCATCGAGCTTGGGGCCATTGAGCAGGCCGCCGGCCTTGACCGGCTTGGCCACCCGCGCCGGGGCGGTATCGCAGCGGCCGAGCATGGACGACACCTGGTCCTCGATCATCGTCAGCGTTGCGATCACGTTGCTGATGCGCTGGCCGGCGAGATCCTGGAAATTGCAGGCTTCGTAAATCTGCACCACGTGGTCTTGGATATCCTGCGCCAGGCCGCGCTCGAAGTCGGTCTTGGCTGAGGCGGCCAGCGCCTTGGCGCTGTCGTCGGCGACCTCGGCCGATTTCAGAATTTTCTGCGTGGCGATATCCATGCCGTCGACCGCGGCGCGCAACTCGTCGGCCGCGCGCGCCATATGGCGTTCGTTACGCTCGCCGATCAGGGTGGACAGCTCGCGCTTGTTGCGCGCGATCGTGTCATTCACCTGCGCAAGCTCGCGCTGCAGTGTTTGCAAGCCGGCATCGGCCGGCACATCGCGCCGCTCGCTTAGCGGCTTGAGCTCGGCGACGGCCGTTGCCGCCGCACGTCGGCCGGTAAACATCTGCTCGACGCGAAAAACTTTGCGCTGCACGCCACGCCCCCTGAACATCCCCAATCGTCTATTTCTATCAGAGCGTCGATTAACGCACGGTTGCAGTGCGGTGGGGCATCGCGCCGGGCGAAACGAAAATGGCAACGGAGCGTTTACCATGACGTTTCGGCTTTTACGCAAAATAAACTCTAACGCGACGAAACGCGTTCACCATGGCGGCAATGGTGTCGCGCGGTGGGTATGGTTTACCAATCGGTGTTTGTTTGGCCGTGTAATTACGATCAACTAACCACGCGCCATTTGTCAGAGTTGCCGATGCAGCGTTCGATCCTCACCGCCTTGGTTATCGTCTTTTCCGCGGGCAGCGCTTGGGCGCAGCCTTTGGCGCTGGCGCCATCGGCGCAAGGCGGGCAAGTGATGCCCGCAACGCCGCCGATGGTGGTCGTGGCGCCGGCGCAAGCGCGCGCCAATCTCGGCGGCGGCTTCATCGAATTTCTGTTTGGCGATCGTGGACCGCAGCCGCTGATCGCGCCGCAAGCGATGGCGCCGCAGATGGTTCAGCCGCAGATCATCGCGCCGCCGAACCCGCAGCTGGGCGCCCAACCGATCTATGCCAGCGTCGGGCCGCCCACCGACCCGATGCTGGAGCAGCAGGCGGCGAACTTCCACATCGATCCGCAGCTATCTGCGCCAGGAAGTCGCCTATGCCGGCAAGGAAGAGCCGGGCACGATCGTGATCGATACGCCGAACCATTTTCTGTTTTTGGTGGAAGGCGACGGCAAGGCCATGCGCTACGGCATCGGCGTCGGCCGCCCCGGCTTCACCTGGTCGGGCGAGCGCAAGGTGTCGGCCAAGAAGGAATGGCCGGACTGGACGCCGCCGAAGGAAATGCTCGAGCGCCAGCCTTACTTGCCGCATTTCATGGCCGGCGGTCCGAACAATCCGCTTGGCGCGCGCGCTCTTTATCTCGGCTCGACGCTTTATCGCATCCACGGCTCGAACGAGCCTTGGACCATCGGCCACAACGTGTCGTCCGGCTGCATCCGCATGCGCAATGTGGACGTGATCGATCTCTATAATCGCGTGGCGGTCGGCGCCAAGGTGGTCGTACTTTAATCTTCAGCCTTCGCGAGCGTGGCGCCGTGCTCGGCGAGCGCTTTCATAAATTCATCTGAATTGAAATAAGCGAATTCCCGCTCGCGCTGGGTGGTGAGTGAGTTCGAGCCGTTCGAGTTCGGCATCGACATGACCGGGATGGCACATGATCAGCCCGCCGTCCGGCATTCCGGCGAGAAAGCGCGGGAAGGTCTTGGCGAAATCGCCCTTGGCGTTGAAATTATAGGCGCCGGCGAAAGCCGGATTGGTGGCGATGCCCAAGCGTTTCGCCTTGTGGCGAAAACCCCGGCTCAAAATGTCCAGCACCAGCGCCTTGGGATCGCGCAAGCCGCGCGCACCGCGCGCGCGTCCGCATTGCCGCACCCAGGCTCCGGGCGCCGCCTGAGCGACAACCTTCAGCACCGCGTCGCGCACCTGCGGGAAAAGATGGACGTGCTGATGGCCATCGACGAAATCGGGCGGCTGGCCGAAGGCGTCGATAAAGGCGCGCACCTGCGTGGCGACTTCGATCACCAGGCGCTCCGGCCGTAAGCGCCGCGTCATGCCGGTGCGCAACATCTCGGGGTGCGGCAGGAAGCAGCCGTTGCGCAGCGGCGCGTAGTCTTTGCTCAGCGGCTCAAACGGCGCGGTGAGGGTGAGGTGCAGTCCGAGGCTTGCGCGTTTTTTCCCGGAATTGAGCATGGCCAGAGCATCGGCCTCATCACCTTCAAGGTAAGGCGCCGCCGTCATCACCGATGTGGCGTTGAGCCGCCCGCGCAGGATCAGTTCGCGGATGGCGGCATTGACGCCGGGTGAAATGCCGTAATCGTCGGCGCACAGCCAGATGCGGCGGGGCGCTTGCGGCAATGGCTCACTCGGCCGCGCGCGAGGGCAGCGGTGCATGCGGCCGCGCTTTGGCGGAGTTATCCGCGCTCTTCACGCTGTGTTCGGCGACGAAATAGACCGGCCGCGCTTTGATCTCGGACAGGAGCTTGCCGATATATTCGCCGAGGATGCCGATCATCAGAAGCTGCACGCCGCCCAGCACCATCAGGCCGACCACCAGCGACGGATAACCGGGCACGTCCTCGCCAAACAGCAGCGTCTGCACCAAAATCGTAATGCCGAAAATCAATGCGCCGGCCGCGAGCAGCAGCCCTAATAAGCTTGCGACGCGCAGCGGCGCTACCGTGAACGAGGTCAGGCCCTCGATCGACAGGCCGATCAAAGTCCAGACGTTCCAAGTCGTCTTGCCGTGCGCGCGCGCCGCCGGCTCGTAATCGACGCGCACCTGACGGAAGCCGATCCAGCTCGAGAGACCTTTGAAGAAGCGATTGCGCTCCGGCATCTGGCGCAGCGCTTGCGCCGCGCGCGGCGACAGCAGGCGGAAATCGCCGGCGTCCTCGGGAATTCTCTGCCGCTGGCCCCAATTGATCAGCGCGTAGAACCAGTGCACGCCGAGACGGCGCAGCCAGCTTTCGTTCTCGCGGTGGGCCTTGGCGGTGTAGACCACGTCGTAGCCGTCATCGAGCCAGCGCGACACCAGCGTCTCGATCAAATCGGGCGGATGCTGGCCGTCGCCGTCGATGAACAAAACGGCGCCGAGCCGGGCATGGTCGAGGCCGGCGAGCAAGGCCGCCTCCTTGCCGAAATTGCGCGACAGCGTGACCACCTGGATATCGAGCGGGATGGCCGGCAGCGACTTGGCGAGATCGCTCGAGCCGTCGCTGCTGCCGTCGTCGACATAGACCACTTCCGTGGCCAGGCCGTGCTTGGCCTTTAAATAACGGGCAACCTCGGCGATGCGCTCGTGCAGCGCGCCGAGACCCTTGGCCTCGTTGAACAGCGGCACGACGATCGAGAGGCTCGGCGCGGACGAAGGCCGCGCCGCATGGGAGCCAGATTTGGTCGATTTTGCCGGCATATCCCGCTAACCTGCCGCTGTCCGTTTCGCGCGATCTATAGCGCAGAGCGGGCGCCCTGTCGCCCCGTCCGCCCATGATGTTATGAACGCATAATGATTCCAGCGCCTTTGCAAAATATCATCGACCGTCTGACGGTCGCCTGGCACGAGCGCGCCCTCGGGCTCAAGGCTGCGAGCTTCGCCATCGTCGGCGTGTTCAATTCGGCGGTCGATTTCGCCGTCTTTTCCTTTGCCTATTACTTTCTGGATCTCCCGATCATCGCGGCCAACTCGCTGGCTTGGCTGGTCGCCGTGACCGGCTCCTATGTCATGAATTCGACCATTACTTTTGCGGCTGAATCCGGCCGCCGCCTTGCGCTCAAGCACTATTTTGCATTCGCGCTGTCGCAGGTCGCCGGATTTTTCGCCAATACCGCGACGGTTTGGTGTTTGGTTGAATTGGCGCAAGTTCCGGCGTGGGCCGCCAAAGTGGCCGCGATCGCGGTGAGCTTCGCGGTCAACTTTACGCTCTCGCACTTCATCGTGTTCCGGCCGCGCACGTAGCGCTACTCGTCACGCTAAGCCGGCTTCGAGCTTAGCGTAGAGCGGATTGTCTTTCGAGAACACGTAATCGAGATCGGCCACCGCCACGGCTTCCGCGCCGTTTTCGCGCAGGAAACTGGTGAGCGCGTAGACCTGATCCGGCGGGCAATGCAGCGTGAGCATGCCGGACGAGGTCGGTCCGCCGAACGGCGTGACCGCGCCGAATTTTTCCTGCACGGTTTGCACCAGCCGCGCATCGCAAGCGGCAAAGCGCGCGCGCACCTCGCGGAAGGCGCGGGCACGCGCCTGCGCCGCGATGCGGTCGAGAATGACGCGCGCCAGTTCCTTTTCGCTCGCGCTCCATGCGGCGGTGCGGGCGGCGACCAGATTGGCCTGCGAGCGCAGGATGACGCCATCCTCCAAAACCTTCAGCCCATTGGCGGCAAGCGTTGCCCCGGTGGTGGTGATGTCCACGATCATCTCGGCGGTGCCGGCGGCGGGCGCGCCTTCGGTCGCACCCGATGACTCGACGATGCGGTAGTCGATGATGCCATGCGCGGAGAAAAAGCTACGCGTGAGGTTCACGTATTTTGTCGCCACCCGCATCTTGCGGCCGTGATGCTGGCGGAACGCGGTGGCGACATCGTCGATGTCGGCCATGGTGCGCACGTCGATCCAGGCCTGCGGCACCGCCACCACCACGGTGGCGTTGCCAAAGCCGAGCCCTTCGACCAGCACCACGCGGGCATCGGCATCGGGGATCATTTCGCGCACCAGATCCTCACCCGTAACGCCAAGATGAACGGCTCCAGCCGCCAACTGGGAGGTGATTTCGGAGGCCGACAGATAGGCCACTTCCACGCCGTCGAGTCCGGCAATGGCGCCGCGGTAATCGCGCTGGCCGCGCGGCTTGACCAGAGCAAGCCCCGCGCGCGCGAAAAAGGCTTCGGCGTTTTCCTGCAGCCGGCCCTTCGCCGGCACGGCCAGCACCAGAGGCGCACTCATTTGGCGCCTCCATAAATGCTGAGGCGTTCGATCCACGCCGCCAAGCCGACCGCGGGGATCGGCTCGGGACTGCCGAGCCGCGTGAGCAAACCGTCATAGCGGCCGCCCGCGACCAGCGGGTCGCCGGTGCGGGCCGGGTCGGTCAATTCGAATACGAAGCCGGTGTAATAGTCGAAGCCGCGGCCGAACGCCGTCGAGAAGCGCAGGCGCTTCAAGTCGATGCCGCGCGCGGCCAGGAAACCGGTGCGCGTTTCGAACAGATCGATGGCGGGAGCGAGCGCCACGCCGGCGTCGCCGGCGAGCGCGCGCAATTCAGCCGCCGCCTCGTCGGGATCGCCTTGGATGGCGAGGAACCGCTCGATCAGCCCGCGCACGTCGCGCGGCAGCTTGGCGCTGGCGCCGAGCGCGCTCTGTTCGAGAAACCGATCGGCGATCTCGCCGACCGAACGGCCGCCGACCGCGGTGATGCCGGCAATCGACAGCAGGTCGGTGACCAGCGCGTGCGCGCCCTTCGGATCGGAGCCGGCGAGCGCCGCCAGCACGCCCTGATATTCGGGCCGCGTATTATTGCCGCCGAGCACCAGGCGATCGAGATCCTGCGCCAGATTGGCCTTGCGGTTGAAATCCTTGATCAGCCGCCGCTTCCAGGCCGGCGGCAGTTCGAGGCCGGCGATCAGGCCTGCAAACAGCGCGACATCGCCGATCTGGATATCGGGCGCAGGCAATCCGTAATGCGCGGTGGCTTCGAGCGCGAGCGAAAGCATCTCGGCGTCGGCCGCCGCTGTGTCGGGCCGCCCGAAGGATTCGATGCCGGCCTGCATGAATTCGGCGGGCGCATCGGCGCGGTGGCGGAACACGGGGCCGAGATAGCAAAAGCCGGCGGGTTTGCCCGCCAAGGGCGAGGCCAGGTAATCGCGCGAGACGGGAATCGTGAGGTCGGGGCGCAGGCAGAATTCAGCCCCGCCCGGCGCGGTGGTCAAATACATGCGCTTGCGGATGTCCTCGCCCGAAAGATCGAGGAACGGCTCGGCCGGCTGCAGCATGGCGGGCGCAATACGGGCGTAGCCGGCGCGCTCGTAGGAGGCGACCAGCGTCTCCGCCCGCGCGTCGGGCCCATTCGCCCCCGTGGTCATGCTTGCCTTCATGGTCATCTGAAATGCCGATTTTCCCGGCCCTTTAGCATGGCGGCCTTTAACATTCGACGCCGATCGCTCGCAGCGCTTAACGCGGCGAGCCCCCAAATGTTTGGCGTCGTTAACGAATTTTGTTGTCAGGCCCGAAGTTCCGCGCCCGCAAGGCTGTTAACTCGGAAAAATGGTTGCGCGTAAGACAATCTCAATACAACCGGCGTTGACTGGGGTTGGGAGAGGGACGGATGACCAATCCAGTACCGCGCGCCGTGGTCGGGGCTTTTTACCGGGCCCTGGCGATGCGCGACATGACGGCCTTGGCCGGATTTCTCGATGACGATGTCGTCTGGACCATCAGCGGCCCGGTCGACGTCCTGCCGTTCTGCGGCCAGCGCTGCGGCAAGGACATCGTCATGAAACTGCTCGACCGTGATATCCCGACATTGCTGAGCGGCCGGCGCTTCGTGCCGACGACCATGCTGGTGGATGGCGACCGCGCCGCCGTTTACGGCAAACTGACCGCGATACTGCGCGATGGCGGCCGCTCGATCAGCTACCGGATCGCGCAATTCATCCAGTTCCGCGACGAGAAGGTAGTCGAGTACAACTCGATCATCGACAGCTTCGATGCCGTCGAACAAGTACTCGGTCACGCGCTCGAGGTGCACGAAGGCCAATCGCCAAACGGCGGCGATCTGGTCGCGGTCTAGCCTGAACTAGGTTCAGCGCCGGTTTTGATTCCAACACGACTGTCGCATAGTATCGTCGCGCACTCATTGAGCGATGGAGCCCATGCCATGCGTCAGCTGCTTGTCATAATCGCCGGTTGCGTTTTCGTTTCCTCAACCGCCTTCGCCCTCGACATGCCCGCGCGCAAGCCGGGCCTGTGGGAACTCAAGATGGAGTTGCAAGGGCTCCATTTGCCGGCGCAGGTGATGAAGCATTGTGTCGATGCTGCCACCGACAAACTCATGAACAGCGCCTATGGCGGGTCGGCGCAGCAATCCTGCTCAAAGCAGGAGATCAGCCATTCCGGCGCGGCCATGATCATCGACTCGGTCTGCAATTTCGGCGGCGCCACCAGCACCTCGCATGCCGTGATCAACGGCAGTTTCGACAGTGCCTATACGGTGGAGGTTACGTCGACGCGGGAAGGCGGGCACCCGCTGCCGGGCGTGGCGCCAGGCGCGGCGACTCATATGAAGATCGCGGCGACCTGGCTCGGCCCTTGCGCCGCCGGCATGAAGCCGGGCGACATGATCATGGCGAACGGCATGAAGCTGAACATCCTCGACATTCAAAAGCGGGGCGCGCAGAAGCCTTAACGCCGGTCAGCTCTGCTGCTGCGTGACCGTCACCTCGACCGAAATCCCCAGAAAATCGGAGCTTGTCCCGCTGAAGGATCCCGAAATCGGGATTGCCTGCGATGGGTCGCTGGTGACAGCAATCCGGATGAGGTTCTCTCCGGCGATCAGCCCATTCGTCGGGTCATACTCGACCCAGCCGGCGCCCGGCAAATAGACATCCGCCCAGGCGTGGGTGGAACCCGCGCCTTGCATGGCTCGCCCGCCGTCGACCGCGGGGTCATATAGATAGCCGGTGACGAAACGGGCGCCGAAGCCGAGGCTGCGCACGGCCTCGATGAAAAGCAGCGCGAAGTCGCGGCAACTGCCGCTCTTCTTTTCCAGCGTTTCAATCGGCGACTGCGTGCCTTCCTCGTATCGTTCGGCGTAAGCGAACGAGCTTCGGATGGCGCCGTTTATGTTCGACAGCAGATTGTAGGTCGGCAATGGCTGTGGGCTTGTAAAGCCCTTGGCCCAGGTTTCCACCAGTCCGCGCGGATCGGGATAATGGCGATCGAGCAGCCAGCCGAGGTCGCCGCGATCATTGGACGAATAGACGAAGGGATACATTTGCGCTGCGGGGGCGATCGGAAACACCGGCCGCTTCAAGCCATAGCGTTCGAGATTAAGGATGCTGACGATCTGCAGTTCGGAGGCGGCCTGCGCGAATTCCACCTGCGTCACCGAATTGCCGAACACGTCGTGCATCCAGTTCAGCGCGCCCGGCGGCGACAACGTCAACTCGGCGTCCACCAGCCGCAAATCGTGGCTGTCGCGCGGCCGCAGCATCAGCCGGTGCGGACCGAAATAAACCGGCCTGGCATAGCGGTAGGTCGTGGCGTGGTGGATCGTCAGAAGCTTCATGGCTTGCGTTCAGCCGTGGCGGGCGAGCAGCTTGCGGACTTCCTCGACCAATTCGCTTTCTTTCACGGCAAATTGCGCCTCGGCCTGCTTCTTGAGGTATTCGTCGCGCTCTTTGATGTCACTCGCGGCGGAGCCCGCGATCAGGTCGCGGATCAGCACCTCGCCTTTGGCTTTTTCGTCAGGTCCCTGGATCACCGCGCAAGGGCTGCCGCGTTTGTCGGCATATTTGAGTTGCTGGCCGATGCCGTGCTTGGGGTTGCCGAGATAAAGTTCGGCGCGGATGCCGGCGCCGCGAAGATCGGCCGTGAGCTTTTGCGACGCCTGGACGCTCTCCGCGCCAAACACGGTGACCAGCACCGGGCCTGCTCCCGGCTTTTCGCCGAGCTTGCCGAGCGCGGTCAGCGCTGCTTGCAGGCGCGAGACGCCGATGGAAAATCCGGTCGCCGGCACCGGTTGGCCCATGAAGCGCGAGACAAGCCCATCGTAACGCCCGCCGCCGCCGACCGAGCCGAAGCGAACGGGGCGGCCTTTGTCGTCTTTGATCTCGAAGGTCAGTTCAACCTCGTAGACCGGGCCGGTGTAATATTCGAGGCCGCGGACGACGGAGTGGTCGATCAATTCGAATTTGACCATCGCCATAGCCGGCCGAGTTTGCTCACAAGCTTTCTGAGTTCGTTTAACTTCCTTCACTAGCGCCTTCAAACGCACAAATAATTTCAAATCTTTGGCTGTATGCCTCCTGAAGGTCATCGCCATTGCAAATGCGTCGCCTGGTGACGTTTAGTCGTCGGTTCTGTACGTCTGAACACATTGTCAAAACTGTAGCTGTCGCATCTGTTCATCTAGTGCTGCGCCTTTTGTAAAATCGCCGCTCTCATCTTTGCGGCCCTCGCCGAGCAGCATTCGCACGCCCTCGAACCCCAGCCGATCCAATTTATCGATCGCGCGAAGCACGGTGAGGCGCTTTCCAGCATTCTCATTTCCACCAAGCCCGATTGCTTCAATAACACCGTCGAGCACCTTCCGATTGTTCACCTTCACTACGTAGCTGCCCGCGCTTAATTCCCAGCGCTTCCATCGTGTCCGCCGCCAGCATGCACATCTCGGCATCTGCGGCCATGCTAGCCGAGCCGACCGTATCGGCATCGAACTGCATGAACTGCCGGAAGCGGCCCGGGCCCGGCTTCTCGTTGCGGAACACGTAGCCGCAGCGATAGGAGCGGTAGGGCAGCGCCAGGTTCTGGTAATTCTCCGCCACATAGCGCGCCAGCGGCGCGGTCAGGTCGTAGCGCAGCGAGAGCCACTGCTCGTCGTCGTCCTGGAACGAGAACACGCCCTCGTTCGGCCGATCCTGGTCGGGCAGGAACTTGCCAAGCGCGTCGGTATATTCGATCTCAGGCGTTTCCACCGGATCGAAGCCATAGCGCTCAAATTGCAGGCGTATCGCCTCCACCATGGCCCTGGTGGCGGCGATTTCGGCTGGCCCACGGTCGGCGAGGCCGCGCGGCAGGCGGGGTTTGAGCTTTTGCGGCTTGTTGGGCTTGTCGGGCATGCGATAATGATGATCGCCTAGAAATCGCTGCGGTGGTAGCAGCGAAGCTACCGAGCGGCAAGCGCGCCAGCGCTCGCGCCGGTGAACTCAGAGGATGCCATGGCTACGAGCAAAGCGAGCGTCAGTCAGCGCCACCGTTCCCAACGATCTCGAGCCGTTTTGGATGCCGTTCACGGCCAACCGCGCTTTCAAGGCGCGGCCGCGGCTCATCGCCGGCGCCAAGGACATGCATTACATCACGCCTGAGGGGCGCAAAATCCTCGACGCCTCTGCCGGCCTGTGGTGCACAAACGCCGGGCATAACCGCGATCCGATCGTGGCGGCGATCCAGAAACAGGCGGCCGAGCTCGACTTCACGCCGACTTTCCAGTTCGGCCATCCCAAGGCTTTTGAACTGGCCGGGCGTATAGCGTCGCTGGCGCCGGGCGATCTCGATCATGTGTTCTTCTGCAATTCAGGTTCGGAGGCCGTCGACACCGCGCTCAAGATCGCGCTCGCCTATCATAATGTGCGCGGCAATGCCTCGCGCGTGCGGCTGATCGGCCGCGAGCGCGGCTATCACGGCGTCGGCTTCGGCGGCACTTCGGTCGGCGGCATGGTCGCCAATCGCAAGCAGTTCGGTGCGTTGCTTGCCGGCGTCGATCATATGTCGTCGACCTATAACCGGGCCGAGCAGGCCTTCTCGGTCGGCGAGCCGGAATGGGGCGAGCATCTGGCCGACGAACTCGACCGCTTGGTGGCGCTGCATGACGCCTCTACCATTGCCGCGGTCATCGTCGAGCCGGTGTCGGGATCGACCGCCGTACTGCCCCCGCCGAAAGGCTATCTCAAGCGCCTGCGCGCGATCTGCGACAAGCACGGCATTCTGCTGATCTTCGACGAAGTGATCACCGGCTATGGCCGTCTCGGCCACGCCTTCGCGGCCGAGCGTTACGGGGTCATCCCGGACATGATCACTTTCGCCAAGGGCATCACCTCGGGCTCGGTGCCGATGGGCGGCGTCATCGCGCGCAAAGGCATCTACGACGCCTTCATGAAAGGCCCCGAGCACGTCATCGAGCTGTTTCATGGCTACACTTACTCGGCGCATCCGCTCGCTTGCGCGGCCGGTCTCGCCACGCTCGATCTTTATCGCGATGAAGGCTTGTTCGAGCGCGCAAAGAAGATGGAGCCAATATGGGCGCAGGCGGCGATGGGCTTGAAGGGCCTGCCGGGCGTGCTCGATATCCGCACCGTCGGCTTGATGGCCGGCATCGATCTCGCCAGCCGCCCCGACGCTGTCGGCAAGCGCGGTTTGGAGGCGCTGGTGAGCGGCTTCCATGACCACAGCATCATGTTCCGTACCGCCGGCGACGCCATTGCCATGAGCCCGCCTTTGATCGTGACCGAAAGCCAGATCGGCGAGATTTTCGACAAGGTCGGCAAGATCATCAAGCAGGTCGCCTGAGCTTATCCGCCGCGACCCCTTGTGCCCGCTGCGCCGGCCGCGCAGTGGCAATGAAAATCATGCATTAACGTCTTGGAAGGGCGAATCAGTTTGCCTGCCGGCTTGCGGTCAACAAGCCGAAACTCATGAAGCGAATCGACAACCGATCCGTCCCCAAGAATAAAGACGAGATTCGTGCGTTTCTTGTCGTACGCAATGAGAAACTCAGACTGCCCTCAACCCTTCGCCATCACCGAAAATTAGGTGTGCATCGTTTCTTCGTGCTCGATAACGGCTCAACCGACGGCACGCTCGATTATCTCGCCGGAGAGCCCGATGTGCATGTTTTTTCAACTGCGGAAAGTTATGCGCAAAGCCAGTTTGGCGTGACTTGGACGAACGAGTTGCTTGACAGATTTGGCATCGATCATTGGACGCTTACGATCGATGCGGATGAGCAGTTCATTTATCCGCATTATGAACAAATCGACCTTCCGCTATTTTGCCGGCATCTCGACGGCATCGGCGCTGACGCGGTCCCATGTCTGTTGCTGGACATGTATTCCGGATTGGCGGTTCAACAGACCATTCACGATCCGAATACCGCGTTGCTGGAGACCTGCGGCTATTTCGATTGCGAACCTTATCGGCTGATCCGCTCCGCCGAGCCGCCGCATTTCCAAATCTACGGCGGCGTCAGGGAACGCGTATTCCGGCACGTCGAGGCGCAAATTCACGCGCCGACCGTCAGCAAAGTGCCACTGGTGAAATGGGTGCCGGGCCGGAAATTCTTGCGCAGCACGCATAGTCTGACACCGGTGAAGATTGCGCCATTGATGGCGGCGCTTCTTCACTTCAAATTCTTGAGTGATTTCCACAAACGCGTGGAGGTCGAAGTTGCGCGCGGCGAGCATTTCGCAGCCGCGCGCGAGTATCGCGCCTATTGGAAATTGTTTCGGGACGGCGGGGAAGTGAAACTTTTGAGCCGAGAGTCGGTAAAATTCGCCGGTAGCGGTCAACTCGTTCAGTTGGGTTTGATGAAAGCGTCGAAGCCGTATGAAGATTTGGCCAAGGCGACACGCACCGGCCGTTCGACGCACACCGCTTCAGAGCCGGCAGTCGCATAGCCGCAGCTCAGTCACCGTTCCGCCCTCAAAATCGCCCAGCCGACAGTGATGCTTCCAGGACCGCGCCGGTAGGGCAGCGTGAACGGCGCCTGCACCGCAGCGCCGGCGGCGATCGGGCTGAATTGCGCCGGCACTTTGGTCGGAGCGCTGTCGGTCCACACCACGCCATACAGCCCTAGAAAGGCTAAAAAGGCGCGCCCCGGACGGGCGGCGATCCAGCCGATAAGGGGATGCTGCCGGGGGCCGGCATCGGCTCGAGGTTCCAGGGCGGTTCAAGTTCTTGCGCAAAATGGGCGAATTGGCGGTACCATAGCAGGTGTTCGAGGTTGCGCGGACCCGCGGCCTCATGAACATTGGTGAAAGGCCCCGCGAATCACGCCCGCGCGGGCTTTTCGGGGGCGGCCCGGGGCTTGATCGCGATGCGTCGTATCAGTGCCATCTTCATTGCCGTCTGCATGGTGCTCATCGCCGCCTCGCTGGGCGCACTGCTCTATCTGGCCGTGAAGCTGGACGGCCGCACCTCGGCGATCGTGGCGCTGGCCGCGTTCACCGCCATGGCGCTCTACCACGGCATAACCACGAGGCTGCGCGACCGCAGCGACCTCGGCGACCAGATCGCAGATTTGTCGCGCGGCACCGGCGACCTTGCCCGCCAGGTGGCCGAGCTGTCGCGCCGGCTCAACGCGACCGAAACCAAAGTCGACTCAAACGTCAGCCGCGCGCGCGGCGCGGCCGACCCGCTCGCCTCCGAGATCGGCGAATTGGGCTCGCTGGTGCGCCAGGTTGCCGAAACGGTCGCGTCCCATGCTGCGATTCTGCAGAACCAAGGTGCAATGCCGGCGCCGCCCGTGCCCGCGGCTGCACCCAAAGAAGCAGCGCCTGCCGCCAACGCCGCGCTCACTTTGAGTGAAAAGGATGCGGTGAGCAGTGTGCGCCGCTTCCAGGGCCTATCGCGCGAAGGCATCGCCGATTTGATCACGCGCGCCATCGATGCCAACCGCATCGACCTTTATTTGCAGCCGATCGTCACGCTGCCGCAGCGCAAGGTGCGTTATTACGAAGCGCTCACGCGGCTGCGCAGCGAGGACGGCGACATCATCCCGGCCGGCGACTTCATCGAATACGCCGAGAGCTTCGGCCTGATGCCGAAGATCGACAATCTACTGCTGTTCCGCTGCGTGCAGGTGACGCGCCGCCTGCAACTCAAGAGCCGCGACGTCGGCGTGTTCTGCAATATCAGCGCCGCGACGCTGACCGATCCCTCGTTCTTCAAACAGTTCCTCGATTTCATGGACGCCAATCGCGCGCTCAACAACGCGCTGATGTTCGAGTTCACGCAAGAAGCCTATCGCGCCTTTGGGCCGCTCGAGCATGAAAGTCTGTCGGCGCTGGCCGAGCGCGGCTTCCGCTTCTCCATGGATCACGTCGCCGATCTGCGCATGGAGCCCAAGGAACTGGCCGACCGCGCGTTCCGCTTCCTCAAAGTACCGGCCAAGCTCTTGCTCGATCCGGCCACCGGTTCGCACAGCGATATCCATGCGGAAGACCTCGCCGACTTGCTGGCGCGCTCCGGCATCGATCTCATCGCCGAACGCATCGAAGCCGAGAATATCGTGGTCAATCTGCTCGACTACGATGTGCGCTTCGGCCAGGGCTTTTTGTTTTCGCCGCCGCGGCCGGTGCGGGCGGAGGCCTTGCAGGGCGCTGGCGACGGCGACAAGTCGGGCGATGCGCCCGGCGAATTGCTCGCGGCTGGCACTTTCGGCTGACGTTTGACCGTAGCTTTTCCGCCCTTGATCCCGCATTTTTCCGCGCTTGCCGGCGGATATGACGTGCTGCTGTGCGACGTGTGGGGCGTGGTGCACAACGGCGTCGAATCGTTTCCGGTTGCTTGCGACGCGCTGATGCGCGCCCGCTCGCAGGGCAAAACGGTGGTGTTCATCACCAACGCGCCGCGCCCGGGCGATGCGGTGATGCGCCAGATCGACAAGTTGCATGTGCCGCGCGAATCCTATGACGCCATCGTCTCCTCCGGCGATGTCACCCGCGGCGTGATTGCCGAGCGGGCGGGTCAAAGCCTGTTTCATCTCGGCCCCGAGCGCGACCACTCGATCTTCACCGGGCTCAATGTCCGCTTTGCGCCGCTTGAGAGTGCGGACTATGTGATCTGTTCCGGACTGAATGACGACGAAGTCGAGACTCCGGACGATTACCGCGCAACGTTCGAACTCATGCTCAAGCGCAAGCTGCTCATGGTCTGCGGCAATCCGGACATGGTGGTGGAGCGGGGCCCGCGCCTGGTCTATTGCGCCGGCGCCTTGGCCGACCTTTACGCCACCATGGGCGGCGAGGTGCTCTATGCCGGCAAACCCTATCGGCCGATCTATGACATGGCCTTGGCCAAGGCCGAAAAGGTGGCCGGCAAAAAGACCAAGCTCGCTCGCGTACTAGCGATCGGCGACAGCGTGCGCACCGATCTAAAAGGCGCCCATGCCGCCGGCGTCGATTTCTTGTTCGTGACCTCAGGCATCCACGCCGAAGAACTGGGCGGCCGCGAGCAGCCCGACACCAGCGCGCTCAACGCGACATTTACCGCCGCCGGCGGGATGCCGGTGGCCGTGATGCGGCAATTGGAGTGGTGATGCGATTTATGCGGCGGGCGCCGTCGGGGCCACTTGCGCGTCGGCGGTGCCGAACACGGCGTCGATCTTGCTCTTGAGCGTCTGCGCGTTGAACGGCTTGACGATATAATTCGACACGCCGGCCTTCTTGGCGGCGATCACGTTCTCGGTTTTGGATTCCGCCGTCACCATGATGAAAGGCGTTGCGGCGAGGCCCGGATCGGAGCGCACTTCCTGCAACAGGTCGTAGCCGGTCATCGGCTCCATGTTCCAGTCGGAGATCACCAGGCCGTATTTGCGCTCGCGCATCTTGGCGAGTGCGGCGGTGCCGTCGCAGGCGTCGTCGACATGCTCGAAGCCGAGTTGCTTGAGCAGGTTGCGGATGATGCGAATCATCGTGTTGTAGTCGTCCACGACCAAGACCGGCAGAGAAAGATCGATCGCCATGGCACATTGCCCGCAAAGGGCCTCCCCAAAGGTGGCAAAAGGTATCAGCGGGCCATTGAATAACCGGTTAATTTGAAAGTTTATTAACCGCGGGCTAACCGTAATCGCGCCCGCAAGGTCGGCAAGCCGTTAACATGCCGCCAAAATGAGCATATCCGCCGTGAACACAACCGCTTTCAAGTCCCTGGCCGACCGATGAGCCCCGCGCCAGCCAACACCTTCAATGTCGTTCGCGATGGCGAGCCGGGCGTGCTCGCTGGCGCGGTGGTGGCGATCGGCAATTTCGACGGCGTGCACCGCGGCCACCGCGCCGTGATCGGGGCTGCGCTTAAACGCGCGCGCAAGCTCGGCCGCAAGGCCGCGGCTTTGACCTTTGCGCCGCATCCGCGACTGTTCTTGCGGCCGAAGGATCCGCTGTTCCAGCTTTCCAGCGAGCGCGACAAACTCCGTCTTCTGGCGGCGACCGGACTGCATGGCGCCATCGTAATGAAATTCGATGCCGCGCTCGCCGCCACTTCGGCCGGGGATTTCATCGAAAAAATTCTGGTCGGCCGCTTCGGCATCGGCGGTGCGGCTATCGGTTTCGACTTCCATTTTGGGAAAAACCGCGCCGGCTCGCCGGAATATCTCACCGAGCAAGGCGCGCGGCTTGGTTTTGCGGTCGACATCGTGCGCGCCGCTGGAGGACGAGGGCCGCCCGGTGTCGTCGGGCGCGGTGCGCGCGGCGCTCGGCGAGGGCAAGGTGGTGGAGGCGGCCGAACTTCTGGGCGCGCCCTGGTTTGTCTCCGGCGAAGTGATCCACGGCGACAAGCGCGGCCGCACGCTCGGCTTTCCCACCGCCAATCTCAAGCTCGATCCGGCTTGCGCGCTCAAGCACGGCATTTATGCGGTCCGCGTCGGCATCGGCGACATGCGCTATGCCGGCGTTGCCAGCTTCGGGGTGCGGCCGATGTTCGACGACGGCGCGCCTTTGCTCGAAGTCTTCCTGTTCGACTTCGACGCCGAGCTTTACGGGCAGACGATCGACGTCGCCTTCATCGGCTGGATCCGCCACGAGCAGAAGTTCTCCACGGTGGAGACACTCAAGCGCCACATGCTGGCCGACAGCGCGCAGGCGCGCGACGCGCTCAAGCGCGCCGGCAAGGCCTTTCCCAAGCTGGGGGAGGTCTGACGGCGGCCTTTGCGATGCGGAATCGGCCTGCTACATAGCGCCCATGTCGACGCCCAAACGCGATTATTCCGAGACGCTGTTCCTGCCGCAGACGGATTTCCCGATGCGCGCCGGCCTGCCGCAGCGCGAGCCGGAAATCCTGAAAAGCTGGGAAGAGACCGATCTCTACAAACAGCTGCGCACGGCGTCCAAAGGCCGCGATAAATTCATCCTGCATGACGGCCCGCCTTACGCCAACGGGCCGATCCATATCGGCACCGCGCTCAACAAGATCCTCAAGGACATGGTGACGCGCAGCCAGCAGATGCTCGGCTTCGATTCGAATTACGTGCCGGGCTGGGACTGCCACGGCCTGCCGATCGAATGGAAAATCGAAGAGGAGAACTACCGCTCCAAGAACAAGAAGAAGCCGGATTTGTCCGACCCCGCCGCCATGATCGCGTTCCGCGGCGAATGCCGCGCCTATGCCAATCACTGGCTCAACGTGCAGCGCGAGGAGTTCAAGCGCCTCGGCGTCGAGGGCGACTGGGCGCACCCTTACAAGACCATGGATTTCTTCGCCGAGGCCCAGATCGCGCGCGAACTGATGAAGTTCGCCGCCAACGGCACGCTGTATCGTGGCTCCAAGCCGGTGATGTGGTCGGTCGTGGAAAAGACGGCGCTGGCGGAAGCCGAGGTCGAATACGAGGATTATACCAGCGATACGGTGTGGGTGAAGTTTCCGGTTTCGCACGCTGACGATCAGAAACTAGAAAAGATGCATCTGTTGTAATTTGGACTACTACGCCGTGGACGCTGCCGGGCAATCGCGCAGTAACATTTTCGTCAAAGATAAATTACGCGCTCTATCGAGCAACCGAAGCCGCGGCAGAAAACTGGGCCAAGATTGGAGACCAGTTTATCCTGGCAGAAAAACTTTCTGCCGAGGTGTTTAAGCAAGCGAAAGTGACAGCTTTCGAAAAGGTGGCGGACGTCCCGGCAAAAGTGCTGGACCACATGACACTAAAACATCCATTTTGCGGGAAGGGATACGATTTTATCGTTCCGCTTCTTGATGGCGATCACGTCACCGACGAGGACGGTACTGGTTTTGTGCACACCGCACCCGGTCATGGGCGCGACGACTTTGAAATTTGGATGAGCAAGAAGTCTTTGCTCGATGCGGCAAGGATCAAACGGCCATCCCCTACACCGTCGACGAGAACGGCGCCTTCACCGAAGCCGCGCCCGGCTTCACGGGCAAGCGCGTCATCAACGACAAAGGCGAGAAGGGCGATGCCAACGAGGCGGTGATCAAGGCGTTGATCGACGCCGGCATGATCATCGCGCGCGGGCGATTGAAGCATCAATATCCGCACTCCTGGCGCTCGAAGAAGCCGGTCATCTTCCGCAACACGCCGCAGTGGTTCATTGCGATGGATAAGGACTTTCTGTTGACGCCGCGGGCAGGCCCGCGGCTATGGACAAGCCCGGCGACACGCTGCGCGCCCGCGCGCTGCACGCCATCGACGTGACGCGCTGGGTGCCGGCGACCGGCAAGAACCGCATCAACGGCATGATCGAGTCGCGCCCCGACTGGGTGATCTCGCGCCAGCGCGCCTGGGGCGTGCCGATCGCGGTGTTCATCAAGGAAAAGCCGGACGGCTCGGTCGATATCTTGCAAGACCCCGAAGTCGAAGTGCGCATCGTCGAGGCCTTCGAGAAAGAGGGCGCCGACGCCTGGTACAAGCCCGGCTCGCGCGAGCGTTTTCTCGGGCCAAAGCTCGCCAACGAGGCTGGAAAAAAGTCGACGACATTCTCGATGTCTGGTTCGATTCAGGCTCGACGCACGCCTTCGTGCTGGAGGATCCCGTTCAATTCCCGCAGCTCGCCGGCATCAAGCGCAAGGTCGATGGCGGCAAAGACACGGTGATGTATCTGGAAGGCAGCGACCAGCATCGCGGCTGGTTCCAGTCGTCGCTGCTGGAATCCTGCGGCACGCGCGGGCGCGCGCCCTTTGACATCGTCGTCACGCACGGCTTCACGCAGGCCGAGGACGGCCGCAAGATGTCGAAGTCGCTCGGCAACACGGTCGCGCCGCAGGACATCATCAAGCAATCCGGCGCCGACATCCTGCGTCTGTGGGTGGCCTCGGCCGATTATTGGGACGACCAGCGCATCGGCGCCGAAATCCTCAAGACCACGACCGACACCTATCGCAAGCTGCGCAACACATTGCGCTGGATGCTCGGCAATCTCGCGCATTTCCACGAGGACGAGCGCGTCAAGCACGCCGCCATGCCGGAACTCGAGCGGCTGATGCTGCATCGTCTGAGCGAACTCGACGAACTGGTGCGCAAAGCCTATGCCGAGTTCGACTACAAGCGCATCTTTGCGGCGCTCAGTGCGTTCATGACTTCGGACCTGTCGGCTTTCTATTTCGACATCCGCAAGGACGCGCTTTATTGCGATCCTTATTCGTCGACGACGCGCAAAGCCTGCCTGACCGTGCTCAATTCATTGTTCCGCTGCACAGTGGTGTGGCTGGCGCCTTTGCTGTGCTTCACGGCGGAGGAATCCTGGAGCGCGCGCTATGGCGCAAAGGCCAAGTCCGTGCATCTGGAACTGTTTCCCGATGTGCCGGCCGCCTGGCGCGACGACAAGCTCGCCGAAAAATGGCGGAAAGTCCGCATTGTCCGCCGTGTCGTCACCGGCGCGCTTGAGATCGAGCGCGCGCAAAAGCGCATTGGCTCGTCGCTGGAAGCGCATCCGATCGTGCATGTGTCGAACCAAGAATTGGCCGAGGCCGTGCTCGACGTCGATCTCGCCGAAGTCTTCATCACTTCGGCGGCCACATTGGTTGAGGACGAAGGCCCGGCCGATGCTTTCCGCCTGCCGGACGTTTCGGGCGTGGCGGTTGTCCCCGGTCTTGCCGAAGGCACCAAATGCGCGCGCTCATGGAAAATACTCACCACCATCGGCGTCGATCCGGAGTTCCCGGAGGTTTCGGCGCGCGACGCCAAGGCGCTGCGTGAATGGGAAACCATGCGCAAGGCGGCGGAGTGAATGCGCGCCAATTATTTTTACGGGTCCCTCACGCGCTTCGGCGTCATCGTCGCGGGCGTTGCCTGTCTCATCGACCAGGCCAGCAAGCTCTATCTCCTTAAAGTTTTCGACCTCGCCGCCAACGGCCCGATCCGCCTCGGGCCGTTCTTCGATTTCATCCTCACCCGCAATAGCGGCATCAGCTACGGCTTGTTCCAGACCCAAGGGGTGCTTGGCCAATGGGTGCTGCTGGGCTTCAAGGCGCTGGCCGTGGTGCTGCTTTGGGCCTGGCTTTCGCAGGCAAAGGCCCGGCTGACCGCGCTGGCGCTGGGCCTGATCATCGGGGGGGCCATAGGCAATGGCATCGACCGTCTGGCCTATGGCTGGGTCGCCGACTTCGTGTTTTTCCACATTTCCACGGCTAGTTGGCGCTTCAACTGGTACGTTTTTAACCTAGCCGACGTGGCCATCGTTGCCGGGGTGGCCGGCCTGCTGTATGAGTCTTTGGCAGGGGACCGCGCCGTAAAAGCGCCCTGATCCGCCGCAATAGTCCAGGACAGGCCCTTGAAATCCGCGCGGATTTTTAAGGGTTTTGCGCGCATGATCCGGGAAAGCGGAACTTGGTTTCGGATTAGATGCGTTGCGTAAAAGGGGTAAGTCTCGGATGAACGCCATGCGCCCGACACGCCTGACCAAGACATCCATCGTAGCTGCCGTGGGGCTGGCGCTCGGCGCCGCCATGCTGGCGCTGCCCGTACCGGCGCGCGCCGCCGATGACGATGTGCCAATCGACACCAAAATCCTCCGCGGCATACTTGAGGGCATCGGTCTCCAGCGCGAAGAAAAAATCATCAACTATCAGGAGCGCCCGCCGCTGGTGATCCCGCCGAACAAGGATCTGCCGCCGCCGGAAGAGCTCGGTGCAGTGCCCAACAATCCGGCTTGGCCTAAGGATCCGGATGTGACGCGCGCCAAGCTTGAAAAGAAAATGGAACGAGAGAGCCTTCGTCAATTCGTCCGAGAAGATGGACGCCAATCGCCGGCCGCTGTTGCCGATCGCGATAACGCCGGGCGCATCGCCAGGCATCGCGCCGCGACGCGGCACGGCCGCGGATAATTCGGTCAACAGCAGCAACGGCGGCGATCGCCTGACTCCCAATGAGCTTGGGTATAAAGGCGGCCTGTTCAGCAGCTTCTTCGGAAAATCGGATGACGAAGAAGCCGCCAAGTTTACCGGCGAGCGGCCGCGCGCGTCGCTGACCGATCCGCCGGCCGGTTATCAGGTGCCCTCGCCAGACCAGCCCTATGGGCCGGGCAAGGCCGCGGGCCCGAAGGCGGAAGATTACTACCTCTCGCGCGGCAGCACGGCACGACTTCGCTGATCGCCAGCCGCGACTGCCATCCGTTCCCTCAAGCGTATGCGTGCTCCGGCGCGATCATGCGCGTCATGCCAAGCCGGGGGCTGCAAGGATAAAAACCGTGCCATCCAAGCCAACCGCTATCTTCGCCGCCGCGCTGCTTGCGGCCGCGCTCGCTGGTCCTTTGCCCGCCGCCGCATCGGACGGTCCGAAAATTTCTCAATATACTTTGCCCAACGGTCTTCAAATCGTCGTCATCCCCGACCACCGGGCGCCGATCGTCACGCACATGATCTGGTACAAAGTCGGCGCCGCCGACGAGACGCCAGGCAAGTCGGGACTGGCGCATTTTCTCGAACACTTGATGTTCAAGGGCACCGCGAAACATCCGCCCGGAACGTTTTCGGGCGTGGTCGCTGAACTGGGCGGCCAGGAAAACGCCTTCACCTCGCAGGACTACACGGCGTTTTTCCAAAAGGTGCCGCGCGACCAGCTTAAAACGGTCATGGAATTCGAGGCCGACCGCATGACCGGCCTGCAGCTCACCGACAAGAACGTGCTGCCGGAACGCGACGTGATCCTTGAGGAACAGAACCAGCGGGTCGCCAACAATCCGCGTGCGCGCTTGAGCGAGCAGATCGAAGCCGCGCTGTTCCTCAACCACCCTTACGGCAAGCCGATCATCGGCTGGCGTCACGAGATGGAGCAATTGACCCGCGACGACGCCATTGGCTTTTACCGCCGCTTCTACGCGCCCAATGACGCGGTGCTGGTGGTGGCCGGCGATGTCGATCCCGACCAGACCTTGAAGCTGGCGCAGGAGACCTACGGCAAGATTGCCCGCAACAACAACATCCTTCCGCGCAGCCGCCCGCAGGAGCCGCCGCCGGTGGCGGTGCGCTCGCTCACTTTGGCCGATCCGCGCGTCGAGCAGCCGAGCCTGCTGCGCGAATATCTCGTGCCGTCTTTCGCCACCGGGAAACGCGGCGAGTCGGATGCGCTTGAAGTGCTCGCGCATATTCTCGGCACCGGCTCCAATAGCCGGCTGTACCGCGCATTGGTCGTCGAAAAGAAAGTCGCGGTGAGCGCCGGCGCCTGGTACGACAGCGGCGCGCTCGACATGTCGAGATTCGGGGTCTTCGGCGCGCCGGAGCCGGGCACCACGCTGCCGCAGCTTGAGGCCGCAACCGACGCGGTCATTGCCGATCTGATCGCCAAGGGCGTCACGGCGGAGGAGCTGGAACGCGCCAAAACGCGGCTCATCGCCGATGCGATCTACGCCCAGGACAATGTCACCAGCATGGCGCGCTGGTACGGCTCGTCGCTGACCACCGGTGCGACGGTCGATGACGTGCGCCAATGGCCCGACCGCATTCGCGCGGTCACCGCGGCCGGCGTGCAGGACGCCGCCCGCAATTGGCTCGAAAAGCAGCGCTCGGTAACCGGTTATTTGATCAAAGACACAAGTCCGCGGGCGGAGAAACGGTCATGATGAAATTTTTTGCTGCCGCCGCGCTCGCGAGCCTGGCGCTCATCACCGGCGCGCCTTCCGCCTCGGCAATGAATATCGAGAAGATCGTCAGCCCGTCGGGCATCGTGGCTTGGCTGGTGCGTGAGCAGACGGTGCCGCTGGTTTCGCTCAGCTACTCATTCCGCGGCGGTTCCAGCCAGGACGCCGCCGACAAGCCGGGCACCGCCAACCTCACCGCCGATCTGCTCGACGAGGGCGCCGGCAATCTCGACAGCAAGACCTACCACGAGCGCATGGAAAACCATGCCATCGAGCTGAGTTTCGGCGTCGGCCGCGACTATTTCCACGGCTCGCTGCGCGCGCTCAACGAGCACCGCGAGGAGGCGTTCGATCTGCTGCACCTCGCGCTGGCCGCGCCGCGCTTTGACGCCGAGGCGGTCGAGCGGGTGCGCGGGCAAATGATGTCGCTGCTACGCCGCGACACCACCAATCCCAATGAGCTCGCCAGCATTAGCTGGTGGCGCAATGCGTTCCCCGACCATCCTTACGGCCGCCAAAGCAAGGGCACGCTGGAAGCCGTTCCGCGCATCACCGTTGCCGACATGCGCGATTACGTGCACCGCGTATTCGCGCGCGACGCGCTCGTCGTCTCGATCGTCGGCGACATCGACGCCAAGACCGCCGGCGCGCTGATCGACCGCGCTTTCGCGGGCCTGCCGGAGAAGAGCGAGCTCAAGCCGGTGGCGGACGCCAAGCCGAGCAATCTCGGCCGCCGCATCGTCATCAATCTCGACGTGCCGCAGGCGGTGATGACCTTTGGCGGGCAGGGCATCGCCCGCAACGATCCCGATTTCATGGCCGGCTATTTGGTCAATCACATCCTTGGCGGCGGCAGCTTTTCCTCGCGGCTCTATCAAGAAGTGCGCGAAAAGCGCGGCCTTGCCTATGGCGTGTCCGACAGCCTGGTCTGGTTCCGCAACGCCGCGGTGGTGATCGGCGGTACCGCCACCCGCGCCGACCGCACCAGCGAGGCGCTCAAGGTTATCGAGCATGAGACCAAGCGCATGGCCGACGACGGCCCGACCGCCGAGGAGCTCAAGGCTGCGAAGTCCTATTTGAAGGGCGCCTACGCGCTCGCGCTGGATGATTCAAACAAGATTGCCTCGCAGTTGACGCAAATCCAGATCGACGACCTCGGCATCGACTATATGCAGCGCCGCGGCGCCATGATCGATGGAGTCACCATCGCCGACGCCAAGCGGGTGGCCAAACGCCTGTTCGGCGGCGGCATGCTGGTGACGATCGCCGGCAAGCCCAAGGGGCTGGCCTCGAGCGGAACCGAGTAACCGGCGTCCGCGTTGCCGTAGCCGTTGCGCCGGTCGCGCGACTCTAGGCAAATAGGGCCGGGATCCGGGCGGCCGGAGCGGTGAAGCGTTTATGCCGATCACACAATCCATCGACAGCGCGCTCGAAAAGAACATCGGGCCGCAGGGCGTTTCCGACAAAGCGCTGGACGCAGCGCTCGCGCGTGCCGACGGCGCGCTGGAAACCTTGCGCGCGCGCCATGCCGACGGCGGCCTGGCGCTGCTCAAACTGCCGGAGACCCATAACGATCTGGAAGCGATCCGCGAAACCGCCCAGCGGCTGGCGCAAGACGCAACCGACATCGTCATTCTTGGCACCGGCGGCTCCAGCCTGGGCGGCCAGACGCTGGCCCAGCTCGCCGGTCACGCCGTGCCCGGTGCCGGAAGTTTGCGCGATGGCGCGCGCCTGCATTTCATGGACAATCTCGATGCCGAGACCTTCGCGACGCTGCTCGCCAAATTGCCGCATCAGACGAGCCGCTTCGTCGCCATTTCGAAATCCGGCGGCACCGCCGAAACGTTGATGCAGACCATCGCCGCGCTCAGTGCGGTGAAGGCCGAAGGGCTGGCGACGCGCATCCCCGATATTTTCCTCGGTCTCACCGAGCCCGCGAAAACGGGCAAGCGCAACGGTCTGCGCGACCTGCTCGGAAAATTTCACGTTCCCATCCTCGATCACCATACCGGTGTCGGCGGGCGCTTCTCGGTACTCACCAATGTCGGTCTGTTGCCGGCGGCCATGCTCGGGCTCGATATCGCTGCGGTGCGCGAGGGCGCAAAGCTGGCGCTGGCCCCGGTGCTGGCGAAAAAGAAAGCGGCGCAGGTGCCGGCAGCCCTTGGCGCTGCGCTCGGTGTCGCTTTGGCCGAAAGCAAAGGCAAGAGCATCAGCGTGCTGATGGCCTATGCCGACCGGCTCGAGCGCTTCACGCATTGGTACGTGCAGCTCTGGGCCGAAAGCCTCGGCAAGAACGGCAAGGGCACGACGCCGCTGGCGGCGCTCGGCCCGGTCGATCAGCACAGCCAGGTGCAATTGTACTTAGGCGGACCGCGCGACAAAATGTTCACGGTGATTACCGTAGGCGCTGCCGCAGGTCCGCGCATGGATGGCGAACTCGCCAAACTTGCCGGCGAGCCGGATTTTGCCGGCAAGAGCATCGGCGATCTGGTGGCTGCGGAAGGCCGCGCCACCGCCGAGACCTTGGCCAAGAACGGCTGCCCGGTGCGCACCATTCACTTGCCGCGGCTCGACGAGGAGACGCTCGGCGAATTGCTGATGCATTTCATGCTGGAGACCATCATCGCCGCGCATATTTTAGGCATCGACGCCTTCGACCAGCCGGCGGTGGAAGAGGGCAAGGTGCTGGCGAAGAAGTATTTGACCGGCGGCTGATATTCCGATGCTCCGCGTCACCGACAATATTTCCATCGACAAATCCGAATTGTCGGAAGCTTTCGTGCGCGCCTCGGGGCCGGGCGGCCAGAACGTCAACAAAGTGTCGAGCGCGGTGCAATTGCGCTTCGACGTGCGCCATTCGCCGTCGCTGCCCAATGATGTGGCGGTGCGGCTGATGCGGCTCGCCGGCAAACGCCTGACCAAAGAAGGCGTCATCGTCATCATCGCCCAGCAGCACCGCACGCAGGAGCGCAACCGCGCCGATGCGCGCGAGCGGCTGTTCGATCTTATCCGCGCAGGCCGCGGTCAGGCCGGTTCCGCGCCGCGCCACCAAGGTGCCCAAGGCGGCCAAGCGGCAGCGGCTGGAAGGCAAGAAGCACCGCGGCAGCATCAAGAAGATGCGCAGCGGGAAGCCGGGGTTTGAATAGCGGGGGTAGAATCCGCTGCCGCCTCGCGGCGAGCGGATTGCGCCGGTAATGTGTGGCAAGTTCCGAATCAGGCCGCGCCCATGCCCGTCCGCCAATTGCCCGAGACAATCGTCAACCGCATCGCCGCCGGCGAGGTGGTCGAGCGGCCGGCGAGCGTGGTCAAGGAGCTGATCGAGAACGCGCTCGATGCCGGCAGCCGCCGCATCGACGTTCTCACCGACGGCGGCGGGCGTAGGCTTATCCGCGTCACCGACGACGGCGAAGGCATGCCGCGCGCGGACCTCAAGCTCGCCATCGAGCGCCACGCCACCTCCAAACTCGACGGCGAGGATCTGCTGGCGATCCGCACGCTCGGCTTTCGCGGCGAGGCGCTGCCCTCGATCGGGGCGGTGGCGCGGCTCACCATCACCACGCGCCATAAAGCTGAGCCGCATGCCTGGACGCTTCAAGTCGATGCCGGCGTGGTGTCGGAGATGAAACCCGCCGCGCTCTCGCAAGGCACCAGCGTCGAGGTGCACGATTTGTTTTATGCCACGCCCGCGCGCCTGAAGTTTCTGAAAACCGACCGCAGCGAGGCGGAAGCCGTGCGCGAAGTGGTGCGGCGGCTGGCCATGAGCAGGCCGGATGTTGCCTTCACGCTGGCCGGCGAGGAGCGCGCGCCCGTGACTTGGGCTGCGGCCAAAGACGAACTCACGCGCCTCGGCGACGTGCTGGGGCCCGATTTCCGCGCCAATTCAATCGCCATCGACGCCGAGCGCGACGGCGTGCGCGTGACCGGCTTTGCCGGGCTGCCGACACTGTCGCGCGCCAACACGCTCGGGCAATATTTGTTCGTCAACGGCCGCCCGGTGCGCGACAAGCTTCTTGGTTGGCGCGGTGCGCGGGGCTTACGCCGACTATTTGCCGCGCGACCGTCATCCGTTGCTGGCGTTGTTCGTCACGCTTCAAGCGCGCGAGGTGGACGTCAACGTGCATCCGGCCAAGACCGAAGTGCGCTTCCGCGATGCCGGCCTGGTGCGCGGGCTGATCGTGCGCGCGCTGAAGGAAGCGCTGGCGCGCGAGGGCAACCGCGCGTCAACGACCGGCGGCAGCGCCACCATCGCGGCATTCCGGCCTTTGGGTGTGCCGCGCCGCGCCGGTTACGATTGGCGGCGCTCGCCGGCAAGACCGCCCGGATTTACGCCGTCACGCGGCGGCGCCGCGCTCGGCTTTGCGGAAGCAGCGCAAGCCGCTTTCGATGTCGGCGCGCCGTCCGCCGACGCGCGGGTGGAAAGCTTTGCGCCTGCGCCCGATTTGATCGAGCGCCCGCTCGGCGCCGCGCGGGCGCAAGTGCACGAGACTTACATCGTGTCGCAGACCAAAGACGGCCTGGTCATCGTCGATCAGCACGCCGCGCATGAGCGCATCGTTTACGAGCGCATGAAAGCGGCGATCGAGAAGGCCGGCCTTTCGCGCCAGATTCTGCTCATCCCCGAGATCGTCGAATTGGACGAGGCCGACGCCGCGCGGCTCTTGGGCCGCGCCGACGAGCTGGCGCGCTTTGGGTTGGTGATCGAAAGCTTCGGGCCGGGCGCGGTGGCCGTGCGCGAGACGCCGTCTTTGCTGGGCGACGTCGACGTCAAAGGTCTGCTGCGCGATCTCGCCGAGCACATGGCGGAATGGGATGACAGTCTGCCGCTGGAACGCCGCCTGTTGCACGTCTCGGCCACCATGGCCTGCTACGGTTCGGTGCGCGCCGGGTCGGCGCTTGAAGCCCGAAGAGATGAACGCGCTGCTGCGCGAAATGGAAGACGTGCCCAATTCCGGCCAGTGCAATCACGGACGGCCGACATATGTGGAATTGAAGCTCGGCGATATCGAGCGGTTATTCGGGCGCCGCTAACGCGCGCAAAAAAGCAAACTCCGTGTCGTCGTATTTGCGCCGCTCCAATTCGGTAAAACCGTCCGGCGCCATAAATCCGGCATCGGCGGCTTCTTCCACGACAATCAACGCTTCCGGCTTGAGCCAGCCGCCGTCGCGCGCGGCGGTCAGCGCCTTTTCGGCCAGGCCTTTGCCGTAAGGTGGATCGGCAAATATCAGCGAGAACGGCTCGAGCGGATGCGCCGCCCCCAGCTTGGTGGCGTCGCGGCGGAAAATGCGGGTGACGCCGCCGAGGCCCAGCTGCTCGACATTGTCGCGCAACAGCGCGCGCGCCTCGACGCCGTCGTCCACGAACAGCGCGTAGGCCGCGCCGCGCGAGATCGCTTCGATGCCGAGCGCGCCGGTGCCGGCAAACAAATCGAGCACGCGCGCGCCCGTCACCGGGTCGCCATAGGCATGCACCAGGATATTGAACAGCGCCTCGCGCAAGCGGTCGCTGGTCGGGCGCACCGCATTCGATTTCGGCCCGGCGATCGGGCGCGAGCGCAAGCGTCCGCCGACAACTCTCATGATTTGGGTCTGGGATATTTCGGCCGCGGGCCGCCCGAACGGTCGCGGCGGTGTTTTGGGCGCTTTTTCATACCGCCGCGCGCGTGCCCCTCACCCGGCTCGCGGCCTTGCCGCTCGCCTCCCTCTCCCCGCGTGCGGGGAGAGGGAGGAGCGCCGCGTAGCGGCGCGGAGGGTGAGGGGCGTTTTCGGTGCAAGACTGGCCGCGCTTCATGCTGCAACAACGGCGCCTCGAAATCCGCATTCGCTTGCGCCGCAAGCGCCTCGCCCAATTGCGTGCGCAATTCCTCGGTCTCCACTTCCTCGACCGCGCCGTCGTCGAGCTTGCCCAATTCGAATGGCCCAAAGGCAACGCGGATCAGCCGGTTCACCTTCAGGCCAAGCTGCTCGAGCACCTTGCGCACCTCGCGGTTTTTGCCCTCGCGGATGGCAAACGTCAGCCACACATTGGCGCCTTGTTCGCGGTCGAGCGTGGCTTCGATCGGCCCGTAGCGCACACCCTCGACCGTGACGCCGTTGCGCAAACCATCGAGCGCTTCTTGTGTGACGCGGCCGAGCGCGCGCACGCGGTAGCGGCGCAGCCAGGCGGTCGCCGGCAATTCCAGCGCGCGCGCCAGGCCGCCGTCATTGGTGAGCAGCAGCAGCCCTTCCGTGTTGAGATCGAGCCGGCCGACGCTGATGAGGCGCGGCAGATTTTTTGGCAGCGCGCGGAAGATGGTGGCGCGCCCTTGCGGATCGGAATGGGTGGTCACCAGCCCGCGCGGTTTGTGATAGAGAAAAAGCCGCGTGCGCTCGCGGCCCCGCAGCGGTTGCCCATCCACCACGATACGGTCGGCGGCCGTCACATTGAGCGCGGGCGAGGCGATCACCGCGCCGTTGACCGCCACGCGCCCGGCGGCGATCCAGGCTTCCGCCTCGCGCCGCGAGGCCAGCCCCGCGCGGGCCATCACCTTGGCGATGCGCTCGCCGGATTTTGTTGATTGTTCTTGTCGGCCATGGCGGTCTATCGGTCATGGCCGGATTTATGCCGGCCATCCACGTCTTGCTTGCCGACCGTGTATAAGGCGGGAGGCCGGGACAAGCCCGGCCATGACGAGTAGTGAAGCAATGCCCGAACCTCCTTCATGCAAATCGCCCTCGAGGAAGCCCGCGCCGCAGCCTTGCGCGGCGAGGTGCCGGTCGGCTGTGTCGTGGTGCGCGGCGGCGCCGTCATCGCGCAGCGCGGGTAACCGGACGTTGGCCGACAAGGACGCCACCGCGCACGCCGAATTGCTGGCGATCCGCCAGGCCTCGGCCGCGCTTGGGACGGAACGCCTTGTCGATTGCGATCTCTATGTAACGCTGGAGCCTTGCGCGATGTGCGCGGCGGCGATGTCGTTTGCCCGCATCCGGCGGCTTTATTTCGGCGCCGCCGATCCGAAAGGCGGCGCGGTGGAAAGCGGCGTGCGCTTCTTTACGCAAGCCACCTGCCACCACCGGCCGGAGGTCTATGGCGGCATCAACGAGAGCGAAAGTGCCGCGCTGCTGAAGGAGTTTTTTCAGGCGCGGCGGTGAAGCAGCCGCAATCGAAAAGCGCGGCGACTAAGCCGTCTTGTCGACGAATTTTCCCATGCCGGGCGGCGGCGGCGAGGTCGGCTTCGGCGCGTCGTCGGCAACGTTGTCGTTGGCCGGCTGCGGCGGCGTCTGCTGCGCAGATGTGCCGGTCTTCGGCATGATGGTTTGGATGCCGATGCTTGAGACGCTCATGGGCGATCTTTTTCTCACTGGAGCCGGTAGCCTAGTGCGCAGGCGTCAATTTTGCGCAATTCGATCGCGCAATAACCGCACCTGCCTTGAAAGGTTTTATTGACTCTGATCGGCCCGCTCAGGCGCCGGCATCGCGCGCGAATTCCCACGCCTTCTCGGCCAGCGGGCGCACCATCTCGGCCTTGGCCGGCGCAAATTCGGAAGTCGCTGTGCCGTCGCGCACGCGCCCGATGATGCCTTGCAAAATCGCGGCAATGCGGAAAAAATTATACGCCAAATAAGCGGGCAGAGCAGGGCGCGGGTCGAGCCCGGTGCGCGCTACATAAGACGCCACATAATCTGCCATCGAGGGAATGCCGAGGCGGTCAAGATCGTGCCCGGCGAGCGAGGCGGTGCCGGCCGCGCTCTCGGAAGGCGGCATATGCCAGGCCATCAGATGATACGTGAAATCGGCGAGCGGATCGCCCAGCGTCGATAATTCCCAGTCGAGCACGGCGAGGATCTTTGGCGCGCCGGCTGCGACAATCAAATTGTCGAGCCGGTAGTCGCCATGCACCAGCCGCGCCGGCCCGCTCGGCGGAATGTTGCGCGGCAGCCATTCGATCAGCCGCTCCATGGCGTCGATCTTTTCAGTCTCGGATGACCGATATTGCTTCGACCAGCGCTCGACCTGGCGCATGACATAATTCTCGCCGCGGCCGAAATCGGACAGGCCGATTTGCGCCGGCTCGAACGCGTGCAGCCGCGCGATGGTCGCGTTCATGGCGTCGTAGACCGCCGCGCGTTCGGCGGGATTTGAGCCCGGCATCTGCGGTTCCCAGAACACGCGGCCGTCCACGAAATCCATCACGTAGAACGCCGTGCCGGCGATACTTTCGTCCGCGCAAAGAACAAACGGTTCGGCGACGGGGAAGCCTTCTCCGTGCAGCGCGCGGATCACGCGGTATTCGCGATCAACCGCATGCGCCGACGGCAATAATTTTCCCGGAGGCTTGCGGCGCAGTACATAACGCCGCGTTGGCGTCTCCAGCAGATAAGTCGGGTTCGATTGTCCGCCCTTGAATTGTTTGACGCTCAGCGGGCCGGCGAAGCCTTTGATTTGCGCGGCAAGATAATGTTCCAGCTTTGCCGCATCGAGACGCAAAGCCGCCGCCACCTCCTTGGTGCCGGTGAAGGCTTGCTGGCGATCGATGGAGGTCATCGCTGCGGCACGCTATTTCTTTGCGCCGAACGAAATCGGCGCATCGGCATAGATTTTGTAGGTTTGCGTCTTCGGCTTGGCCGCATCCTCTGCGTTCACATATTGGATCGAGCTTTTGCCGATGAGGGCGCGCGGCAGGATCATCACGCGGATGAAGCGGCTGGGCCTGTCGCTTGCGGCCTGTGCGAACACCGGGTCGGGGCCGCTCTCGTACCAGGCGCCGCCCGGCCCATAGGAGGTCGAGCGGTTATGCGTGTCGATGCGGATGCCGCCTTCGATCAGGCAGCGGATGCCGGGGCCTTGATGCACATGTTTATAGGCGCAGCCGCCGGGCGGAAAGGCGACGCTGTCGCCGCGCATCAGCAATTCACCGCTCGGCATGGTTTCAAGAAAGGCCGTGAGTTTCTCGTGCGTCATCATGCCGGGCGCGGCGGCGACCATGCTGCCTTTTTCGCCGGGCGAAAGCTCCCAGCGCCAGCAGGTGACGCCCTCCGGGCCGGGCCGCACCACGACTTCGCGTTCGCCCTGCCAGGCCTCGCCGGCCTTGATGAGCGCCGCCGGCGATAGTGGCTGAGCCATGCGATACGAAGATGAATCGCGGCAGCGGCGGCAGCCGGAATTCCAGAATCTCGGCGGTGGAGAGGACGTCCTCGTAAAGGCGCAGCACGGGATGCATTCGTCAGGGTCTCCTTATCGTCGACCCCAGTATGTCATGAGCGCAAGCTCGTGCGCAAAAATGCAAGGCCCGGCTTAAGGGCCGGGCCTTGCGATAGGCTGCGGTCTCCGGAGTTACTCGGAGGCTTCGGAGGTCTGCCCCTTTTGCAGCTGCAGGCGGACATTGGCGTCCGGGTCGGCGCCGACCACCTTGCCGTCAACGATCACCAGCGACGAGCCGGTGAAGGGGGCGGCCGCATAGGATTCGGCGGCCGTACGGTTGACCTGCTGGTTATAGGTGGCGGCGAAAGTCGGAGTAGCCGCCAGGGTCACCAGCGCCATCGCAGTCATAAACTTTTTCATAGTTGTCTTCTCCTGCATGAACTCCCCCCGCGCACCAGATAGCTCTAGCTGACTTGCGCGCCATAGGCCGCAATGCATGGACGCCATTCCAAAATTTGCTTAGCAATTCGTCTAGCGAACCCGAACAATCCTGCTTTCGCCACACTTGCCGCAATTCGAAATTTTATTGACGCCGATTTTATTTTTCGCGCTCGATTGCGCGCCAGCCGATATCGCGGCGGCAGAATCCATCAATCCAATTTATTTTATCGATCGCTTTGTAGGCACGCTGTTGCGCCTGCGCCACGCTGTTGCCGCGCGCACACACATTCAATACGCGGCCACCGTTCGCGAAAATGTGATCGCCGTCGCTTCTTGTTCCGGCATGAAAAATTTCCACGCCCTCCACTTGGGCGGCGGCATCCAGGCCTTCGATCAGCGAACCTTTCTTGTAGTCGCCGGGATAACCTTTGGCCGCCATCACCACCGTAAGGGCCGCATCCGGATACCAGCGCAGATCGAAATTCTTCAATTGCCCGTCGCGCGACGCCAGCAGCGCCGGCACCAGATCCGACATCAGGCGCAGCATCATCACCTGACATTCCGGATCGCCGAAGCGGACATTGTATTCGATCAGCTGCGGCCCCTCTTTGGTGATCATCAGGCCGGCGAACAGCACGCCCTTGAAGGGTGCGCCCGCGCGATTGAGCGCGTGCACGGTCGGCAGCACGATCTCGTCCATCACGCGCTTTTCCAATTGCGGCGTCATGATCGGCGCCGGCGAATAGGCGCCCATGCCGCCGGTGTTGGGACCGGTGTCGCCGTCGCCGACGCGCTTGTGATCTTGCGCGGACGCAAGCGCGATGGCAGTCTCGCCGTCGCACAGCGCGAAGAACGAGACTTCCTCGCCGACAAGGCAATCCTCGATCACGATCTCCCAAGCAGGCGCACCCAATGCCGCCGCCGAACAGCATATCGATGGCGGCTTCGGCTTCTTGAACCGTTTCGGCGACGACCACGCCTTTGCCCGCCGCCAGGCCATCGGCCTTCACGACAATCGGCGCACCCTTTTTGCGCACGTATTCTTTGGCGGGCGCGGCGCTCTTGAAGCGTTCATAGGCCGCGGTCGGAATGTTGTTGGCCTTGCACAGGTCCTTGGTGAAGCCTTTCGAGCCCTCCAGCCGCGCCGCCCATTTGGTCGGGCCGAAGGTTTTGATGCCGGCGGCCTCCAGATCGTCGACGATGCCGGCGCAGAGCGGCCCTTCCGGGCCGACCACGACGAAATCGATCTTTTTCTCCTTGGCAAAAGCGATCACCGCCGCGTGGTCGGCGATATCGAGCGCGACGCATTCGGCCTCGCGCGCGATGCCGGCATTGCCCGGCGCGCAATAAAGCTTGGTGGTGAGCGGGCTCGCCGCCATTTTCCAGGCCAGCGCGTGCTCGCGTCCGCCGGAACCGAGGAGGAGGATGTTCATGGGGCGACAGGCGGCCTTTAGTATGCGGTCGGCATTTGATGTAGCATGGGCATTCACCCCTGCAAGAGATTCGGCCCGAATGGCAGA
Source organism: uncultured Alphaproteobacteria bacterium (assembly GCA_963756805.1). Taxonomy (GTDB): domain Bacteria; phylum Pseudomonadota; class Alphaproteobacteria; order Rhizobiales; family Xanthobacteraceae; genus Pseudolabrys. The sequence continues at coordinate 170,316 of CAVWPH010000021.1, forward strand.
GCCCGCCCTCAAGAACGTTGTGGAATGGACCGTCTCGGAGCTGTCTTCCGCGCTCAGGAAGACGGTCGAGGACGCCTATGGCTACGTGCGGGTGCGCGGCGAGGTGTCGGGCTTCAAGGGCGCCTCGCCCTCCGGCCATGTCTATTTCCGCCTCAAGGACGACAAGGCGGTGCTCGAAGGCGTGATCTGGAAGGGCGTCTGGGGCCGCATGCGGGTCAAGCCGGAAGAAGGCTTGGACGTGATCGTGTCGGGCAAGCTCACGACTTTCGCCGGCTCGTCCAAATACCAGATCGTCATCGACACGCTGGAGCCCGCCGGCGTCGGCGCGCTGATGAAGCTGCTGGAAGAGCGCAAGAAGAAGCTCACCGCCGAAGGCCTGTTCGACGAGGCGCGCAAGCAGCTCTTGCCGTTTTTGCCGCGCGTCATCGGCGTCGTCACCTCGCCGACCGGCGCCGTCATCCGCGACATTCTGCATCGCCTGCAAGACCGCTTTCCCCGCCATGTGCTGGTGTGGCCGGTGCGGGTGCAGGGCGAGAGCTCCGCCGCCGAAGTCGCCAACGCCATTCGCGGCTTCAATGCATTGCCGGAAAAGGGCGCGCTGCCGCGCCCCGATCTGATCATCGTCGCGCGCGGCGGCGGCTCGCTCGAGGACCTTTGGTCGTTCAACGAGGAGATCGTGGTGCGCGCCGCGGCCGAGAGCATGATCCCGCTGATTTCCGCGGTCGGCCACGAGACCGACGTGACGCTGATCGATTTTGCCGCCGACCGGCGCGCGCCGACGCCGACCGCGGCGGCCGAAATCGCCGTGCCGGTGCGCGCCGATTTGCTGGCGCAGATTGCGGCGTTCGCCGCGCGCCAAATCCAATCCTGGCAGCGCGGCATGAACATGCGCCGCACCGAATTGCTGGCCGCGACCCGCGCGCTGCCGGCGGCCGACGAGCTTTTGGCCGACCCGCGCCAGCGGCTCGATACGCTGGCCAAACGATTGCCGCGCGCACTTCACGCCAATGCGCAGCTGCATCGCACCCATTTGACGCGCGCGGCCGCGCGCCTGACGCCGCGGCTGCTGAAACTGCGGCTGGCGCGCTCCAGCGAAATCGTCGTCGCGCTGGCAAAACGCGGCACGCTCGCCCGCAAGAACTATCTTGAACGGCGCTGGGATCGCGTCCGCAGCGCCGAACAATTGCTCAATGCATTCTCATATCAGGGCGTGCTGAAACGCGGCTTTGCGCTGGTGCGCGACGGCGAGGGGGCTCCGTTACGCTCGGCAACGTGCTGTCGCCGGCGGCATGCGGCTCGATATCGAGTTTTCCGATGGCCGCGTCGGCGCCGTCGCCGACGGCGCCGCGGGAGCGGGCGCCACGCCTGCCAAGCCCAAACTCAATCCAAAGCCGAACCCAAAGCCGCGCGGCGGCAAAGGCCCGGGCGGGCAGGGCAGCCTGTTCGGCGCTTAAGAAGCGCCGAAATCGGTACCTACGAGGGTTTCGCTGACGCAGGCGAAGGGATATCTTTAAGGTCATCCCGCGCCGGACAGCCATCGCGCCGAACAGAATTGGAGGCAGCCTTTGCTCAACCGCTACGATCGCTCCTCGCCCATGAGCGGCGAGGCGGAGGTTAAATACCTCGACGGCGATTTCCGCGTGGTGCATCCGGGCGCCTTTGTGCGCTGCGCGGTGACCGGCCAAGCCATTCCGCTCGAAGAGCTCAAATACTGGAGCGTCGATCTGCAGGAGGCTTATTCCTCGCCCGACGCGGTGATGCAGCGCTACCGCCAGCGGCACGGCGCCAAGGCGTAAGCGATCTCAGCGCTTGATCTTTTCCAGGATCAGCCGCCGCAATTCATCCATCTCCGTCACCACCAGCGTCACCGGCAGCACATGCGCGCGCTTTGCCAGCGCTTCGAGCAGCGGCTCGCCGGTCATGCGGGCGCGGTCTTTCTCGGTGGTGAGCAGCGCGAGGCCGTCGTGTTCGGCGGCCATAATGAGTTCGGCGGCTTCTTCGCCGGTGTAGCGGTGATGATCGGGAAAGGCGCGGCGCGCAGCGACCGTAATGCCGGCATCGACGGCGGTGTCGAAAAACTTGTCCGGATCGCCGATGCCGGCAAAGGCCAGCACCTTGCGCGCCTTTAATTCCGCGACGGCGGCCGCATCGGGCGCCAGCCGGCCATGGAACAGTGGCAATTGGTGCGCCGCTGTGTCGATGGCTTCGGCACCGCACCTCGCCCACGACCAGCAGCGCATCGGTGTGATCGAGCTGCGCGTTGAGCGGCGCACGCAACGGGCCGGCCGGAAACACGCAAGCCATTGCCGATGCCGCGGCGGCCGTCGATGACCGCGATGGTGAGGTCCTTCACAAGCGACGCATTCTGCAAGCCGTCATCCATGATGACGATGCTGGCGCCTTGCGCTTTCGCCAACGCCGCGCCGGCGACGCGGTCGCGCGCAATGATCGTTGGCGCCACGCGCGCCAGCAGCAGCGCCTCATCGCCGACTTGCGCGGCGTGATCGGCATGGGCGTCCACAAGCTTTGGGCCGGTGGCGCTGCCGCCATAGCCGCGACTGAGACAAAACACCCGCTCGCCGCCTTCGATGAGCATTTTGGCGAGCGCCATAACCAAGGGCGTCTTGCCGGTGCCGCCGAGAGTGAAATTTCCCACGCACAGAACCGGGACGCCCGCGCGCGCCCCGGCACGCGCTAAGCGCCGCCTGGCGATCGCGCCATAGGCGCCGGCTAAAGGTGACAGCAGGCCGGAGGCAAGTCCTGGCTTGTGCCACCAGAAAGCCGGTTCACGCATGGTCGGCTCGCCGGTGGGGCTCGAGCTTCATCAAATAAGGATCGAGCGCGGTGAGCGTGCGCTCAAGCGCCCCGCCCAGCGCGTCAACGGTTGTGCGCGCGGCATGGATGACACGCCCGCGCGCGGCCGGCTGCGCCATCAGCGCGCGAAAGCCGGCGCCGAGCAGACGCGCGTCGGACAACGGCACCGCGCCCTGCGCCTGGTCGAGCGCGGAATAAATCTCGGCGAAATTCCACACATGCGGACCGTGCAGGATGGCCGAGCCGAGCTTGGCTGCTTCGATCGGGTTTTGACCGCCGTGGCGCACCAGCGAGCCGCCCACGAAAACGGCCGGCGCCAGGCGATAGACGATGCCGAGTTCGCCTAACGTATCGGCGACGTAAATTTCGGTCGCCGGGCTCGGCAATTCGCCGCGTGAACGTAAATTAGCTTGCAGTCCGGCCGAAGCCGCGATCTCGGCAATAGCAGGTCCGCGGTCGGGATGGCGCGGCGCAATCAGCGTCAGCAATCCTGGAAAAACGCTGCGCAACTGCGCGTGCGCTTCGATCATCGCGGTTTCTTCGCCGGGATGGGTGGAGGCGGCCGCGATCACCGGCCGTGCGCCGATAGCATCTTTAAGCGCGAGCAGCTTCACCGGCTCCGCCGGTGGCGCCGGCACATCGAGTTTGAGATCGCCGGTGGTGACGATATGGCTTGCGCCCAATTCGCCGAACCGCATGGCATCGGCCGGCGTACGCGCAAGGCAGAGGTCGAGCCGCTGCAGCAAATTGACGATCGAATTCGGCAAATAGCGCCAGCGCTGCAGCGAGCGTTCCGACAGCCGGCCATTGACCAGGATCAGCGGCACGCCGCGCTCGGAGGTTTCGATGATCAAATTCGGCCACAGATCGGATTCCACGAACAGCGCGAGATCAGGCCGCCAATGGTCGAGAAATCCGCGCACGTAGCGCGGCACATCGAGCGGCACGAATTGATGGATGACGCCGTTCGGCAGCCGGTCTTCGGCGAGTTCGCCCGAAGTGACGGTGCCGGAGGTTACCAGCATGGCGATGCCGCGGTCGGTGATGAATTTGATCAGCGGCAACACGCTCGCCAGTTCGCCGACGCTGGCGCCATGCAGCCAGATCAGCGGAACTTGCGGCCGCGCGATGCTGCTTTCGCCGCGCCGTTCGGCCAGCCGCGCGCGATGCTCCTTGCCGCGCTTGAGGCGGCGCGCCAGGAACAACGGCGCCAACGGCGCCACCGCCGCCGACAACAGCCGGTAAGCGCGCAATCCGGCTGGCAGCGGCTTGTTCACGGTTGTTCCTTCCGGTCGACAATCGCATAGGCGCGCTCGGTGGCGAGGTTCATCTCGGTTTCCACTTGCAACCGCACCGCCTCCAGTGCGGCATCGTCGATTTCGCGCGGCACCGACACAGGGTTTCCCGCCACGATCGCGATGCGCCCGAAAGGAAGATTGATCGCGGTGTGGTCCCAATTGTCGAGTTCGACGCGGCGGCTCGAAGCGATCGCCAGCGGATAGATCGGCCGGCCGGAATATTGCGCGAGCTTGACGATGCCGAGCCCGGCCACGCGCGCCACTTTCGGAACGTCGGCGGTGAGCGCGATGTTATAGCCCTCATCGATCGCCCTGAGCATTTCAGTGAAGGCGGTGGCGCCGCCTTTGCGGTGAAATTCGCCGTTGTGTGCACCCGAGCCGCGGATAGCCTCGATGCCCAGCCGCCGGGCCGCGCGCGCGTTGATCTCGCCGTCGCGGTGGCGCGAGATCAGCACCTTGGCGCGGTACGCGTTGTTGCGATTGACGAACGGCGCCAGGAAATGCTGGCCGTGCCACATGCCGACGATCACCGGCAATTCCGCCTTTTGATAGACGTCGGGCGGCTCCAGGCTGGCGCTGTTGGTATGCCAGACAAGACGCAGATACCACGCGCCCACTGCGGCGGCGGCTTCCTGAAAAGCGGACGACCTGACGATTTTCTTGAGTATCGGCATCGTTCCCTTGAGTTCAGCGCACCGGCCGGCCCGCGCTGTCGGGATCGAGCAGGCGGTGGAGGTGAACGATGTAATAGCGCATATGGGCGTTATCGACGGTTTGTTGCGCCTTCGCCTTCCAGGCGACGTAGGCGGAGGCATAGTTCGGATAGACCCCGACGATATCCAACTTGTCGAGGTCCTTGAATTCGGAGCCGTGCAGTTCGGTGAGCTCGCCGCCGAGGACGAGATGGAGCAATTGTTGCCGCGGAGCTTGTTCCGACATGGATTGACCCTTGTAAGAAGCCCCGGCGGACTTGGACGGCTCAAGCTTAGACGATTATGAGTTCACGCGAACTCAAGTTTTCGGTTGCGCAGCAGATCGACCAACGTCCCGAGGCGGGCGGGGCCGGCGGCGATCAGCGCGCCATGCACGACAAGCGGCGCATTATATCGCAGCGCCTGGCCCGAAAAATCGGTCATCGCGCCGCCGGCTTCGTGCACCAAAAGATCGGCCGCGGCAAGGTCCCAATCGTGGCTGCCGGGGGAGGCGAAGGCACCGTCGAGTTCCCCGTGCGCGACGCGCGTCAGCCGCAGGGCCAGCGAATGCACCTTGGGCTGCGGCAGCATGCCGGGGGCAATGAGGCTAAGCTTGTCGAGATAACGCTTGGGGCCGGCGAGTTTGGCGCCGGCAAGCTTTTCACCGCCGCTTGCGGCGATCGCCGCGCCATTGAGGCGCGCGCCCTGGCCGTGCACGGCGAGAAACATTTCCTCGGTCACCGGCGCATAGATCGACGCCAAGACCGGGCGGCCGTCTTCCACCAGCGCCACCGAGATCGTCCAATCGGCGCGGCCGGAAATAAAAGCGCGGGTGCCGTCGATCGGATCGACGATCCACGTGCGCGCCATCGCCCGGTCGGGCGGATGGTCTTCGGTCTCCTCCGATAGCCAGCCGGCGCCGGGCGCCAGCGCCGTCAGCCGTTCCCGCAGCAATTTGTCGACCGCGATGTCGGCCTCGCTCACCGGCGAGTGGTCGTCGCCTTTGGTCCAGCGCTTGAAGTCGGTGCGGGAGGTGGCGCGCGCCAGTTCGCCGGCCTCGCGCATGATGGCTTCAAGCCCGTCCAGTAATGTATCACTGCCCGGCAACGGTCAGGCCCTCGATCCGCAATGTCGGCGCATTGATGGCGTGGCGGAATTCGAGATCGTTGGCGGGGGTGAGGGAGCGGAAAATATCGAACAAGTGACCGGCGATGGTCACCTCGCTCACCGGGTAGGTGCGCTTGCCGTTCTCGATCCAGAAACCGGAGGCGCCGCGGCTGTAGTCGCCGGTCACCATGTTGACGCCCATGCCGATCAAATCGGTGATGTAGAAGCCGTCTTTGATGTCGCCGATCAGATCGTCGGGCGAGACGTTACCCGCCTCCATATGCAGGTTGCTCGGCCCGGGCGAGGGCGTCGAGGAGGCGCCGCGCTGGGCATGGCCGGTGGTGGCCAAGCCAAGTTCTTTCGCGGTGGCGCAATCGAGCAGCCACGAACTCAAAGTCCCGTCCTCGATCAGCGCCAGTTTTTTGCCGGCAACGCCTTCGCCGTCGAAGGGATGCGAGCGTAAGCCCCGCTTGCGCAAGGGATCGTCGATGATCTGGATGCCGTCGGCGAATAATTTTTGCCCCATCTTGTCGCGCAGGAAACTGGTTTTGCGCGCGACGGAAGCGCCATTGGCGGCGCTGGCAAGATGCGAAACAATCGTGCCGGCCACGCGCGGGTCGAACACCACCGGCACCTTGCGGGTGGAAACCTTGCGCGGATTGAGCCGCGCGATCGTGCGCATCCCGGCGGTGCGGCCGATTTTTTCCGGGCGATTTCCAGATCGGCGGCGTGCCGCACGCTTGAATAGTCGTAATCGCGCTCCATGGCGGTGCCGTGGCCTGCAATCGCCATCATCGACAGGCTGTGGCTGGAGCCAAGATAAGCGCCGCGGAACCCTGTGCTGGTGACCAGCACCATGCCGCCAATGCCGGCCGAGGCCGAGGCGCCGCCCGATTTGGCGACGCCCTGCACGGCAAGCCCGGCTGCTTCGGCGGCGCGCGCGCTCGTCTCCAATTGCGTGACGCTCGGCAATTCGCGGTCGATCAGATCGAGATCGGGAAAATCATGCGCCAGCAGTTTTTCATCGGCGAGGCCGGCATATTTGTCTTCCGGCGCTGCGCGCGCCATCGCCACCGCGCGCTGCGCCAGCGTTGCGGCATCGCCCGCCATATCGTTGGTGGAGACCACCGCCTGGCGGCGGCCGACCAGCACGCGCAGGCCCATATCGTCGCCTTCGGCGCGCTCGCTTTCTTCCACCGCGCCGTCGCGCACCTCGACCGACAGCGACATGGCGCGCACCGCCACGGCATCGGCGGCGTCGGCGCCGCTGCTAAGCGCCGCCTTCACCAGCCGCTCGGCGCGGTCGATGAGGATGCTCTGGTCGAATAATGAGGGGGCGGGGGCGTGCATGAGGTGTCAGTCGTTCAAATGGGCCTGAATCGGCGGCGTTGCAACCACGATTGCGAACATTTTGCTGGCGCAAAGCAACACCTCGTCAATCATGCCTGGGAACGCTCCGTCAATCATGCAGCGCGAAGCGATGCATCGCTAACGCCGATTAACCGAGAAACTTAAGCGGATTCCGACGCCTTTTCGCCATGATCGCCGCAAGCGACCGGGTCCATAAGCCCGGCGCCGGGAGAGTTTGAGGCGTCAAATGCGAAGTGGCGGATTGCCCGCCGGGTCGGGCCGCGCATTGCGGCTCGACCCGTTTGCCCTGCCTGTGCGTTTCGCGGCGAGCGATGCCGCGGCCGACGAACGGGTTCGGCATGTGGAATTGCATCGTGAGCGTGTCGTGGTCCGGCGTTCGCTCGCCGGCATGCGCATGGCGCTCAACATGCCGGTTTCAGCCTTTACCGGCGTCGCCATCCGCCTGCTGCCGGGCGAGGCGCAGGCTTCCGTCATTCTCGAACACAAAGATCCGGCGCTGGCCGTGCCGCTTTGCGTCTCGGCCGAGGCCGACGAGGCGCTTGTGCAATGGCGGGTGTGGGGCAACGTGCTCGGCCTGCCGCTGCTCATCGCCGAAGCGGATGGCGCCTTTCGCGAGCCGTTCGCGCGGCTGGGTCAGCTGCGCGTCGAGCGTCCGCGCCCGCGCCGCCGCCGCCGCAGTTCGTTGCGCAAGCGCAGGCCGATGATGCTGATGCGGCGCAAGCCGGCCGGCTCACCGACGCAACGCCGGTGCACCGCGCCGAGCGCGAGATCATCGCGCGCAACTGAATATTTCTTAGCTATTTGCAGCGCTGCAGCTTGAGCGTTCCGCCCGGCTGCATTTGCATTTCGATATGGTCGTCGTCCACCAGCCGCAGCGTATACGTGGTGTGGGCGTTGCTGATCTGCCCGGTGGTGAATTCGTCCACGATGCGAAAACGCGACGGGCCTTCCGGCGTCACAGTCTTGTTGCGGTATGCCGGCACGCCGCCTTTGCTGTCCTGGCGCTGATTGCCGTTGAAGGTGATGACGCGCTTGTTGGCGCAATCGATTTTGCCGGCAGCCGTGCTCGTGCTCACGCCCCAGCCGCCGCTCACCGGATAAATGCCGGCGAGCGCGGGGGTGCAGGCGAAAGCGGTCAGTAGCATGGCCGGCAGAATCGTTTTGCGCATGGCGCGAAGAGTTGGCCTCGCCAGCCGCAAAATCAAGCGTCGGTGGCGCGGATGCTTAACGCTCCGGCGGGAAATTCATGGCAATTAACTCAGGCTGCCATACCCGCCCGCCGTCGGCGTCTGGATGATCACCGCCTCATTGGCGTCGATAATCGTCTCGTCGCAGCCTTGCAGACGCTCCATCTTGCCGTCCTTGCGCCGCGCCCAGTTCTCGCCGACTTGGCCGGCTTCGCCACCCGCTAATCCAAACGGCCGCACGCGGCGGTGGCCGGACAAGATCGTGCATTCCATTTTTTCCAGAAAAGCGGATGGTGCGGCGGATGCCGTCGCCGGCATGCCATTTGCCCTTGCCGCCGGAATTTTTGCGGATATGGAAATCCTCCAGCACGACCGGATAGCGGAATTCCAGAACTTCCGGATCGGTGAGCCGCGTATTGGTCATGTGCGTGTGCACGGCATCGGTGCCGTTAAAGCCGGGCCCGGCGGGCGAGCCCGAGCAGATCGTCTCGTAATACTGATATTTGACGTTGCCAAAATTGAGATTGTTCATGGTGCCTTGCGCTGCCGCCAGCGCGCCCAAAGCGCCGAACAGGCAATTGGTCACGGCTTGCGAGGTTTCCACATTGCCGGCGACGACGGCTGCGGGATATTCCGGCGTCAGCATCGATTTCGGCGGCACCACGATATTGATCGGCCGCAGACACCCGGCATTCATCGGGATGTCGTCGTCCACCATCACGCGGAACACATAAAGCACGGCGGCGCGCGTCACCGGCTCGGGCGCGTTGAAATTGGTCGGCTGCTGCGGTGAGGTGCCGGTGAAATCGACGGTGGCCTCGCGCTTTTTCTTGTCGACCGAGATTTTCACCTTGATGACGGTGCCCTGATCCATCTCGTAGGTGAATTCGCTATCGTGCAGCCGGTCGAGCACGCGCCGCACGCTTTCGGCGGCGTTGTCCTGCACGTGGCCCATATAGGCCTTCACCACCGGCAACGTGAAATGCACGACCATCTTGCGCAATTCGGCCACGCCTTTTTCGTTGGCGGCGATCTGCGCCTTGATGTCGTTGATGTTCTGCACCGGATTGCGCGCCGGATATTTGGCGCCGGTGAGCGCCGCCATCAATTCCTTCTCGCGGAAGCGGCCGCGGTCGACCAGCTTGAAATTGTCGAGGTAGACGCCTTCCTGCTCGATGGTGGTGGCGTTGGGCGACATCGAGCCGGGCGAGATGCCGCCGACATCGGCGTGATGCCCGCGCGAGGCCACCCAGAAAAGGATGTGACGCTTCTTGTCGTCGAACACCGGCGTGCAGACGGTGATGTCGGGCAAATGCGTGCCGCCGTTATAGGGCGCGTTGATGGCGTAGACATCGCCCGGCGCGATTTTCCCCGCGTTGTCGCGGATGATGGTCTCGACCGAACGGTCCATGGAGCCTAGATGCACCGGCATATGCGGCGCGTTGGCGACCAGCGTGCCGTCATGGGCAAACACCGCGCAGGAGAAATCCAGCCGTTCCTTGATGTTGACGGAGTAGGCGGTGTTTTGCAGCGACACGCCCATCTGCTCGGCGATCGACATGAAAAGGTTGTTGAACACTTCCAGCATGATCGGATCGGCATGCGTGCCGATGGCGAAAGTGCGCTTGAGCTTCTTGGCGCGCGAGAGCACCAGATGATTTTTCGCGGTCAGCTCGGCCTGCCAGCCCGGCTCGATCACGATGGTCTGGTGCGGCTCGATGATGATGGCGGCGCCTTTGACGCGCGAGCCGGGCTTTAGCTGGTCGCGGGTATAGACGATTGCCGCGTGCCATTCGCCTGCGGAAAAGAATTTCGTGCGCCGCGCCGGCGGGCGGCAGTTTCCCGCGTGAGCGTTTGCCGGCGCGTTCGTTGAACTTGGCGCCGCCGCCGACCGCTTCGACCGACACGGCTTCCACCACGATCTGCTTGTTACGGTCGATGAAGCCGAAGCGCGCTTTGTGCGCCTTTTCGAAGGCGCGCTTCATGGCGGCAAGCGAGCCGGCGGCAACGACCAGCGCCGTGTCGGTGCCGGCGTAGCGGATATGCGCGCGCGCGAAAATCTTGATTTTGGCGGAAGGCACGCCTTGGCCGGCGACTTCCGTTTTGGTGTCGCGGCCAAGACGCGCCGCCGTTTGCTTGATGGCGGCAAGCGCCTTGCCGCCGAGCGGTAATTCGATCGCTTGTTGGCGCGTGGCGCGAATATCAGCGAGCCCCATGCCATAGGCCGAGAGCAGCGACGAGAACGGGTGGATGAGCACGCGTGTCATGCCGAGCGCGTCGGCGACCAGGCAGGCGTGCTGGCCGCCGGCGCCGCCGAAGCAATTGAGCGCGTAACGCGTCACGTCATAGCCACGCTGCACGGAAATCTTCTTGATCGCGTTCGCCATGTTCTCGACCGCGATCTTGATGAAGCCGTCGGCGATTTCCTCCGCGCTCTTGCCGCCGACCTTTTGCGCCAGATTATTGAAATCGTGGCGCACGGCCTGCGCATCGAGCGGCTGGTCTTGGGTTGGCCCGAAGATCTTCGGGAAGAAATCGGGGATCAGTTTCCCGACCATCACATTGGCATCGGTCACCGCCAGCGGCCCGCCGCGGCGGTAACAAGCCGGGCCCGGATTGGCGCCGGCGCTATCGGGGCCGACGCGGAAACGCGCGCCGTCGAAATGCAGGATCGAGCCGCCGCCGGCGGCGACCGTGTGAATGAGCATCATGGGCGCGCGCATGCGCACGCCGGCGACTTCGGTCTCAAACGCGCGCTCGTATTCGCCGTCGAAATGGGAGACATCTGTAGATGTGCCGCCCATGTCGAAGCCGATCAGCCGGTCGAAGCCGGCCTGCTTTCCCGTTTCCGCCATGCCGACCACGCCACCGGCCGGTCCTGAGAGAATGGCGTCCTTGCCTTGGAACAGTTCCGCAGCGGTCAAGCCCGCCCGACGACATCATGAACATCAGGCGGATGTTTTCTTCTTTTTCCCTCTCCCCTGGGGGGAGAGGGTGGCGCGCCACAAGCGCGTTTACGCGCATCTTCGACGCGCTATGGCGCGCCGGGTGAGGGGGATCGTCGACTCTCTGATTTCGTAACCCCCTCACCCCGACCCTCTCCCCCAAGGGGAGAGGGAGAAGAGGAGCCAGCCTTCAGCTCGGAGGAAACCCTTGCCACATAGCTTCGCAAGATCGGCGACAGATACGCATCGACCACTGTGGTGTCGCCGCGGCCGACAAGCTTGATCAGCGGGGAGACTTCGTGGCTGACCGACACTTGGGTAAATCCCATGTCGCGCGCGATGAGCGCTACTTGCTTCTCGTGTTCGGGAAAGCGGTAGGCGTGCATGAAAACGATCGCCACCGCCTTGATGCCATCGGCCTTCGCGGCTGCAAGATCGCGCCGCACGGCATCGAGATCCGGCGTCTTTTCCACCGTGCCGTCGGCGCGCACGCGCTCGTCCACTTCGGCCACACGCTCGTACAACATGTCGGGCTTGATGATGTGGCGTGCGAAAATCTTCGGCCGCGCCTGGTAGCCGATCTTGAGCGCGTCGCGGAAACCTTTGGTAATCAGCAGAAGCGTGCGGTCGCCTTTGCGCTCGAGCAGCGCGTTGGTGGCAACGGTGGTGCCCATCTTCACCGCGCCGACGCTGCCGGGCGGGATGGCTTGGCCCGCTTTCAAGCCGAGCAAGTCGCGAATGCCTTGCACGGCGGCATCGTTATAGGCTTCCGGGTTTTCCGAGAGCAGCTTGTGCGCGGTCAGCTTTCCGTCCGGCCGCCGCCCCACCACGTCGGTGAAGGTGCCGCCGCGGTCGATCCAGAAATCCCAACTCTTGTTGACGGCCGATTTCATTCCGGCTCCCCCGATACTGCTTAAATCAGCTCGGAAAAAAACGTCAATAAATCGTTGACAATTTATCGGCACCGGCTAGGCTTTCCTCACGACAACCTCGTGAGGGGCGAGGGATGATGGCAAAACCGCGCATGGACGCAGCGCTCGGACCGATCGTTTCCTCGGCGCATTTGGCGTCGGGTGCGATGCCGGCGCTGTCCGAACTCGAATTCGGGCTGATCCTGCTGGGTCATGCGTTTGAGCGCTGGATGGTGCGCTGCGCGGCTGCTGCCGGCGTTCCCGATCTTTCCGCGCTCGACGTGCTGGTTCTGCACACCATCGCCCACCGCGGCCGCGCCAAACGCGTCGCCGACATTTGCCTCGTCCTCAATATCGAGGATACGCATCTTGTCACTTATTCGCTGAAAAAACTCGACGTCCACAAGCTGTTGACCAGCGGCCGGCGCGGCAGCGAAAAAACCGTCAGCCTGACCGCCAAGGGCGACGAGGTCGTGCAACGATACCGCAAAATCCGCGAGGCGCTGCTGGTGGGGCCGGTCAAGGGCGCCGGCGCCGACGAGCGCCGTTTGTCGGAAATCGCCGGGCTGATGCGGGCGCTGTCCGGGCATTACGATCAGGCCGCGCGCGCGGCCGCCAGTCTTTAGGAGCCGAATAAATCGCCAACTTGCCAAGGAAGTGACGTTTAAACCGAGCCAGACGACTGTTAGTGTTCAACCAGGCAACAATGCGGGTACGACGGAGCCCGCGAAGGAGAAGTCAAATGAAGATCGTGTCGCGTATCGTAATGGGCGTTTTGCTGGCGGGTGGCATCGCCACCGCGGCGTCCGCGCAAACCAAATGGGACATGCCGACGCCTTATCCGGACGGCAATTTCCACACCAAGAATGACGTCCTGTTCACCAAGGACGTCGAGAAGGCCACCAACGGCTCGCTCACGATCCAGGTGCACTCGGCGGGTTCGCTGATCAAGCATCCCGAGATCAAGCGCGCCGTGCGCCAGGGCACAGCGCCCATCGGCGAGATTCTGGAATCGCTCGCCTCCAATGAAGCGCCCGTCTACGGCCTCGACTCGGTGCCGTTCCTCACAACGGGTTATGACTCGGCGAAAAAACTTTACGACGCGCAGAAGCCGTATCTGGCAAAGCAACTCGCCTCCGAAGGCCTGGTGCTGCTCTATTCGGTGCCGTGGCCGCCGCAGGGCATCTACGCCAAGAAGGAAATCAAGTCGGTCGACGATCTTAAAGGCATGAAGTTCCGCACTTACAACGCGATGATCGGCCGCATCGCGGCACTCGTTGGCGCCATCCCGACGCAGATCGAAGTGCCGGATCTGCCGACGGCGTTTGCCACCGGCCGCGTTGACGTGATGATCACGTCAGCCTCGACCGGCGTCGACACCAAAGCGCAGGATTACCTGACGCATTACATGGACACGCAAGCCTGGCAGCCGCGCGACATCGTGTTCGTCAACAAGGCGGCATTCGACAAGCTGTCGGCGGCCGAGAAGAAGGCGGTAATGGACGCCGCCAAGGTTGCCGAAGAGCGCGGCTGGAAGGCCTCGCGTGAGGAAATGGAAATCAAGACCGCGGCGCTGAAAAAGGCCGGCATCATCGTGCTGCCGCCGAGCCCGGCGCTCAAAGCCGGTCTTGCCAAAGTCGGCGCCACCATCACCGCCGAGTGGGAGAAATCCGCCGGCGCCGACGGCGCCGCCATGCTGGCGGCGTATCGGAAATAATTGCTCGAAAAATCTCCCTCCCCTGTGATGGGGGAGGGAGACCTTCACATGCGCGCCTTCCTCGACAATCTTTATCGCGTCACGCTGTGGGCTTCGGCGCTTTGTCTGGCGGCGATCGCGCTGCTGGTCGGCGCGCAGCTCGCCGGCCGCCTGCTCGACGGTACGCTGGCGCTTCTGCATTTGCCGCGCACTGACTTTGTCATCCTCTCGCTCGCGGAAATCTGCGGCTACATGCTCGGTGCCGCGAGTTTCCTGGCGCTGGCCGGCACGCTGAAAGCCGGCGTGCATATTCGCGTCACCATGCTGCTGGCGGCGCTAGGCGAGCGCATCCGGCATATTCTGGAAATCTGGGCGTTCGGCTGCGCGGCGGCGGTGTCGGCTTACGTCACCTACAATCTTGGCCTTTTCGCTTACGTGTCGCTGCGTTTTCACGAAGTCTCGACCGGCGTCATTCGCGTGCCGCTGGCTTATCCGCAAGCTGTGATGGCGTTCGGAGCGCTCGTGCTCACCGTCGCGCTCATCGACGAGCTCGTGATCGTGGTGAAAGGCGGGCGGCCGACATTCCGCGTCACCGAGGATTCGATCCTCATGGGCAAGGAATAGCCGATGTCGGTCGTCGAACTTTCATTGATGCTGATGCTGCTCTTGTTCGCGGTGCTCGGCTCCGGCGTCTGGATCGCGCTGGCGCTGGCGATCTGCGGCTACGTTGCCATTCTCACCACCGCCTCGACACCGGCCGGCCAAGTGCTGGCGACGTCGGTATGGGCGGCGTCGGATTCCTGGGACCTAACCGCGCTGCCGATGTTCATCTGGATGGGCGAAATCCTCTACCGCACCAAATTATCCGACGACATGTTCGAAGGCCTGGCGCCGTGGCTGCAAAAACTGCCTGGCCGCCTACTGCACGTGAACGTGGTCGGCTGCGCGATTTTTGCCGCCGTGTCGGGCTCCTCCGCGGCCACTTGCGCAACGATTGGCCGCATCGCGCTGCCCGAACTGCTCAAGCGCGGTTACGACGAGAAAATGGCGATCGGCACGCTGGCCGGCTCCGGCACACTCGGGCTTTTGATCCCGCCTTCGATCATTTTGATTATTTACGCCACCGTCACCGAGCAATCGATCGCGCGGCTGTTCATCGCCGGCGTCATTCCCGGCATCATGCTGGCGATGTTGTTCAGCGGCTTCATCGTGGTGTGGGCGCTGCTCAACAAATCGCGCATGCCGCCGCCGGATCCATATGTCCCGTTTCGCGAGCGCGTTTATGCCTCGCGCCGGCTTATCCCGGTGACGCTGCTCATCCTCGGCGTCATCGGCTCGATCTATGGCGGGCTGGCGTCCGCCACCGAAGCCGCCGTCGTCGGCGTGTTTTTGTCGCTGGCGCTGTCGTGGTGGTCGGGCACGCTCTCGCGCCAGGGCTTTACCGACGCGCTTTTGGGCGCCACCAAGACCAGCTGCATGATCGCCTTCATCCTGGCGGGTGCTGCTTACCTCACCGCCGCCATGGGCTTCACCGGCATTCCGATCGCGCTCGCCGAATGGGTCGGCGGTTTCAATCTGGCGCCCTGGGCGCTGCTGTCGGTGCTCACGCTGTTTTACATTATCCTCGGCTGTTTCCTCGACGGCATTTCGATGGTGGTGCTCACCACCTCGATCATCATCCCGCTGGTGCAAAAATCGGGCTTCGACCTGATCTGGTTTGGCATCTACATCGTGCTGGTGGTGGAGATGGCGCAGATCACGCCGCCGGTCGGCTTTAATCTCTACGTGCTGCAGGGCATGACCGGGCGCAATATTTTCACCGTCGGCGCTTATACGTTCCCGCTGTTCCTGCTGATGTGCGTCGCGGTGGCGCTGGTGGCGACGTTCCCCGGCATCGCGCTGTGGCTGCCCTCGACCATGCTGGATGTGTCGCATTAGGACGGAGGCCCGTCATGAAGACCTACGAAGGAAAGCGCACCATCGACGGCCTGGTCGTAACGGTCGACGGCAAGCCGCTCTCCGAACATTACGACATCAAGCGCTTCACCAAATTCGGCTTCGAGTGGACCTACGAGGGCGACAGCCCGCGCCAGCTCGCGCTTGCCATCCTCGCCGATTATCTGGGCGACAATGACAAGGCGATCCGCCTGAGCGAGCCCTTCATGAAGGAGATCGTCGCCAATCTCGACAATGACTGGCGGCTCACCGGCGCCGATATCGACGCGGCGCTGAAAGGCATGGAGGGCTGATCGCGCCCAATTTCCGTTCGGTGGTAGGCGTTGCACGGCAATCTGAGGGTGGTAGATTTGCGAAACGCAAAAAATAGCGCGGGGCGAAACAACAGGGGCCGGCCATGATCTCGCAACGGCAGATCGACTTCCGCAACGAATATCGCTCGCGCATCCTCGGCTGGTACAACGGCTATTTCCACATCGTGCTCATCTACGCCATGGGCGCGGCGGTGATGTATGTCTACATCTCGCACATCCATAATGTTTCATGGCTGGAATGGCTGACGGTCCCGCTCACTTTCATTTTCACCAACATGTTCGAATGGGCGGTGCACCGCTTCGTCATGCACCGGCCGGTGAACATCAAGGGCCTGCGCGCCGTCTATGAGCGCCACACGCTCAACCACCATCAATTCTTCAGCGATCACGAGATGCGCTTCCGCGACGACAAGGATTGGCGCGTGACGGTGTTCCCGCCTTATGCGCTGGTGATGTTCACGCTGATGTCGATCCCCTGCGCCGCCATACTTGGGCTGGTGTTTTCGCCTAATGTCGGCTGGCTGTTCATGTGCGTCACCACCGGCATGTATCTCATCTACGAGTTCATGCATTTCTGCTGCCACGTGGACGAAGGCTGGTTCGTCAAGCATTTCCCCTTCGTCAACACGCTGCGCCGCCATCACACCGCGCACCATAATGCGCGGCTGATGATGGAAGTGAACATGAACCTGACATTTCCGATCGCCGATTGGCTGTTCGGCACTTCCGATCTCGACCGCGGCCTGATCGGGCATCTGTTCAACGGCTACAGCACGCGCCATCTGAAAAAGAAATTACGCGCGCAGCCCATCGGCCCGGAAGAAGCGGCGGCGCATCCGGTAGGCAACAATTGATATGCCGACCGACGTCAAAGCGGTGGTCTCCGGCGTCGTGATACTGGTGGCGCTCGCCCTCGTTTATTGGAGCGGCTCGCCGGTGCGGCCGGACTTCGACAAATTTGTTTTGTTCGTCGCCGTGTTTTTCGTGGTCGCGATGTGGATCTTCCCCGAGGCGGGGGTGAAGAAGGGCGACGTCAAGAAGCATTAGTGCGCCACCGAGCATCGCTGCTCGGTCATGAATGCTCACGCATGCGCTCACGCGCCGTGAGCCATGCAAAAATTGGCGGGCAAAAATTGGCGGGGGCCCGGCGGTTTTTTCCGCCGAGCCCCCGTTTGACGTATCAGCCGGCCTGTAAGCCGGGTTTTGTATGGCCTGCGGATCGAGACCCGCAAACGTGACGGCCATTCCTCTGGTACGCCGGTTGCCCGGCGCATCCTGCAACCTACCCGAATGACTGGCCCGGACGGACCTGAAGCTTTCGCTTCAACGTCATTCCTATTCGGTCTTGCTCCCGGTGGGGTTTGCCGTGCCGTTTCCGTCGCCGGAAACGCGGTGCGCTCTTACCGCACCGTTTCACCCTTACCGCGGCCAAAACATTACGCAGCCGTGGCGGTCTGTTCTCTGTGGCACTGTCCCTGGGCTTTGCCCCGAAGGGCTCTTCCCGCCGGATGTTATCCGGCACCGTTCGTCCATGGAGCCCGGACTTTCCTCCCCACACCGCCTTTCGGCATTGGCACGGAGCGGCCGTCCGGCCGACTGACGCGGATAGCCATGGGGGCGGGCAGCCTTTGCGTCAAGCAAGGGTGCCGATCGGCGTTAAAAAAAGCCCGGACCTGTCGGGGGGAGGACAGGCCCGGGCAATGTTGGGAGGAACGTTGGGAGGACAGTGAAAATAGCGGCGTAGGCGTTAGGCCCAAGCGCCGTGGCGCGGGTGGCGCGCCCGGCTGGGGCGAAGCTTGGCCGCCACGCCCTTGACCAGCGCCGGCAGCTTGAGAAGCGCCAGCCGGACGTGGCGGCGCGGTCCAGGTGGGCGCGCGCGATCGCGGCGTGGATATCGACGGGTGCGATGTGGAACTCGTTCAGGGTCTTCATTTCCAATCTCCAGGGCGGGGGTTCGATTTCTTCCCGTCCCATGCTTCCACTGCATAATATTATCTTCCATAGAAACTATAATGCGCTAATATCGGCATTCTTTCGTGAATTTATGGAACGAATATGGATACCTCCTCTGATCTCAGGGTCTTTGTCCGCGTCATGGACCGCGGAAGCTTCTCCAATGCTGCCAAGGACTTAGGGCTTGACCCCCTCGGCCGTCTCCAAGCTCATTTCGCGCCTGGAGGACCGGCTGGGCGCCCGCCTGCTGGAACGCAGTACTCGCCGCCTGGTGCTTACGCCCGAGGGCGAGACTTTTTTGGCTCGCGCGCGGCGCATCGTCGCCGATATCGAGGAGGCCGAGGCGGAAGTGGCGCGCGCGCGCGGCGCCCCGCGCGGGCGGCTGCGCATCAATGCCGGCACCGCCTTCGGGCTGCATCAGTTGGCCCCGGCGCTGGCGGATTTCCTCGCCCGCTATCCCGACATCGACATCGAACTGTCGATCACCGACCGTCTGGTCGATCTGATCGAGGAGCAGGCCGATATCGCCGTGCGCTCCGGCCACGTGCCGGAGGGGTCGTTTATCCAGCGTAAGATCGCAGACCTTGAGCGCGTCATCTGCGCGGCGCCGTCCTATTTGAAGCGGCGCGGTACGCCGAAAACCGCCGGCGACCTTAAAAACCATGATTGCATCGTGGTCGCAGGTGCCGGCCTCAACCGCTGGCCATTCAAGACCCGCAGCGGCGTCGATGTGATCGACGTGCACGCGCGCGTGTCCACCGACGATGCGGAAGCAGCGCTGCGGCTGGCCATCGAAGGCGCCGGCATCATTCGTTTATCGGAGGTCATCGTCGGCGGACCCCTGCGCGCAGGCCAACTCGTGGCCCTGCTCACCGATATCCATCACGTCGAACCGTTCCCGCTCGCCGCCTTCTACCCGGCCGGCCGCCAGCGCCTGCCGCGCGTCGCCGTGTTCATCGAATTCCTGGTCGAGCGTTTCGCCAGCGCGCCCTGGCGGCTACCGGACGAGGGCGCACGGACCAAGACCAAGACTGTTACCTGAGCGGCGCCGGCCGCGTCTCCAGCAGCGCGCGCAGCGTCAGCAGCGTCGATTCATCGGCGATGCCGTCCACCCGCGCCGGGCGGAAATGGCGCTGGAAGGCGGTGACCACCTCGCAGGTGGCCTCGTCATAGTGGTCGGTCACCTCGATGCCGTAGCCGTAACCGGCAAGCGAACGTTGCAGGCGGTGCACTGGTTCGCCGTGATCGCCGGGCTTGATCGGCTCGCCATCGAGATCGAGCGGAGCCGGGCGCACCCAGTGGCCGACGCCGGATTCAAATAGCAGCGGCCAGGGAAATTTCTCGCCCGGATCCTGCTTGCGCGCCGGCGCCACGTCGGAATGCGCCAGCACCCGGTCGGCGATGATCGGCCCGCGCCGCGTCACGATCGAGCGGCAGATCGAGATCACCGCCGCCACCTGGCGCAGCGGAAAATCGCGATAGTCGAACTCGTGGCCCGGGTTGACGATCTCGATGCCGATCGAGCACGAATTGATGTCGGTTTCGCCGGCCCAGAACGACACGCCGGCATGCCAGGCGCGCTTGCTCTCCGGCACGCATTGCACGATGCGGCCATTCTCGAACACCACGTAATGGCTCGACACTTTGCTCTCGGGCGCGCACAGCCGCTCGAGCGCTGCTTCCCCGCTCTGCATGCCGGTGTAATGCAGCAGGATCATATCGACCGGCAGCTTGCGCTCATCCTGACTGGGCGAGGGCACTACATCGGTGACAATGAAACTATCCGCCGGAAACAATGCGGACATGGGCTGGACCTGCGAAACGAGGGGTTTGGACGTGCGCAAAAAACAGGCGTCCATCTTTCAATCCATTGGGCGGGGAAATCAACAGCCGGCAGCCGTTCGCGGTACCGGCCGGTGGCAATAAATCCTTAAGTTTAAGGGCCGTTAATGCGGTCCAGACAAATGCATTGCACCGGGGCCCGAGCGGGGGTGCCGGGGCAGGGTCATTCCATTGACGCCCATAATATCCCATGATATCCCACGATTTCTCATTAGGCGTCCGGTCGGTGTGGAGTGCGGGATATGGACCGCTTCGTGTCCAACGTCACGTTGCGCCTCGACTCCAAGGGCCGCGTGTCCATCCCCGCTTCCTTCCGCTCGGTGCTTGGCCGCGATGGCTTCGACGGCCTCTACTGCTATCCGGCCCTCGATCGATCCGCGATCGACGCCGGCGGGAATGCGCTGATGGCGGAGATCGAAGCGCTGATCGCACGTTACGCGCCGTTCTCGGCAGCACGGGAGCAGTTCGCGCTCGCGCTCTACGGCACCAGCGAGACGCTCAAGATCGACGGCGAGGGACGCGTGGTGTTGAGCGAGAGCCTGAAGCGGCATGCGGGGATTACCGAGGCGGTGAGTTTCATCGGCCTCGGCCACAAGTTTCAGATCTGGGAGCCAGGCCGGTTGCAACGCGAGCTCGCGGAGGCCACCGACAAGGTGCGCGCGCTCAAGGCCGAGCTCGGTTCCCAGGTGGCGGCGCGCAAAGCGCTCGGGGCACGGGAATGACGGCGGGCGGCGGCGGCTCTGCTGTCGCTGGCGGACCAGCCCTCCACATTCCCGTGCTCGGCCGCCCCGCGGTCGACTTTCTCAATGTGCGAGATGGCGGCGTTTATATCGACGGCACTTTCGGCGCCGGTGGCTACAGCCGCGCGATTCTCGCAGCCGCCAATTGCAAAGTGGTCGGCATCGACCGCGACCAGACCGCCATCGCTTTGGGCTTCGACCTGGTCGAACAGGCCAAGGGCCGCCTGACGCTGATCGAGGATCAATTCTCGCAACTCGATGCGGTGGCGCGCGCGGCGGGCTTCGATGCCGTTGATGGCGTGGTGCTCGATCTCGGCGTGTCGTCGATGCAACTCGACAACGCGGAGCGCGGCTTTTCCTTCCGTCTCGACGGGCCGCTCGACATGCGCATGGGTGGCGATGGTGCGAGCGCGGCTGATTTGATCGCAAGCGCAAGCGAGCGCGATCTCGCCAATATCATTTTCATTCTCGGCGAAGAGCGTCATTCCCGCGGCGTCGCGCGTGCCATCGTCAAGGCACGCGCCCAAGCGCCGATCACGACCACACGCGCGCTTGCCGACATCGTTGCTTCGGTGGTGCGTTCGCGCGCCGGCGACATTCATCCCGCCACGCGCACGTTCCAGGCTTTGCGTATTTTCGTGAACGATGAATTGGGCGAACTGGTCATGGCGCTCGGCGCCGCCGAGCGGATTCTCAAGCCAGGCGGGCGGCTGGTGGCGGTGTCGTTCCATTCGCTCGAGGACCGCATCGTCAAAACGTTCCTCGCCGGGCGCGGTGAAAAGCGCGCCGGCTCGCGCCATATGCCGGAAGCCAAACAGGCCGAGCCGACTTTCAAGCGTGCTGACCAAGCGGCCGGTCACGGCGGACGCCGATGAAGTGGCGCGCAATCCGCGCGCCCGCTCGGCCAAGCTGCGCGCCGCCGAGCGCACCCAAGCGCCGGCGCGCGCCGATGAGGCCGCTGACCTGTTGCCGCGCCTGCCGACGCTGGCCGACGCGTTGAAGGGGCGCTGAACCATGCGCCTGCTCAATATATTGGTGATCGGCGCGCTGATCCTGGCGGCGTCTTTGGTCTACAAGATCAAGTTCGATTCCACGCTGCAAGCCGAGCGCGTCGCCAAGCTGCATGGCGAATTGCGGCGCGAGCGCGATGCCATCGCAATTTTGCGCGCCGAATGGGCGAAGCTCGACACCCCAGGCCGCATTCAAGGCTTGGCCGAGCGCCATCTCAAGCTCAAGCCGATCGAGCCGCGGCAATTCGATGCGCTCGACCGTCTGCCCGCGCGCCCGCCTGCGGCGGCGCCGGGTGATGACGCCATCGGCGCCTTTATTGAAAAAGCCTCGCCCGCCGTGACCGGCAGCGTGCCGGCGCAACCAAGCCGGGACCATGAACCGAATGCAAGCTCCCGCGCCGCAAAAATCTCCGGAGACTCGCTGGCAACGATTAATTCGCCGGCTGCTCTACGGGCACGACATCGATCGCAATTTGAAAACCAAGGCGCGGCTCGGACTTGCGATCTTTGCCTTCGCCGGTATTTACGGCGTGATCGCGCTGCGCCTGGTGATGTTTGCGGAATCGAGCGACGGCCATGGCGGGCGCCACAGCGTCACGCAAGACGCGGTCGCCACCGCCCGGCCCAATATCCTCGACCGCAACGGGCAAGTGCTCGCCACCGACGTGAAGACGCCGTCGCTGTTCGCCGAGCCGCGCAAGATCATCGACGTGGACGAGGCCGAGGAACTGTTGACCGCGGTGATGCCCGATCTCGATACCAAGGAATTGCGCGACCGGCTGGCGTCGAAGCGCGGCTTCGTCTGGCTCAAGCGCGAAATCAGCGCCAAGCAGCAGCAGGAAATCCACCGCCTCGGCATTCCCGGCATCGGCTTTCTCACCGAGAACAAGCGCGTCTATCCGAATGGTCCGGTCGTCTCGCACGTGATCGGTCACGTCGATATCGACAACAAGGGCATCGCCGGCATTGAGAAGTGGCTGGACACGCAAGGGCTGGCCGCGCTGCATTTGGCGGGCCTCGCCACCGACACGATTGCAGCGCCCGGTGCAGCTCGCGCTCGATCTGCGCGTGCAATTCGCGTTGCGTGAGGAACTGGTCGCCGCGCGCGAGAAGTACAAAGCCATCGCCACGTCCGGCATGATCGTGGATGTGAACACCGGCGAAGTGGTCGCCATGGTGTCGGAGCCCGATTACGATCCCAATAATCCGCGCGAAGCCAACGACCCGACCCGCATCAACCGGCTGACCACCGGCGTCTATGAAATGGGCTCGACCTTCAAATCGCTGACGCTGGCGATGGCGCTCGACAGCGGCAAGATCTCGCTCGCTTCGAAATTCGACGCGAGCCAGCCGCTGCAATACGGCAAGTTCACCATCCACGATTTTCACGCCGAGCACCGCGCGCTGACCGTGCCGGAAATATTCACCTACTCGTCCAATATCGGCACCGCGAAAATGGCGCTCTCGCTCGGCGTCGAATATCATCAGGCCTTCCTGAAAAAGCTCGGCCAGCTCGACCGGCTGCGTACCGAATTGCCGGAAAGCGCCGAGCCGCTAATCCCTAAGCACTGGAGCGAGATCAACACCGTGACCATCGCCTTCGGGCAGGGTCTCTCGGTCGCGCCGTTGCAGGCGGTGATGGGCATTTCCGCGCTGGTCAATGGCGGCCGGCTGATCCCGCCGACCTTCCTCAAGCGCGACCGGGCCGCGGCCGACCGCCTGGCCAAGCAGGTGATCAAGCCGGAAACCTCGGAAAAATTGCGCTATTTGATGCGGCTGAATGTGGAAAAAGGCACCGCCACCCGGGCCGACGTCGCCGGTTACTATGTCGGCGGCAAGACCGGCACCTCGGAAAAGGTGGTGGCTGGCCGCTATTCCAAGACCAAGGTTTTGACCAGTTTCACAGCCATTCTGCCGGCCGATAAACCGCGCTATTTGTTGTTGATCATGATCGACGAACCGCAGGGCCTGCCGGAAACCAAGAACTACACCACCTCGGGGTGGAACGCGGTGCCGGTCGGCGCCCGGGTGATCGAACGCGTGGGGCCGTTGCTGGATATTCCGCCGCGCTTCGATTTGCCCAAGGCGGATCAACTGCTGCTGGTGAGCGCGAAGGAGTCGCGGTGAGCCTGAGCGATCTTCTGCCCGACGCCGCGGTCGACGCGCGCCATCGCGCGCTCAAGATCGCCGGCGTCACCGCCGACAGCCGCAAGGTCAAGCCGGGATTTCTGTTCATTGCCATCGCCGGCGCCAAGGCCGACGGCGCGCATTTCGCGCTAGCTGCTGTGGCGGCCGGCGCGGTGGCGGTCGCGGCCGAACAACGCCCCGATGGATTGCCTGACAGCGTCGCCTTCGTGCCGGTGAAGAATGCACGGCGCGCCTTGGCGCTCGCCGCCGCCAAGTTTTATCCGCGCCAGCCCGCCACCATCGCCGCCGTTACCGGCACCAGCGGCAAGACCTCGGTCGCCGCCTTCACGCGCCAGATCTGGGCGGCGCTCGGATTGCAAGCTGCCAGCATCGGCACCGTCGGCGTGGTGTCGCCTAAGACTGAGACTTACGGTTCGCTGACGACGCCCGATCCGGTCGAGCTGCACAAGACGCTCGATGCGTTGGCGGGCGAGGGCGTCACGCATCTGGCGTTGGAAGCGTCTTCGCACGGCCTCGACCAGCACCGGCTCGACGGCGTGCGCATCGCCGCCGGCGGCTTCACCAATTTATCGCGTGACCATCTCGACTATCATCCGAGCATGGAAGCCTATCTTGCCGCCAAGTTGCGCCTGTTCGCCGAACTGGTGACGCCTGGCGGCACGGCGGTGATCGATGTGGACGATTGCTATGCCGGCCAGGTGATCGATGCCGCCAAGAAGCATGGCTTGAAGATCATGACCGTCGGCGTGCATGGCGACGACATCAAACTCGGTCGACGGCAAGATCGACGGCTTCGCGCAAGTCGTTACGCTCTCGCATGGCGGCCGCGACTACAAAATCAAGCTGCCGCTGGTCGGCGCCTTCCAGGTGCAGAACGCGGCGGTGGCGGCGGGTCTCGCCATCGCTACCGGCTCGGAACCGGCGCGCGTGTTTGCGGCACTTGAAAAACTTTCCGGCGCCAAGGGGCGTCTCGAGCTTGCCGGCGCCAAAAACGGCGCGCCAATATTTATCGACTATGCGCACAAGCCCGATGCGCTGCACAAAGCGCTCGAAGCGCTGCGCCCTTATGCGCGCGGCAAATTGGTCGTGGTGTTCGGCGCCGGTGGCGACCGCGACGCGGGCAAACGCCCGATCATGGGCCGTATCGCGCATGAGAATGCCGACCGCGTCATTGTCACCGACGACAATCCGCGCAGCGAGCAGCCGGCGGCGATCCGCGCTGCTATATTCGCCGCAGCACCTGGCGCCATCGAAATCGGCGACCGCGCCGAGGCCATTCGCAAAACCATCGCCGAATTGAAAGCGGGCGACGTGCTGCTGATCGCCGGCAAAGGCCACGAGACCGGCCAGATCGTCGGCGGCAAGACCTTGAAGTTTTCCGATCATGACGCGGTCGCCGCCGCCTTGAAGGAAAAAGTGGCATGAGCGCGCTCTGGACCATCGACGACATGGCCAAGGCCATGCACGCCGAAAAATCCGGCGCGCTGCCGGCGCGAGGTCCCAGGTCTCGCCATCGACAGCCGCAACTTGACGCGCGGCGATGCCTTCTTTGCCATTCAAGGCGACAACCGCGACGGCCATGACTTCGTCGATGCCGCGCTCAAGGCCGGCGCCGGTCTTGCGGTGGTCGCGCGCGACAAGCGCCCGCAATTTTCCGCCGAAACACCGCTGTTGATTGTCGCCGACGTGCTGGAAGCTTTGCGCGATCTGGCCCGCGCCGCCCGCGCGCGTTCGCCCGCCAAAGTGATCGCCGTGACCGGCTCGGTCGGCAAGACCGGCACCAAGGAGGCGCTCCGCCTCGCGCTTACGCCCGAAGGCGAAACGCACGCTTCTGCCGCCTCCTACAATAATCACTGGGGTGTGCCGCTGTCGCTTGCCCGTCTGCCGGCAACCGCCAAATTCGCCGTGTTCGAAATCGGCATGAACCACGCCGGCGAAATCACGCCGCTCACCAAGCTCGTGCGCCCGCACGTGGCGATCATCACGGCCATCGAGCCGGTGCATCTGGAATATTTCGGCACGCTCGACAAAATCGCCGACGCCAAGGCGGAGATTTTTTCTGGGCTGGAGCCCGGCGGCGCCGCGGTGCTCAACCGCGACAATGCGCAATATGCGCGGCTGGCCGCCGCCGCCAAGGCGGCGAAGGTTGCCCGCATCGTCACGTTCGGCGAGAACGCCAAAGCCGACGCGCGCCTCAAGCGCCATTCGCTGCAAGCCGAAAGCTCGACCGTGGAAGCAAACATTCTCGGCGCCGACATCACTTATAAGCTCGGCGCGCCCGGCCGCCATCTGGTGCTCAATTCGCTTGGCGTCTTGGCAGCGGTCGCGCTGGTCGGCGGCGATCTCGCGCTGGCCGCACTGGCGCTCGTCAATCTTAAGCCGGCGATCGGCCGCGGCACCCGCACTACGCTGCGCCTGCCCGGCGGCAGCGCGCTGCTGATCGACGAGAGCTACAACGCCAACCCGGCTTCCATGGCCGCGGCCATCGCGCTGCTCGGCCAGGCCCCGGTCGGCCCGCAAGGCCGCCGTATCGCCGTACTCGGCGACATGCTGGAGCTTGGCGACCAGGGCGTTCCGCTGCATGCCGGCCTTGCCGCGCCGATCAAGGCTGCGGCGGTCGACCTGGTTTATTGCTGCGGGCCGCTGATGCGCGCGCTGTGGGAGGCCCTTCCCAGCGAACGCCGGGGCGGCTATGCCGAGACCGCGGCGGCACTGGAGCCGGCGGTGCTCGACGCCATCCGCGACGGCGATGCGGTGATGGTGAAGGGTTCGCTGGGCTCCAAGATGGGGCCGATCGTCAAGGCGCTGGAACGGCAATTTCCCCGCAAGGCCGCGCTCGAACAGGCATCGGGCGCATAATTTGCGAAACGTGAGCGCCGGTTTTTGGATAAGATCATGCGCGGGCAAGACAAGCAGTAACAAGACTAAGCAGTAAGGTGGCGACGCGATGTTTTATTGGCTGACCGACTTCTCCGACAAATTGTCGTTCCTCAATGTGTTCCGCTACCTCACGTTCCGCACCGGCGGCGCCATCGTCACCGCGTTGGTGTTCGTGTTCCTGTTCGGCGGTCCGATCATCGACATGCTGCGCATCAAGCAGGGCAAGGGCCAGCCGATCCGCTCCGACGGACCACAGTCGCATCTGATCTCCAAAAAAGGCACGCCCACCATGGGCGGGCTGATGATCCTGTCCGGCTTGCTGGTCTCGACTTTGCTGTGGGCGAACCCGTCCAATCCTTACGTCTGGATCGTGCTCGGCGTGACGCTGAGCTTCGGCCTTATCGGTTTTTACGACGACTATCTTAAAGTGACGCGGCAGACCAATGCCGGATTTTCCGGGCGCACGCGCTTTGCCGCCGAATGGATCATCGCGGTGATCGCTTGCACGGCCTTGTCGCATCTCGGCAAGGGGCCGATCGCGACCTCGCTGGTGTTTCCGTTTTTCAAGGAGCTGGTGTTCAATCTCGGCTGGGCTTTCGTGCTGCTCGGCGGTTTCGTGATCGTGGGCGCCGGCAACGCGGTCAATCTCACCGACGGCCTCGATGGCTTGGCGATCGTGCCGGTGATGATCGCGGCCGCGAGCTTCGGGCTGATCTCGTATTTGGCCGGCAACGCCGAATTCGCGAAATATCTGCAGATCCACTATGTCGCCGGCACCGGCGAATTGGCGGTGCTGTGCGGGGCGGTGATCGGCGCGTCTTTGGGCTTTCTCTGGTTCAACGCGCCGCCGGCCTCGATCTTTATGGGCGATACCGGTTCGCTCTCGCTCGGCGGCATGCTCGGCACCGTCGCTGTCGCCATCAAGCACGAGATCGTGCTGGCCATCATCGGCGGGCTGTTCGTGCTGGAGGCGGTGTCGGTGATCGTGCAGGTGGTGTCGTTCAAGCTCACCGGCAAGCGCGTGTTCAGGATGGCGCCGATCCACCATCATTACGAGCAACTCGGCTGGACCGAACCGCAGATCGTGATCCGCTTCTGGATCGTCGCCGTGGTGCTGGCGCTCGCAGGCCTCGCGACGCTGAAGTTGCGGTGAGCTTTGATCCCGATCACCACCTTCGCCGGTAAGAAGGTCGCGGTCTTCGGGCTCGGCAAATCCGGGCTGCTGGCGGCGGGCGCGCTGATTAAAGGCGGCGCCGACGTCGTCGTCTTCGACGATGACGAGAAGAGCGTCGCCAACGCCAAAAGCGCCGGTCTCACCGTGCAAAACCTGCGCGAGCTGGACTGGTCGGCGATTGCCGCGCTGGTGCTCGCGCCCGGCGTGCCGCTCACCCATCCGGCGCCGCATTGGACGGTCTTGCTCGCGCGCAAGGCCGACGTCGAGATCATCGGCGACATCGAATTGTTTTGCCGCGAGCGCGCGAAGTCCGGCCAGCAATGTCCGCTCATCGCCATCACCGGCACCAACGGCAAATCCACCACCACCGCGCTGATCGCGCATCTGCTCAAAAGTGCCGGCCGCGATTCGCAAATGGGCGGCAATATCGGCGTGCCGGTGCTGGCGCTGGAGCCCTTTGCGCCCAATCGCGCTTACGTGCTGGAGGTTTCCTCCTATCAGGTCGATCTCGCGCCCTCGCTGCATGCCACCGTCGGCATTTTGCTCAACGTGTCGGAAGATCATCTCGACCGCCACGGCAGCATGGAGAATTACGCCGCGCTCAAGATGCTGGTGCCGGCGGCGGTGGAAGCCGGCGGCACCGCGGTGATCGGCGTTGACGACCGCTACACGCGCGAAGCCGCCGACCGCATCGAGCGCGCCGGAAAAAAAGTCGTGCGGGTGTCGGTCAAGGCGCCGTTGCGCGACGGCTATTATGCCGAAGGCTCGCGCATTTTGCGCGCCGCCGCCGGCAAGGCCTACGCGGTGGCGCAGCTCGCCGGCATCGGCTCCTTGCGCGGCGAGCATAATGCGCAGAATGCCGCCTGCGCCGTGGCGGCTTGCGTCGCGCTCGGCCTTGAGCTGCCGGCGATCCAGAAGGGTCTCGCCGGTTTTCCCGGTCTGGTGCATCGCATGCAGCAGATCGCGACCAAAGCCAACGTGCTGTTCGTCAACGATTCGAAAGCGACCAACGCCAATTCCGCCGCCAAGGCGCTGGCGAGCTACGCCGATATTTATTGGATCGCCGGCGGCAAGCCGAAGACCGGCGGCATCGAGAGTCTGTCCGAATTCTTCCCGCGCATCCGCAAGGCCTATCTGATCGGGGAGGCCGCGAAGGAATTCGCCAAGACGCTCGATGGCAAGGTGCCTTACGAGATCGATGGCGTGCTTTCGACTGCGGTGGATGCCGCCGCCGGCGACGCTGCGGCGTCGGGCCTGAAAGAAGCGGTGGTGCTGCTCTCGCCGGCCTGCGCCTCGTTCGACCAGTATCCGAATTTCGAGGTGCGCGGGAAGGCGTTCACCGATCTGGTGCTGGCAATTCCGGGCATAAAGAGCGCGGTTTGAGGCGCTGGCGTCGCGATCATTAATGCTTCGTAAACCGTGACGCGTCAGCTTGCGAACGGGAACGGAAAATGGTCTCGCGCGCGCATCGCACACCCTTCGGCGAATGGTGGTGGACGGTCGACCGGCTCACGCTCGCCGCCATCGGCGCGCTGATGCTGGCCGGCGTCGTGCTGTCGCTCGCCGCCAGCCCGCCGGTGGCCGCAAGGCTCGGCCTCGACCCGTTTTATTTCGTCAATCGCCATATCCTTTATCTGATCCCCACCACCGCCATTCTGCTCGGCGTGTCGTTCCTCAATCCGCGCCAAATCAGACGGCTGGCGGTGGTCGTGTTCACGGTCAGCTTGATCATGGTGGCGGCGACGCCAATGTTCGGACCTGAGATCAAGGGCGCGCGGCGCTGGCTGGTCATCTTCGGCATGAACATCCAGCCGTCGGAGTTCCTCAAACCATCTTTCGTCATTCTGGTCTCCTGGCTGTTCGCCGAAAGCGGCAAGCGGCCCGACATGCCGGCCAATCTATTTTCGCTCGCGCTGCTGCTGATGGTGGTGGCGTTGTCTGGTGATGCAGCCGGATTTCGGCCAGACCATGCTGATCGTGCTGGTATGGAGCGCGCTGTTCTTCATGGCCGGGATGCGGCTCATTTGGGTGTTCGGGCTTGCCGGCGTTGCCTCGATCGGCCTGATGGCGGCCTATTACACGGTGCCGCACGTGGCGCGCCGCATCCAGCGCTTCCTCGATCCGGGCTCCGGCGACACCTTCAATATCGATCTTGCCACCAACTCGTTCGTGCGCGGCGGCTGGTTCGGCCGCGGCCCGGGCGAGGGCACGGTCAAGCGGCTGCTGCCCGAGAGCCATACCGACTTCGTGTTCGCGGTGGCGGCGGAGGAATTCGGCGTCGCGCTCTGCCTGGTGCTGGTCGCGCTCTTTGCCTTCATCGTGGTGCGGGCGCTGGCGCGCGCCATGCGCAATGACGACGCCTTCACGCGCTTTGCCGCCGCCGGCCTCGCTATATTGTTCGGCCTGCAATCGGCGATCAACATTTCGGTCAATTTGCATCTCATACCGGCCAAGGGCATGACGCTGCCGTTCATTTCCTATGGCGGCTCCTCGATGTTGTCGCTCGCTTACGCCATGGGCATGCTGCTGGCCTTGACGCGCGAGCAGCCGCGCGCGGCGATGCTTTCGCCCGAATTGGCGCCGGCCGGGAGCGAGATCTGATGCCATCCACCGCGCCGCTTGTGCTGCTGGCGGCCGGCGGCACCGGCGGTCATCTTTTTCCGGCGCAGGCGCTGGCGAGCGTCTTGCAAAAGCGCGGGGTCACCGTCGATCTCGCCACCGACTATCGCGCCGCGCATTTCGACTTTCCCGCCCGCGACGTTCACGTCATCCCGAGCGCGACCTTGCGTGGCCGTAATCCGTTCGCGCTTGCGCGCACGGCGGCGCTGCTCACGCTCGGCACCGCCAAGGCTTGGGCGCTGCTCGGGCGCATCAAACCCGCCGTGGTGGTCGGCTTCGGCGGCTATCCGAGCGTGCCGCCGCTTATGGGCGGCCTCGATGCGCGGCATACCAAGCGTGCTGCACGAACAAAACGGCGTCATGGGCCGCGCCAACCGCGCGCTGGCTCCGCGCGTGACCGCGATCGCCACCGGCTTTCGCACTTTGACGCGGCTCGATCCGCGCTGGCAGGATAAAGTCACCTTCACCGGCAATCCGATCCGCGGCGAAGTCATCGCGGCGGCGGCCACGCCCTATGCCGCGCCGGAGGCAAATGGAAAATTGCGCTTGGTCGTGTTCGGCGGCAGCCAAGGCGCCCGCGTCATGGCGGAGATCGTGCCGGCGGCAATCGAAAAGCTTGGCGCCGGCATTCGCGCGCGGCTCTCGATCGTCCAGCAGGCGCGCGCCGAAGACCTCGATGGCGTGCGCGCGACGTATGTTCGTCTCGGCGTTGCCGCCGACGTTGCGCCGTTCTTTGCCGATTTGCCGGCGCGGCTGGCGGCGGCGCATCTGGTTATTTCCCGCTCCGGTGCTTCCACCGTGGCCGAACTTTCGGCAATCGGCCGCCCCGCCATTCTGGTGCCGCTGCCGCACGCGCTCGATCAGGACCAGTTCGCCAATGCCGGCGTGCTGGAAGCGGCGGGCGGCGCAATCCGCATCGAGCAGCGCGACTTCACGCCCGAGCGGCTGGCCGCCGAGATCGCGGCGCTGGCGGGCGCCCCCGAACGCCTCGCCGCCATGGCTAAGGCCGCCAAATCCGCCGGCAGCATTGACGCTTCCGAGCGGCTGGCGGATATGGTTACCAAAATTGCCGGAATTTAAGATTTTCGTCATGGCCGGGCTTGTCCCGGCCATCCACGCCTTGCTTTAAACAAGGAAGTCGTGGATGCCCGGCGCAAGGCCGGGCATGACGGCTGAGGGACTGAAGGGCGACCCCATGAAACTGCCGAGCAATATCGGTCCGATTCACTTCGTCGGCATCGGCGGCATCGGCATGAGCGGCATCGCCGAGGTGCTGGCCAATCTCGGCTACACGGTCACCGGCTCGGACGTCTCCGATAGCAGCCAACGTCAAACGGCTGCGCGACAAGGGCATCAAGGTCGCCATCGGCCACAAGGCCGAGAACCTCGACGGCGCCGACGTGGTGGTGGTTTCGTCCGCCATCAAGCGCGACAATCCGGAATTGGTCGCCGCCCGCGGAAAACGCCTGCCGGTGGTGCGGCGCGCCGAAATGCTGGCCGAGCTGATGCGGCTGAAATCCTGCGTGGCGATTGCCGGCACCCACGGCAAGACCACGACCACCTCGATGGTGGCGGCGCTGCTCGATGCCGGCGGGCTCGACCCGACCGTGATCAATGGCGGCATCATCAACGCCTACGGCACCAATGCGCGGTTAGGGGCCGGCGACTGGATGGTGGTGGAGGCGGATGAATCCGACGGCACGTTCTTGAAATTGCCGGCCGACGTCGCCATCGTCACCAATATCGATCCCGAGCATCTCGATCACTTCCACACTTTCGAGGCGGTGCAGGAGGCGTTCCGCGCTTTCGTCGAGAACATTCCGTTCTACGGCTTCGCGGTGATGTGCACCGACCATCCGGTGGTGCAGACGCTGGTCGGCAAGCTCGAAGACCGCCGCATTCTCACTTATGGCGAAAACCCGCAGGCCGACGTGCGCCTTGCCGATCTCAATCATCGCGATGGCCAGTCGCACTTCTCGGTTCTGTTCCGCGACCGCGAGGGCAAGACCGCGCATGTGATCGACAAGCTCACGCTGCCGATGCCCGGCCGCCATAACGCGCTCAACGCGACGTCGGCGGTGGCGGTGGCGCATGCGCTCGGCATCAAGGACGACCGCATCCGCAAGGCGCTGGCCGGCTTCGGCGGCGTCAAGCGCCGCTTCACCCGTGTGGGGAATGGAACGGCGCCGTCATCATCGACGACTACGGCCATCATCCGGTCGAGATCGCCGCGGTGCTCGCCGCCGCGCGCGAAAGCGCCAAGGGCCAGGTGATCGCGGTGATGCAGCCACACCGCTACACGCGGCTGCACGATCTGTTCGAACAATTCTGCACCTGTTTCAACGACGCCGACGCGGTGATCGTGGCGCCGGTCTATCCGGCCGGCGAGCAGCCCATTCCCGGCGCCGACCGCGACGCGCTGGTGGCGGGCTTGCGTTCGCACGGCCACCGCCAGGCCATCCCGCTCGACAAGCCGGAAAATCTCGCCGCGCTGATCAAGGGTCTGGCCAAACCCGGCGACTACGTGGTCTGCCTCGGCGCCGGCTCGATCACGCAATGGGCCTACGCATTGCCGGGGAGTTGAAAGCGCTATGAGTTTCCCCGACATCGTCCCGGCGCTGAAAGAAAAAATGCCCGAGCTGCGCGGACGCTTGCTGGCCAACCAGTCGCTGGCGGAGTTCGCCTGGTTTCGCGTCGGCGGGCGTGCGCAGGTGTTTTATCTGCCGGAGGATGAAAACGATCTCGGCTATTTCCTGCAAAACCTGCCCGCC
Source organism: uncultured Alphaproteobacteria bacterium (assembly GCA_963756805.1). Lineage (GTDB taxonomy): Bacteria > Pseudomonadota > Alphaproteobacteria > Rhizobiales > Xanthobacteraceae > Pseudolabrys. The sequence goes on from CAVWPH010000021.1 coordinate 203,744, forward strand.
GATATTCCCGTCACCGTGGTCGGCGCCGGCTCCAATCTGATCGTGCGCGACGGCGGCGTGCCCGGCGTGGTGGTGCGGCTCGGCCGCGGCTTCAACGAAATCAAGATCGAAGACAACACATCGCGTCACCGCCGGCGCGGCGCTGCTCGACGCAGCGGTCGCGCGCGCGGCGCAGGCCGCCGGCATCGCCGGGCTTGCTTTCTTGAGCGGCATTCCCGGCACCATCGGCGGCGCATTGCGCATGAATGGCGGCGCCTATGGCGGCGAGACCAAGGACGTGCTCGTCGAAGCGCGCGGTGTCGACCGCAAGGGCAACCTGCGCACTTACAGCAATGGCGAAATGGGATTTTCCTATCGCCACTGCGGCGTGCCGGACGATGTCATTTTCACTGGCGCGGTGTTTCAGGGCCGCGCCGGAAACCCGGAGGAAATTGCCGCCGAAATGGCGTCGATCAAAACCAAGCGCGAGAAGACGCAGCCGCGCAATCGCACCGGCGGCTCCACTTTCAAGAACCCGCTGAACATGAGCGCCTGGAAACTGGTGGACGAGGCCGGCTGCCGCGGCCTCACCATTGGGGCTGCGCAGGTCTCGACTGTTGCACAGCAATTTCCTGATCAATCTCGGCGGCGCCACCGCGGCCGATATCGAAACCTTGGGCGAGACCGTGCGCGAAAAGGTGAAGGCGCATTCCGGCGTCGAGCTGGAATGGGAAATCAGGCGCATCGGCGTGAAATGAAAATCGCCGCGTCTAAATCTTTTTGCCGTAATCCTTGATCAGCCGGCGTTCCTTCAGCCACGGATTGATCGCCAGCGCCTGCTTGAGCGCGATTTGCGCTTCGTCTTCCTTGCCCTGCTCGATCAGGATGATGCCGCGGCCGGCGAGCGCCGCGTAATGCATCGGCTCCAATTCAAGCGTCTTGGCGATCGCGACCAGCGAGGCGTCATATTTGCCGGCGAGAAAAAATACATAACCGAGCTGGTTCCAGCCTTCGGCGAATTGCGGCGCGTGCACGACCAAAGCCTTCATGTAAATGAGCGCCTCGTCGTAATCGAAACGCAGTTGCGCCTGGCGCGAATCCTCGAGCATTTGCCGCGAGTCAAGGTCGGCAAAAGTCAGCCAGAATTTCCAGATTTTCTGTTCGATCTCGCGCGCGTCGGCTTCGTCCTTGGCGGCGGCCAATTCGGCGAACAGCGCGGCGCGCTGCTTGGCGGCGCTCTCGCTGATGCCCACCATCGGCGGCAGCGGTTCGGCGGCGCGCAAGGGCAGGGCGGCCAGCGCCAGCAGCAGGCCCACGAATAAAACGCCGATCGCGCGCGCGGTCATAACGCCAAGCATGCCGGGTAGGCTTCGGCTTTGCAATATAACCGCCGCAATCGCCGGGCATCGAAGCGCTCGACGCCGCCGCCATTCTCGCTTCTATTAGGCCGCAGACGAATCAAGGTTTTAAGGGTCAGCATGAGCAAACACGTCGCGGTCCTGATGGGCGGCTGGTCGGCCGAGCGCGAGGTCTCGTTGAACTCCGGCAACGCCTGCGCCGATGCGGCCGAGAAGGCCGGCTACCGCGTCAGCCGCGTGGACGTGACCCGCGACATCGCCAAGACCTTGCGCGAGCTTAAGCCGGACGTGGCGCTCAACGTGCTGCATGGCCGGCCGGGCGAAGACGGCACGCTGCAAGGCTTGCTGGAAGTTTTGGGATTGCCGTACAGCCATTCCGGCGTTCTGGCGTCGGCGCTCGCCATGCAGAAGGACATCGCCAAGACCGTTCTGAAAGCGGCCGGCGTGCCGGTGCCGGGCGGCATGGTGGTCTCGCGTAAGGCCGCGGCGAAGGCGCATCTGCTGCCGCCGCCATACGTGATCAAGCCGGTGGCGGAAGGCTCCAGCGTCGGCGTCTTCATCGTGCGCGCCGACCACAAGCATCCGCCGCAGGAATTGACGAGACCCGATTGGAAATTCGGCGAAACGGTGCTGGTCGAACCCTTCATTCCCGGCAAGGAGCTCACGTCCGCAGTGATGGGCGACAAGCCGCTCGGCGTCATCGAGATCGTGCCGGCCACCGAGTTCTACGATTACGAGGCGAAATACGCGCCGGGCGGCTCCAAGCATCTGCTGCCGGCGCCGGTGCCGCCCGATATCTACAAAGCCTGCCAAACTTTGTCGCTCGAAGCCCACCGCGCGCTCGGCTGCCGCGGCGTCACCCGCGCCGACTTCCGCTATGACGACACGCTCCCCGGTACCCAAGGCCTGTTTTGCCTGGAGGTGAACACCCAGCCGGGCATGACCGAAACCTCGCTGGTGCCGGATTTGGCCACTTATGCCGGCATCGCCTTCGAGGAGTTGGTGCGCTGGATGATCGAGGACGCTTCGCTCGACCGCTAGACCGTGGCCGGAATGCCACGCCTGGCCGATCTTAGGCCCCCCGGCGGCAAACCCTTAAAACTTTACTAATCGTTTACCAAAAGGCCCGAAGACTAGGCAGTGGCGGCGCATCTTGCGCGCCGCCGCTCGAGTCATGCGTTGCGCGCTTTCCGCTGATTGGCTTTGCGGCATGACCGAATCCGCGCTCGTGCCGCAGCTTGCTGCCCATGATGGGCCAACGATTAAGAAGTGAAGCTCGCGATGGATGACCGAGCAGGTCTCGCTCAACCGCCGACGCTAAAGGCAAGGCGACGCGCTTTGGCGGCTGCGCCGCCGCGCACTTATGACTGGCCGGTGTCGGGCCCGGGCTGGCGCCGTCTGGCGCGCCGATGGTTCACGACAATGCTCGATTGCCAGGTGCCGCGTGGGCTGGGCACCAGTGCCGCCGCTTTGCTGCTGCTCGCCAGCACCTGTTACGGCGTGGTCAAAGGCGGCCATGGACCCGATAATCGCTGAGCAGGTGCAAGACATTTGCGACGATGCGGCCACCTCACTCGGTTTCCGCATTTCCGAAGTCGCGCTTGCCGGCGAGCACGAAATCAAGCGCGACGACGTTCTGGCGCTCGCCGGCATCACCGGCCGCTCCTCGCTGTTGTTTCTCGATGCCGGGCAGACGCGCGCGCGGCTATTGACCAATCCGTGGATCGCGCAAGCGACCGTGCTCAAGCTTTATCCCGATCGTCTGCGTATTGGCATCATGGAGCGCAAGGCCTTCGCGCTCTGGCAGAACGAAGGCCGCGTCTATCTGATCGCCGCCGACGGCACCGTGCTTGAGCCAGACGTGCCGCCGCAATTTGCGTCGCTGCCGCTGGTGGTGGGCCAAGGCGCAGCCCAAGCCGCGCAAGAATTCATCGCGCTGATCGCGCGCTATCCCGACATCGCCGGAAAAGTCGAAGCCTTCGTGCTGGTCGCCGACCGGCGCTGGAACCTGCATCTCAAAGGCGGGCTGGAAGTGCTGCTGCCGGAAGCCGAACCCGCGCAGGCGCTCGCTACGTTAGTCGATCTCGACCGCGCCAAGAAACTGCTGTCGCGCGACATCGTCACCGTCGATCTGCGGTTGCCCGACCGCGTCACCGTGCGCCAGTCCGATGCCGCTGCCGCCGCGCGCGACGAAGCGATCAAGCAGATCGAGAAAGATAAAAAGACCAAACGCAAGGGAAGCGACGCATGAACGTGCTGCGCTTCGGCCTTACGCCCAAGATGAAACCGGTGTCGCCGCGCCGCGCCAAGGTGGTCGCCGGCCTCGATATCGGCACCAGCAAGATCGTCTGCATGATCGCGCGGCTTGAGCCGCAAGCGCCGAGCGATGCGCTGCGCCGCCGCAGTCACGGCGTGCACGTGTTGGGCTTTGCCCATACCGCGGCGAGCGGCATGAAGGCTGGTTCGGTGGTCGATCTGATCGAGGCCGAGGAAATGGTGCGCCAGGCCATCGACATCGCCGAGAGCATGGCGGAAGTGCAGCTGGAATCCGTGGTGGTATCTTTGTCCGGCGGGCGCCCCGACAGCGAGCGCTTCATCGCCGATATCGATCTGACCACCGGCACCGTCACCGACAACGAGATTTCGCGCGTGCTGGCGGCGGCCAGCCGTCATTCGGTGCGCGACGGGCGCGCGGTGCTGCATTCATTGCCCATCGGCTATGCGGTCGATGCCGCCACCGGCATCCGCGAACCGCGCGGCATGCTCGGGCATCGCTTCGGCGTCGATATGCACATGGTCACCGCCGATGTCGCCACCGTGCGCAATTTGATGCTCACCGTCGAGCGCAGTCATCTCGATGTGGAAGCCATGGTGGCCTCGCCTTATGTGGCGGGTCTGGCGGTGCTGGCCGACGATGAAGCCGATCTCGGCGCCGCCACGATCGATTTCGGCGCTGGAACCACGACCTTCGCGGTCTTTTCCGGCGGCCGCTTCGTCCATGCCGACGGCTTTGCCCTCGGCGGGCAGCACATCACCTTGGATCTGGCCCGCGGGCTGAACACCCAAATCGCGGATGCTGAGCGAATCAAAGCGATTTATGGCAGTGTTTTGACCGGTGGATCGGATGAACGCGACATGATCACGGTACCTCCGGTCGGAAATGATGAGCGCGAGCCGCCGCAATTCGTCTCGCGGGCAAATCTCGTGCGCATCATCAAACCGCGGGTCGAGGAAATTCTGGAAATGGTACGCGACCGGTTGGCCGCCTCGCCATTCGCGGCGGAACCGCGCGCGCGGGTCATTCTGACCGGCGGTGCCAGTCAGTTGTCCGGCATGGCGGATCTGGCGGCGCGCATCCTCAATCGGCCGGTGCGCATCGGCCGTCCTTTGGGTCTGGCCGGTCTCCCGGAGGCGGCCAAGGGGCCGGCTTTCGCGGTGGCGGCGGGGCTCCTGGTCTATCCACAAGCGGCACATCTTGAACACTTCGAACCGCGGCGAACGCGGCAATTGATGACAGGAACGGGCGGTTACATGGCAAGGGTCGGACGATGGCTGCGCGAAAGCTTTTGACCCTCCATCCCAGAACCACGAAGGGGCCGGTGGCGGACCGGCCCTGTTCGGCGGAGCGCTATGGCGTTGGCGCAAGACGCGCGAACGCCGCCTGCCGCCCGTGCATACATGAGGCAAACCAATGAGCGACAATCTAGGTTTAAAAGTCCCCGACATTCGCGAGCTGAAGCCGCGCATTACCGTGTTCGGCGTCGGTGGCGCCGGCGGCAATGCCGTCAACAACATGATCGCGGCGGGTCTCAAAGGTGTCGACTTCGTCGTCGCCAATACCGACGCGCAAGCGCTCACCATGTCGAAAGCCGAGCGCATCGTGCAGATGGGCGCGCAGGTGACCGAGGGGCTCGGCGCCGGATCGCAGCCCGATGTCGGCCGCGCCGCCGCCGAAGAGGTGATCGACGAAATCCGCGATCATTTGACCGGCGCGCATATGGTCTTCGTCACCGCCGGCATGGGCGGCGGCACCGGCACAGGCGCCGCACCGATCATCGCCAAGGCCGCGCGCGACCTCGGTATTCTCACCGTCGGCGTGATCACCAAGCCATTCCACTTCGAAGGCGCCCGCCGCATGCGCTTTGCCGAAGCCGGCATTGTGGAACTGCAAAAGGTGGTCGATACGCTGCTGATCATCCCCAACCAGAACCTGTTCCGCGTCGCCAACGAGAAGACCACCTTCGCCGACGCCTTCGCCATGGCCGACCAGGTGCTCTATTCGGGCGTCGCCTGCATCACCGATCTGATGGTCAAGGAAGGCCTGATCAATCTCGACTTCGCCGACGTGCGCGCGGTGATGAAGGAGATGGGCAAGGCCATGATGGGCACCGGCGAAGCCTCCGGCGAAAAGCGGGCGAGTGTCGCCGCCGAAGCCGCGATCGCCAATCCGCTCATTGACGACGCCTCCATGAAGGGCGCCAAGGGCCTGCTGATCTCGATCACCGGCGGGCAAGATCTGACGCTCTACGAAGTGGACGAAGCCGCCACCCGCATCCGCGAGGAAGTCGATCAGGACGCCAATATCATCGTCGGCGCCACTTTCGACGAAAGCCTGGAAGGCATCATCCGCGTCTCGGTGGTGGCAACCGGCATCGACCAGACGAGCGCCCAGCGTCAGCCCTCGCAGACCGAGAACGCGCTCAAGGAACTCGCCGGCAAAGTGCGCGCCGAAAATCGCCGCACCGCCGAGCGTATCGAGCGAAATCCGCAGCCGGTAACGCCTGCCTCGCGTGCCGCGGCGGCTGAAGCTGCGGCCCATGCCGCAGCCCACGCCGCGGTCGCCGCCGCCATCCTGCCGCCGCCGGGCAGCGATGAGGTGTCGATCCGGCCGATGCCGATGAAGCCGTCGCTGTTCGAGCCGGGCCCGAGCGAATTCGCCCCGGCCGAGCCGCCGACGCCGAAAACCTTCATCCCGCCGCCGCCCGAGCGCAGCGTCGCGCGCACCCCGCGCATGCCGCGCATCGACGAATTGCCGTTGCCGGCGCAGAACGAGATCCGGGCGCAGCGCGGCGAGATCGACGAAGATCACCCCGAGAAGCGCCGCCTGTCGCTGATGCAGCGGCTGGCCAAAGTCGGCCTCGGCCGCCGCGTCGAGGAGGCGGAGGCGCCGCCGGCCCCGCGCGTCGCGCAAGCCATGCCCCAGTTCGAGCGGCCAGCGCGCCCCAGCGCCCGCCATCCGGAGGGCCGGCACCCTGAAGGCAGATCTGGCGACCCGGTGTCGGAATATGCCCGCCGCTCGGGGCCGCAAGGGCTCGATCCCCATGGCCGCCCGACGCCTGTGCATAATTCGGGCGAGGAGGACCAACTCGACATTCCGGCCTTCCTGCGCCGCCAGGCCAACTGACCGAGACGAAAATCGGCCCCGTTCCGTGACCTGGAGCGGGGCCGAAGCGTTTCTAGCGATCTCGCGATTTTCTTTAACTCATTGATTAAATGTATCTTTTCGTGGTGCGGTGTGAGCCGGGCTTAACGGTTCCGGCTGCCAGTGCCAAGCGCGCATGATTTTGCCGGTAGCGTAGAACCGATGCAGGACGCATGGGCCGGCCGCGTAATTGCGGCAAAAAAGAGTAACAGTCGGTAAGAAAGCGTGAGTTGGAGAATGCCGGCGGTATGGCCTAAGTTTCAGGCGCGTAAGGGACTTTTCGGTCCTTGGGGGTTGCCTTCCTGATCTTGCGAATAGTCGCTGAGTGAAGGCGAAAATAAGGCTCCATCGGAGCCAGGGATGGGACCGCGCGGCTCGCGAGCGAGCCGGCGGCTACGGGTTGAATGAAGGGCGCTAAGCAGACCACGCTCCGCGACCACATCGCCGTCTCCGGCGTCGGCGTGCATTCCGGACTTCCCGTCACACTCACGCTGCATCCCGCCGACGACGACACCGGCATCGTATTCCAGCGCGTCTCCGCCGACGGCTCCATCGAGCGCGAAATCCGCGCCGACGTGCGCGCGGTGACCGCCACCGAATTCGCCACCGTTCTGGGCGACGCCAAAGGCCCGCTGTGTTCGACCGCCGAGCATTTGCTGGCGGCGCTGCGCGGGCTCTACGTGGACAATGTGGTCGTCGAGATCGACGGGCCGGAAGTGCCGATCATGGACGGCAGCGCCGCGGCTTTCGTCGACGCCATCGATCAGGCCGGCCTGACAGCGCGCGCTCTGCCGCGCCGCTATATCGAAGTCATCAAGCCGGTGCGCGTCGCCGCCAAAGACGGCGCGGTCGGCGAGTTGCGCCCCTATGAACACGGCTTCCGCGTCGAAGCCGAGATCGAATTCGACCATCCGCTGATCGGCAAGCAGGCGCTGGCGCTCGATATCGAGCCGGACACCTTCCGCCGCGAGATCGCGCGCGCGCGCACCTTCGGTTTCATGAAGGACGTCGCCAAATTGTGGAGCGCCGGTTACGCGCTCGGCGCCTCGTTCGACAATACGCTGGTGGTGACCGAGGACCGCGTGCTCAATCCGGAAGGTCTGCGTTTCGCCGACGAATTCGTGCGCCACAAGGTGCTCGATGCCATCGGCGATCTGGCGCTTGCCGGTCAGCCGTTGCTCGCCGCCTACCGCACCGTCCGCGGCGGCCACAAGCTCAACCACGCGGTGCTCTCGGCGCTGATGGCCGATCCGTCGAGTTGGCGGCTGATCGAGGCGACCGCGACGGAGCCGGCGCGGCGCAGCCGCGGTCAGGCGCAAGTCGTCGGCGGTCTGGTGGCCGCGGCCTACGGGCCGGAAGTGGCCTGAATTAGCGGCCGAAACAGCGTTAACCTCCGCCTTAATCCCGGCCGAATGTCCCGCTTAATTCCTTGGCGCGGCCGCGTTTTCTCGTTTACACCAACGCGGATAGCGGGCTTTGCCGGATGCCTTTGGCGCGGACGGCCCCTGGGGGAAGCGGACACAGGATAAGCGCGGGACTTAGCGTTTGTGCGCAACACTGGTGTGCCGAGGGATATCGCGAGCATGGACGTGACGGCAAAAGGGTCGGGGCCGGGCCGCGCCGATTGGCGGCGGCGTTTTATCGTGCGCGGCTTGGCGGCCATGGTTCTGGCGGTTGGCCTCGGCGCGTGCAGCGACGTCGACATGTTCAAGAAAGAAGAGGTCGCGCCCGACGAGCCGGCCGAGCGGCTCTATAACGAGGGCCTCTACTACCTCAATAACCGCCACGACGTGAAAGCGGCGATTAAGAAGTTCGAGGAAGTCGACCGCCAGCACCCTTATTCGGATTGGGCGCGCAAGTCGCTGATCATGGCCTCTTATGCCTATTACCAGTCCGGCTCTTATGACGACTGCGTCGCCGCGGCCAAGCGCTATATCACGCTACACCCGGGCAGTTCGGACGCCGCTTACGCGCAGTTCCTGATCGCCTCGTCTTATTTCGACGAAATCCCCGACATCACCCGCGACCAGTCGCGCACCGAGAAGGCGCTGGCCGCGCTGGAAGAGGTCGATGCGCAAATATCCGACCACCGAATACGCAAATTCCGCCAAGCAGAAGATCGCCGTGGCCCGCGACCAGCTCGCCGGCAAGGAAATGCAGACCGGACGCTACTACCTGAACCGCAAGGATTACACCGGCGCCATCAACCGTTTCAAAATCGTCGTCACCAAATACCAGACCACGCGCCACGTCGAAGAGGCGCTGATGCGCCTGACCGAAGCCTATATGGCGCTCGGCATCGTGGCCGAGGCGCAGACCGCGGCCGCCGTGCTCGGGCACAATTTCCCCGACAGCGAGTGGTACAAGCACGCCTATACGCTGGTGAAGAACGGCGGGGTCGAGCCATCCGAGAACAAGGGTTCCTGGATCAGCAAGGCGTTCAAGGGGATCGGGCTGGGCTAGGCGAAAGCTCGCCTAGCATTGATTGGTTCATGGCCGGCACTCGGGTCCGGCTCCGCCGGCCCGAGCATGCACCTTGTGCCGGCCATTGCCGTCTTTAATGATAGCGAATCTGCAAGACGTAGATGCCCGGGCCGGGCCCCGGGCATGACGCGGCCCACTGGATTTTCGCTGCCATGCTTTCCCGTCTCTCCATTCGCGACATTGTCCTGATCGACCGGCTCGATATCGATTTTGCCGGGCGGCTGGCCGTGCTCACCGGCGAGACCGGCGCCGGCAAGTCGATCCTGCTCGACGCTTTCGCGTTGGCCTTAGGCGCGCGCGGCGACCAGACGCTGGTGCGCCACGGCATCGAGCAGGGTCAGGTGACCGCTTCCTTTGAGATCGCCCGCTCGCATCCGGCGCGCGCCATTCTCAAAGCCAATGACATTGCCGCCGAGGACGAGTTGATCCTGCGCCGGGTGCAATTCGCCGACGGGCGCACGCGCGCCTTTGTCAACGACCAGCCGGTGAGCGTGCAGGTGATGAAGCAGCTCGGTTCCGCGCTGGTCGAGATCCATGGCCAGCACGACGAGCGCGCGCTGGTCGACGCCGCCACCCATCGCCGCCTGCTCGATGCTTTTGGCGGGCTCGAGGATGACGCCGGCAAGGTCGAAACGCTGTGGGAGGCGCGACGCGACGGCGCAGGATGCGGCCGACGCGCATCGCGCCGAAGTCGAGCGCGCCAAACGCGAAGGCGACTGGCTGCGCCACGCGGTGGAGGAACTCGAAAAACTGGCGCCGCAGGCCGGCGAGGAGACCGCGCTCGCCACGCGCCGCACCGGCATGATGCAGGCCGAGAAAGTGGCTGAGGATTTGCGCGAGGCGCACGACGTGCTGGCCGGCGCCAATTCAAGCGTGCCGGCGCTCGCCGGCGTCATCCGCCGCCTGGAGCGGCGAGCGGCGCAGGCGCCGCAACTGGTGGAGCCGGCGGTGAAGGCGCTCGATACGGCGTTGACCGCTTTGGAAGAAACCCGCGGCCACTTGGAAGCAGCCCTTCGCACCGCCGATTTCGATCCGGCCGAACTCGAGCGCATCGAGGAACGGCTGTTTGCGTTGCGCGCGGCGGGGCGCAAATACAATGTGCCGGTGGACGAACTGGCGGCGCTGGCGCGCAAATATCTGGCCGACGTGGCGCTGATCGACGCCGGCGAGGAAAAACTTAAAAGCCTGGAGGAAGCAGCAAGCCAAGCCGAGGCCGCCTACCGCGCCGCCGCCGGCGCGCTGTCGAAAGCGCGCGCCAAGGCCGCCACCGGGCTCGACAAGGCGGTCAATGGCGAGCTGGCGCCGTTGAAACTCGAGCGCGCGAAATTTTCCACCGAGATCGAAAGCGATCCGGCCGCCGCCGGGCCCAACGGCATCGACCGCGTGGAATTCTGGGTGCAGACCAATCCGGGCACCAAGCCGGGGCCGCTGATGAAGGTCGCCTCCGGCGGCGAACTCGCGCGCTTCCTGCTGGCGCTCAAAGTGGTGCTGGCCGACCGCGGTTCGGCGCCGACGCTTGTATTCGACGAAATCGACACCGGCGTCGGCGGTGCGGTGGCCGACGCCATCGGCGTGCGGCTGGCCAAGTTGGCCTCCGGCGTGCAGGTGCTGGCGGTGACGCATGCGCCGCAGGTGGCGGCGCGCGCCGACCGCCATTATCTGATCAGCAAAGATGCGCTGGAGAGCGGCAAGCGCGTCGCCACCCGCGTCACCGAGGTGGCGGCCGAGAAACGTCGCGAGGAGATCGCCCGCATGCTGGCCGGCGCCGAGATCACCAACGAGGCCCGCGCCGCCGCCGAACGGCTGATCAAGGCGGCGGGATAGTGTCCGTCACCTGTGGCCGCGACGGGTAAAATTGCGATGGCGAAAGTCAAAACCGATAAAACCCCGGTCGAGCTTCTGACCGCCAAGCAGGCCAAGGCCGAGCACGCGCGGCTCGCCGGCGAAATCGCGCAACACGACAAGCGCTATTACCAGCAAGACAAGCCGACCGTCAGCGACGCCGACTATGACGCGCTGCGCAAGCGTTACAACGACATCGAAAAGCGCTTTCCCGATTTGCGCACGCTCGAATCTCTTTCGCTGAAGGTCGGCGCCGCGCCCACCGGCCGCTTCAAGAAAGTGCGCCACGCGGTGCCGATGCTCTCGCTCGACAATGCCTTTGCCGACGAGGACGTCACCGATTTCGTCGCCCGCATCCGCAAATTCCTGAAACTGAGCGAGGACGAAAAAATCGCCTTCAGCGCCGAGCCGAAAATCGACGGCCTGTCGATGTCGCTGCGCTACGAGGACGGCGAGCTGGTCACCGCCGCCACGCGCGGCGACGGCGCCGAAGGCGAGGACGTCACCGCCAATATCAAGACGCTGAAAGACGTGCCGCAGCATCTCAAAGGCAAACATGTGCCGAAAATCTGCGAGGTGCGCGGCGAGGTCTATATGACCAAGGCGGATTTTCTCAAACTCAACGAGCGCCAGAAAGCGGCCGGCGACACCATCTTCGCCAATCCGCGCAATTCGGCGGCCGGCTCCTTGCGCCAGAAAGATGCGAGCGTCACCGCCTCGCGTCCGCTTGGCTTTTTCGCTTACGCCTGGGGCGAGATGAGCGAGATGCCGGCCGACACCCAGTCCGGCATGATCAAATGGTTCAAGACTTGCGGCTTCTCGACCAACCCGCTCACCAAGATCTGCCATTCGGCCGATGAGTTGCTCGCCTTCCACCGCGCCATCGAAGAGCAGCGCGCCGAACTCGATTACGACATCGACGGCGTCGTCTACAAAGTGGACCGGCTCGATTGGCAGCAACGGCTCGGCTTCGTCTCGCGCTCACCGCGCTGGGCGATCGCGCACAAGTTTCCGGCCGAGCGCGCCGTCACCATTCTCAAGGACATCGAAATCCAGGTCGGCCGCACCGGCACGCTCACGCCGGTCGCCAAGCTCGATCCGGTCGGCGTCGGCGGCGTCATCGTGCAGAACGCAACGCTGCACAACGAGGACTACATCAAAGGCATCGGCGGCGACGGCGAACCGTTGCGCGATGGCCGCGATATCCGCATCGGCGACACCGTCATCATCCAGCGCGCCGGCGACGTCATCCCGCAGGTGGTCGACGTGGTGCTCGACAAGCGCCCGAAAAGCGCCAAGGCCTATCACTTTCCGAAAAAATGCCCGTGCTATCTGCACACCGACATCGTGCGCGAGGAAACCGCCACCGGCGAGGAGGGCGCGCGCGCCCGCTGCACCGGCGAGTTCGCCTGTCCGTTCCAGAAGATCGAGCATCTCAAATTGTTCGCCTCGCGCCGCGCCTTCGACATCGAGGGCCTGGGCGAAAAGCAGATCGAATTATTCTTCGAGAAGGAATGGGTGAAGGAGCCGGCCGATATTTTCACGCTGGAGAAGAAGCACAAAAGCAAATTGCTCGAGGAGGAGGGTTACGGCGAAACCTCGGTGCGCAATCTGTTCGCGGCGATCGACGAGCGGCGCGAGATTTCGCTCGAGCGCTTTATCTATGCGCTCGGCATCCGCCATGTCGGCGAGACCACGGCGCTGGCGCTGGCGCGCGGCTATGGCTCCTGGAAGGCGTTCCACGAGGCTTGCCTGAAGGTCGCCAAAGGCGACGAAGAAACCATCGCCGAGATGGATGCGCTCGACCAGATCGGCGAGACGGTGATCGAGAGCATCAAGGCCTATTTCGGCGAAAGCCATAACCGCGGCATCGTCGAGCGGCTGACCAAACAGGTGACCATCCTCGACGCCGAAAAGCCGAAGACCAATTCACCGATCGCCGGCAAGACCGTGGTGTTCACCGGCTCGCTCGAAAAGATGACGCGCGAGGAGGCCAAGGCCACCGCCGAGCGGCTCGGCGCCAAGGCGTCGGGCTCGGTGTCGAAGAAGACCGATTTCGTGGTGGCCGGCCCCGGCGCCGGCTCGAAATTGGCCGAGGCCAAGAAGCACGGCGTCAAGGTGATGACCGAAGACGAGTGGCTGAAGCTGATCGGCTAGCCCGTCGTCCCGGACGCGGTGCAGCGCGTTAGCGAGTGCACCGCCGATCCGGGACCGTTACAAATTCCGCAATCCGAGAAGGTCCCGGGTCTGCAGCGCATCACCATAGCGCGTCAATGACGCGCGTAAACGCGCTGACGGTGCTGCGCTGCGCCCGGGACAAGAGCGAACTACAGCGGCTTCACCGCCGCATCGAGCCAGGCGCGCGTCGGCGCATCGAGCAGCGGGGCGATCGTTTCGTGCACGTGGCCGTGATAGCTGTCGACCCAGTGGCGTTCCTTGGCGGTCAGCATGCGGGTGTCGATCAGCCGCCGCTCGATCGGGGCGAGCGTGAGCGTCTCGAACGCATTGAGCGGTTTCTCGCCGCCGGCAGGTTCGGGCGACGGCGTCACCAGCACCAGGTTCTCGATGCGGATGCCGTAGGCGCCGGTTTTGTAATAGCCCGGCTCGTTCGACATGATCATGCCGCGGCGCAAGGGCGCGGTGCCGAGCTTGGAAATGCGCGCCGGGCCCTCGTGCACCGACAGATAGCTGCCGACGCCATGGCCGGTGCCGTGGTCGAAATCGAGCCCGGCCTGCCACAGCGCGACGCGCGCCAGGGAATCGAGCTGGGCGCCGCTGGTGTCGTCCGGAAAAATCGCGCTGGCAATGGCGATGTGGCCCTTGAGCACGCGGGTGAAGCGGTCGCGCATTTCATCCGATGGCGCGCCGACAATAAGCGTGCGGGTAATGTCGGTGGTGCCGTCTTCGTATTGCGCGCCGGAATCGATCAGGAACAATTCGTTCGTGCCGATGCGCCGGTTGCTCGCCTCGGTGACGCGGTAATGCACGATCGCGCCGTTCGGCCCGCTGCCGGCGATGGTCGGAAACGAAATATCCTTGAGTTTGCCGCTGTCGCGGCGAAAGCTTTCCAGCGCCTTGACCGCGTCGATCTCGGTCAGCTTGCCCGCCGGCGCCTCGCGCTCGAACCAGGCGAGAAAGCGCGCCATCGCCACGCCGTCGCGTTTATGGGCTTCGCGCGATCCTTCGATCTCGGCGTGGTTCTTGACCGACTTCATCAGCGTGATCGGATCGGCCCCGCGCATGGGCTTGCCGCCGCCGTCGGTGATGAGCCGCGTCAAAGCGTCGGCGGCGCTCGCCTGGTCGAGCCGCACAGTCTTGCCCTTGAGCGCGCCCAGATCGCGCTCGAGCGCTACCGGCTCGCGCACCTCGGCGATTTCCTCCAGCGCGTGGCGCGTTTTGTCGTCGAGCTTGGCGCCGTCGATATAGAGGCAGGCGCGCCCCTCGCGCGGCACCAAGGCGAAAGCCGAGCGCCAGCGGCGTATGGGCGACGTCGGAGCCGCGGATGTTGAAGGTCCAATCGACGTTCTGCGGATCGGACACGACCAGCACGTCGGCGCGCTGCTTGATCAGTTCGGCGCGCACGCGCTTGAGTTTGTCGGCGGCGCTTTCGCCGGCGAACTTGAGGTCGCGCAGGCTCGCCATGCCCTTGGGCGGCGCCGGGCGGTCCTTCCACAACGCGTCGATCGGGTTGCTCTCGACCGCGACCAATTCGGCGCCGGCATTGGCGCAGGCTTTGCGCAGCTTCTCGGCGCCGTCGGCGGTGTGCAGCCAGGGATCGTAGCCGAGCTTGGCGCCGCTCTTGATGATTCTGCTCAAGCCATTGGTCGGGCGGGTTGGCCACCAGATGCTCGACGGAAAATACTTTCGGATCGGCTTGCGCTGCCGCCTGCACGGTGTAGCGGCCATCGGTGAACAGCACCGCGCGCTCGGCCAGCACGATCGCCAAGCCGGCCGAGCCGGTGAAGCCGGTGAGCCAGGCGAGGCGTTCTTCGCTCGCCGGCAAATATTCATTCTGCTGACGGTCGGCGCGCGGCACCACGAAGCCGTCGAGCCCGCGGCGCTTGAGTTCGGCGCGCAAGGCCGCAACGCGCGCAGGCGCCGCCGCCCGCTCGCTTCGTTCGTCGAAGGACTGGAATTTGGCTTCGAACATGGACCGCACTCTAACCCTCTTCTGGGGCCGAGCAACGCAGGCATGCGCGCCACGCCGGGCGAGGCAAAGCCGTCACGGCTTAGGCAGTGCCGGCGAAAAATATGTCTCGTTTTGATCGTCCAGGCAGCAACGAATCGGTCATCTGACTCATATTTGTGCAATGCATTATATTCGCCGCAATGATGCCATCGATCTCTACAACTAATTAATAGAACATGCCGGAAATACAGGGCTTCTATGCGTTGTCATGACTAGTTCGCATTTGCGAGACAGACTATGTTGCGTCGCAATAGTCAGGAATGAATGCCAGGACCTTTGCTGACGTTTTTGGAAGAGAAGGAGAGACAAATATGGTTGCCGTCACTTATGGCGTCGCCCGCGTAGCCGCCGGTAAAGCCGAGCCGCAAGCCAAGCGCGCGGACACAGCCGCGCCGGCCAAGAGCTGGTTTGCCCGCTTCGTCGATGCGCTGATCGAGTCGCGCATGCGCCAGGCACGCCGCGAGATCGCGAAGCACGTCCACCTGTTGCCCTACAGCCTGGACGAACGCGGTAACCGGCTGGTCAAGACCGACGCCAAGAACATGCCGTTTGGCGGCTGGTAAGCGTCGAATTGCCGTAACAGTGCAAACCGCCCCGGTCTCCCCGCCCGGGGCGGTTTGGTTTTCAGCGCGCATGATCCCGAAAAGTGGGAACCGGTTTTCGGACTAGATCATGCGCCACGTAAAAATTACCGCATGATAAGCGTCACCCAGCCGTCGAGCAAAATGCGCCGCTCAAGGCTGAGCCCTTGCGCGCGGTAGATCGCGACCACCGCATTGGCGTGGCCCGGCAGCAGGCCGGACAAGCACGATGCGCGCGTTTTTGCGGGCGAGTTTGCGCAGCGGCACCGCCAGCCGCAACAGCGGACCAAGCAGAATATTGGCGAAGATCAGGTCGTAAGGCGCGTTGCGCGCGATGACGCGGGCCTTGACGCCGGCGGCACGCGTGAAAGTAATCGCCGGCGTGCGAGTTGAGCCGCGCATTGGCTTTGGCGGATGCGACGGCGACCGGATCGATGTCGCTCGCCATGACGCGGGTTCGAAAAATCTTCGCCGCCGCGATCGCCAACACACCGGAGCCGGTGCCGAGATCGAGCACGTCGAGCCGAACGCGCCGCCGCTTCGCCAGATCATCAAGCGCCAGCAAACAGCCGCGCGTGGTGCCGTGATGGCCGGTGCCGAACGCGAGCGCCGCCTCGATCTCGATGCCGATGGCGTTGGGTTTGACGCGGGCGCGGTCATGGGCGCCGTGCACGATAAAGCGGCCGGCTTTGACCGGCGTCAGGCCGCTCAGGCTTTGCGCAACCCAGTCGGCTTGCGCGACCGGCTCGATGCGAAGCGCCGCGGCCGTCGCCTCATCGGCGGCGGCTGGCGACCAGCGCGCGCAAATGTCGTTTCATCGGGCGGCTGCTCGAAATGAATCGCGACCTGCCAGCGTCCATCGTCGCCTTCGAAAGCCGCGCAGACGCAAAGTTCGGGATCGAGGCATTCGGCCAGATAGCTCGCGACGCGCCGGGCAATCGGTTCATCGCAATCGAGACTGGCGACATAAGTGCTCATCACGACAATCTAGCGCGTTTGGCGAATGCGCTGGCAATGGCTATGTAGGGCGCCCATGACCATCGAAACGCCCAACGCCACCGATACGGACATGCTGGCGCTGGCCCGCCGCAGCGGCTGGCCGGAGGATTTGCGCGTGCTGATCGCGCGTTATCCCCGCGAGCAATGGGAGGGCCACGCCAACTTGGGCGAGATGGCGCGCTTCTGGCTGTCGCGCCACGCCATGTTCCGCGAACTGGCCGGAATGATCCAGGCGATCGAAACGCAATTCCGCGACGGCAAATTGAAGCCTGCCGAATTCTCCGGCGCTGTTCGTGCCGCGGCTGCAATTTCTGCTGTCGCAGCTCGAGGTGCACCACCAGATCGAGGATCTGCATTATTTCCCGATTTTCCGCGCCGCCGACGAGCGCCTGGTCCGCGGCTTCGACGTGCTGGAGGGCGACCATCACGCCATCCATGCCGATATGGCGGCGACGGCCGAGACCGCCAACGCGCTGCTGCGCGCGCTAACGGGCGATGCCGATGCGCTCAAGAAATGCGGCGACGATCATGCGGTGGCGAGCGGCGCGCTGCTCAAAGGGCTGATCCGGCATCTCGATGACGAGGAAGACCTGATCGTGCCGCTGATCCTCGACCGCGGCGAGCAGGCGCTCGGCGTCAAGCATCTGTAAATTCGGGAACGCGTGAGCGGCGTCGCCTAGCGGCCGTAAGGATAAAACGGATAGCCGCCGTAGCGGTAATAGCGGCGCGGCGCCTCGTTAGGCTGCGCGCGGTAATAGAAATAGCGCGAGCGGTCGCGGTAATCGTTGCGGCGCCAGCCCGGCGGCGGCAGATCGGCGGGCACGACTTCCTCGTCGGCATTGACCGCGACGTCTCTCGGATCCTGCTGCTCAATTTGATCCTGGTCCCGCTGCGCAATAGCCGGCCGCACCTGCAGCGGCTTATTCTTCTGCTGCGCCACCAAGGGCGCCGGCGCGGGCGTCCTGCCGGTGAGCACGACGACGGTGTTGGCCATCTTCTGCTGCTTGATCAGCGCCCACAACGTGGCGGCGTTTTTCACCGACAGCCGCACGCAGCCATGCGAGGCCGCCTGGCCGGTAATGCGGTGATTGGTGCCGTGGAAGGCGTGGCCGCGCTCGGTGAAGAAGATCGAATAGGGCATCGGCGCGTCGTCCCACTCGCGGCTGTAGTGGTCGCGCTCCATGCGGAAGGGCTTGAAGGTGCCGCTGGGCGTGTCGTAGCCGCGCCGGCCGGTGGATACCGGCCAATGTATAAAGCGGCTCGTCGTCGACCGAGACGGTCATCTGCTGGGCGGTTTTGTCGACGGAAATGAGCAGGGCTGCGGAAGCGCGCGCGGCCGGCAAAAATACCAGTGCGGCGGCGGCGATGAAAAGACCCAGGTGGCGCAGACGCATGGACTTACAAGCCCCAGGCTAGACGATGGTTCCGGTGCTCAATCATAGCACGCCGGCGGGCGGGATTAAGGCAGCTTTTTGTTGGCTTCGGCGTGTTCAAAAAAGCTCAGGTCTAATGCTTGCGCGCATCCACCCGGAAACCGACGATGGTCATTTCGCCCAGCGCTTTGGCGGCTTCCAGCCGGTGCAGGCCCTCGACCAGCACGAAGCGCTCGCCGTCCGCGCGCACCAGAATCGGCGTCTGCTGGCCGCTTTCCAGCATGCTGGCGGCGATCTCGTCGACGCGCTTTTGCTCGAGCGTTTTGCGCCGCGCGATCGGCACGTAGATCTTGGCGACCGGGAAATTCTCACGCTTCATCATGGCGGGCGAAAGCGTAACACAAAACGGCCGCCGGCCCGAGACCATCGACTTTGCCGCCATTAAGGCGCAACGTTTGCCCCGACCGAGCCGCCAGCGCAAAGCAGCCGGGCCTCAACGCCAACTCGCGACCGGAGCCCATCCGGGTGTCCGTTGCCCTCGCTCCGAACCGGTTTCGGAGGATAAGGATAATTCATGCCGTTACCTCTTATGCTGCAAGGCGACTCGCGTGCGCGGCTCATCCAGGGCGCCGTCGTCGGCAGCGTGCTGACCATGGTGGTCGGCTTCGGCTTTTCCGGCTGGCAGATGCAATCGAATGTCGAGCGGCGCACCGAGGCGAGCCGTCACCAAGGCGGTGGTCGCCGTGCTGACGCCGATCTGCGTCGACAGGTTCCGCACCGCCGCCGACGTCAAGGTGACGACGGCGGCGCTCAATGCGACCGATAGCTGGGGCCGCTATACGTTCGTGGAAAAGGGCGGCTGGGCGACGTTTCCCGGCAACAAAGAGCCCAACAGCGGCGTCGCCGACGCCTGCGCCCGGATTTTGAGCGGCGACATCAAGAAGTAGGCTTCGCCGCGACGGTGCGCCATTGATGGGGCAGGGCCTCTCCGGGCCTCATGCTGAGGAGTGCACCGTCAGGTGCGCGTCTCGAAGCATGTGGGCGAAGAGAGGCTTTCGCCTCACACGCTTCATCCCTACATCTCGGACTAGTTCACCGTTCGTCCCCGCGAAAGCGGGGACCCGGGATAGTAAGAACTGGATTCCCGCTTGCGCGGGAACGAACGGGGTCTGTTGCAGCGAATGTGGACTTAAACCCGGATGACCGAACCCCTCGTCGTCGTTATCCCGCACCGCCTCGGCAAGGACGAGGCCGCGCGCCGCATCAAGGACGGCATCGGCCGCGCCAAGACCGAATTCGCGCAACTTCTCCGCATCGACAACGACAGCTGGGAGGGCGACCGCCTGAGCTTTGCGGCCAGCGCGCTCGGCCAGCACGCGCATGGCACCATCGACGTCACCGAGGGCGCCGTGCGGCTGGAGGTGACGCTGCCCTGGCTGCTGGCGCGCTTTGCGCAAGCCGTGCAGCGGGTGGTGGGGCAGCGGGGGCAGGTGTTGTTGGAGAAGAAGTGAAAAATTGTCCAAGGTTTAGCTGGCTCGCGGCATACGGGTAGTCATGAATCCAATTATAGGCACACTAAAAGTTCAACAAACACTATCGAGCTGGCTCGCAATTGCCCGCAGTTGCTCCATCCAGAGCCAGGAAAAAGGGAGCCAGCGAATTGATGCCCATTACTGATCGAGACATGCTCGGCGTATCGACTGTTTCCCTGTCCGCTCTGTGGCGGATAGATCAATTGCGCTGAGATAGATTTTTTTCGTCACGCCTTCATTGGTTACGGATTGTATATTTTCCATCACGTCGACGTAAGTGACAGTGCTGACCGACTGTTGCGGTAATGCTCTTGGATTATTCATTGCTAAATTGGCTCAATCGGTAGTAATGTGATAACGAAATCCTGGACTGAAAACGGGGCGCGTTCAAATCGACATTCCATAGCGGCGCCATCAAGCAATGGATGCGAACTTTTTGATCCGGAGCGTAGCGTCGATCGTAATCAGGTTTCGATAGTGCAAAACAAGCAGCAATGAACGTTGGCCCACCAATCCAATCTCATAAAGGCGAATTGGATCACCGTGATGAGCTGCGCCAAATTTGGAAATGCGGCTTAGTCATGTGCGTTGAACTTAACGATTAGTTGAATCTATGACCTGTCAGCCCACTCAATTGTCTGAAACAATGCGGATAAATCTCGCAATCGAGAACTTAAAGGCGTAGCACGTTCTCCCAGTTCGATAAAAAGACGTTCGGAGTTTCCACTTATTTTCACCGGCCATCGAAACAACGAAATCGATATGGATCCAATGTTTGCCAAGCGTATTCTGTGAAATCTCCGTGTTTTGTGAAGTTAGCGATGATAAGTGATAGACTTTTCTAACGCCGCACTCGCGATTCTTGTAATTCATGCGTACCGTTTGTTCCTAATGTATGTACTGCCACACAATTTCAATTCGAGTTGGCTCGAAGTCCCATTCACTTTCAGCGTGAGTAGGGGTCAACTGGCCCAGGATAATTTAGCTGCACCAAATCAGGCGGCCGAAAGAATATGCCCGGTCCCCCTTTCTGTTGGCAGTGACGCTATCCATTGAGAGAAAACGTGAACTTTTGCCTGACTAGAAGTCGTTTTTGAATCAACGTCGACCGATCGGAGAACCATCTAGACCGCGGTCTCTGCAAGATTTCGGCGGCGCCTTTCGGCTACAGCCGACAGCGAATTGTCCAGATCCAGAAGACGAGGTAACTCACTTGGAATGTCGTCGAATGCTAGTTCCAATATCATCGATGTTCATCCGGCAAATTGTTAGTTCCGAGAGAACGACCCGATTCTTCCCATAATGGTCACGGCGATTCACTCACACCCTCTCCACAAAACTATCCACCACCCGCTTTTCGCCCGCCTTGTCGAACACAATGGTGAGCTTGTTGCCGTCCACGGCGGTGACGTTGCCGTTGCCGAATTTCTGGTGAAACACGCGGGCGCCGACCGCGAAGGATGAGACGGCGCCGGTGGATTTGGCCACCAGTTCGCCTTCGATGGTCAAGGGCTGGCGGCGCTTCGTTGTCCCTCTCCCCCTGTGGGAGAGGGTGGGACGAGTGAGCCGCCTGACGGTCTTGGCTTGCGCCGTCCCCCTCACCCGACGCGCGTCGGCGCGACCTCTCCCCAGGGGAGAGGTGATCCGAGCCAGCCTCGCCGCCATCGTCCTTATCGACATCATCGAACACCCCATCCGGCACATAACGCGGCTTGCCGTCCTCGCTAAACCCGCCGCTGCCTTTGCGCTGCTGCGCGCGCTGCCAGCCGGGCGTGGTGTAGTTGGAGCCGAAGGAGGCCACCTCGTCGAAGCGCGAGGGGCCATAGCCCGACATGCCGAAAGCCGCCGGCGCCGCCCGCGGCCTCCGTCACCTCGACATGCTCGGGCGGCAATTCGTCGAGAAAGCGCGACGGCATGGTCGAGGTCCACATGCCGTGGATGCGCCGGTTGGTGGCGAAATAAATCTTGGCGCGTTTGCGCGCGCGCGTGAGGCCGACATGGGCGAGGCGGCGCTCTTCCTCCAGGCCGGCGCGGCCGCTTTCGTCGAGCGAGCGCTGATGCGGAAACAGGCCTTCCTCCCAGCCGGGCAGGAACACGGTGTCGAATTCCAGCCCCTTGGCGGAATGCAGCGTCATGATGTTGACCGCCTGCTCGCCTTCGGCGCTGTCGCGGTCCATCACCAGCGAAATGTGTTCGAGGAAGCCGGCGAGGTTCTCGAATTCCTCCATCGAGCGCACGAGTTCTTTCAGGTTTTCGAGACGCCCGGCGGCGTCGGCGGAGCGGTCCTTCTGCCACATCTCCGTGTAGCCGGATTCATCCAGCACGATCTCGGTCAGTTCGTTGTGCGGCATGGAATCTTTTTTGGCGCGCCAGCGCTCGAAGCTCGCCATCAGATCGCGCAAAGCCAGCCGCGGTTTCGGCTTCATCTCGTCGGTGGCGCTGATGGCGCTGGCTGCTTCGGTCAGCGGAATGCGTTTTTTGCGCGCGAAGTCATGCAGCATTTGCAGCGTGGCGTCGCCGAGGCCGCGCTTGGGCGTGTTGACGATGCGCTCGAAGGCCAGATCGTCGGCCGGCTGCGCGATCACGCGCAAATAGGCGAGCGCGTCGCGCACTTCCATGCGCTCGTAAAATCGGGGCCCGCCGATGACGCGATAGGGCAGGCCGAGCTGGATGAAGCGGTCTTCGAATTCGCGCATCTGGAACGAGGCGCGCACCAGGATGGCGATTTCGTCGAGCGGATGGTCGAGACCTTGTTCGCGCGCGTCACGCTGCAGCGTTTCGATCTTTTCGCCGATGTCGCGGGCTTCTTCCTCCGAGTCCCAGGCGCCGGTGACGGTCACCTTTTCGCCCAGCACGTCCTCGGTGCGCAATGTCTTGCCCAGGCGGCCTTCGTTGTGGGCGATCAGCTGGGAGGCGGCGGCGAGGATATGCCCGGTCGAGCGGTAGTTCCGCTCCAGGCGGATAATCTTGGCGCCGGGGAAATCATGATCGTAGCGCAGAATGTTATCCACCTCCGCCCCGCGCCAGCCATAGATCGACTGGTCGTCATCGCCGACGCAGCAGATGTTTTTGCGGCGCGTCCTTGCCGATCGGTGTGCTGGGCGAGCAGGCGCAGCCATAGAATACTGCGCGACGTTGGTGTCCTGATACTCGTCGACGAGGATAAATTTAAAGCGCTGCTGGTATTGTTTCAGAACGTCCGGATGCTGTCGGAACAGCCGTATGCACTCCAGCAGCAGATCGCCGAAGTCAGCCGCGTTGAGCGTCTTCAGCCGCTCCTGATAGGCGATGTAGAGCTTTTTGCCCTTGCCATTGGCAAATCCGGCCGCTTCCCCGGCCGGAACCTGGTCCGGACTAAGGCCGCGGTTCTTCCAGCCGTCGAGAATCATGGCGAAGACACGGGCCGGCCAGCGTTTTTCGTCGAGCTTCTCGGCCTCGAACAATTGCTTGATCAGGCGGATCTGGTCGTCCACATCGAGGATCGTGAAGCTGCTTTTGAGGCCGACCAGTTCGGCATGGCGCCGGAGCATCTTCACGCCGATCGAGTGGAACGTGCCAAGCCACGGCATTCCCTCGACAATTTGGCCGACCATCTGGCCGACGCGGCTCTTCATCTCGCGCGCGGCCTTGTTGGTGAAGGTGACGGCGAGGATTTCCGCCGGCCGCGCATGGCCGAGATTGAGGATATGGGCGATCCTCGTCGTGAGCACGCGCGTTTTGCCCGTTCCCGCCCCCGCCAATACAAGCACCGGCCCGTCCAGCGTCTCGACCGCTTCGCGTTGTTCTGGGTTGAGATCGGCAAGATAAACGGCGCCACGCGCACCCATGGCGCGCGCGGCAATGCCGCCGGGGGCGGGCGCCGTCAAGTCATTCTGAACAAGCAGCTTTTTCGTCGTGGCCATGCGTGTCTGATTCTGTCACCGCAAAGATGGCACTCATAAGGGCCAATTGCGAGGACCGGCACCGACAATCAGCTTTTCCCCGCCATCTTGATGCTGCGCCCGGCGCCTTCCGGCCGCGGCAGCTCCGCATGGGCGGTTTTGAGACGCTCGAGCTTGCGCAACACGCTTTCCGGAAACGGCACCACTTTTTTGGCCGTCATGTCGACGTGCAAGGTCATGCTTTCCGAGGTGGCCGACACCCAGTTTTCGCTCGCGTGCAGCAATTGCTTGAAAAAATGGATGCGTTTGGCGTCGTAGTCGAGCAGCTGCACCGATACCCGCAGCAAATCGGCCTCGTGCACTTCGCGCAAGTATCGGACATGCAATTCGGCAACGACCGTCGAATGCGCGTGCTGCTTGAGATAGTCGGGACCGAGACCAAGAAGTTCGTAGACTTCGTCCACCGCCCGATCGAACAGCACGTTGTAATAGGCCACGTTCAGATGGCCGTTGTAGTCGATCCACTGCGGCTCGATCTTCATCACCGAGGAGACGAAGGGCGCGGCGAAAGGCGCGGGGTCGGTGCGGTCGAGCATTAGTGGTCACTCTCTTTTTGTCATGCCCGGCCTTGTGCCGGGCATCCACGTCTTGCCTTTAAAGAAAGGCGTGGATGGCCGGGACAAGCCCGGCCATGACGAGGTTAGGCCGAAATAGGATAGACCGCTTTTTCGCCGCTGAGCACGCGCGCAACGTCGCTGGCGCATTTGGTCTGCAATTCGTTGAGCGCCTCGATCGAATAGAACGCGGTGTGCGGCGAGATGATCACATTGTCGCGGCCGAGCAGGGGGGAATCCTTGGCCAGCGGTTCGGTCGCGACGACATCAAGCCCGGCGCCGCCGACTTGGCCGCTATCGAGCGCCGCGATCAAAGCCGGTTCGTCGATCAGCGGACCGCGCGCGGTGTTTACCAGGTAAGCGCCCTTTTTCATCTTGGCGAAAGCAGCTGCGTTCATCAGCCCGCGCGTTGCCGGCATCAAAGGCGCGTGCACGGAAATATAATCGGAGGTCTTGAGCAGCGTGTCGAAATCCACGCTCTCGACCTTGGCGGCTTTGAGCACGTCAGGCTTGGCGTAAGGGTCGTAGGCGATGACCTTGATGCCGAAGGCTTGCGCCTTGGGCGCCACCAGCCGCGGAATATTGCCGAAGCCGACAAGGCCCAGCACGGTGCCCTCGATACGCCTGATCGGCACCACCGCCGGCATTTCCCAGCGCCCGCTCTGCACCAATTTATTGGAGAGCGGAATCTTGCGGATCAAGGCGAGCAGCAGCGCCATGGCGTGATCGGACACTTCGCGAATGCAATAGTCCGGCACGTAATTGACCGCGATGCCTTTCTCCTTGGCGGCGGGCAGATCGATATTGTCGACGCCCAGGCCGAAGCGGCCGATCGCCTTGCATTTGGTCAGTTGGGTAAGGATCTCGCGCGTCAGTTTGGCATAGGTGACCAGGATCGCGTCGGCGTCCTTGGCGACGGCCAGGATATCGTCGGCATTGGCGCTCTTCGACATGCGGAATGTCGGATTGAGCTTGGCCAGCGCCGCCTTCGCCGGGTCGAGCGAGGGAAACACGCTATCGGTGACAGCAATCACGGGGCCGGCCATCGCAAACTCCGATTTCAAGCCTGAAAAGTGGGCGGAAACCTACGACAGCGGGGTTGGCCCGTCCACGCGTTAACCAAAAATTAACTACAGGCTGACCCCGGGGCGTTCCTCGGCTATCCTGGGAAAAATACCAGGGAGACGGGACCATGCTGAACAAGATTGCCCGGGGAGCTTTTCTGCTCCTGCTCGCGGGGATGATTGTCGCCTGGGCCTTCCAGGCGGTCAAAAGCGAGCCCGCAAGTCAGCCGAACGAAGAGCCGGTCTGGATCATCTTCACCTGACGCGGAGCCAGTTCGCATTCAGCGCGCTTCTGCCAAACATTCCGGGCGCTTGACCTGCTCCGCCATCCCGGCCACGTTCGCGGCGGAACGGGACAAATTCCATGGCGGGCGCGACAGCAATCAGCACAAAAACGGCCGAACAGAAGCGCAACCCGGCGGCAATCGATAAAGCGATCCGCGAACTCACCGCCGCATTCGGCAACCGGATGGTGACGTCGCAGGCGGTGCGCGAGCAGCACGGCAATACGCTGACCTGGGTGCCCAATCAGCCACCCGACGCGGTGGTGTTTCCGCAAACAACGCAAGACGTGCAGCAGATCGTCCGGATTTGCGCCGGGCACGGCGTGCCGGTCATCCCGTTCGGCACCGGCACGTCGCTGGAAGGCCACGTCAACGCGCCGCTTGGCGGTGTGTCGATCGACTTCCGCGACATGAACAAGGTCTTGGCGGTGCACGCCGACGATCTCGACTGCGTCGTCGAGCCCGGCGTTACGCGCAAGGCGCTCAACGAACATCTGCGCGACCAGGGCCTGTTCTTTCCGATCGATCCCGGCGCCGACGCCTCGTTGGGCGGCATGGCGGCGACGCGGGCGTCCGGCACCAATGCGGTGCGCTATGGCACCATGAAGGACAACGTGCTGGCGATGAAGGTGGTGCTGGCCAATGGCGAGTTGATGACCACCGCGCGCCGCGCGAAAAAATCGTCGGCCGGCTACGACCTCACCCGCCTGATGGTCGGCTCGGAAGGAACGCTCGGCGTCATCACCGAACTCACGCTCAAACTATCGGGCATTCCGGAAGCCATCGCCTCCGGCGTTTGTCCGTTTCCGTCGGTCGATGCCGCCTGCCAGGCCACCATCCTCACCATCCAGTCCGGCATTCCGGTGGCGCGCATCGAATTGCTCGACGCTTTGCAAATCAAGGCGGTCAATTCCTATTCAAAATTGTCGCTGCCGGAAGTGCCGACGCTGTTCGTCGAATTTCACGGCACCGACGCGAGCGTCGCCGAGCAATCGAAGCGGTTCGGCGAAATCGTCGCCGAATTGGGCGGCGGACCGTTCGATTGGGCAACCAAGCCGGAAGACCGCAGCCGGCTTTGGCAGGCGCGCCATGACGGCTATTTCTCGGCCCGTCATTTGCGGCCGGGCACAATGGCCTTCGCCACGGATGTCTGCGTTCCGATTTCGCGGCTCGCCGAATGCGTCAATGCGACCCAGCGCAAGACCGCCGAACTCAAGCTTGTTGCGCCGATCCTCGGCCATGTGGGCGATGGTAATTTCCATCTGACGCTGCTGGTCGACATGAATGACGCCGACGAAGTGAGGCGTGCGAATATCTTGATGGACTGGCTCGCCGAATTGGCGCTGTCCATGGACGGCACCTGCACCGGCGAGCACGGCGTTGGCCAAGGCAAGATGAAATATCTGCTGGCCGAGCATGGCGCGACCGGGCTCGCCGCCATGGCCGCGATCAAACGCGCGCTCGACCCGCAAAACATCATGAATCCGGGCAAGATCGTCGCGCTGTCGTGATCGCGCTTGCTGCTGCCTGCGACATATAATTGCCGCCAAGGGCCGGCATAAATAGCGTACATTTCATATTGTTGGGCGTGGACGCCGGGCCGCTCGCGGACCGGTGCTGGAGTTGGCGTTGCAGACGACCCTGCTTGGATTGGCGATAGCGATCATCCTGGCGCTGGTGGCGGCGCTGGTCGGTCCGCTGCTGGTCGATTGGGACGGATATCGCTCGGCGTTCGAGACGCAGGCGACCCGGCTGATCGGCCTCGACGTGCGCGTGACCGGCGCAATCGACGCGCGCCTGCTGCCGTCGCCGCGGCTTACGCTGCATGACATCGCGATCGGCGGCGGTCAGGACCAGATCCGCGCGCGTGCGCTTGGCATCGAGCTCGCGCTCGGGCCTTTGATGCGCGGCGAGTGGCAGGCGGCCGAAATGCGTCTGATCGGCCCGCAGCTCAAGCTCGGCCTCGACGCCGGCGGCCAAGTGCAGGCGCCCAATCTCGCATTCCGTTTCAGTCCCGACACGGTGTCGATCGACCGCCTGAGTATCGAGGACGGCAAGCTCACGCTCACTGACGCCGCCAATGGGGCTTCGCTCACGCTCGACGCCGTCTGGTTCAACGGCGAAGCACGCTCGCTGCTCGGCCCGTTCAAGGGCGAGGGCGCCGCCAGCATCGGCGGCGATCTCTATCCGTTTCGCATGACCGCCGGCCGCTACGGCGACGACGGCACAATCAAACTTCACGTCAATATCGATCCGGTCAATCGGCCGCTCAGCATCGAAGCCGACGGCGCGCTGGCGCTTGCCGGCGGCAAGCCGCGCTTCGACGGGACCTTGAGTTTGGCGCGGCCGGTCGGGATTGCGCCGCGCGGCGGCACTCAGTTGATTCAGCCCTGGCGCCTGAGCGGCAAAATCAAGGCGAGCGCGGCCTCGGCGCTGATGCAGCAGTTCGAATTCCAGTACGGGTCGCAAGACCAGGGCTTCAAGCTCACCGGCGTCGCCGATTTCAAATTCGGCAAGCAGCCGCGTTTCGACGGCGTGCTGTCGGGGCGCCAGATCGATCTCGACCGTGTGCTGGCGGGTGGTGACGGCGCCCGGCCGCCGGCCGAAGCGATTCGGCGGATCGCGGAACTTGCCGGCGGCGCTTTCCGTCCCGCAATTCCGATTCAGATCGGCGTCGGCATCGATCAGGTCACGCTCGGCGGCAACAATGTTCAGAATTTGCGCGGTGATATCACCGCCGACGCCACCGGATGGAATCTCGACCGCTTCGAGTTTCGCGCGCCTGGCTTCACGCAAGTGAAATTGAACGGCCATCTCGCGGTCGGCGCTGCCGGCGTCAGCTTCAGCGGCCCGGCCGAGATCAACGCCGGCGATCCGCGGCTGCTGGCGGCTTGGCTGCAAGGGCGAGCGGAGCCCGTTAAAGGCGATCGCTTGCGGCCTTTGAACCTGCGCGGCGACGTGACGCTCGCCAGCGACCGGCTCGCCATCGAACAGCTCAAGGCCGAATTCGACCGCAAGACCGTCGCCGGCCGCCTGGTTTACGTGTTCGCCGCCGGCAATAGCCCGACCAAACTCGACGCCGAACTCAACACGCCCGAACTCGACATCGACGCTGCGCTCGACTTCGGCAAGGCGATCTTAAGCGGCACGAAGCTTGAACGGCCGCACGACATGACCATCGCCGCCGATATCGGGCGCGCCACTGTTGCTGGCCTCGAAGCGCGCGACGTGAGCGCGCGGGTGAAAATCAATGCCGATGGATTGCAGATCGACCGGCTGTCGGTCGCCGATCTCGGCGGCGGCGCTATTTTCCGCGAGCGGGCGCATCGACACCGGCGGGCACGCGCCGCGCGGCGCGCTCACCGCCGATTTCGAGGCGCGGCAGACCGCGGCCATCGCGGCACTGGTGACGAAATTCGCACCGAAGGCGGCGGGTTCGTTCGCCGGCTATATCGAGCGCGCCAGCCATTTGAAACTGCACGCCACCCTCGATGTCGCCGCCGACAAAGGCAATGCGGCCCTGACCGTCGCGCAATTCGCCGTGGCCGGCGACGTGGATACGATGAAGCTCGATGCGCGCGCCAGCATGACCGGCGATTGGGAAAAGCCGGCGGCCGCCGCCTTGCATCTCGATGCGACCATCGACGCGCCCGACGGCGCGACGCTGATCAAGCTGCTGGGGCTTGAGCGTATCGTCGCCGCCGGCAAAGGCCCGGGACAGATCAAAATCTCCAGTGAACGGGCCGGCCGACCAGACCATGGACGTGGAGGCTAAGCTCGCTGCAAGTGGTCTGCTGGTGCAAAGCAATAGCCGCGGCAGTTTCTCGCTCGAGCAGGGCGCCCGCCTCAACGGGACGATAAAAGTGCCGATGGCCGACGTGCGGCCGTTACGGCCGGCCGGCAGTGTTGAGCCGCTGCCATTCAGCTTGACGTCGCGCCTCGCCATCGCCGGCCGCAGCGTCAGCTTCGACGACATCGATGCAATGCTCGGGCGTGTCGTCGGTGCGCGGGCATTTGACAATCGGCGGCGCGTCGCCACGCCGGATCGACGGCGCGCTGGAAATCGATGCGCTCGATGCGGCGGCGCTGGTCGCAGCGCGCGATCGATATGCCGGCGGCCGGCCGGTCCGGCGAACGGCAAACTGGGCCTGGTCGAGCGAGCCGTTCGGCGCCGGCGTGTTCGGCGATTTTGCCGGCGGCATTTCGCTCAAGGCGCGCCGCGTCACGCTGTTGCCGCGGCTGGACGCGCGCGAATTCCGCGCCACGCTGCGCCTCGGCGGGCAAGAATTCGCGCTCGACGACATGGCCGCCGACCTGTCCGGCGGACATTTTGGCGGCAGCATCTCGTTTCGCGCCGCCGAGGATGGCCTGACTGCGCGTGCCAAATTCTCGCTCGACGGCGCGGATGCCGCGGCCTTGCTGCCGTCGGGCGCGCGGCCGCCGGTTGCCGGTACGCTCGGCTTTCCGGCGAGGTGGCAGGCGTCGGGCTTGAGCCCGGTTGCGCTGATCGGTTCCTTGCAAGGCTCCGGCAAATTCACGCTCACCGATGCGCAATTGGCCGGCCTCGATCCGCGCGCATTCGATGCCGTGACCCATGCGGTCGATCAGGGGCTTGCCGTCGAGTCCGGGCGGATCACCGAGGTGGTGAACAAGGCGCTCGATAGCGGGCAATTGTCGATCAAACACGTCGAGGGAAAATTCGCCGTAAGCGCCGGGCAGGTGCGCCTGAGCAACGTCACCGCCGAGAGCAAGGATGCGAAACTGTCGCTCGCCGGCGCGGTCGATCTCACCGACGGCTCGATCGACGCGCGGCTGTTGCTGTCGGGCGCGAGCCAAAACGCCGGCGCGCGGCCGGATATCTTTATGGCGCTGAAAGGGCCGCTGAGCGCGCCGACGCGCAGCATCGATGTGTCGGCGCTGACCGGATGGCTGACATTGCGCGCCATCGACAATCAAGCCAAGCAGCTGCGCGCCATCGAAAACGCGACACCGCAGCCGAAACAGAAACCGCCGGGGCCACGAAGCGAACAGGCGCCGGCTTTACCGGCGCCCGTCGATATCAAGCCGGTTCCGCTGCCGAGGCCGCGGCACCGCCGAGCCTCAGTCGGTCCGCAGAACTGAAGATGCCGCGCGCACGCCGCCGCGTCGTTTCGCGCCCGCGGCGGTCATCGGCGATCAACTTGCGATAATATTCCAGAACGAACAGGCGGATGGCGGACGACAAATTGCCGTGGCGGCGGTCGGTATCGATGGTGGCAACCAGATCCGACAAGGTCATGTCGCGCGTGGTGGCGATTTCCTTGAGCCCCTTCCAGAAGGCGTCTTCGAGACTGACACTCGTCTTGTGACCGGCAATGACGATCGAGCGTTTGATAACCGGCGACTTCATCGGTCGTTTCCTGTGTTCGATCCGGTGTTGGTCGAGATCGCGGTTGGCTTTTTCTTGCTGTGCGGTCTTCAGTTTGCGCAGGCGCTTGGGCTGGGCGTGGCTAAGTCTGTTGGCGTCGGCACGAGCTTCGTCACGCCGCCGTTGGGCGCGCTTGCGCGCCGATGCGCAGGTTGAGCAGTTCAGCCATGCCGTGCCTCGCCCCTGGCCGGGTACAGAAGTACCTCAGCTTTCGACCTGAACGCGGTGTCGCCGCCAACGATTGCGACACAGAGGAAAAAGCTCACCCTGCGGCTTCGGCATGCAGCTGCGTATGATCGCACCATTATTTTGGGAGGGATTGCCACGACACTTCAACACACGGTTAGTTGATCGCAATAGAATACTAAGTTCGCTTTGCGCAATACCATCAGCAAGAGGGCTCTAATTATTGATTTAGCAAATAGCTTTCATCGTATATTTTATACGTAGCCAAAGATTTACTGTCGAAAACCTTGGGCTTGCCAACGACAAACCGCGGGCCAATTCTCACGATTGCTACAACCCACATTTGTATGAAGTAGAATACTACCGAGTTACGCGCAAGGCTCGACGAGACAATACATCCCGCGCGCCACATATCACTTTGCGCCTTGCGATAAATATCTGGGGACGAGCAGGCGTGACTTAGCGGGGGCGGGTCATATTTTCGGGGCGGACTAGACGATCGAATTCGGCGCCCGTGACATACCCCAGCCGCATGGCTTCCTCGCGCAATGTCGTGCCATTGGCATGCGCGGCCTTGGCGACCTGGGCGGCCTTGTCGTAGCCGATATGCGGGGATAGCGCGGTCACCAGCATCAGCGAGCGCTGCATCAATTCAGCGAATGCGCGGCTCGTTGGCCTTTATCCCCACCACGCAATTGTCGGTGAACGAGGTGGCGACATCGCCGAGCAGGCGGATCGACTGCATCATGCAATGCGCCAGCACCGGCTTGTAGACGTTGAGCTCGAAATGGCCCTGGCTGCCGGCGACCGTGATCGTGGTCTGATTGCCGAAGACCTGGCAGCACACCATGGTCACCGCCTCGCTCTGCGTCGGGTTGGTCTTGCCCGGCATGATGGAGGAGCCGAGCTCGTTCGACGGCAGGATCAGTTCGCCAAGCCCCGAACGCGGGCCGGAGCCGAGCAGGCGGATATCGTTGGCGATCTTGAACAAAGCGGTGGCGGCGGCGTTGAGCGCGCCATGCACGAACACATAGGCGTCGTGGCCGGCCATGTGCTCGAATTTGTTGGGCGCCGACACGAACGGCATTTTCGTAAGTCTGGCGATGCGCTTGGCAAAGGCCTTGGCGAATTGCGGCTTGGAGTTCAAGCCGGTGCCGACGGCGGTGCCGCCTTGCGCCAAGGGATAAAGCTCGAGGAATCGACAAGCTTGATGCGCGCGATCGAGGATTTCACCTGCGCCGCATAGCCGGAAAATTCCTGGCCCAACGTGAGCGGCGTTGCGTCCATCGTATGGGTGCGGCCGATTTTGACGATCTTTGCAAATTGCCGGGTCTTCTTGTCGAGCGCCGATTGCAGGCGCGTGAGCGCAGGGAGCAAATGCCGCTCGATCTCGAGCACGGCCGGCGATATGCATGGCGGTCGGGAAGCTGTCGTTCGACGACTGGCTCATATTGACGTGATCGTTGGGATGCACCGGCTTTTTCGAGCCGAGCTCGCCGCCGAGCGCCACGTTGGCGGCGTTGGCGATCACTTCGTTGACGTTCATGTTGGTCTGGGTGCCGGAACCGGTCTGCCAGACCAGCAGCGGGAAATGCCCGTCCAGCCTTCCGTCGGCGATCTGCTGCGCCACCTTGATGATGGCGCCCGCGCGGCGGCGGTCGAGCGAGCCGAGATCGCGGTTCACCTCCGCCGCGGCGCGCTTGATCAGGCCGAGCGCGCGAATGATGCCGATCGGCATGCGTTCGGTGCCGATGCGGAAATTATGCAGCGAGCGCTCGGTTTGCGCGCCCCAGAGCTTGTCGGCGGGGATATCCAGCGGCCCGAAGGCGTCGCTTTCAATGCGGGTTTTTTGGCGCGTATTTTGGCGGGTCTTGTCGCGGGCCTTGCCGCGGGTTTTGACGGCGCGCTTGCGCTTTTTGGCCATCTACTTCTTGCGGAAGCGGTCGAGCCGCACGACTTCGCCGCCGCCGCTCAGCTTCGGCTTGTCCGGCTTCGGGTCGGGCGCGGCCGCGGCTTTCGCAGGTGCAGCTTCAGGCGCTGCCGCCGGCATGCGCGGCACCGAGGCCGGCCGGCGCTTTTTCGTATCGGCGGAATTCTCCTGGCCGATGGCAGGCGCAACTTTTTGCTCCTGCCCTTCGGTCACTTCCTCGAATTGCAGGCCGAATTGCACCGACGGATCGAAGAAACCGTTGATCGCCTCGAACGGGATGCCGAGCTTTTCCGGGATGCCGCCGAACGAGAGGCCGACTTCGAAACCGTGCTCGTTCACCGTGAGATCCCAGAACTGGTGCTGCAAAATGATGGTCATTTCTTCCGGATATTGCGTGCGCAGGCGCTCCGACATGCGCACGCCATCGGCATGGGTGTCGAAGGCGATGAAGAAATGATGGTCGCCGGGCAGGCCCTTTTTGGCGGCGTCCGTGAGCACGTTGCGCACCACGCCGCGCAGCGCCTGCTGGGTCAAAAGATCGTAGCGGATATGGTCGGCCATGGCTTTCAAGGTGTTCCGAGATTCGCGGGGGCGATGCTAGCGCGGCCCATGCGCTCTGCGCCATCCCCGCTTGTCGGTCATCAATGGAAATCGCGTCCGGAAAAAGAAAGTGGAGGCTTCTGTTGCCAGGTGCCTCCGAACCCCGCCTAACCGCTGCTAAGGCGGCTAGGGCTTGTAGGCGTGGTTACTGAAACCGCTTACGCGGCCTGAGCAACCGGAGCATAGTTGTCATTTGCAACTACGATTTGGCCCGATAACGGCGGTACCATGCCGAGCAAAAGTTCGTCCTTTACGCCCTCGTCGATCCTATTTCGCCCCCGCCGAAACCCCCCTCCCTTTATCCCTCCCCCGCATGCGGGGGAGGCTAAGGGTAGGGCCTTTGGTGGAGGCGCCGGGTACTGCCCCCGGGTCCGAAAGGTTTATTACGACGGCCATTTATCGCCATAGCCGGGTTGCCCCGGCACCCATGAATATAGGCGCTATTGGTTGATAAAAATAGACCAAGAACCACGTTTCATGTGAAACAATTCCTAACGCGGGCCATGCGAACGGCGCATGGCGGGGATAAATCGAGAGCAGGTTTTACGGGCTTTGCCGAATGCGTTGGCCGCATGACGCACAAATAATGATCGTAGAAGGGCGGATGCTCGGAAGAGAGCAGGGCCGAGCATGGGATTGTATAGCGCGGCTGGTGAGTCGATGCTCTAGCGATATGCGGGCGGCGCAGTTCGCGACGTGGTTATCCCCGCGCGTTGCGCCTGACGCGCCAACTCATGTCCGCTTTCGAGGGTAGAGCGGCCGTGCCAGGAAGTTTTGGAATGTCCGCTTATGACCCAAAGCGGACATTCTCTGCGCAACATTGGGTCAGCAACTAATCGGAAAGCTCACAGAGTTGTGCTTTTCGGCACGCTTAGCCCACCAGGCGCGCATTCGTATAAGCTTTGCGGTTACGAAGGCCTTGATCTCTCAGCCTACCGTCTTGACCCGACTTCCGCTCTTGCAGGGCGACCGGAAAAGCGTGAATATGTATAAGGTAAAATCTGAGCAACCGGTCAGCAGCAACCTAATTATTCAGTAAGGGTGGTGACTATGAAGAATGGTGCTTTCGTTTTAGTGGCGATGTTTCTGCTAGCCCCAGTGCAGAGTATTGCGCAGATACAGCCGACGAATTCAACGAAGATGGCAGCCGCTTGTAGTTTAAAGGGCGCGAAAAACTGTTTTGAGTGGTGCCAAAAACAATATCCTGGAGGCCGAGCTTTGGAAAAGTGTACCAGAGTGTGTCAACAGAGACGTCCGGGCTGCTAATAATATCCAATTTAATTTGGGAGCCGGCGGCACTGCGCCGCCGGTAGCGAGGCGCGATTTTCCGGGCAAAGTTAGACAACAAATATTTGCGGCCAAGTATCGGCTGCGTGCCTCGAACAGTGCGATGTGATCATCACGCCTTACCCCGAAAGGTATGTCCGCTTCTGGCACTTAGCGGACATTCGTGGCATCGCCACGGCGTGGCAGCCAGTGCCACCTAACGACGCGCGGCGGCGCCTTGAAGTTCCAGCTGCGGCGCGCGCCAGAGCCGCTCGCTTTGTCCCTTTTGATAACCGTAGTCGAACAATTGACGCATATATGAAGTGTCGAAGCCGCGCGATTCCGATCTCGGATAGTCGGCGTCGATCGAGGCCAAGTTGAATTCCCAGTTTCGGCGTTTAGAAAATTGGTACGAGGCCAGCAGCGTATTTTGCGTGTTGGCGCGAACCGAAGTTTCAAACGATCGTCTTACGATTGGAAGATTTGAATCTTCCACAAGTTCAAATTCCGGCGACAGCTTGCCGTTCATGACGACATAGATTTTTGGCCGCGCGTTGGCCGCAAAGAGCGGTGTACCTGAGAGCAGCACGGCCTCGGGGACAATGAGGACATTCGCTGTCACGCTGCCGTCGACATGCATTTCCGCGAAATGCCGTCCCTGCGCTTCGACGTCGATGAGGACCGGCGAAAACATGCCCGGGATACTCGCCGATGCGGTCAATACATTGCGGAAAAGCTCCAGCGCACCCGGGTCGCTGCTCGTGGCGATTTTGCCCATGTCCCAGATCGCGGTGCGCTGTGCGTCGATGTTTGTCGTAACGACATACAGGCGGCGTCCCGCTCGATACTCAATGGCAATTGCTTCGAGCAACTTGGCGTCGATGTGCCGCGCGATCAAGTCTCGCAGCGGAGCCGTCTTGTAGAGGCCGGTGCCGAATATTCCCTTCAACCCGTCGGATTGCAGCAAATTTTCCATCTCGCCACTCGTGAAGATGCTCCTGAGCACTTCGTCCTGGCCCGTGCCCAGGAATGCGAATGGTGCGATGAGCGCGCCTGAACTGGCTCCCGTCACGATTGTGAATTGCGGCCGGGTGCCGTGCGCCGACCATCCGTTGAGAAGACCGGCGCCGAACGCCGCGTAGGCGCCACCGCCTGAGAGGGCGAGGACAGTTGGTTGCTTCAACGCAAGCGGGGATACGACGCGCCGGCCGGTGCCGATGGTCGGGTCATCCGCCCACACGCGGGCGCCGGAAATGCCGGGAATGGCGGCGGCTGACTGTTCTTGTGACGTGAAAGGAACGCGCGGCACTCCCGCGCAGCCTACCAGAGCCAGAATGCAAGCTGCGCCCACAGCCAAGCCGGTCGCGCGTCTCATCGATCCGGCAAAACCGGCTGTAACGGTCATAATAACCAGCGTAGGACTCATGTGTGGTTAAGTAACTAACGCGCAGGCTTGCCGTCACGCACGGGGCTCGGACGCTGTAGCGCCAAAACCGCGCAGGTATCAGGATGGAGGTGCGGAGCGACCATTACATCCTGCCGCGCACATGAAACGTTCGATTTTTTTGAATCTGCCCTTTCATCGGGATGGTATTTGCCTCTGTTTTGGTCCCGAGCGGCGGTATTGAAGGTGAGAACGGCCAAGCGTGAAGATTGTTCCATGTTCGTGGAACTTTTGTCTGACGGCTTAGTTCTCTGCCTATGAGTGAGCGCGCCAGCACAAGAATGATCGGACTATCGCTGTCCGGAATATTGTTCGCGATGTTGGTACTCAACGCCTTCGCAGGATAGGAGAATACAATGGGACTAGTCCTGTTGCTGGTTATTCTGGTTCTGCTGTTCGGTGGCGGTGGATTCTATCTGGGCGCGCCCTTCCACTATTATGGCGGGGGCATCGGTACGATATTGGTGATCGTCATTATCGTTCTTCTGCTGAGGGGCTGACGCCGCTAGTCGCCCGCTACCGTAGGCCGTCGCTGTACGCCGCGTTCTTCATTATCATTCTCGCTGCTCGTGGCACTTAGCGGGACATTCCAACTGCACCCGCGTTTATCCACTGTTGGAGCAACAGTGAACAAGCGCGGCGTGGCGGCCTTATGACTAGGCCGCTAATGACCCAAAGCGGACGACTAGGATCGAACCGCAGGGTGCTCCGTTTTGCCGCACCGTATCTTTACATGCTCAACCATCGGGCGTGATACGCTGTTGTTCACAAAAAGGCGTAACAGTTATGGCGGTTCGTAATTCGTTAGGCCGCTGAAGGGACTTAAAAATGTTAGGCATGTCGCAGCTTCTAACCGGGTTCACATTGCTGATCGTCAGCGTCGGCGGTTTTTACGCCTGCCTTCCGCGAAACGGACAAACCGTCTGGTTTGCCCGCAAGCCGTTTTTTGCACCGGCATTGACGATTCTAATTATTGGCGTGTTTGCGTTGGGGCTTATTGAGATCCTCGCCTATTTCACAACGATCGATGACATAACAATGTCGGGCAAGGCTTTATAAGCGCGATTAGTCTCGAGCGGACAATCTGGTTTCGCTGACGAATGTTCGCTTTGGCGGTATAGCCGCTATCGCCTGATCGTTGCTCGCGGGTAATTTGCGGGTAAACTCCCTAGATGCTCGCCAGCCTCACTCACGACGGCTCCGCCATCGCCACGGCGTTTCTCGCTTCGCTGGTCGAAGCGGTGGAGGCGCTCACCATCGTGCTGGCGGTGGCGACCGTGCGCGGCTGGAAACCGGCCGGGCTTGGCGCCTTGGCCGGCCTCGCCGTGCTCGCAGCGATCGTGATTGCGCTCGGACCGCTGCTCGGCCTGGTGCCGCTCAATCTGTTGCAGCTCGCCATCGGCATCTTGCTGCTGCTATTCGGCATGCGTTGGCTGCGCAAGGCGATCCTGCGCGCGGCCGGCATTATCCCGCTGCACGACGAGACCGCGGCTTTCGCAACTGAGACCGCCGCGTTGCAAGCGCAGGCAAGCGGTCAGGCGCAGGCGCTCGATTGGCTGGCGGGTATCGCCAGTTTCAAGGCGGTGCTGCTGGAAGGGCTTGAGGTCGTGTTCATTGTAATCGCGGTCGGCGCCGGCGGCGGCATGTTGTGGCCGGCGAGCGCCGGCGCGCTTGCCGCCTGCGTACTGGTGGCGCTGGTAGGCCTCGCCGTGCATCGCCCGCTGGCGCGCGTGCCGGAGAACACACTCAAGTTCGCGGTCGGCGTGATGTTGAGCGCCTTCGGCGTATTCTGGACCGGCGAAGGCCTTGGCATTGCCTGGCCGGGCGAAGATTTTGCCATTGTCGCCTTTGTCGCGCTGTTTTTGGCAACCGGGTTGGCTGCGGCCGCGCTGCTGCGCCGGCGCGCGGAAGCAACGATATGAAAACGCTGAACGCGGTCTTTCACGAACTGGCTGGACTTTTTGTCGACGACGGTTTTCTCGCGTTGGCGATCATCGCGGTCGTCATTGCAGCGGGCATCGTCGCCACGCTGGCGCCGGCAGACACATGGGCGGCGGGCTGCGTCTTGTTGATCGGCTGTATCGCGGTGCTGCTGGCGAGCGCGTTGCGCGCCGGCCGGCGATAACGCCGCGAGTCTTATTTGGTTACAATATCCTTGCCGATCGGCCAGAGCGCGAGGCCGGCGAGCTTGAGATGCGCCCAGGCGAAAGGCAGGCCGATAATCGTGATCGCCAACACGAGCGCGGTCAGCAGATGGCCGAGCGCCAGCCACCAGCCCGCCAGCACCAGCCAGATCAGATTGCCGATGAATCCAAGCGGGCCGGTGCCGATGCCGGTGGGGCGATCGACCACGGTCTGGCCGAAGGGCAGCAGCGTATAGAACGCGATGGTGACGGCCGCGCGCGCCCAGGGAATGCCGATGATGGTGATTGCCATGATCACGGCGGCGACCAGCCAGCCGACCGCCATGTAAAAGCCGCCGAACACGATCCACAGGGCATTGAGCAGCAGGCTCATCATTGACATGGGCTTAATCTCCAAAGGCCGGGCGCCGTCGCCGTATGTAGTGAGCACGGATGCCGAAACAATGAGCGCGCCATGCCGCTGCCGCAACCGCGGCC
Source organism: uncultured Alphaproteobacteria bacterium (assembly GCA_963756805.1). Classification (GTDB taxonomy): domain Bacteria; phylum Pseudomonadota; class Alphaproteobacteria; order Rhizobiales; family Xanthobacteraceae; genus Pseudolabrys. The sequence continues at coordinate 242,800 of CAVWPH010000021.1, forward strand.
ATCGTTTCCCCGGCTAGGCGCGTTCGGCGCCGCGGTGTAACCCTTGCTTCAAATGTCCGATTCCCCCGCGCCGCCGGCGTCCGTCACGCCCCCCACGCTCAGCGAACTCTTCCGCGCCTTCGTCATGGTGTCGTTGTCCGGCTTCGGCGGTGCGCTGCCCTGGGCGCGGCGCATGCTTGTCGAACGCCGGCAATGGATGACGGCGGAAGAATTCAACGAGGCCTTCTCGCTCTCGCAATTTTTGCCGGGGCCGAACGTGGTCAATTTCTCGGTGGTGTTCGGCGCCCGTTTCGGCGGCGCGGCAGGGGCGGCGGTGGCGCTCGCCGGCCTGCTTGGGCCGCCGCTGGTGATCGTCACCATCCTGGCCGCGCTTTATGCGCGCTACGGCGACATCGAGATGCTCGGCCGCATTCTTTCCGGCATCGCCTCGGCCGCCGCCGGCCTGCTGATCGCGGTGGTGGCCAAGATGGCGGCGCCGTTGTTTGCCAAGCGCTGGGACTTTGCGCCACCGATGGCAATCTTGGCCTTCATCGGCGTCGCGCTGATGCAATGGCCGCTGCCGATCGTGTTTGCCGTGCTGGCGCCGGTGAGCATCGCGCTCGCCTGGTTCCAAACTCCGTTGCGCCCATGAACGACAATCCGCTGTTCACGCTGTTCGGTTATTTCGCGCTGCTGTCGCTGTTCGCGGTCGGCGGCGCCAATGCCGCTATCCCCGAAATGCACCGCATCGCGGTCGAGGCCATGCATTGGATGAGCGACCGCCAGTTCGCCGACAGCTACGCCATCGCGCAAGTCTCGCCGGGGCCGAACGTGATCATCGTCACGCTGATCGGCTATCACGTGGCGGGCTTGGCCGGCGCCGGCGTCGCCACCGCGGCCATGTGCGGGCCGACCTGCGTGCTGGCTTACGTGGTGGCGCGCACTTGGGACCGCTTCAGGCAAGCGCGCTGGCGTATCGCGATCCAGGCAGGCTTGGTGCCGTTATCGATCGGGCTGATCGGCGCCAGCGCTTTCGTTTTGGCGCGCGCCTCCGATCATACGATCGTGGCCGGCCTCGTCACCGCGGCGACCGCGGCGGTGGCCTATGCCACCCGCATCAATCCGCTTTGGGTCTTTGTTGCCGCCGGCCTGCTTGGCTTAACCGGCTGGCTTTAACCCAGCAGCGCGTCGCCGATCAGCGCCAACCCGATGGCGAGTATGGTCATGATCGTGATCGTGACCATGGAATCGAAGAACGGCCTCTTGGCCAGCGGATGCACCACGCCGTTCTTCGGCATGAAATACCAAAACCCGCCGCCGCCGACGCCGACCAAGACCAGTCCGGACAAAGCATTAAACATGGCGACACCCTCGCTCCTTGGGGAACGCGGGAATGATTAGAACTTTCGCGAGAGAATGGACGTTAAGCTTGCGTCCCCAAGCATAAAGTCCGGATAAAAACGGTGGGTCAGGCGGGGCCGAGGAAAACGAACCCGGCGCAAACGATAAGCGTAATGACGATTGCGCCCGGGATCAGCCAATCGAAAAACGATGACGCCAGAAAACGTCCGACCGGTCCGTCGCGTAAGCTGACATAAGAGCGGCCGATTGGGCCGGTGGCGATGGCGGCGGACATGGTGGCGATCATGCAAAAACCCTCATGCTTCCGGGTGCGGAAGCGAGAGGGTTTGTAGGCGGATGGGCGCGGGCGATGCGTAAAGTTTAGCGGGGCTGGCGTAAATAGCGGATCAAGGCGCTCAGCCGCCGGCAATGCCGGCAATCGACAAGGTACCGGCCGCCAGCAGCACGACTTGGACGCAGAAGATGGTGATGTTCACATCCCACTTCTTGGCGACCAGCGGCACCGGCGCCGCGAAGGGGCGGTAGCCGTTGCTGTCGTAGGCTTCGCCGCCATAGATCGGCATGGCGAAAGCCGCGATGAAGAACGCCGTGTAAACAATGCCGCCCATGATGGCGACCAGATAAAGCCGCTCGACCGCAAACGGCCCCGGCCACCACAGCAGCGCCAGCGCCAGCAGGCCGAAGCCGGCATAGCTCGAGATCTGCCAGACCACATGGAAGCGCGCATGCGGTGTCCATTTCGGATTGGTCGCATGCGTCTTGTTGAAATCGGCGAATATGGTGGCGAGGCCGTAGCCCAGCGTCACCAGCGTGAGCAAAATACGCGCGAGTAGAAAGTGATCGAACGCAATGGGCATGATTTTATCCTCAGCAGATCGATGACGAGCCGCCTTCGCATGAATTCAAACGTGTTTGGCAGCGGCCGGTCAATACCTCCATGCGAAAACCGACGCGCATCGACTGCTTGGGTCGACGCCTTGGGCCAACGTCTTGGGCTGGCGCTTAGTCGCGATGCGGTATAGGTCTGGCCGTCCTGCAAATCCTCGTCAGCATAGGAAAAACCGACATGCCTACCAAAGTCGACCTTTATCTGATCGGCGTCTGGTTCTGCGTGGGCTTCTTCACAGGTGCGGGCTGGGCGATTGCGTCGTGGCTCGTGGGGCGGATCTTCTCCGCGATCTGAGCGCGGGCGCCAACGGGTTGCGATTTAACCGTGGCGCCGGCCTACCGGCTGATCGTGAATGACCTGCCGGCTTAGCTGGCCGGCGCGCATTGGCGTTTGCAAGCCGGTCAAGCGTCAAAGACAGATCGAATTCTCAATTAACGCGTTCCGTAATCGACCCGCTGAACATTGTCCCGGCGTTCGCGGGCAACAACCGTGCTGCGCGGACGATTGAACGCGACAGCGCAGGCGGCACTAAGGTTCCGTTTGTTTTGCACCAGGCAATGGACGACGCGGCCGACATCCGGAATAGCGTTTTGGCAGAGCCGCATCGCATCCGGCGTGCAGGCATCCGCCTCCTCTTGCGTATAGGCGAGCGCGGGGAGCGGAGCCAGAATCGTGACGATGAAAGCCACGGCGCTTAATTTAAGCATGACGTTGCACTCCCGTTTGGGTGTCGGCGGGACAACGGGCGAGATGGGAAATGGTTCCTTAAGTCGAAGGCACGTGGAAATTCGCCGGGCGCGGGCGACGCTAATAGACCGTTGAAAAGCGCCTGCCGCGCGGTTGCCGGGGGCGCTAGACTTGCCCATCTTCCCGAGTCGCGGGACACAACGGAAACCGATGCGCCAATACCTCGATTTGATGGAACGGATTCTGAGCCGCGGCGCGGAAAAGCGCGACCGCACCGGCACCGGCACGCTGTCGGTGTTCGGCCATCAGATGCGCTTTGCGCTCGACGACGGCTTCCCGATGCTCACCACCAAGAAGCTGCATCTCAAGTCGATCGTCTACGAACTGCTCTGGTTTTTGGCCGGCGACACCAACATCAAATATTTAAACGAGCACGGCGTGCGCATCTGGGACGAATGGGCCGACGAGCGCGGCGATCTCGGGCCCGTCTATGGCCAACAATGGCGGTCGTGGCCGGCGCAGGACGGCAAGACCATCGACCAGATCAGCCATGTCATCGAGATGATCAAGCGCAATCCGGATTCGCGCCGGCTGATCGTCACCGCATGGAATCCGGCCGATGTCGACAAGATGGCGCTGCCGCCGTGCCACTGTCTGTTCCAGTTTTATGTCGCCGACGGTAGGCTGTCGTGCCAGCTCTATCAGCGTTCGGCCGATGTGTTCCTGGGCGTGCCATTCAACATCGCGTCTTATGCGCTGCTCACGCTGATGGTGGCGCAGGTGGCTGGCCTTCGGCCCGGCGATTTCATTCACACCTTCGGCGACGCGCATCTTTATTTGAATCATCTTGAGCAAGCGCGGCTGCAATTGTCGCGCCCGCCCAAGCCTCTGCCGGTGATGCGCCTCAATCCGGCGGTGAAGGATATTTTCGGTTTCCGCTTCGAGGATTTCACGCTTCAAGACTACGACGCGCATCCGCACATCAAGGCGGAGGTGGCGGTGTGAGCCTGACCATCCGCGCGGCGCGGCCGGAAGACAGCGCGCTGATCTTTTCGCTGGTGCGCGAATTGGCCGATTACGAAAAATTGTCGAACGAAGTCGACGCGAGCGAAGCGCAGATCGCCGGCGCGCTGTTTTCGCAACAGCCGCGGCTGTTTTGCGATATCGCGGAATGGAGCGGGCAGGCGGCGGGCTTTGCGGTCTGGTTTCTCAACTTCTCGACGTTCCGCGGCCGCCACGGCATTCATCTCGAGGATATTTTCGTGCGTCCCGCCATGCGTGGGCGCGGCATTGGCAAGGCGCTGATGGCGCGGCTCGCCGCGCGCTGCGTCGAGGCGGGCTATGCGCGCGTCGAATGGGCGGTGCTCGACTGGAACGCTCCCTCGATTGAATTTTACAAATCGATCGGCGCGCAAGTAATGGGTGATTGGAAAATTTGCCGCTTGAGCGGGGATGCGCTGGCTGATTTTGCGCGCGGGGCATCATGAAAATCGTCCTGGTGGCGGCGATCGGCGAAAACGGCGTCATCGGCCGCAACGGCCAATTGCCCTGGCGGTTGAAATCCGATCTGAAACATTTCCGTGAAGTCACCCTCAACCGGCCGGTGATCATGGGGCGCAAGACTTATGAGTCGATCGGCAAGCCGCTCAAGGACCGTACCAATATTGTGCTGACCAGCGATTTAGGTCTGGTCGCACCGGGCGCGACCTTGGCCACCAGCATGGACGCAGCGCTTTCTTACGCGCGTTCCGACGCCGAAAAGCGCGGCGTAGACGAGATCATGGTAATTGGCGGTAGCGATGTTTTTGCCGACACCATGCCGCTCGCGAGCCGGCTGGAGATTACCCATGTGCATGCTTCGCCCGAGGGCGATGCATATTTCCCGCCGATCGATACCCAGGCCTGGCGCGAAACCGCGCGCAAGACCTACCGCGGCGGCCCGGATGACGACGCCGGTTTCACGGTCGTCACTTATATAAGGCACTAAACTGCGGCAAAGCGTGACAAAACGCTGCATGAACGCGCGTTGTAACGCCGCCTTGCGTCCCCTATAACCCCTCCCACATAAGGCCAGCCGGCCTTGGCGCCGGCGCCGGGAGAGATGATTTCATGCCATGGACCAATCAGGGCGGCGGCAGCGGTGGCGGCGGCCCTTGGGGCTCGGGCGGCAAGGGCCCCTGGGGCTCCGGACCGCAATCGTCGGGCCCAACACCCCCCGATCTGGAGGAAATCCTCCGGCGCGGCCAGGACAAATTACGGCGCTTCCTGCCGGGCGGTAGTCTCGGCGGCCGCGGTATCGCGCTGCTGGCGTTAGCGGCCATCGCGCTGTGGGGCTTCTCCGGCTTCTTCAAGGTCGAGCCCGATGAACTCGGCGTCGTGTTGCGCTTCGGCAAGGACGTGCGCGAAGTGCAGCCGGGCCTGAATTACCATCTGCCTTATCCGATCGAGAGCGCGCTTACGCCCAAGGCGCTGCGCGTCAACAAGATCGATATCGGCATGCGCCTGGTCGAGGATATGCGGCGCGGCGCCACCACCACCCGCGACGTGCCCGAGGAAAGCCTGATGCTGACCGGCGACGAAAATATCGTCGACGTCGACTTCTCGGTGTTCTGGAAAGTGAAGCCGACCGGCGTCGGCGAATATTTGTTCAACATCCAGAATCCGGAAGGCACGGTGAAGGCGGTCGCCGAAAGCGCCATGCGCGAGGTGATCGGCCGCTCCGACATTCAACCGATCCTGACCGGCGCGCGGCAAACCATTGAAGCGGCGGTGCAGGACTTGATGCAGAAGACGCTCGACCATTACGGCGCCGGCATTTCCGTGCAGCAGGTGCAGTTGCAGAAGGTCGATCCGCCGACGCAGGTGATCGACGCCTTCCGCGACGTGCAGGCCGCGCGTATCGATCTCGATCGTTCGGTCAACGAGTCGCAGACCTACGCCAACCAGGTGATCCCGCAAGCGCGCGGCAACGTCGCCAAGATCATCCAGGCGGCGGAAGCCTACAAGTCGCAGACCGTGGCGCAGGCCACCGGCGAGACCTCGCGCTTCATTAAGATCTACGAGCAGTACAAGAAGGCGCCGGAAGTTACCCGCGAGCGCATGTATCTGGAAACCATGGAGCGCGTGCTCGGCGGTGCCGACAAGATTATCGTCGATACCAAAGAAGGCGGCGCCGGCGTAGTGCCCTATTTGCCGCTTAAGGAGCTTGGGCCATCGCCGAATGCGAGCGAGCATCCTCGCTCGGGAGGCTTGCCATGAGGCTGAATGTATTTGGCGGCGTTCTCGCCGTACTCGCCTTCGCCGCGCTGATCGTGGCCTACTCGTCGCTGTTTACGGTCTATCAAACCCAGCAGGCGCTGGTCGTGCGGTTGGGTCAGGTCGTCCACGTGGTGGAAGAGCCGGGCCTGCACGTCAAACTGCCGTTCATCGACAGCGTGATCGGCATCGACAAGCGCATCCTCGACCTGGAAGCGCCGGCGCAAGAAATCATCGCGTCGGATCAGAAGCGGCTGGTGGTCGATGCTTTCGCCCGCTATCGCATCCACGATCCGTTGCGCTTCTACCAATCGCTGGGTTCCAAGACGGCGGCCGACTTGCAGCTTGCGAGCTTGCTCAATTCGGCGCTCCGCCGTGTGCTCGGCGAGGCGACCTTCATCCAGGTGGTGCGCGACCAGCGCGCCGATCTGATGTCGCGCATCCGCGATCTGATCAACCACGAGGCGGAAAGCTACGGCATCCAGGTGGTGGACGCCCGTATCCGGCGCGCCGACCTGCCCGACCAGAACAGCCAAGCGGTCTACAAGCGTATGCAGACCGCGCGCCAACGCGAAGCGGCCGAGTACCGCGCGCAAGGCGCCCAGCGCGCGCAGGAAATCCGCTCACGCGCCGACCGCGAGGTGACGGTGCTGGTGGCGGAAGCCACGTCGAAGTCCGAACAGATCCGCGGCGAGGGCGATGCCACGCGTAACGAGATCTTCGCAAAAGCCTTCGGCCAAGACCCGAACTTCTTCTCCTTCTACCGCACGATGCAAGCCTATGAGGTGGGTCTGAAAAAGGGCGATACCCGCATGTTGTTGAAGCCGGACACCAGTTTCTTCCGCTTCTTCAACAATCCGTCCGGCAAGGCTGGTCCGGATAAGGCTGCGCCGCCGGCGGCGGCAGCCGCGCCGGTCCGCTGAACGGTAAGCCGCGGCCAATGTCCGATTTCCTGGCCGCGATCGGGCTGGTCTTCGTGATCGAGGGCCTGATCTTTGCGGCCTTTCCGGCGCAAGCCAAAAAGGCGATGGCGAGCGTCATGGAAACGCACGACTTCTCATTGCGCGTGATCGGCATCGGCTCGGCGGTGGTCGGGCTGATCCTGGTATGGGTGGTGCGCGGCTAGAGCCCCGTGCATTTGCCGGCGAATCGGGCTCTCATTGTGTTGAAGACCGGTGCCCTTGAATCGCCGTGAAGTCGGGGGCACTGTCGCGATAGACCTTTACCCCCCAGGAGAACCGACGCCCATGGGCGCTAATTTCACTTCGCTGACGAGGCGTGCTGGCCGCGCCGGATCCGCGATTTTCTTTGCCGTTGCAATCGCTTGGCCGCTGCTTACAGGGCCTGCCGCTGCGCGCGGGCCGGACGGCATCGCCGATGTTGCCGAACAGGTCATCGACGCCGTCGTCAACGTCTCGACCAAGCAGTCGGTGGATATCCGCGATGGCGCCATGCCGCAATTGCCGCCGGGCTCGCCGTTCGAGGAGTTCTTCGAGGAGTTCTTCAAGAATCGCCGCGGGCAAGGTGGCCAAGGCGGGCAGGGTGGCGGACCGCCGACGCCGCGCCGGGTCAATTCGCTGGGCTCGGGCTTCATCATCGATCCGACCGGCCTGGTGGTCACCAACAATCACGTCATCGCCGACGCCGACGAGGTCAACGTCATTCTTAACGACGGCACCACACTGAAGGCGGAGATTATCGGCCGCGACACCAAGACCGATCTGGCGCTGCTCAAAGTGAAACCGACAAAGCCGCTCAAGGCGGTGAAATTCGGCGACAGCGACAAATTACGGCTGGGCGAATGGGTGGTCGCGATCGGCAATCCGTTCAGTCTGGGCGGCACGGTGACCGCCGGCATCGTGTCGGCGCGCAACCGCGACATCCAATCGGGCCCTTACGACAATTACATTCAGACCGACGCCGCCATCAACCGCGGCAATTCGGGCGGGCCGCTGTTCAACCTCAATGGCGAAGTGATCGGCGTCAACACGGCCATTATCTCGCCCTCGGGCGGCTCGATCGGCATCGGCTTTGCGGTGCCTTCGAAAACCGTGGTGCCGGTGATCGAGCAATTGCGCGAATTCAAGGAAGTGCGGCGCGGCTGGCTTGGCGTGCGCATCCAGCAGGTCACCGAAGAGATCGCCGACAGCCTCGGCGTCAAGCCGCCGCGCGGTGCGTTGATCGCCGGCATCGACGACAAGGGCCCGGCCAAGCCCGCCGGCATCGAGGCCGGCGACGTCGTCGTCAAGTTCGACGGCCACGACATCAAGGAGATGCGCGACCTTCCGCGCATCGTCGCCGACACGCCGGTCGGCAAGAGCGTCACGGTGACCATCATCCGCAAGGGCGAGGAACTGACCAAGACGGTCAAGCTCGGCCGCCTCGAGGATCAGAAGGAAGCGTCCCTCACGCCCAAGAAAGAGACCGCGTCGGAAGAAAAAACGGCGGTAAAGAAGGCGCTCGGCCTCGATCTTACAAACCTCACCGACGAATTGCGCAAGAAGCACAAGATCAAGGATAAAGTGAAGGGCGTGCTGATCACCGGCGTCGATCCAAATTCGCCGGCGGCGGAAAAGCGCTTGCAGCCCGGCATGGTGATCGCCGAAGTGCAGCAGCAGGCGGTGAAAACCGCGGCCGAATTGCAGCAACGCGTCGACAAGCTCAAGAAGGAAGGCAAGAAGGCGGTGGTGCTGCTCGTGATCTCGCCCGATGGCGATCCGAGTTTCGTCGCGCTGAGTTTGCAGTAAAATCATTATCCCTCCCCGGCTGGGGAGGGATTCAAGCTTCCACGAATTCGTCTTTCCGATAGCCCTGCACATAAAGCAGGGCCGTGAGATCGCCGTGGTCGATGCGCGCAGGCGCTGCGGCCGCCACCTTCGGTTTGGCGTGGTAGGCGACGCCCAACCCCGCTTCCGCGATCATATCCATGTCGTTGGCGCCGTCGCCGGCCGCCAGCGTGTCGTCTTTGCCAAGCTTCAGCCGATTGCGCAGCTCGATGAGCGTTGCGCGTTTGGTTTCGCGGCCGAAGATCGGTTCGTTCACAAATCCTGCGAGTTTTTCGCCGTCAAGCGCAAGCGTGTTGGCGTGGGTTTCGTCGAAGCCGATCATGGCTTGCGATGCGTTGCGTGAACAGCGTGAAGCCGCCGGACACCATGCAGGTCAAAGCGCCATGGGCGCGCATGGTGGCCACAAGCGTGCGCGCGCCGGCGTCAAGCGTGATGCGCTTGGCGATCACCTCGTCGATCGTGCTAACGGCTAAGCCCTTGAGCAGCGCCACGCGCTCGCGCAGCGCCGGCTCGAAGGCGATCTCGCCGCGCATGGCGCGTTCGGTGATTGCCGCCACATGGGCTTTCAGGCCGGCATAATCGGCCAGTTCATCGATGCATTCCTGCCCGATCATGGTGGAATCCATGTCGGCGAGGAACAGTCTCTTGCGCCGGTTGGCTAAAGGCTGCACCACCACATCGACGCCTTTGAGCAGGCCGCGCAAATCATCGGCAAGATCGCGCAAGGATTGCGCACGTTGGTCGGTAGCTCTGCTTAAGGTAAAGGAGATGTCGATGGCGCCGGGGCCAAGCGGTTGCGGCGCGGCCGCGCCGGTAAGTCGCGCGCGCGCGCGTTCAACCGCCGTGGCGGTCAGCGTCTCGGGAAGCCCGATCAGGGTTGCGACATGAGTCATGGACATCAACGCGCCGGCAAAGCGGTGCTTATTGCAGGGCCGACGACCAGCGGCAAGTCGGCGCTGGCGCTTGGCTTGGCCGAGCGGATCGGCGGCACCATCGTCAATGCCAATTCCATGCAAGTGTACCGCGATCTGCGCGTGATCTCGGCGCGGCCATCGCCCGAAGATGAGGCCCGCGTCCCGCATCGGCTTTACGGTCATGTGGATGCGGCGGAGAATTATTCGGTCGGGCAATGGTGCCGCGATGTCGGCGCCGCCATGGCCGAAATCGCGGCCGCCGGGCGCATTCCGATTTTGGTCGGCGGAACGGGGCTCTATTTCAAGGCGCTGACGACGGGGCTGGCGGCGGTGCCGACGGTTCCTGCCGGAAATCCGCGCCCAGGTGCGCGGGCGGCTGGCGAGCGAAGGCGTCGCGCCGCTGTATGAGGAGCTCACGAAACGCGATCCGCAAACCGCGCATCGGCTGATGCCGAACGACCGCTCGCGCATCTGCCGCGCGCTGGAAGTCATGCTGGCGACCGGGCGCTCGCTCACCGATTGGCACCGCGAAGGTCTGCCGCCGCAGCTTGAGCCTGAGCGCGCGGCCAAGGTGTTTCATCACCTGCGAGCGCAAGGAATTGTGGTCGCGCATCGAAGGCGTTTCGCCGCCATGCTGGACGCGGGCGCGCTCGACGAGGTGAGGGCGCTTGCCGCGCGCAAGCTCGACCCGCTGCTGCCGGCCATGAAGGCGCATGGCGTGCCTTGGCTGATCAAGCATCTCGCCGGTGAGATATCGCTGGAAAAGGCCACGGCCGGCGCCATCATCGACACCCGCCGCTACGCCAAGCGGCAGATGACCTGGTTCCGCAATCAGATCAAAGACTGGCCCTGGGCGGCGGCCGGCGAGGCCGAAAAAGTGCTCGAAATGCAGCTTGCGGGGGTCTAGAGTGCCTTCGCGCCCATAATTGGTGCTTGACCGGCGGGAAACCCGCCATTATGGTGCCGCGCAATGAAAGTTCGGGTAGACACGATGTTGCGCAATATTATTACCGTAGTCGTAAAGGTTCGGACGCGATCTTCGCGGCCCTGAAAAGGGGTTCGCGAGGTAAGCGTCCGGACATGGGCCCCTCACGGGCCTTTTTTATTGGCCGTGAGGGATAAGCGAACGGCAAGGCGAATGCGGTAGCGAGTTGGAAAAAGGGATGACGACCATGACACGCGAAATGACCGGCGCCGAAATGGTGATCGAGGCGCTCAACGATCAGGGCGTGAAGCATCTGTTCGGCTATCCGGGCGGCGCGGTGCTGCCGATCTACGACGCGCTGTTCGCGCAGGACAAAGTCCAGCACATTCTGGTGCGGCACGAGCAGGGCGCGGCGCACGCGGCGGAGGGCTACGCGCGCTCGACCGGCAAAGTCGGCTGCATGCTGGTGACCTCGGGTCCGGGCGCAACCAACGCGGTGACGGGCTTAACCGACGCGTTGATGGATTCAATCCCGCTGGTCTGCATCACCGGCCAGGTGCCCACTCACTTGATCGGCAACGATGCCTTCCAGGAATGCGACACCGTCGGCATCACGCGGCCGTGCACCAAGCATAATTATCTGGTCAAGCGCATCGAGGATCTGCCGCGCGTGCTGCACGAGGCGTTCCATATCGCTTCGAGCGGCCGGCCAGGTCCGGTCGTGGTCGATATCCCGAAGGACATCCAGTTCGCCAAGGGCGTCTATTCGAAGCCGAAGGATTTTCCGCACACCGGCTACAAGCCCAAGCTCAAGGGCGACATGGACAAGATCAAGGCCGCCATCGACTTGATGGCGCACGCCAAGCGGCCGCTGTTCTACACCGGCGGCGGCGTGATCAATTCCGGCAAGCACGCCAGCGATCTGCTGCGCGAATTGGTCAAGCTCACCGGCTTCCCGATCACCTCGACGCTGATGGGGCTCGGCGCCTTTCCCGCCGCCGATCCGCAATGGCTGGGCATGCTCGGCATGCACGGCACGCTCGAAGCCAACATGGCGATGCACGATTGCGACGTCATGATCTGCATCGGCGCGCGCTTCGACGACCGCATCACCGGCCGGGTCGATGCCTTCTCGCCCGGCTCGAAGAAAATCCATGTCGACATCGATCCGTCGTCGATCAACAAGAACATCCACGTCGACATTCCGATCGTCGGCGATTGCGCGCATGTGCTGGAAGACATGGTGCGGCTGTGGCGCACCGGCGCGCATCACCCCGACAAGAAGGCGATGGCCGACTGGTGGAAGCAGATCGAAAAATGGCGCGCGCGCAAATCGCTCGCCTATCGCCAGTCCAACGAGGTGATCAAGCCGCAATACGCCATCCAGCGGCTCTACGAGCTGACCAAGGACCGCGATACCTACATCACCACCGAAGTCGGCCAGCACCAGATGTGGGCGGCGCAGTTCTACCGCTTCCAGGAGCCCAACCGCTGGATGACCTCCGGCGGGCTCGGCACCATGGGCTACGGCCTGCCGGCCTCGGTCGGCGTGCAGCTGGCGCATCCCAAATCGCTGGTCATCGACATTGCCGGCGAGGCCTCGGTGCAGATGACGATGCAGGAACTGTCGACCGCCGTGCAGTACCGGCTGCCGATCAAGATCTTCATCATCAACAATAAATACATGGGCATGGTGCGGCAGTGGCAGGAACTGCTGCACGGCGGGCGCTATTCGGAAAGCTATTCCGAGGCGCTGCCGGATTTCGTCAAGCTGGCGGACGCCATGCATGCGGTCGGCATCCGCTGCGAAAAGCCGGGCGATCTCGACCACGCCATCAAGGAAATGATCGACGTCGACCGGCCGGTGCTGTTCGACTGCGTGGTCGATCCGAAAGAAAACTGCTTCCCGATGATCCCGTCGGGCCGCGCGCACAATGAAATGATCCTCGGCGATGCCGGCGTCAGCGTTGACGAGGCGGTGACCGAGCAAGGCAAGGTGATGGTGTGATGAACGCAAATGTAAATCCGGCCCCCAGCACGTCGCATTATCCGGCGGCGCCCACCGCGCAGAAGGCGGAAACCCATACGCTGTCGGTGCTGGTCGACAACGAGCCGGGCGTGCTGGCGCGCGTCATCGGCCTGTTCTCCGGCCGCGGCTACAATATCGAGTCGCTGACGGTGTCGGAGACCGAGCACGCCAAGCATCTGTCGCTTATTACGGTGGTGACCACCGGCACGCCGATGGTGATCGAGCAGATCAAGAACCAGCTCGACCGCCTGGTGCCGGTTCACCGCGTCACCGACATGACGACGGCTGGCAACGCCATCGAGCGCGAGCTCGCCATGGTGAAAGTGCGCGGCAAAGGCGAGCACCGGGTCGAGGCGCTGCGCCTGGCGGACGCTTTCCGCGCGCGCGTGATCGACGCCACCACCGAAAGCTTCGTGTTCGAGATCACGGGAAAAAGCGACAAGATCGACCAGTTCGTCGAATTGATGCTGCCGCTCGGGCTGATCGAAGTCTCGCGCACCGGCATCGTCGCCATCGCGCGCGGGCCGGAGGCGATGTAGCATGGACGACGCGCAGGCGGCGCCCTCGTGGGTGTTGCCGATGAACAGCCAAGCCGCGCGCACGCGAACTTGCGCGGCAACTGATCCGACAATGCGGCATTGCCCGCATCGTCGAAACCGGGACCTACCGCGGCACCACCACCGAGTTCTTCGCGCAGTTCGGCGTGCCGGTGACAACGGTCGAGAAGGATCCGGACCACGTGCTGCTCGCGCGGGCGCGGCTGGAAAAATACCAGAACGTGGATCTGCGAGAAGTGGATTCGGTTATCGCGCTGCGAGCGTTGACGCAGAAACTGACCGACCGCGCTGCGCCGACGCTGTTCTATCTCGATGCCCATCGGCAGGAGCAGTTGCCGCTGCGCGAAGAATCCGAACTGGCGCTGGCGCATTTCCCGAAAGCCGTGCTGATGATCGACGACTTTGAGGTGCCCGACGACCCTGGCTACGGCTTCGATGACTACGGGCCGGGCAAGCGGCTGTGCCTGGCCTATCTGCAGCAGGCCAAATCTGCCGCCGGTCTCTGTCTATTTTCCGGCGACGCCCTCGCAGCAGGAGACTGGCGCGCGCCGCGGCTGCGTGGTGATTACAGCCGACGCCGGGCTTGCCGCCATCCTCGACACCATCGCGCTATTGCGCCGCTGGAGGACATAAGCAATCTGCGGTTGGGGCATAGCGCTTGGGATTTGGGGCTTGTTCTGGTCGTGCAACAATTCTAGAAGCTGCGCAGGTAAAAATTGACGCCGCCGCCGCTCAAACCGGCCGATAATGTAGGGGTTCGATAGATGCGTGTTTATTACGATCGCGACGCCGACCTCAACCTGATCAAGGGCAAGAAGGTCGCCATTATCGGCTACGGCAGCCAGGGCCACGCCCACGCGCTCAATTTGCGCGATAGCGGCGTGAAGGAGGTCGCGGTCGCGCTGCGCAAGACCTCGGCCGGCGTCAAGAAAGCCGAAGGCGAGAAATTCAAGGTCATGGAGGTGGCCGACGCCGCCAAATGGGCCGACGTGATGATGATGCTCACGCCCGACGAATTGCAGGGCGACATCTATCGCGATCACCTCGTCAAGAACATGAAGGACGGCGCGGCGCTGATGTTTGCGCACGGCCTCAACGTGCATTTCAATTTGATCGAGCCGCGCGCCGATTTGGACGTGCTGATGATCGCGCCGAAAGGCCCGGGCCACACCGTGCGCTCGGAATATCAGCGCGGCGCCGGCGTGCCGTGTCTGGTCGCCATCCATAAAGATGCGTCGGGCAATGCGCACGATCTCGGGCTGTCTTACGCCTCGGCGATCGGCGGCGGCCGCGCCGGCATCATCGAGACCACGTTCAAGGAAGAATGCGAAACCGATTTGTTCGGCGAGCAGACCGTGCTGTGCGGCGGCCTCGTCGAACTGATGAAGGCCGGCTACGAGACGCTGGTCGAAGCCGGTTACGCGCCTGAGATGGCCTATTTCGAATGCGTGCACGAAGTGAAGCTGATCGTCGATCTCATTTACGAAGGCGGCATCGCCAACATGAACTATTCGATGTCGAACACCGCCGAATACGGCGAATACGTCTCCGGCCCGCGCGTGATCACGCCGGCGACCAAGGCGGAGATGAAGAGCGTACTCAGCGACATCCAGTCCGGCCGCTTCACGCGCGACTGGATGCTGGAGAACAAGGTCAACCAGACCTCGTTCAAGGCGACGCGCGCCAAGCTCGCCGAGCATCCGATCGAGCAGGTCGGCGCCAAACTGCGCGAGATGATGCCGTGGATCAAGCAGCGCGCGCTGGTGGATAAGAGCAAGAACTGATCCGCATCGCGATGCGAGCTGTCTCGCCGATGGTCGCCGCCTTGCTACTGGCGGCGCTGCCGGCATTTGCGCAGGACGAAACTCAGAAACGTTGCGACGGCAATACGCGCGAAATCGTGGAATGCCTGATCGATCGAACGGCGATCTGGGAAAAGCGCATGGATGCTGCCTACAAGCAGGCGCTTGCGGACGCCGAGCCGAAACAGCGCGCAAAGCTGGTCGAAGCACAAAAGCTTTGGATCGCGTTCCGCGACGCCAATTGCCAATATTACGACCTCGGGCCGGGAACGATCGCCAGCATTCAGGCCGGCTATTGCATGAAGGATCTGACGAAATCGCGCGCGCTCGAACTTGAGAGTGCAACCGAACGGCACTAGCGGCCGGTACGCTTATTTATTTTTCGAGATTTCATCCCCCAGCCACTTTGCCACCTCGCGGGCCGAGGCATCCGCGCCGCCGCCGCTGGCGCGCAAATTGGCTTCGCGCATCAGCGTGACCGGGATGGCGTTAATCAGCGGCTGCAAGGCGGCGATGAATTTCGCGTCATTGGCGCGGCGCGGCGACACCAGCAGGATCGCGTCATAGGGCGGCAGCGCGTGCTTGGGATCGTCGAGCACGATGAGGTCGTATTTGGCGATGCGGCCGTCGCTGGAATAGGCCGAGATCACGTCGACATCGCCATTGGCGGTCGCCTGATACATGAAGTCGGATTGCATGGTGCGCTGCTGGCGGAAGTGCAGGCCATAGGCGGCAACCAGCGCCTTCCATTCCGGACGCTCGAAAAATTCGTAATCGCCGGCGATCGACAGTTCGCTCGCGTGCGCCGCCAAATCGGCAATCGAACGGATGCCGAGTTTTTCGGCGTGCGCGCGCGGCATGGCCAGCGCATAGGCGTTCTCAAAGCCGAGCGCGCCCAGCATGCGGATGCCGCGTTCGGCTTTCAGCCAACGCGCAACCTCGGCCAGGACCTCGGCGCGCGGCTTGATGTCGGTTCGCTTCATCTCGTTGGCCCAGATCGTGCCGGAATAATCGACGTAAGAATCGATCTCGCCGCTGCTAAGCGCATTGAAGATGACGCTTGAGCCGAGCCCGTCACGCCGCTGCGCTGTGAGGCCTTTGGCTTGCAGCCGCTGCTCGATCAGCGCCGCCAGCACATATTGTTCGGTGAAGGGCTTGGCGCCGATGACGTAGGTGCCTTGCGCGCGGCCGAACTGCGGCAGCAACGCCGCCAGAACCACCAACGCCAGGCCCGCAGCGCCGGCGGCAACCTTCAGGCGGCTGCGCACTTTGACGCCGTATTCCATCAGCGCCAGCAGCTGATCGACCACGAGCGTGAGCACCGCCGCCGCCACGCAGCCGAACAGCACGAACACCCAGTTCTGCGTCTGCAATCCGGAGAAAATGTAATTGCCCAGGCTGGTCTGTCCGATCGGCGTCGACAGCGTGGCGGTGCCGATCACCCACACCGCCGAGGTGCGGATGCCGGCCATGATCACCGGCATGGCGATCGGCAATTCGATCAGCCAAAGGATTTGTCCTGGCTTCAATGCCAGCGCGCGCCCGGCGTCGTGCAATTCCGGATTGATGCCGTTGAGGCCCGTCACCGTGTTGCGCAGCACCGGCAGCATCGAATAGAGCGCCAGCGCCAGCACCGCCGGCAGGAAGCCAAGCGCGGAAAAGCCGAAGCCGAACAGGCGTTCGGACAAAGCCGCGAGCGCCAGCAGCAGCGGATAGAAAAGCGTGAGCAGCGCCAGTCCCGGAATGGTCTGGATGATGCTGGCGGTTGCCATCACGCTTGCGCGCAGCACCGGCCGGCGCACCGCGATGATGCCGAGCGGCAGGCTGACGCCCAGGCCCAAAGCCAGCGCCGTGACGCTCACCAGCACATGGCTGCCAAGATAGTCCGGCAGGCGCGCAAACGCTTCGGCGAGGCGGGGGTCCAGTGTCATTGTGGCGATGATGGCATGGGCGGCGCCAGCCCGGAAACGTCGATTTATCGCGGCCTTTGCCTATCCTTTTGAGAGGAAACGGGAAACGCGCCGGCGCCATCTCCGTCCAACTTGCAATGACAATTTAATTACAGTCTTATGACGGCGGGCTTGTGGGGCTGGTGACTAGCGTTGGGGTGGTCGCGCCAGGCCGGGCCGTCGAGTGACCATGCCGCGCGTTGCGTCCCTAATCCTTAATCGTTTCGCCGGCCAAGCGGCCTTTTCGCGCCGCGATCTCTCGATTCTCATCGTCATTGCCATTTTGCACGCCGCCGCGCTCGCCATCATGGTGGACACGGAGCCCGACCTGGTGAGCATAGCCACCTTCCTGTTCACCTGGTTTCTATTGAATTGCTTCTGGCTGGCCGTGCTGCGCCGGCCGGCGGCCGCGGCGTTGGTGTCGCTCGCGATGATCTTCACGCTCATTCAGCTGTCGCAGTTCAAGTACGACAAGCTGATGATGACGGTCAATTTCGTCGACCTGATGATTCTCGATGCCGACACCATCGCGTTCTTTCTGACGATCTATCCCGATCTCTTGCGCAGAGTGGTGCTGGGCGCGCTGGTCGCCATTCCGGCGCTCGCGTTGCTGTGGTGGTTCGATCCCTTCCGCATCCGCCTGCGCGTCGCCTGCGCCGGCGGCGCTCTGTGTCTGGCTGCGGCTGCCGCTATCTCGATGACGTTTCCGGTGGAGCCGACCGAGGCTTTTTACGGCGACGGCTATGTTTCGAAATTCGTCAATTCCGGCGTCGATGCGGTCTCGGAATACATGGCGCGCGGCTACATGGATTCCGATGCGATTGTCGCCGATAAATTCCGCCTGGCGAGTGCGGGCACCTGCCGTCCGGCCGCCAAGCCGCCGCACATCATCATGATCCTCGACGAGTCGAGTTTCGACATCACCGCCGCGCCCGGCATCAAGGTGCCCGACAGTTACGGCCGCCATTTCCGCTCTTTCGACGGCAAGAAACGATCGTTCATCGTGGAAGCCGCCGGCGGTCCGACCTGGTTTGCCGAATACAGCGTTCTCACCGGCCTCTCGGCGCGCTCGTTCGGACGTTTCGCCTATTTCGTCACGCGCATCGCCGCCGGCCGCGTCGAACGCGGGCTGCCGCATGCGCTGCAGCGCTGCGGCTACCGGACCTTCACGCTCTATCCGGCGCGCAACGCCTTCATGAGCGCGCGCAGTTTCCAGAAGACCGCCGGCATCCAGCAGTTTTCCGACAGCAGGGACATGGGCACCAAAGGCGTCGAGCCCGACTCGTTTTTCTACGACCGCGCCGCGGAGGTGATCGCGCGCGAGCGTGACGGTGGGCCGCTGTTTATTTTCTCTTATCTCGCCGCCAATCATTTCCCTTGGGATTACAAATATCGCCCCGATTTGGCGCCGGACTGGCGCAATCTCGGCAACGCGCCCAAGGTCGACGAGTATTTGCGGCGGCAAAACATGAGCGAGCGCGACTACGCCGCATTTCTGGCGCGCCTGCGCCGCGACTTCCCCGGTGAATCTTTTATGCTGGTGCGCTTCGGCGATCATCAGCCCGATTTCGCCGAACGCATCATCGATCCGTCGCTCAATGAATGGCAGATCGCGGATCGGCTGGACAATTACGATCCGCGCTATTTCACCACCTATTACGCGATCGATGCCGTCAATTTCAAACCGGTGGACGTGACCTCGGCCCTCGGCACGCTGGAAGCGCCCTATCTCCCGCTGGTCATCCAGGAAGCCGCCGGGCTGCCGCTCGATCCGACCTTCGTCGAGCAGAAGAAGATTCTGCAACGCTGCCGGGGATTGTTCTACGGCTGTGCCGATGGCGCCGAAGCGCGCCGCTTTAATCGGCTGCTGATCGATGCCGGCCTGATCAAGGGGCTTTAAGCGGGCAGGCTTTGCAAGCCGCAAGGGCCCGGATAGCTTCTCTTTAAGAAACGCCAAGGAGAACGCATGGCCGGCGGTGCGGCATCGACAGTTGCGGGCGCGAGCGCCATTGCGCTTAGCGAGGTCGTGGTGGCTTTCCGCGTCGCGCGCGGCGGCAGCTATACCGCGGTCGAGCGCGCAACGCTTAAAGTGGCCGACGGCGAATTCGTCGCCATCGTCGGCCCGACCGGCTGCGGCAAGTCCACGCTGCTCAACATCGCCGCCGGTTTGATGGCGCCGTCGGCGGGCGGCGTCGATATTTTTGGGGCACCGCTTGCAGCGCTCAACCGCCAGGCCGGTTATCTGTTCCAGGCCGACGCGCTGTTTCCCTGGAAGACGGCGCTGGAGAATGTCGCCATCGGTTTGGAGACGGACGGCGTGGCGTCAAGCGTTGCGCGGCCGCGCGCGCAAGAATGGCTCACGCGCGTCGGGCTTAGGCGCCTTCGGCGACCGCTATCCGCACATGCTATCGGGCGGCCAGCGCAAGCGCGTGGGGCTCGCGCAAGTGCTGATCCGCGATCCTAAAATATTGCTGATGGACGAGCCATTCGGCCCGCTCGACGCGCAAACAAGACAGATCATGGGCAACCTGCTGCTCGATCTGTGGAGCGCCGACCGCAAGGCGGTGCTGTTCGTCACGCATGATCTCGAGGAAGCCATCGCGCTTTCCGACCGCGTCGTCATCATGTCGGCGGGGCCGGGCGCGCGCATCATCGGCGACTGGCAAGTGCCGCTGGCGCGCCCGCGCGACATCGGCGAGATCAAGCTCGATCATGCCTTTCACGAATTGCATCGCGACATCTGGCACAAATTGAAAGCCGAAGTGATCAAGGGTTACCAGCAGGCGGAGGGCGTGGGATGAGATCGCGCGCGCAGCTCATCGTCCTGCAAGTGTCGGTCGCCGTGATCGGGCTTTCGCTATGGTATGGGCTCTCGACCTATCCGATCTTCGGCTACACGGTGCTGCCGCCGTTCTTCTTTTCCAATCCGGTCGATGTCGGCAAACAAATCGTCGATTGGTTCGTCACCGGCGTGATCTGGAAACATCTCTGGGTGACGCTGGAGGAGGCAACCCTCGCCTTTGTCCTCGGCTCCATCGGCGGCGTGCTGGTCGGGTTCTGGTTCGCGCGCCAGCCGCGCACCGCCGCGGTGTTCGATCCTTACGTGAAGATGGCCAATGCGCTGCCGCGCGTGGTGCTGGCGCCGATCTTCACGTTGTGGCTCGGCCTCGGCATCTGGTCGAAAGTGGCGCTCGGCGTGACGCTGGTGTTCTTCATCGTGTTCTTCAACGTCTATCAGGGCGTCAAGGAAGTCAGCCCCACCGTGCTCGCCAATGCGCGCATGCTCGGCATGAACGAGCGGCAATTGATGCGCCACGTCTATTGGCCCTCGGCATTGTCCTGGATGTTTTCATCGCTGCACACCTCGGTCGGCTTCGCCATGGTGGGGGCGGTGGTGGGCGAATATCTCGGCTCCGCGGCCGGTCTTGGTTACTTGATCCAGCAGGCCGAGGGCGTGTTCGATGTCGCCGGCGTGTTCGCCGGCATGTTCGTGCTGGCGGTCTTCGTGATCGTGATCGACACCATCGTCACCATCGTCGAAAAGCGCCTGCTGATCTGGCGGCCGGCGGTGGGCGATAGCAGGCCATGATGGAGGAATGAATATGGCGCGTTTGGCCGGGAAAGTTGCATTCATCACGGGCGGGGGCGGCGGCATCGGCCGCGCCACCGCCGAACGGTTCGCCGAGGAGGGCGCCAAAGTCGTCATCGCCGATATCGACGATAAGCGCGGCGAGGCCGCCGCCCAGTCGGCGCGCGCGCGGGCGACCAACTCCGGCGGCGACGCGCTGTTCATTCATTGCGATGTGCGCGACAAGGCGAGCGTCGAAGCCGCGTTTGCCGAGACCGTGAAGCGCTTCGGAAAGCTCACGATCCTCCACAATAACGCGGGCGGCTCCACGCCGCAGGATGGCTCGGTCACCGACGTGTCGATAGACGAGTTTTGGCGCGTGATCACGCTCGACTTGTTCGGCACATTTCTCTGCTCGAAAGTCGGCATTCCTCACATCATCAAGGCGGGCGGCGGCTGCGTCATCAATATGTCGTCGACGCTCGCGCTCAATGCCGTGCCGGGGCGCGATTGCTATACCGCCGCTAAAGGCGCCATCGCCTCGATGACGCGCTCGATGGCGGTGGAATACGCAGCCCACAAAATCCGCGTCAACGCCATCGCGCCCTCAGTCACGCTGTCGGACCGGGTCAAGAAGCTGCTGGAAGGGTCCAAGGATATCGAGCGGCTCGGCTCCCAGCATTTGTTGGGGCTCGGCCTGCCGATCCACATGGCCGACATGGCGGTCTATCTGGCATCAGACGAGGCGGCGATAACGACCGGCCAGATCATGGTGGTCGATAGCGGCGCGACCATCTGGTAGGCCGCGGCAGCGGATTACCGCCCCTAGGCAGCGCGCCCGCGCTGGCTTATCGTCCGCGCCGAAATGGCCTGCTTAAAGGCCTTTGCAATAAACAGGGAGGAAGTCATGTCCGCAATCATCCGGCGGCTTCACCGTTACGCTCGCCGCGCTTGTGCTCTCGTCGGGTCTGGCGCTGGCGCAATCGAAAGTCACGCTCGCCATCGGCGGCGCGTCGTGCCTGTGCTATCTGCCGACCATGCTCGCCAAGCAGCTCGGCGAATTCGAAAAGGCCGGCGTCAATATCGACGTGGTCGAGTTCAAGGGCGGTTCCGAAGCGCTCAAGGCCGTGATCGGCGGCAGCGCCGACGTGGTCTCCGGTTATTTCGACCATTGCGTCAATCTCGCCGCCAAGGGCCAGCATTTGCAGGCTTTCGTGGTCTATGACCGCTTCCCCGGCTTCGCGCTGGTGGTCTCGCCCAAGCACAGCGCCGAGATCAATTCGATCAAGGA
This sequence comes from uncultured Alphaproteobacteria bacterium, assembly GCA_963756805.1. GTDB lineage: Bacteria > Pseudomonadota > Alphaproteobacteria > Rhizobiales > Xanthobacteraceae > Pseudolabrys. The sequence goes on from CAVWPH010000021.1 coordinate 264,793, forward strand.
CCTCGCCAATAAGAAAATCGGCGTCAGCGCGCCCGGCTCCTCCACCGACTTCTTCTTGAAATATATTTTGAGCAAGAACGGCGTCGAGCCGAATTCGGTCGGCGTGATCGGCGTCGGCCTGGGCGGCTCCGCCATCGCGGCGATGGAGCAGGGCACCATTGACGCGGCCATCATGCTCGATCCCGCGGTCACCGTGTTGCAGAGCCACAGCAAGGACCTCAAAATTCTCAGCGATACCCGCAGCCAGAAGGACACGCTCGCCGTGTTCGGCGGCGAATATCCCGGCGGCGCGCTCTACACCAAGGCCGACTGGATCGCCTAGCCACGAGAAAGAAGTGCAGGGCATGACCAACGCGATCGTTTCCACGCTCAAGTGGATTCACTCGCACACGCCGGAAGAAATCGCCGACAAGATGCCGCCGGCATTCGTCGGCAAGGACAAGGCGGCCTATGTCGCCGCGCTCAAGAACACGCTGCCGATGTATTCGGAAACCGGCCGCATGGATCCCAAGGGCGCGGCCGCGGTGCTTGCCGTGTTCAGCCAGTCGTCGCCCGAGGTGGCGAAGGCCAATATCGACCTGTCGAAGACCTACACGAATACATTTGTCGACGCGGCCAACAAGAAGCTGGGGATGAAGTAGCTGTAGCTTTCGCCGCCGTCGGTTCCACAAATTCTGCGTCATGGCCGGGCTCGTCCCGGCCATCCACGTCTTTGGGTTAAGCAAGGCGTGGATGCCCGCGACAAGCGCGGGCATGACGGCTAGGTTTGCAGCCATGAACCTGCTCTCCATCCAATCCCACGTCGCCTATGGCCATGTCGGCAATTCGGCCGCGGTGTTTCCGCTCCAGCGCATGGGCGTCGAGGTGTGGCCGGTCAACACCGTGCAATTCTCCAACCACACCGGTTATGGCGAATGGCAGGGCCGCGTGTTCGATGCCGGCCTGATCCGCGATATCGTTAGCGGCATCGAAAAACGCGACGTGCTGGGCGAATGCGACGGCGTGCTGTCCGGCTATATGGGCGGGGCGGATATCGGCGCCGCCATTCTCGACGCGGTGGCGACGGTCAAGCGCGCCAATCCGGCGGCCAAATATTGCTGCGATCCGGTGATCGGCGATGTCGGCCGCGGCATTTTTGTGACCAAAGGCATTCCGGAATTCATGCGGGAAAAAGCCGTGCCGGCCGCCGATATCATCACGCCCAACCAGTTCGAGCTCGATCACTTGAGCCGCCGCGAGAGCAAGACGCTTGCTGCAGCGCGCGACGCGGTCAAAGCCGTGCACGATCTGGGGCCGCGCGCCATTCTGGTGACCTCGCTGCACACCGAAGAAACACCCGATGACGCGGTCGATCTGCTGGCGTCCGACGACAGCGGCTGCTTTATCTTGCGCACGCCGAAACTGCCGCTGGTGGTGAACGGGGCGGGCGACGCCATCGCCGCGCTGTTCTTTGCGCATTATCTGCGCGAGGGAAAAATCGACCTGGCGCTGTCGCGCGCGGCGTCCGCCATATTCGGCGTACTGAGCAAAACCGTCGAGGCCGGCAGCCACGAAATCCAGCTTATCGCCGCGCAGGATGAGATCGTGAAGCCGACCCGTCTGTTCGAGGCGCAAGCCATTTGAGCCGTTGACCTTGCACATTTGATAAATTCATCGGTTACGGCCTTGATGATTGGCGCGAAACAATCAATCTGGCGCCGGCTTCTCCTATGAGGATTGCAATAATGCGGCGGCGCTTTTTCACGCTCGATGTCTTCACCGGCCGGCGCTTCGCCGGCAACCCGCTGGCGGTCGTGCTGGAGGCAGGCGGCCTCGACCAGGCCGCCATGCAAACGGTCGCGCGCGAATTCAATCTTTCGGAAACCGTCTACGTCCTGCCGCCGGAAAAGCCCGCGCACCGCGCCCGCTGCAAGATCTTCACGCCCAAGCGCGAGCTTGATTTCGCCGGCCACCCGACGGTGGGCACGGCCGTGTTGCTCGCTTGTCTCGATGGCGGCAAGAAAGCCTGTGACATGGTGCTGGAAGAAAATGTCGGGCCGGTGCCGTGCCACGTGACGCCGGGCGAGGGCCGCGGACAAGCGACCTTCCAATTGCCGGCACTGCCAAAGGAAGTCGGCGCTCCGCCACCCGCCGATGTTTTGGCCGCAGCCCTCGGGCTGGCGGTAAGCGACATCGGGTTTGGCGATTTTGTCCCGGGCTGCTGGTCGGCCGGCACCGCCTTCACTTGCGTGCCGCTCAAAAACCTGGACGCGGTGCGCCGCGCTGCGCCCAACCTCGCGCAATTTGCCTCCGCGCTCAGCGCGCCGGGCCACGGCACGGTATTCGTGTTCAGCCGCGAATGCGCCGAAGCCGGGCACGATTTTCATGCCCGCATGTTCGCGCCGGTGGTCGGCGTCATCGAGGACCCGGCGACCGGTTCGGCGGTGGCGGCCGTGGCCGGCGCGCTCGCCCGTTTCGGCGGCCTCACCGACGGCAGCCATTCGATCGCGATCGAGCAGGGCTATGAGATGGGCCGCCCCAGTCTCATCCATCTCGGTATGACGCTTGCGGGCGGCGCGCTCATCGCGGCCACCGTTGGCGGCGGCGCGGTGATTGTTTCCGAGGGCACGATTGAGGCTTGACGACGGCCGCGCAACCGCGTCGGTTGCGGCCGATGAGCGAGCCAACGATCTTTCCCATCGACCGGCTGGCGCTTCGCTTTGTGCCCAAGCCCTGGGCTTTTGCCGAGAGCGCGGCGGGCGGAGATCGATGCCTATTTCGAAGCGCTCCAGCGCGACAAGCCGGCGCTGTGGAACGGCCGCGTGCTGCTGATGTACCGGCAAGCGGTTTCCGGCGGCGTGTTCTCTGGCGACTATCTGGAAACCGACTACGCGAGCTTCTCGGCCTGGCGCCATTGGGGCCGTCCGCCCGCCGGCGTGCATGATGTTTTTGGCGCTGCGGCGGTCGTGTCCGCCGACGGCGCCGTTCTGCTCGGCGTCATGGGCGCACACACGTTCAATGCCGGGCGCATCTATTTTCCCTGCGGCACGCCCGACCCCGATGACATTGTGGACGGCACGGTCGATCTTGATCGAAGTGTCGGCCGCGAACTCAAGGAAGAAACCGGTCTCGATGTGGAGGAATTCGACGTCGCGCCGGGCTGGATCGCCGTCGCCGACGGCGCCGAGATCGCGCAGGTCAAGGTTCTGCGCAGCCGCGAACCGGCCGAAGCCTTGCGCGCGCGCATCCGCGAGCATCTGGCGCGCGAGCGCCAGCCCGAACTCGCCGACATTTGCATTGTGCGTGGGCCAGCCGATTTTACCGCCGCGATGCCGCGTTTCGTGACGGCGTTCCTGGCGCATCACTTCGCCGCGCGCTAGGCTCTCGTCATGAAGCTCGAGAACATCGCCAGGCGCTTTCGCATCGACCGGCCCGACAAGTTTCGCCTGGCCGCGCACGATCCAGACGACTGTTGCGGCCTCAGCGTCGACAAGCGCGAAGCCAAAACCATGCTGGCCGAAGGCATCGAGCGGCTATCCGAATTGCAGGAGCGGCTTTACGCGGAAAACCGCTGGTCGGTGCTGATCGTGCTGCAGGCGATGGATGCCGCCGGCAAAGACAGCGTCATCAAGCACGTCATGAGCGGCATCAATCCGCAAGGCGTCGAGGTGCATTCCTTCAAGCAGCCGAGCGCGGAGGAGCTGTCGCATGATTTCCTCTGGCGCATTGCCCAGCGCCTGCCGGAAAACGGGCGCATCGGCATTTTCAACCGCTCGCATTACGAGGAAGTGCTGGCCGTGCGCGTGCGGCCGGAATTGCTGGCGTACCAGAAGCTGCCGAAAACGCTCGTCGGCAAGGATCTTTGGCAGCAGCGCTTCGAGGATATCCGCGCTTTCGAGCGCCATCTCGCCCGCAACGGCACGCTGATCCTGAAATTCTTCCTCAATGTGTCGCGAAACGAACAGCGAAAGCGCTTTCTTGATCGCATTGAAGAACCGGGCAAGCGCTGGAAGTATTCGACAGGAGACGTCGCCGACCGCAAGCTGTGGCCGAAATACATGGCCGCCTATGAAGACGCGATCCGGCAAACCAGCCGCCCGGAAGCGCCCTGGTACGTGGTGCCGGCCGACCACAAATGGTTCACGCGCCTGGTGGTGGCGGCGGCCATGGCGGAGGCGATGGACCGGCTCAAGCTCAAATATCCGAAGGTCACCGGTGCTGCGCTCAAGGAGCTGCACAAGGCGGCGCGCATGCTGAAAGCGGAAAAGTCTTAGAGCCGCCCGTGTCATCGACCGGACAGCGATGCTGACCTAACTATCGACCCGCTTGATTTGATCCACCGCTTTCCGCTAGAAGCAGCCCTTCTCCGTGCGGTTAACGCGGACTTAACCGAGATCCGCCAGTCTAGCCGTAGAGATACGAGGGTATTTGAGAGCCATGACGACGCGCCGGCAGATTTGCGCGATCGAGCGGGGGGCCGCCACGGCCCGGCCCGCGGCTACCCTCATTCTGGGCACGCTCCTTCTCCTTATCCGCCCCTGAGAGCCGGCTGGGCATATGCGCCTGGGCACTCGGGGGACCTTCGGAATGAGCACCCCATTGAGCGCCCTGAAGCGGCGCATCTGACCGAGAAGGATCAATGCCATGACTACCCAGAAACAGTCCGATAAGGACCGCGTCGTCATCTTCGATACGACGTTGCGCGACGGCGAGCAGTGCCCGGGCGCGACCATGACCCACGAGGAAAAGCTCGAAGTCGCCGAGTTGCTCGACGACATGGGCGTGGACATCATCGAGGCCGGCTTTCCGATCGCCTCGGAAGGCGACTTCGCCGCCGTGCACGAGATCGCCAAGCGCTCCAAGAACTCCGTGATCTGCGGGCTCTCGCGCGCGGGCTTCAAGGATATCGACCGCTGCGCCGAAGCCATCAAGCCGGCCAAGCGCAAGCGCATCCACACGTTTCTCTCCACCTCGCCGGTGCACATGAAATACAAGCTCCAGAAGGAGCCGCACGAGGTCTATGAGATGGTGATCGGCCAGGTCACCCGCGCGCGCGGCCATACCGACGACGTCGAATGGTCGGCGGAGGACGGCACCCGCACCGAGTTCGATTTCCTCTGCCGTTGCGTGGAGGCGGCGATCAATGCCGGCGCCACCACGATCAACATTCCGGATACGGTCGGCTACACCACGCCGGAAGAATACTACGACTTGTTCACCAAAGTGCGCGAGCGCGTGCCCAATTCCGACAAAGCGCGCTTCTCGGTGCATTGCCATGACGACCTCGGCATGGCGGTGGCCAATTCGCTCGCCGGCGTGAAGGCGGGCGCCCGTCAGATCGAATGCACCATCAACGGCATCGGCGAGCGCGCCGGCAACGCCGCGCTGGAAGAAGTCGTGATGGCGATGAAGACGCGCAACGACGTGATGCCGTTCTGGACCGGCATCGACGCCACCATGCTCACGCGCGCGTCCAAGCTCGTCTCGGCGGCGACCTCGTTCCCGGTGCAGTACAACAAGGCGATCGTCGGCCGCAACGCCTTCGCGCATGAGAGCGGCATCCATCAGGACGGCATGCTCAAGAACGCGCAGACCTACGAGATCATGACGCCGGAATCGGTCGGCGTGAAACAGACCTCGCTGGTGATGGGCAAGCATTCCGGCCGGCACGCTTTCGTGCACAAGCTGGAAGAGCTCGGCTATCATTTGGGCTCGAACCAGGTCGAGGATGCCTTCGTGCGTTTCAAGGCGCTGGCCGACAAGAAAAAGCAGATCTACGACGAGGATCTCGAGGCGCTGGTGGACGAGGAAATCGCCACCGCGCATGACCGCATCAAGATCGTCTCCATGACGGTGATCGCCGGTACCATGGGACCGCAATCGGCGACGCTCTCGCTCGACATCGACGGCCAGCACATCACCACGCAATCGACCGGCAACGGTCCGGTCGACGCGATCTTCAATGCGATCCACGCGCTGGTGCCGCACGAGGCCAAGCTCGAGCTCTACCAGGTGCATGCGGTAACGGAAGGAACCGACGCACAGGCGGAAGTCTCGGTGCGTCTGTCGCAGAACGGGCGTTCCTTTACCGCCAAAGGCGCCGATCCCGACACGCTGGTCGCTTCAGCCAAGGCTTATCTGGGTGCGCTCAACAAGCTCACCAGCAAGCGCAACAGAACGCCGGGGATCGAGCAACGTATCCACTCCACCGACGTCGGCTAAAAAAAATCTTTTGTTAACGTTTGGACGATGCCGCGCCCCAAAAAGGCGCGGCATTTTCAATGATGGCCGATTGTTCCGAATGGAACTCAAAAAATCACATTTCGACCGCAATTATTTCGCTTTGGGGGCGTGATTGACCGCTACGCGCGGCCCCTAGGATCACGAATCCACGGGGATAATTCGAAATGAAAAAGTCAGTTTTGGCGAGCGTGTTCGCGCTCGCGGTCATCGTTCTGTTGCCGCAAGCTTCATCGACCGCCCGCGCCGCGGAATACGGCGCGCAAAACGGCGAATACAGCCAAGAGGCTGCGATCAATATCAGCCGAGTCAAAAACATGCTCAAGCTGACGCCGGCGCAAGAGCGCTATTGGCAACCGGTCGAAGCGGCGCTGCGCGACATCGCGCGCCGGCAAGCGCATTCTTCGGAGACCGATGGCTTCGTGCACCGCATCAGCAACCGCGTCGTTTCGATCGTGCTCAACAGCGCCGCCGTCGAGCGGCTGGTGGTCGCCGCGCGCCCGCTGATCAAGGTGCTTAACGACGAGCAGAAACAGGCGGCCCAGTCGATTGCCATGGAAATGGGCTTGGGCCCGGTTGTAGCCCAGTTGAACTAGACGCAGGGCTGCCTTTCTCAATTTACAGCATTTTTCAGCTTGACGGGTTGCCCGGCCAGTGCTCGCTATAGAGCCACTTGCCGGGCATCCGGCGTAATGTCACCTTAAACATCAGAAAAACCACGCAAAAGCTGGTTCTTCGCCAAAACTTTGGAGGAAACGTCCATGCGTAAATGGCTACTCGCGGCGGCTGCGGCTGCCGTTTTTGTCATGCCCGGCGTGGCGGCTCGCGCAATCGCCGATCATCATCAAATTCAGCCATGTCGTCGCCGAACGACACGCCAAAGGGTAAGGGCGCGCTCAAGTTCAAAGAAGCTCGCCGAGAAATACACCAATGGCAAAGTGAAGGTTGAAGTCTATCCGAACTCGCAGCTGTTCAAAGACAAAGAAGAAATGGACGCGCTGCAGCTCGGTTCGAGTGCAGATGCTTGCGTCCGTCGACCGCAAAATTCGCGCCGCTCGGCGTCAAGGAATTCGAAGCGCTCGATCTGCCTTGGCTGTTCAAGGACATGGATGCGACCTACGCCGCTGCGATGAAGGGCGCGGTCGGCCAGTGGCTGTTCAAGAAACTTGAGAACCGAAAGGCATCACAGGTCTCGCATACTGGGACAACGGCTTCCACATGGTCTCGGCCAACCGGCCGCTGCTGATCCCCGCCGACTTCCAAGGGCCTGAAGGTTCCGCATCTCCGGCTCCAAGATCGCCGATCAGATATTTCCGGCTGATGGGCGCCGATTCCGCAGATCATGGCCTTCTCGGAAGTCTACCAGGCACTGCAGACCGGCGTCGTCGATAGCGCGAGAACACGCCGTCGAACTATCTGTCGCAGAAGTTCGACGAAGTGCAGAAGGACATTACGGTCTCCAACCACGCTCATTTGCAATACGCGGTGATCGTAAACTCGAAGTTCTGGAACGGCCTGCCGGCCGATATCCGCACTCAGCTCAACAAGGCGATGGACGAGGCGACCGATTACACCAACTCGATCGCCCATACCGAGAACGTCGACGCCCTCGCCGAAGATCAAGAAGAAGGGCAAGGCGACCCTGCACTATCTGACCCCCGCCCAGGTCGTCGCCTGGAAGGCCGCGATGGCGCCAACCTACACATGGGCCAAGGGCCGCGTCGGCGGCGAAGTGCTCGATATTCTGTCGAAAGAACTCGACATCAAGATGAACTGAAAATAGCGTATAAAAAGAAAACGGCCGGGAATGAGAATTTCCCGGCCGAATTTTCTTGGGCTTTCCCGTGGGGGGTTCAGGTGTTGTTACGCGGTCTCGATCGTCTTGAAGAATGGTTTATCGCCGCGCTGATAGCGGCTGCGACCGCGCTGATATTCGTTGCCGTGCTGCACCGTTACAGCACCGGGCTCTCGATCGACATGGCGAAATGGCTGATCGCCCACGGCATGCCGGCGCTGGCGGTGCCATTCCAGCTTTTTCAAATTGCTTGCCGCGCAGGATGTGTCTGGCGCAAGAGCTGTGCATTTACATGTTGTCTGGATGGCCAAGTTCGGCGCCGCTTACGGCGTGCGCACCGGCATCCATGTCGGTGTCGACGTATTCGTGAATTTGCTGGCCCCGACATCACGCAAGCGCGTGATCTTGTTCGGTCCTGCTCGCCGGCGCGCTGTTCACCGCGACGGTCGCCGATCTTCGGCGGCGCATTTGTCTGGAAGGTCTATCATACCGGCATCCGCTCGAACGATCTCGAAGTAAGAATGTGGATCGTCTTTTCGGCGATTCCGCTGGTTCCGGTTTGATGTGCTTCTGCTTCCTGCAGGTTGCCTGGTGGTTCTACTGGACCGGCGAACTCCGGAGCATGACGCCAGCCATGTCGATGGCGTCGATGCCGCCGATAAACCGATAACACTCATCCTGAGCCGGTCGCGGATGAAACCGACTACGGGATTGCGCGCGCTCGGCCTGATCATCATTCCGCTGCTGATCGTGGCCGTTTGCTTTGCGCATGAAGCCCATCTCGTTGCGCTGCCGCAAGGCATCCGCGCCTTGATTCTGTTCGCCCTGCTGTTGTCGTTGATGTTCACCTGGCATGCCGGTCTCCATCGCGCTCGGCCTGACATCGATTCTGACGTTCATGTTCACGCTCACCGAAGTGCCGGCCGAATCGGTGGCGCTCAAGTTGTTTACCGGGCTCGAAAGCTTCGAGATCATGGCGATCCCGTTCTTCATCCTGGCCGGCACCTTCCTCACCCATGGCGGCGTCGCTAGACGCATGATCAATTTCGCCACTTCAATGGTGGGGCACTGGCATGGTGGCCTGGGGCTGGCGGCGCGTGCTGGCCTGCGCGCTGTTTGCGGCAGTGTCCGGTTCGTCGCCGGCGACGGTGGTCGCCATCGGATCGGTGATTATGCCGGCCATGGTGGCGCAGGGCTTTCCGAAGCGTTTCGGCGCTGGCGTCATTGCCACATCGGGCGCACTCGGCATTCTAATTCCGCCATCGATCGTGATGGTGCTGTATGCGGTCGCGACCAATTCCTCGATCGGCAAGCTGTTCATTGCCGGCATCGTTCCCGGCATCGTGCTCGCCACCATGCTCGGCGCCACCACATGGTATCGCGCCTGGAAGAACGGCTATCCGCGCATGCCGCGGGCTTCCTACAAGGAGCGTTTGATCGCCTTTCCGCGAATCGATCTGGGGTCTGCTGCTGATCGTCATCGTCATGGGCGGCATCTATTCGGGCCTGTTCACGCCGACTGAGGCGGCCGCCATGAGCGCGGTCTATGCTTTCGTCATCGCGGTGTTTGTCTACAAGGATCTCAAGCTCTCCGACGTGCCTCGCGTATTGCTGTCATCGGCAAATCTGAGCGCGATGCTGCTCTACATCATCACCAACGCGATCCTGTTCTCGTTCCTGTTGACCTACGAGAATATCCCGCAGCACCTGGCGGAGTGGATCACATCGATGGGCCTGGGCTGGATCACCTTCCTGCTGGTGGTCAACATCATGCTGCTGCTGGCCGGCAATGTGATGGAGCCGTCCTCGATCACATTGATCATGGCGCCCATCCTGTTTCCAGTGGCGATCAAGCTCGGCATCGATCCGATCCATTTCGGCATCCTGATGGTGGTGAACATGGAAGTCGGGCTCTGCCATCCGCCGGTCGGCCTCAACCTTTATGTGACGTCCGGCATCGCGAAAATGGGCATTACCGAACTCACAGTCGCGGTCTGGCCTTGGCTCCTGACCATGCTGGTGTTCCTGGGCGTGGTGACCTATTGGCCCGGATTATCGCTTTGGCTGCCGAGAATTCTTGGCATGATGTAATTTCGAAAGTTCCGCTTTAGTCACGATTATTTTCCTCGAGCAATCTCCCGGACCGGCGCGTATCAACGATTGAGTCGGAAAATCCCGGCGTTGATTTTGATGAACGCGCATACATCTACATTTATGTCCATTAATCAGGTGTCCAAACTTTAACTTGATAAGGCGGCGCGGCGCACCACTATTTGTCCCATCAGAAATCCCACTGGAGGAAAACATGTGGAAGACTGTTCTGGCCGGCACGACCGCACTGGCGATCGCCGGCACTTCGTTGGTCTACGCGCAGCAAGGCCCGACTGAACGTTCACGCGGGCAGCACTGGCGTCCGAGCGCGCAAGACATCACCGCGTTCGGCGATGCGCGCATCGCGGCCGTTCACGCAGGCCTCAAACTGAACGCCGACCAGGAGAAGAACTGGCCGGCGGTGGAAAGCGCACTGCGCGACATCGCCAAGCAGCGGTCCGAGCGCTTTGCCGCGCGCGCCAGCGCCGACCGGCCGAAGGATCCGATCGAGCGGCTTAGCCTGCGCGCCGAGGTGATGGCGCAACGCGGCGCTTCGCTCAAGAAGCTCGCGGATGCGGCCGGCCCGCTCTACAAGAGCCTGGACGACGGGCAGAAGCATCGCTTCATGGTGCTCGCCCGCTTCGAGGGTCAGCGCCACAATATGGGACGCGGACATCGCGGGAAGGCCATGTGGCATCACCGCGATCAGCGTGGCCCCGAGCGTGGCCAGCAGCCGCAGTAAGCGGCCGCAACGAGTGGCAGGCGGCGGGAAGTGAGCGGGCTACTTGACGCTCACACCGCCGCCTAAGGAGCCGCCGGGCGCGCCCGGCGGCTTTTCCTTATGTTCCCTTGACGGATTTCTGGCGGACAAAGCCGGCGCGGCTGGACAGTATGGATATGCTTTGCTAAGTGACCGCAGCCCGGCGAGAGCTAATCGTCATCGGGCAATCCGGGCGCATAGCTCAGTTGGTAGAGCAGCTGACTCTTAATCAGCGGGTCCCAGGTTCGAGCCCTGGTGCGCCCACCAATCAAATCAAACACTTAGCGGACAGCCGGTAGACCCGCTGAAAAGTGCTCAGCTGTTCTAATCAAACGGCCCCAATCGCAATCTTCATCTTCGATAAAACACTAATCTCGCCAAGCATCAAAAGATGCCCAACTGACTCTAGAATTGCGACAAATGCGATGAGTTCGAGAATATCGGTTGTCGGCGGTAAAGCTAACATTGGGTGAGCCTGCCGCCATGTCCACTACAAGCGCTTAGCAGAAAATTCAGTAGCACGCGGGGTTGTCCGCTATTGGACCGACAACGGACAAAGGCTGGCGTCGGCCGCCAATGGCTTGTCCGCTTATGACCGGAAGCGGACATCGAGCCTCATCACAATAATTGCCGGGAGGCCGTAAAACACGGATACTCACGCCAGTACGGGAGCGACCCGAGCGATCCCGGATTTAAGCGTTCTGGAACGGAAAGGCTTTTGGCCCATGATCACCGAAATCGTTATGTTTGATTTGCCCAAAGGGATCACCCGCGAGACGATGATCGCGCAGTTCCGCGACTTGGTTCCGCGCTGGGAGCAAAACCCAGACCTGATCCGCAAGCACATGGTCTTCGATCTTGCGTCCGGCAAAGGTGGCGGAGTTTATCTCTGGAAGTGCGTCGAAGATGCGCAGCGCTGGCACAACGAAGAATTTCGGCAGCGCGTTCTTGCCGCGTTCGGGTCGGAGCCGAGCTATCAATATTTCGAGACCCCGGTGATCGTCGACAATGCCGCACACGATGTCATGATCGAAGCCGCCTGATTTACCGATCGAACCATTGGGCGCAATGTTTGCTTTTGGCACTTAGCGGACAAACGGACCTAACGCTCGAATGTTCGCTATTGGACTAAGAGCGGATAACGGTCGGTGCGGAAGCTAGTCCGCAAGGTCCGCCAATGACCCGAAGTCGACATTTTGGTCACCAAAAGCCACATCACCGAGGCGCCCTGATTTATTCTGCAATAGACCCGGCTGATTTGCGGTCGGGTGGCGACGGCGCTCGATTTAAAATCCTTTGTAGGCCCATTGCCAATTGTATGGCCCGGGGATCTGCAAGCCGATAGAAAGAATTATGTTTAGATCGCCGCGCAGCAATTAGTCCGCCGTCGCGTAACTTCATCAGATGTTGCGAAAGTGCTGATTGGCCAATTCGGATGCCGTCAGCCAGCTCTGCGAACGACAGTTCGTTTTTACTTGCTGCAAGGTGACACAGAATTCGGAAGCGGCGTTCGTTTGCGAATATCTTCAGCATCCGCGCAATATCGGGAGCGTTGGCCTCAAGCTTTGCAAGCGTCACCGCGGCCATCGAGAATACAGTGCAGCAACGTCAGCGCGTGGCCGGCGGGCAATCGAACGCGGAACCGGGCTTTAGGCCCAGCTTCCGGAAGATGATGGCGGCCGGGCAGAAACCGGTAAAAGCTGCCTGGAGCAGATTTGCTCCGACAAAGCCAGTGAGAAGCAGCCAATAGGGGCTGACAAGCCACGCAAGAGCGAGGCTGAGCAGCACGATGCTGCCAGCGAGGGTGAGAACTGCGCGATCGACGTTCACGGTGGACCTCCTGATCGAGGGGCTGAAACTTGTATTCGTTGCCCGGCCCCGCGGGCGTCGCCGGCCGAACGAGGCTTGCTCAACGACATTGACTATATATGCGCTATTTCGTATATACGCAACTATGAAAATACGAGTCAATCATATGCTTGCTGCGGCAGATGAGGCGAGTGCGCTGCTGAAAGCTCTCGCCAACCGGCACCGCCTGATCATCATCTGTCAGTTAAGCGAGAAGGAGCACTCGGTGGGCGAATTGGTTGAACTGTTGAATATCCGCGGTTCGACCGTCTCGCAGCATCTTGCGCTGCTGCGCAAGGACGGCTTGGTGGCGGCGCGGCGCGATGGGCAGACCATTTGGTACTCAATCAGGAGCAAGCCTGCGCGCGAGCTCGTGGGCGCCCTCTACCGAGCCTATTGCGCGCCTGACCATGCCAGCGCCCGGCAATCCCGACGCAAGCCGGCGCGCGACCGGAAACTTGCGTCAAATCAATGATCGAGCCCGCGATTGGCGCGAGACAATATTGGTTCGATCGTTTTGCTGACAGAGGAAAAGCCTGATGCGTGGCGGTATTCTCGTAACGACGGCGCTGACCTTGTTGGCGCAGGCCGCCCTCGCCGGGCCGACCTTCGTGGTCGCGCCAAAGACGGTTGCCGATGAAAAAGCGGTCTTCGCTACGGTCGAAAGCAGCAATGTCGTGCCCGCGCGGGCACGCATCGGCGGCACGCTGGTCGAATTGACCGTCAAGGAAGGCGATGGCGTCAAACAGGGCCAGGTCTTGGCGATCATCGGCGATGAGAAGCTCGCGTTACAGATGAAGTCGCTCGATGCGCAGATTGCGGGCCTCGAAGCTCAGCTTGCTCAGGCGCAGGCCGACCTGACCCGCGGCGAAGACTTGTTTGCGCGCGGCACCATACCCAAAACCCGTCTTGATGAGGCACGCACTGCTTTTAACGTAGCATCCAATTCGTTGAAATCGCGCACCGCCGAACGCTCAGTCATCCAGCAGCAAGTCACCGAAGGTCGTGTCCTGGCGCCGGCGGCCGGCCGGGTTTTGAAGGTGCCGGTGACTACCGGCACCGTCATCATGGCCGGTGAACCGGTCGTCAGCGTGGCCGAACAGAATTTTGTGCTGCGGCTGCGCGTGCCGGAGCGCCATGCGCAATTTCTAAAAGTGGGCGATGCCGTGCGCATCGACGGCGAGGAGCTCGGCAAAAGCGGCGCTCTATTTGGCACTATCAGCCTGGTCTATCCACAGATCGAAGATGGTCGCGTCACCGCCGACGCCACCGTCGCAGGCCTCGGTGACTATTTTGTCGGTGAGCGCATCCGGGTCTGGGTCTCGGCCGGCGAGCGCACTAGCATTATCGTGCCGGGTTCGTTCATCACCACCCGCTTTGGTATCGACTATGCCCGAGTCGGCAAAGACGCGAAAACCGCGGTTGACGTGCCGGTGCAACGTGGGCGCAGCCTGCCGCGGCCGGACATGCCGGATGCGCTGGAAATCTTGTCCGGACTTAAATTGGGCGACGTCTTGGTGCAGCCGTGAAGCTCGGCCTGTCGGGTTATCTCACGCAAGCCACGATCCGTTCGCCGCTGACGCCACTGTTCCTGCTGGCGGCACTCGCCGTCGGGTTGATCGCACTGTTCACAATCCCACGCGAAGAAGAGCCGCAGATCAGCGTGCCGTTGGTCGACATCCGCGTCAACGCGGATGGCCTTAAGGCGCCGGATGCAGTCGAGTTGATAACTAAGCCGCTCGAAGCCATCATTAAGGGTATCGATGGCGTCGAACACGTCTACAGCCAGACAGTTGACGACCGTGTCATGGTCACGGCGCGCTTTTTGGTCGGCACCAAGGCCGACGATGCCGTCCTCAGGGTGCATGAGAAGATTCGCGCAAATCTCGACCGCATCCCGGTCGGCATTCCCGAACCGTTGATCGTCGGCCGCGGCATCAACGATGTCGCGATTGTCGTTCTCACGCTGTCGCCGACGCCGCAAGCGGCGAGTCGCTGGACCGACAAGGATTTGTATCATTTATCCGACCAACTGCGCTCAGAACTGGTGAAGACCGATAATATCGGGCTCACTTATATCTCCGGCGGTAACCCGCAACAAATCCGCGTCGAACCAGATCCAGAAAAACTAGCGCTGTTCGGTGTCACGCTGCAACAGTTGGTCGCGAAAGTGCGCGACGCCAACCGATCGTTTCAGGCCGGCCAAGTGCGCGACAACGATACTGTGCGCCAGGTTGCAGTCGGGCAGACACTGGCCGGCGTGCCCGATATCGGCCTCTTGCTGATTGGGACACGCGACAACCGCCCGGTCTACCTTCGCGACGTGGCGTTGGTTGTCATCGGCCCCTCACCGCAGGAACACCGCGTCTGGATGGATACGCCCGACAAAGCCGGGCACTGGGACCGCGTGCCAGCGGTGAGCGTTGCTTTCGCCAAACGCGCCGGCGCTAATGCCGTGACGGTGGCGCAAGATTTGTTGGCGCGGCTACAAAGCGTACAAGGCCGCCTGATCCCTGCCGACGTGAGCGTGACGGTGTCGCGTAACTACGGCGAGACAGCCAACGATAAGGCCAACGAACTTCTGTTCCACCTTGGCCTCGCCACCGTATCGATTGTAGTGCTCATCGCCTTCGCAATCGGCTGGCGCGAAGCCCTCGTTACGCTGGTCGTGATCCCAACTACCATTCTGCTCACATTGTTTGCTGCCAAATTGATGGGCTATACGATCAACCGCGTCAGCTTGTTCGCGCTCATCTTTTCCATCGGAATTTTGGTCGACGACGCCATCGTTGTCATCGAGAACATCGCCCGCCACTGGGCGCTCAAGGATGGGCGGCCGCGTCAGCAGGCGGTAGTCGAGGCGGTAGCGGAAGTCGGCAATCCCACCGTCGTCGCCACCTTGACCGTGGTAGCGGCGCTGTTGCCGATGCTGTTTGTCTCCGGCTTGATGGGGCCCTATATGGCGCCGATCCCAGCCAACGCGTCGGCGGCAATGCTGTTCTCGTTTTTTGTCGCCATGGTGGTGGCACCCTGGCTGATGCTGCGCTTGCATCCCGAAAGCCGCGCGGTGCACGAACGTGAGGCTGCGCATGGCGAAGGCGTGCTTGGCCGGCTTTATCGCCGCATGGCCGCTCCGGTTGTGCGCTCGCGCAAGTCGGCCTGGATTTTTCTGATTTCCGTCGGCGTCGCGACCCTGCTGGTCTGTGTGCTGTTCGTCACCCGCAGCGTCACCGTCAAGCTGCTGCCGTTCGACAATAAGTCGGAAATGGCCGTGGTGGTCGATCTGCCGGAAGGCGCCACGCTTGAGGACACAGAGCGCACTCTATTCTCGATCGCCGCGCTCGCGCGGCAATTGCCGGAAATCCGCGCCATCGAAACTTACGCCGGCACGCCTGCTCCGTTCAATTTTAATGGGCTGGTACGTCACTATTATGCGCGCGAAGCGCCGGAACTGGGCGAACTCAATCTGGACCTCGCACCGCGTGGCGACCGTAAACGCTCAAGCCACGCCATCGCGCTCGATCTGCGCGCCCGGCTCAAAACCATTGCGCTCTCCGCCGGTACCGTCGCCCGCGTGGTGGAAGTGCCACCGGGACCGCCGGTGCTGGCGACGCTGCTGGCTGAAGTCTACGGTCCGACGTCGACCGAGCGACGTGCGGTCGCCGCCGAATTGAAAAAGATTTTTGCCACCGTACCCTATATCGCAGACATCGACGATTCGATCGGCGAGCCGCGACCTCGCCTGCGCATCTCGATCGACCAGGACCGGCTCGAGTTTTTCGGCGTGGAGCAGCGGGACGTCTACGACACCATCGCGGCTTTGTTCGGCGGTACTGCGGTCGGTTATTCTCATCGCGGCGAAGGCCGCGATCCAATTGAGATCGTGGTGCGGCTGCCGAAACGTGATCTATCCTGGAGCGAGCTGCTGGCATCAACACCGATTCCCGCCAACAGCGTGCCCGGCAACAAGACCGTGGTCGAGCTCGGCGACGTGGTACGTGTGACCAAGGAATTGGGTTCGCTTGCCATCTTTCGCCGCGACGGACGCTTTGCTGACATGGTGATGGCGGAACTAGCGGGCGCCTACGAAGCGCCGATTTACGGCATGCTCGACGTCGACAAACGCATCGCGGCGCATGATTGGGGTGCGCTCGGAAAGCCAACCGTCCTTTTTCATGGCCAGCCGGAAAACGAGAGCAAGCCGGCCATCTTGTGGGACGGCGAATGGGAGATCACCTACGTCACCTTCCGCGACATGGGTGCGGCCTTCATGGTGGCGATCGTCGGCATCTATATCCTGGTCGTCGCGCAATTCGGCAGCTTCAAGCTCCCGCTGGTCATCCTCACGCCGATCCCGCTAACTTTGATCGGCATCGTGATTGGACACTGGCTATTCGGCGCGCCGTTCACCGCTACCTCGATGATCGGATTTATCGCGCTCGCCGGCATCATCGTGCGCAATTCGATTCTGCTGGTCGATTTCATTCGCCATGGCGCGGCCAAAGGTAAACCCTTGCGTGAAGTGTTGCTGGAAGCAGGCAGCGTGCGCTTCAAGCCAATTCTCTTGACTGCGCTCGCGGCCATGATCGGCGCGGCGACTATTTTGCTCGACCCGATTTTTCAGGGCCTAGCGATCTCGTTGCTGTTCGGCCTGGCCTCATCGACGATGCTGACTGTTCTAGTGATCCCAGCCATATATGTTGTTTTGCGAGATGCGGACCGCGTAACCGCATGACGGCGCAGCTCTAACACACTCAGATACATTTGCATTTGAGTGGGGGTCAGACGAAAGCCAAAGAAGCGAATGGCTACCCGAAGGAGTTAGAAGAATGCCTATCACTCGACGTAATGCGTTAAAAGGCGGCTTTTTGCTGGCCGCATTTGGCGCTGCAGATCTGAAATCAGATTTAGCATTTGCCCAAGGCGTCGCGGCCGATCCGCTCTCGCGCGACCGCGTGCTGAACGATCCCGACATTCCCGCGGCCGGGAACCTCCGCGGCGACATCTCCATCATTGAATATTTCGACTACCAATGCCCGTACTGCAAGAAGGTCCATCCGGTGCTTTCGGAAGTCGTAAAGGACGATGGGCAAATACGTCTCGTCTATAAAAACTGGCCGATATTCGGCGGAATTTCGACTACCGCGGCGCATCTGGTAATGGCCGCGCAGTATCAAACAAAATACGTCGAAGCGCACAACGCTCTAATCACCGCAACCAACCGGCTGACCGAGCCGAGCTTAAAAGAGCTACTGGCGCAG
Organism: uncultured Alphaproteobacteria bacterium; assembly: GCA_963756805.1. Lineage (GTDB taxonomy): Bacteria > Pseudomonadota > Alphaproteobacteria > Rhizobiales > Xanthobacteraceae > Pseudolabrys. The sequence continues at coordinate 282,767 of CAVWPH010000021.1, forward strand.
GCCGGTGTCGATGTCGATCGAGCTAATGCCGATCTAGTGATCCATGCGGGAACAATTGATTCAGCATTGAAGCGGAACGACGATCAGGCCAAGGCGTTCGGATTCCAGGGCACACCAGCCTTCATCATTGGGACGTTCCGGGTACCGGGGGTACTAGATGGAACCGGCTTTCGCCAAGCAATTGCTGACGCGAGAACGGCCGCTAAAAAATAAGTTGAATTCTCAACTTATCCAAGGACTGAACTGGGTCTATCGCAGCCGCCGCTTTGGCCTAAGAGACTTAGCGGACACTCCAACCGCCACAGCGTCTTTCCGCTATTGGGATAACAACTGCCAAAGGTCGATTTTGGCTATTGGTGGCTTGTCCGCTTTTGTCCGATAGCGACCAAATTGTTGCAGTGCCCCGATTGTCCGTTAATGGCACTTAGCCGACATTCGCTGCATTGCAGCGCCAAGGTCGCTATTGGACTAACAATGGACAAACGGGTGGTAATTGGCCGCCGATGGGCTCCAGCCGCGAATGACCCAAAGCGGACATTAGGATCGCAAAATTAGGGTGAGTTACTGGCTCACCGTGGTTCGTTTCATGTTTGATGGATCGCCGCGAACGCGAGAGACCGCGCCCGACAAACACAGCGAATTGCGATGAACGGAATAGAGCCCGAGACCGCAGTCTGAGCCTCCTCAACTGGCTTAAAACCTCGCTATTTGGCGTTCCGCTGCACGAAAAATAAGCACCTGCGCCGGTTTTTTTTGACCTGCGTCAAAGAAGCCCTGGGGGCCGGGCGATTAACAATGACTTGGCCCGACCATTCCTAGCACCCAGCAACGGAACCCCCGCATGGCGAACCGCTCGCTCCTCAAAAAACCATGACGTTCGGTGAAGGCGGAGTGGCACTCGCCTTTACCGCCCTGGCGTTTCTATCGATCGTCGTCGCCGCCAAGGCCTACACGCCCGAATATGCGTTCCACGCGTATCTGTTTCGCGCCGGCAGCGTGGCGGCGGTATTCGCGATCGTCGACCGCTACTACGATCGCCCGGCCGCCGCGCCGCCGCTCGACCATCGACGGCAAGCCCAACTACAATATCGGCCCGGTCAAGTTCGCGACCGTCGGCGGCGATGTTCTGGGGCATCGCCGGCTTCACCGTCGGGCTTGTGGGCGGCGCTGCGAACTGGCCTTTCCGGTGCTCAATTTCGATCTGCCGTGGATCTCGTTCGGCCGTATCCGGCCGCTGCACACCTCAGCGGTGATCTTTGCCTTCGGCGGCAATGTGCTGATCGCGACCTCGTTCTATGTCGTGCAGCGCACCTGCCGCGCGCGGCTGGCCGGCGAACTCGCGCCCTGGTTCGTGGTGCTCGGCTACAACTTCTTCATCGTCATCGCCGGCACCGGCTATCTGCTCGGCATCACGCAGTCGAAGGAGTATGCCGAGCCGGAATGGTATGCCGACCTGTGGCTGACGGTCGTCTGGGTCGTCTATTTCCTGGTCTTTCTCGGCACCATCATGCGGCGCACCGAGCCGCACATCTACGTCGCCAACTGGTTCTATCTCGCCTTCATCGTCACCATCGCGGTGCTGCATCTCGGCAACAACGCCGCGATCCCGGTGTCGCTGTTCTCGCCGAAGTCCTACATCGTCTGGTCCGGCGTGCAGGATGCGATGGTGCAGTGGTGGTACGGCCATAACGCCGTCGGCTTCTTCCTCACCGCCGGCTTCCTCGGCATCATGTACTATTTCATCCCGAAGCGCGCCGACCGGCCGGTCTACTCCTACCGGCTGTCGATCATCCACTTCTGGGCGCTGATCTTCCTCTACATCTGGGCCGGCCCGCATCATCTGCACTACACGGCGCTGCCCGACTGGGCGCAGACGCTCGGCATGACGTTCTCGATCATGCTGTGGATGCCGTCCTGGGGCGGCATGATCAACGGCCTGATGACGCTGTCGGGCGCCTGGGACAAGCTGCGCACCGATCCGGTGCTGCGCATGATGGTGGTGTCGGTCGCGTTCTACGGCATGTCGACCTTCGAAGGACCGCTGATGTCGATCAAGGCGGTCAACTCGCTGTCGCCACTACACCGACTGGACCATCGGCCACGTGCATTCCGGCGCGCTCGGCTGGGTCGGCTACATCTCGTTCGGCGCGATCTATTGCCTGGTGCCGTGGCTGTGGAAGCGAGCAGCTCTACTCGCTCAAGCTGGTCAACTGGCACTTCTGGATCTCGACCATCGGCATCGTGCTCTACATCTCCGCGATGTGGGTGTCGGGCATCCTGCAAGGGCTGATGTGGCGCGCCTACACCAGTCTCGGCTTCCTCGAATACTCGTTCATCGAGACCGTGGAGGCGATGCATCCCTTCTATGTCATCCGCGCGCTCGGCGGCGTCCTGTTCCTCGTCGGCGCGCTGATCATGGTGTGCAATCTCTGGAAGACCGTGACGCCGGCGGAATCGCGCCGAGCCGGCCGGCCGCGCTGGCGCCGGCGGAATAGGCGGAGACGGAAGATGTCACTCTGGCAAAAACACGCCATCTTCGAGAAGAACTCGATCATTCTCGTCGCTCGGCATGCTGGTCGTGATCGCGATCGGCGGCCTGGTCGAGATCGCGCCGCTGTTCTATCTCAAGAGCACGATCGAGAAGGTCGACGGCGTGCGTCCCTATACGCCGCTCGAACTCGCCGGCCGCAACATCTATGTGCGCGAGGGTTGCTACAACTGCCACTCGCAGATGATCCGGCCGCTGCGCGACGAGGTCGAGCGCTACGGCCATTACTCGCTCGCCGCCGAGAGCATGTACGACCGGCCGTTCCAGTGGGGATCGAAGCGCACCGGTCCCGATCTCGCCCGCGTCGGCGGCAAATATTCCGACGAATGGCATCGCGACCATCTGCGCGATCCGAACTCGGTGGTGCCCGGCTCGGTGATGCCGGCCTATCCCTGGCTCGAGCGACGGAACTCGATATCACGCACATCGCCGACGATCTGACGGTCCAGGCGCTGCTCGGCGTGCCCTACTCGCCCGAGATGATCGCCAACGCCGCGCCGACTCGGACGCAGGCGACCACCGATAGCCCCGACGCCGACCGATCTCGCCAAGCGCTATCCGAAAGTGCAGGCGCGCGACTTCGACGGCAATCCGAATCGCGTCAGCGAAGCCGATGCGCTGATCGCCTATCTGCAGATGCTCGGCACGCAGGTCGACTTCAAGCTCTACAACGACAAAGCCAACATCCGGTAGAGCACAATGGATCCGACCTACAAGCCGCTTGCCGAATTCGCCCAGACCTGGGGGCTCGTCTATTTCGTCGTCATCTTTGCGCGTGCTGGTGTACGCTTGTGGCCCTCGCGCAAAAAGCAATTCGATGAAGCCGCGCGCATTCCGCTGCGGGAGGACTAACATGGCTGACGAACCCAACAAATCGACCGTCACCGGCACCGCGACCACCGGCCACGACTGGGACGGCATCCGCGAACTCAATACGCCGTTGCCGCGCTGGTGGCTGTGGACGTTCTACGTCACCATCGTCTGGGCCATCGGCTACTGGGTGGTCTATCCGGCCTGGCCGCTGCTGACCTCTTCGACCAAGGGCGTGTTCGGCTTGGCACGCGCGAAGCGCCGTCGTCGACGAGCTCGGCGCACCTGAATCAAGCGGCGCGGGCCCCTGGTCGCGCGGCTCAGCCAGCGCATCGTCAGCGAGATCATAAACGAACCCGGCAGCTGCTCGATTTCGCCCGCGCGTTGGCAAGAGCGTTACATTCGCCGACACTCGTGTAATTTGCCACGGCGCCGGCGGCGGCGGGGCAAGGGCTATCCCAAACTCAATGATGACGACTGGCTCTGGGGCGGCTAGCTATCCGATATCGAGAATACCATCCGCCACGGCGTGCGCTCGCGCTCGACAAGGAAGATCACGAAGGCAACATGCCGCCCTTCGCCGGCGTGCTGAAGCCGGCGGAGATTTCCAATGTTGCCGATTTCGTCCGTTCGCTGTCGGGCCTGCCGACGGAAACGGGCGCCGACCTTGCGCTCGGCAAGAAAATGTTCGCCGACAATTGCGCCGTGTGCCACGGGCCGGAAGGCAAGGGCAATCACTGAGGTCGGCTCCGCCAACCTGACCGACAATATTCTGGCTCTATGGCTCGGACAAGGAAACCATCGTGCATGGCATCGAAAACGGCCACGGTGGCGTCATGCCGGCCTGGAACGGCCGTTTGGGGAGGCCTGATCAATCAAGGCGCTCGTCGGTCTACGTCTACAGCTTCGGCGGCGGGGAGAAATGAGCCGTGAACGCCGTATCGACTTTGTCGCTGGACCACGCGGCTCCCCGCCGAGCCGGGTATTGTGCGCCTGGTCGCCGCGGCTGAATTTGGCGGCGAGCCGCCCGGCGACGATATTCCGCTCAATGCGCCGCGGCGGAAAATTTATCCGCAAAGCACACACGGCTTCTTCCGCAACGTCAAATGGGCGGTACTGGTCGTCACCCTCGGCATTGATTATTTGCTGCCCTTCGTGCGTTGGGACCGCGGGCCGAACGCGCCTTCGCAGGCGGTGCTGATCGACTTTCCCACTCGCCGCTTCTATTTCTTTTTCATCGAGCTATGGCCGCAGGAAATCTATTACCTCACCGGCCTCTTGATCCTGGCGTCGATCGTTCTGTTCCTCAATGAATGCGGTTGCCGGCCGCATCTGGTGCGGTTATCTCTGTCCGCAGACGGTGTGGACCGACCTGTTTTTCGCGGTTGAGCGCTTCATCGAAGGCGACCGTCGCGAGCACATGCAGCGCGACGGCCGGGCCTCGAACTCGGCACCCGGGCGCGCAAGGGGATCAAGCATTTTGTCTGGCTGATGATTGCCTGGTGGACTGGCGGCGCCTGGGTGCTCTATTTCGCCGGAACGCCCACATTGGTGCATGACCTCGCCCACTGGTCAGGCGCCACTGCTTGCTTACGCCTTCATCGG
>CAVWPH010000022.1:0-86596 GCA_963756805.1 uncultured Alphaproteobacteria bacterium
CACGCGCTCGCGCTGGGGCTGCGATTTGTTGCCGTGAATTGCCTCGGCGGAGAAGCCGGCCTTTTGCAGGCCGCGCACGACCTTGTCGGCGCCGTGCTTGGTGCGGGTGAAAACCAGCACACGCTCGACCGGTTCGCTCTTGAGCAGTTCGGCCAGCAGCGCCGGCTTCGACGCCTTTTCGGTGAGGATGACGCGTTGCTCGACCTTTTCGGCGTGGTCGCCTGCGGCGTCACCGCAACGCGCGCCGGATCGCGAGCATCTGCGCCGAGGCTTGGTGATTTCGCCGGCATCGTGGCCGAAAGAACAGCGTCTGCCGTTCTTGCTTCAGCAAAGCGACGATGCGGCGGATGTCGGGGATGAACCCATATCCAGCATGCGGTCGGCTTCGTCGAGCACCAGCACTTCGACCTGATCGAGGCGCAACGCGCGCTGGTTGACGAGATCGAGCAGGCGGCCAGGTGTTGCCACCAGCACTTCGACGCCGCGCGCCAGCGTGCGCTTCTGCCGGATAATCGACGCCGCCGATGCCAGCGCGATGTCGAGCGGGCGGATATAACGGCCATAGGCGCGGAACTGTCGGCAATCTCGCCGGAAAATTCTCGCGTCGGCGCGCAGCACCAGCACACGGCACGATTTTTTCTCGGGCGGACGCGTTTGGTTACAGGTGATTGAGGATCGGCAGCGCGAAAGCCGCGGTCTTGCCGGTGCCGGTCTGCGCAATGCCGATGACGTCGCGGCCTTCGGCAAGGCAAGGGAATGGTCTGGTCTGGATCGGAGTGGGAGTTTCGTATTTTTCTTCCGCGAGGGCGCGAAGGATCGGCTCTGCGAGGCCGAAGTCGTTAAATGAAGTAACGAGTATCTTTCTTATACGGCGAGCGGCCTAGCGCTCATGCGGAAGGCGGAATCGCGGGGTTCTTAAAGACATCCCGCGTGGCCAGGGTTGTCGGTTATTTCAGAAACGGAATAGGCGGGGCGAAATTCGTTATAATTGAATTTCGTGCACGCGGCCCGCAAACCCGAGACCGGGTCATTCATCCGTGCCGGTCATATGCAGGTCGTGATGGTCTTTTCAAGGCGAGTTCCGCGACTATTCCGCCAAATGATGAATAAACCGCTCGCAAACGGCGCATTTCGCGCCGTAGACAAGCTGGCTTGGATCGGGGAATGTCGGCCCCGAAATGCCCGCCCCGGCCGTTGCAAGCAGTCCGGAGCCGTCCAAAATGCCGTTTCCCGGGCGTCCCAAGCCCTTTCCCGCTTCACCGTTCTTGACCTGACGCGCGTGCGCGCCGGCCCGACTTGCGTGCGCCAGCTCGCCGACTGGGGCGCCAATGTCATCAAGATCGAGCCGCCGCCGCATCTGGAAAAAGGCGAGGGGCCGGGCGGCCCGCGCCACAACGCCGACTTCCAAAATCTCCACCGCAACAAGCGCAGCATCACGCTCGATCTGAAATCGCCGCAGGGCCTGGCGGCATTCAAGCGCATGGTCGAGAAAGCCGACGTGGTGGTCGAGAACTACCGGCCCGATGTGAAGGACCGGCTCGGCATCGATTACAAGGCGTTGAAGAAGATCAACAAGCGCATCGTGCTTGGCAGCATTTCCGGCTTCGGCCAGGACGGGCCCTATCGCGAGCGTCCGGGCTTCGACCAGATCGCGCAAGGCATGGGCGGGCTGATGTCGATCACCGGCCTGCCGGGGCAAGGGCCGGTGCGCGTCGGCATTCCGGTCGCCGATCTGACGGCCGGATTGTTCTGCGCGCTCGGCATCATGGTGGCGCTGCTTGAGCGCGAAGTGTCCGGCGAGGGCCAGTGGGTCAGCAGCTCGCTGTTGCAGGCGCAGATTTTCATGCTCGACTTCCAGGCCGCGCGCTGGCTGCAAATGCAAGAGGTGCCCAAGCAGGCCGGCAACAATCATCCGACCAGCATCCCGACCGGCGTGTTCAAGACCAACGACGGCCACATCAACATCGCCGCCGCCGGCCAGGTGATGTGGGAGCGCTTCTGCCAGGCGATCGATGCGCCCGAGATGGTCGACGCATGCCGACTTCAAGACCGGCGACCTGCGCTCCAAGAATCGCGACGCGATCAATGCCGAGATCGGCAAGCGCACCGTCAACAAGACGAGCGCGGAATGGATCGACATCTTCAACAAAGCCGGCGTGCCCTGCGGTCCGATCTATTCGATCGATCAGGTGTTCGCCGATGAGCAGGTCAAGCATCTCGGCATCGCGCAAAGCGGCACGCGGCCGGACGGCAGCGAACAAGTTTTCGTCGGCCAGCCGATGACGCTGTCGCGCACGCCGAGCAAAATCGTCGCTACCCCGCCGGAGCAGGGCCAGCACACCGACGAGGTGCTCAAGGAATTCGGTTTCGCCGACAAGGAAATCGCCGAGCTGCATAAGGCGAAGGCGGTTTGATCCGCCGCGCCGTCGCATGAGAGAAGGACGAACGTTATGAACGCGCCGACCAAAACCGACAAAATGCTGTCGCGCAAGGAAGGGAAGGTCGGCTACGTGACCTTCAACAATCCGGAGCGGCACAACGCCGTCTCGCTGGACATGTGGGAGGCCGCCGAAGGGATTCTCGACGAATTCAAGAATGACAAGAACATCCGTGTCGTCGTCGTCACCGGAGCCGGCGGCAAGGCCTTCATCTCCGGCGCCGACATTTCCAAGTTCGAGAAGGAGCGCTCCACCCAGGAACACGTTGACCGCTACAACGCCGCGGTCGAGCGCGCCAATAACGCGTTCTACACATTCCCCAAGCCGACCATCGCCATGATCCGCGGCTATTGCATCGGCGGCGGCGTCGGCCTCGCGCTCTGCTGCGACATGCGCATCTGCACGGAAGGCTCGAAATTCGGCGTGCCGGCGGCAAAGCTGAGCATCGGCTATCGCTACGACGGGATGAAGAAACTGGTCGATCTGGTCGGCCCTTCTTATGCCAAGGAGATTTTCTATACCGCCCGGCAGTTCACCGCCGCCGAGGCGCAGATGATGGGGCTGGTCAACCGCGTGCTGCCGGATGCGGAGCTGGAGGCTTACGTCAAGGATTATGCCGACACCATCGCCGGCAACGCGCCGCTCACCATCGATGCCGCGAAATATATCGTCGGCCAAGTGCTCACCGACGAAAGCAAGCGCGACCTGAAGAAGGCCGACGCGATGGTGCAGGCCTGCTTTGCCAGTTCGGATTATACCGAAGGCCGCAAGGCCTTCATGGAAAAGCGCAAGCCGGTGTTTACCGGCTCATAGCGACCAGGGTGGCCGCGCGCTTGCGAAAGTGCTAATGCAAGCGCCAACAAGCGCTCCAGTAAAACGAGGGACGGAAATGTATTCGCAGCTTGAACTCTATATCGACGGCAAGTGGCTCAGCGGCGAAGGCCGCAAGACCGAAGAGGTGGTCAATCCGGCGACCGGCAAGGCGCTTGGGTCTCTGCCGCACGCCAGCAAAGCCGATCTCGATGCGGCGCTCGCCGCCGCCGCCAAGGGCTTCCAGGTGTGGAAAGCCACTTCCGCCTATGACCGCGCCAAGATCATGCGCAAGGCCGCCGATCTGGTGCGCGAGCGCTTCGATCACATTTCCAAGGTGATGACCCAGGAGCAGGGCAAAGTTTACCCCGAGTCGCGCGCCGAAGTGCTCGGCTCAGCCGACATCATCGATTGGTACGCCGAAGAAGGCCGCCGTGCTTACGGCCGCATCGTCCCGGGCCGCCAGAAAGGCGTGCGCCAGATCGTGTTGCAGGAGCCGGTCGGCGTGGTCGCGGCGTTCACGCCGTGGAATTTCCCGACGCTCACGCCGGTGCGCAAGATTGCCGGCGCGCTCGCCGCCGGCTGTTCGATCATCATCAAGGCCTCGGAAGAAACCCCGGGCGGCTGCATCGAGCTGGTGCGCTGCTTTGCCGATGCGGGCGTTCCCGCCGGCGTGCTCAATTTGGTGTTCGGCGTGCCGGCCACCGTGTCGGAGCATTTGATCCCGTCGGCCATCGTCAAGAAGATTTCCTTCACCGGCTCGATTCCGGTCGGCAAACATCTCGCCGCACTCGCGGCCAAGGGCATGAAGCGCGCCACCATGGAGCTCGGCGGTCATTCGCCGGTGGTGGTGTTCGCCGACGCCGACGCGGAAAAAGCCGCCGACACCATCGCGGCGTTCAAATACCGCAACGCGGGGCAAGTCTGCATCTCGCCGACGCGGTTTTACGTGCAGGAAGATTCCTACAAGAAATTCCTCGCCCGCTTCACCGAATACGCCAAGAACATCAAGATGGGCGACGGCCTGGAAAAGGGCATCACCATGGGCCCGCTGGCGAACTCGCGCCGGCTCGATGCCATGGAAAGCTTCGTCAACGACGCCAAGCAGCGCGGCGGCAAGATCGCCACCGGCGGCTCGCGCCACGGCAACCAGGGCTATTTCTTCCAGCCGACGGTGATCACCGACGTGCCGGACAATTCAAAGATCATGACCGAGGAGCCGTTCGGGCCGCTGGCGCCGATCGTGCCGTTCAAGACCTTCGACGAGGTTGTCGAACGCGCCAATTCGCTGCCGTTTGGGCTCGCGGCCTATGCCTTCACCTCATCGGGCGCGCAGGCGCAAGCCATCGGCGATGCCATCCAGTCCGGCATGGTGGGCGTCAATTCAATCGCCATCTCGACTCCCGAAACGCCGTTCGGCGGCATCAAGGAGAGCGGCTACGGCTCCGAAGGCGGCATCGAGGGGCTCGAGGCCTACATGAACACGAAGTTCATTTCGCAGTCGTAAGTCTCAAATCGTTCATACCCGCGTCATGCCGGGCATCCAGGCCTCTCTTAGACTTACAAAGCTGCCTGCGGATGCCGCGACTTTCGCGCGGGCCGATGACGGTGATGCTATTTCCCCGCCATCCCCTTCTGACACGCCGCCCAGACCTTCGCCGGCGTCGCCGGCATGTCCATGTGGTCGGCGGCGCCGTTCGGGATGGCGTGCGCAATCGCATTCATCAGCGCGGCAATTGCCGCCGTGGTGCCGGCCTCGCCGGTGCCTTTGACGCCGAGCGGGTTGGTGGTCGCCGGCGTGGACAACACGGCCTCGCGCAATTCGACCGGCATGTCGTGGGCGTGCGGCATGGCGTAGTCCATGAACGAGCCGGTTACCAATTGCCCGCCGGCGTCGTAGACGACGTTCTCCAGCAGCGCCTGGCCGAAGCCGTTGGCCAAGCTGCCGTGCACCTGACCTTCGACCACCATGGGGTTGAGCATGTTGCCGCAATCGTCGACCGCCGTGTAGGTGACGACTTCGAGGTGGCCGGTATCGGGGTCGATCTCCACTTCGGCGATGTGGACGCCGTTCGGAAACGTCAATGGCGTGTCGGTCTTTTCCTTGGTGTCGAGGCTGTCGCCGCCTGACTCTTTGGCGCGGCGCGCCGTCTCGAACAGCGAAATCCTTCGGTCGGTGCCGACCACTTCGAAACTGCCGTCGCGGTACTGGATGTCGGCAACCGAGGCTTCCAGCAGTGCCGAAGCTGCTTTTTTCCCCTTCTCCAGCATCACATCGGCGGTGTGCACGATGGCATGGCCGGCCGCCATCGCCGAGCGTGAACCGACCGAGGCGTTGCCCACCAACTCGAATGCGGAATCCCCGTGCCGGTGCTCGATCAGATGCGGGTCGATGCCGAGCTTGTCGGCCAGCAGCCGGCCGAACACGGTGGCGTGGGCTTGCCCGGTCGATTGCACGTTGAGGCGCAAGATCAGCTTGCCGTCGCCGGGGAACAGAATGCTGGCGCTCTCGGTCGGCGTCGCGCCGGCATGTTCGAGCATGCAGGAAATGCCGATGCCGCGGAATTTCTTGGCCTTGGCCGAGGCGCGCTTGCGCTTGTTGAAATTCTTGTAGTCGGACAATTCCATCGCCTTGGCGAAGATCGCCGGAAAGTCACCGCTGTCGTACGTGGTGCCGACCGCGGTCTTGTAGGGTATCGAGGAGGGCGGAATGAGATTTTTCCGGCGCAATTGTACGGTGTCGATGCCGCTGATGCGCGCGGCTTCCTCGACCGCGCGATCGAGCGCGTAATTCGCCTCCGGCCGACCGGCGCCGCGATAGGGGCCGATCGGCGCCGTATTGGTGAAGACGAGCAGGCTTGTAAAATCGATCTTGGGGATGCGGTACATGCACGGCAGGCAGCGCGCCACGTTCATGGTGTTGATGTTGCCGCCGGCCGGCGTGATATAGGCGCCTTCGCCGCAAATGTGCCGCATGCGCAGCGCCAGGAATTTCCCGCTGGCGTCGAGCGCAAGCTCGGTCTCGGTCACCGCGTCGCGCCCCTGCGTGTCGGTCATGAAGGCTTCCGCGCGCGTCGATTGCCAGCGCACCGGGCGGCCGATTTTCTTCGCCGCCACCAGGACCACCGGATATTCCGGATAGACCGGCGATTTCATGCCGAAGGCACCGCCGACGTCGGCGGTCAGCACGCGCAGCTTGTCGTTGGGCAGACCCATCACCGTGGCGGTGTTGTTGCGCAAGCCGCCGGCGCTCTGCGAGCAGGCATGGAGCGTGTAGCTGTCGGCTTTCGCGTCGTAGGCGCCGGTGGCGCCGCGCGTCTCCATCGAAGCGACCACCAGCCGTTGATGCAGCACCGTGACCCTCGCGACATGAGCCGCGCCGGCAATGATCTTGTCCACCTCGCGCTCGTTCTCCTCGCCCGGCAGCGGGCCGGGCCAGTCGAGCGCCAGATTGCCCGGCGCTTCCGGATGCACTTGCGGCGCGTCCTTCTTCAGCGCGGCGCGCGGCTCGACCACGCTGGGCAAATCCTCGTAGTCGATCGCGACCAGATCGGCCGCGTCCTGCGCGAGGGCGCGCGTTTCCGCGACGACGGCGACGACCGCTTCGCCGACATAACAGACGCGTTCGCCGGCGAGCGCCGGGCGGAACGGTTGGATCAGCTCCTTGCCGCCGCGGCCGGTCATCGGCGGGCTGCGCCCGGCGGCTTTTCACGCCGGCGGCCGCCATGTCCTCAGCCGTGAGCACGGCAAGCACCCCCGGTGCTTTACGCGCCTGCCTCGGTATTCACCGAGACAATGCGCGCATGCGCGTGCGGCGAGCGCACGAATACGGCATGCGCCAAATTCTCCACCTGCGGGTCGTCCATGAATTGGCCGGCGCCGCGCACCAAGGCGTCGTCTTCCAGGCGCAGTTCGGCTTTGCGGTGGGCGAGAGGTAAATTCATGCGGGATTCCAAGTGAGAATGACCGCCCGGTTATAGCCCAAAGCCGGCGATGCGACAGGGGCTTGCGTCGGCTTACCGCCTGCGGCACTCAGGCGCGCGGTCGAAATATTTTCGGTTTTCAGGGGACGAAATGAGCCAGCGCACCATCGATACCCATAGCCATATCCTCACCCAGGAAACCGCCGCGCTGCTCACCAAAGCAGGGGTGCCGGTGACCATCACGCCGGTCGATGCGGAATACGCCACGCTCGATGTGGCGGGCGTCGCCTACCGGCCGTTCCCGACCGGAGGTTTCGATATCCCGCGCCGCCTGCGCGACATGGATGCAGGCAGCATCGACGTGCACGTGCTTTCGGCCACGCCGCAGACTTATCTCTACAATCAGGACATGGACATTGGCGTGGCGACGTCGGCGATCCAGAACGACCAGATCGCCAAGCACATCGCCGCACATCCGAAACGTTTCATGGGGATTGCGACGCTGCCGATGCAGGCGCCGGACAAAAGCCGCCGACGAGCTTAAGCGCGCCATGACCAAGCTCGGCCTCAAAGGGCACGATGTTTGCCTCCAACATCATGGGCAAGAACTTGGACGATCCGAGTTTCGAACCGATCTGGGCGACGGCCGAGGAACTCAATGCGTTTATTTTCATCCATCCCAACAACGTCGCCGGCGCCGACCGGCTGAAATCCTATTACCTGCAAAATCTTATCGGCAATCCGCTCGACACCACGATCGCCGCCGCCTGTCTTTTGTTCGGCGGCGTACTTGATCGCCATCCGAAACTGAAGATCGTGCTGGCGCATGGCGGCGGCTTCACGCCTTATCAGGCGGCGCGCTGGGAGCACGGCTGGAAAGTGCGCCCCGAGCCGAAGAAGAATGTTCCGAAGCAGCCAACCGGCGTCGCCAAGCGATTCATGTACGACACAATTTTGCATTCCGACAAAACGCTCGAATCACTGATCGGCCTGGTCGGCAGCGATCACGTATTGCTCGGCAGCGACTATCCTTACGACATGGCCATGCTCGATTGTGTCGCGCATGTGCGCGCGTTGAAGATTTCCGACGCCGACAAGGAAGTTATCCTCGGCAGTCACGCCGAAACGCTGCTGGCGGCCAAATAATCCCTGCATCAAGTAATCCCACACATCCGGAACGCATTACCGTCCGGCGCGTTGATGATTCGCGCTGCCATGTTCTGAGTCACAAAACATCATATATCTGCCGCATTTCCGGTGCTTTGGTAACCATCATCCCAATCACCCCTATCGATGCCGGACAGGAGCGCACCCCGCTCCCGGCGCAAAAGAATCGTTGATCAAAAATGACCAAGCGAAAAGTGATCAAAAAGAAACACATCGCGTGGATCAAGAATAAATTATCCTATCTGGCCATTGTGCTTGCCTGCGGCGGCGCGCTGTCGCTTGCGCACGCCAGCAACGTGTCGCGCGAAAATAGTCTCGACCGGATCGAAGCCGGCCAGTGGGTCGTCGCCTCGATGTATTGGGAAGACAAGCTGGTCTCGACCGGCAAGAGCTTCAATCCGATCGGCTGGCACGCCGCGCACAAGACTTTGCCGATCGGCACGCTGATTCGCGTGTCGAACCCGAAGAACCACCGCTCCATCACGGTCACGATCAACGACCGCGGGCCGTTCGCGCCTGGGCGCGATCTCGACTCTAAGCCTGGGCGCCGGCACGCTGCTGGGGCTCAACGGGCTCGGCACCGTCTATATGGAAGTGCTGGCGCTGCCGCCGGCCAAGACGATCCAGCGGCCGATCGTGGAAAATCTGTTCGCGGTGAATGACGCCAACGCCAATTGCGTGAGCAACGCGCCTTGCTAGGCTGACTAGGCCGCAGCTTTCACTGCGTCCGCATCGAGCGGCAATTTCACCGGCTGCTTGCGTTTGGCCGACAGATCCAAGGCTTTGGTCAACATCAAATTGCGGTGGGCTTCTTCCACCGTCGCCGCCGCGGTGGGTAGCCCCAGCGCGACGCGGTTGAGCCACGAATCGGTTTCCTCCGCCATCGGCCCGCGCAATTCGCCGAGCGCCATGTCGCCGGGCGGATAGCTGCCCATGAAATCGACCAGCCGCGTCGAGTCGGGGTTGTAACCTTCGCGACTGCGCCTTCGACACGGCGAGCACGATGTCGCGATGCGTGTCGTCGATGGTGAGCACGCCGGTGGTGCCGACAATGCCGACCTCGAGCGAATAGACCGCGCCCGGCCAGGTTACCGGCAGCGCCCAGGAAATATTGAGGTGATAGACGGTGCCGTCGGAAAACATGATCATGCCGGCGGTGGCGTCGATGCCTTTGTAAAGCGGGCCCAGCACCTTGTCGATCGAGCGCGCGTAGCACTCGACCGGCGTCTTGCCCTCCAGGCACCACATGCAGATGTCGAGCGCATGCGTGCCGGAAATCACCATCGGCGAAATCGTCGCCGGATCGTCGGTGCGTTTGTAATTGTCGATGGCGACCAGGCGGTTCATGAAGGCGCGCGAGGTCACCATGGTGACATCGCCGAGCGCGCCGGTGCGGCATTTCTCCTTGGCCGCCAGCCAGCGCCGGCGGAAGCGTTGCGTATAGCCGACCACCGCATCCAATTTTGCCGCCTTGATGCGCTTTGAGCACCTTTTCGGATTCGGCAAGATTGGTGGCGAGCGGCTTCTCGATCAGCATTGGAATGCCGCGCTCGATCGCCGCCATGATGGGATCGACGTGCAGATGCTCGTCGGTGCAGATGATGGCGGCGGTCACTTCCGGCCGCTTGAGCAATTCGATGTGGCTTTGCGTGACGAAATCGGCGCTGATTTTGGGGGCGACTTCGCCGGCGCGGTTCGGGTTTTTCTCGGCGAGCCCGATCCATTCGACCGCCGGATGGCGCGCCGCCACCTCGCCGCGAAACAGGCCGACGCGGCCGCCGCCGATGATGGCGAGGCCGACGCCTTTTGCGGATTTCTTCATGATGTCGTCGCTCCCGCCGGGTTGAGCCCGGCCCGGTTTCTTTCCTTCAGCTCGGCGATACCGGAAATGGTCTCGTTGGTGAGCGGCAGGTCGATCGGCTCGTTGCGGTCGGCGGACAAATCCGCCGCGCTATAGGTTTCCATCACCCGGCGCGCGCTTTCCGGCGTGACCATAACCGGCGTATCGCGGATGCAGGCTTCCAGGAAATGGATGGTCTCCGGCCCCATGCCGCCGGCGAACACGTTGTCCACCCATTCGCCCGGCATGGTGGACATGGGGAATTCCTGTCCGCTTTTGACGGTGTTGAGCCAGTTGTCGCGCTGGGTGTCGTCGAAGATAAGCGCGCCTTCGGTGCCGGTGATCTCGATCCAGGTGGCGCAATAATTCGGGAAACTCGGCGGCAGGTTCCAGCCGCCGCCGATCATCACCGCCACGCCGTTGTCCATGGTGATGGTGGTGAACATCACGTCGTGCGAGCCGTTCACCGGCTTCATGTAGCCATAGGCGCCTTGGCTGATAGACGCGCACGGGCTTCGCCGGCTCCAACAGCCAGAACACGAAATCGAGATCGTGCGTCGACTCCATCACCACCGGCGACAGCCGCACGCGGCTGGCGATCTTCTTGCCCAGGCTGCGCGACAAATGCCGGCTCACCAGCACCGACACCACATTGCCGAGCGTGCCGTCGACGATCTTCTTCTTGGCGTAGGCGATCTTCGGATTAAAGCGCTGCGAATAGCCAATGGTGAATTTCAGGCCGTTGCGCTTGGCGAGCATGATCAGCTCGTCGGCTTCCCACAATTCGAGCGCGATCGGCTTTTCCAGCATCACGTTCTTGCCGTTCTTCAGGCAGTCGCGGCAGATCGGATAGTGGTTCGATTCCGGCGTGGTCGAGATATAGACCACCGATATTTTTTCGTTGTTGATGATGTCGTTGTAGTCGAGCGTCGCGGTCGCCGGCTTGTAGAGCTTCTTCACCTCGGCCAGGCGGTCGGGCTTGATCTCGCACAGATGCAATTTGTCGACCAGCGCGGTGCGCGACAGCGTGTCCGCCCGCGTGCCGCCGACCCAGCCGACGCCGATCACCGCTACTTCAACCGTTTTCACCTGGGCGTTCCCTCGCGTTTGTTTTTTCGGGCGGGAGACTAGCTTAGGCGCGCAAGCGCCGGAAGGCCCGTGGCTTTCACCGCGCGAAAGCCGCCTCGCCGATGCCGAAGACCTGGCGCGCGAACTGCGGATAGACTTCGGCCAGTTGCGGCGCGACCGTCTCGCGCATCAGCTTAAGCGTCTCCGGCGAGGGCGGCGGCGTCTCCGGGACCGTTTCGGGCCGGTCGAATTCGAAGCCGGTGTGCTCGATCACCTCCTCGACCGTATGGCCGGGATGCACGCTGGCGAGCGTGAAGCG
Organism: uncultured Alphaproteobacteria bacterium; assembly: GCA_963756805.1. Classification (GTDB taxonomy): domain Bacteria; phylum Pseudomonadota; class Alphaproteobacteria; order Rhizobiales; family Xanthobacteraceae; genus Pseudolabrys. The sequence continues at coordinate 11,566 of CAVWPH010000022.1, forward strand.
CCCGTCGGCGAAGCTAAAGAGGCAGCGGTTGGTGATGAGCGCGATCGGGCCGCCCGGGCGGTAGACGTTTTTCTCGCTCAGGCCCGGCGCGCTGATGAAGTCCACCTTGGGCACCAGCGTGCGGCGCGAATGTTCGGTGCGGAACAGAATAACTTTGGGAACCACGTAATAGAGATAGGCCGAACCGAACGAGCCGGGGAAGCGGACCGTCGGATGATCGTAATCGCCGATGCTCACCAGATTGACATTGCCCTGGCCGTCGATCTGTCCGCCCGACAGAAAGAACACATCGATGCGGCCTTGCCCGGCGCAATCGAACAATTCGCGCGCGCCGTCGGTCCAGAAATTATGCTTGCGGCTTTGCAGCAGCGACACGTAAGGCCGGCCATGCCCGCGCTCGCGCGCCAGCAACGCCGCAGTCGCCGGGATCGGCGAGGCATTGCCGACCGCGACATGGCGCACGTCGCCGATCAGCCGCGCGATCACGTCGGCGAGGAGTTCTTCGGGGCGGAAGGTCGACGCGAGTCTTCCCTCCCCCCTTGAGGGGGAGGGTGGGCGCGAAAGCACATCATTGCCGCTTACCCCTCTCCCTGTCCCTCCCCGCAAGGGGGGACGAAACAATCACGCCGCTTTTTTCATACACATATTTATCCAAATACTCCGCAAACCCCTCCGGCGTCGCCGCCATCTTTGCGTACATCGCCAGATGCTCGGCGTCGGCGGCGTAGTGATCCGGCAAAACAAGCGGCCAGGCGCCGCGCTCGGCGACAGCAATACTCTCCACGTAAAACCCCGGCAGCGTGCCGGCGGCGAGCACGGAATCGTCGAGCAGATTGCCGTCGTGGATTTTTTCCACGGTGACGACGGTTTTCACCGCCGCATGCGCCATCGTCGCCAGTTCGCGCTGCTGGCCGATCCAGACATTGCCGAACCGGTCGGCCATCGGCGCATGGAAGAGCGCGACGTCCGGTTTGATCGCCGGCAGCAGCACGATCGGATCGGCATTGCCGAACGGCAAATCGATGACCTTCCAGTCGTCGCGATATTTCAAAACGTCCGAGCCGATCAGCCCGCGCAGCGGCATGAACGGCACGCCTTTTTCCGCCGCCTGCAACGCGGCGTGCAGCGCCGGGCAAGTGGCGTCCATCATTTTGATCGTGCCGCCGGTGATGGCGGCGGTGAAACGCGGCGCCGGTCCGAATTCGCCCAGACTGACCGCGCTGGTTTCCAAGGTCGCTACGCAGCCGGCGCCGATCAGCAGATCGGCTTGCAGGCTCGAGGTCGGCAGCGCCACCAGATGCAAGCCTTTGACGCCGCGCTTGATCAGCGCGCGCGTCGCCTGCATCGGCACGCCCGACACTTCGCGCGGAACCACCAGCATGCAGCCGTCGGTCACGACGCTGAGCGCTTCGTCGAGCGATTTTGCCGGTTGAAACATGCCTTTCGATAACATGCTTGCCAGGCCTAGACAATTTTGCGACTCATCCAGCATGACCCCGAAAAGTGGGTACCGGTTTTCGGAAAAGGTCATGCGCAAGGAATAATATGACGCTGCAAGACAAGCTGAAAGCCAAGCGCTTCGTGCTCACCGCCGAGGTGACGCCGCCGGTGTCCGCCGACCGCGGCGAATTGCTGGCCAAGGCGCTGCCGCTGAAAGGTCTCGCCGACGCGGTCAACATCACCGACGGCGCCGGCGCGCGGCCGCATCTGGGCGCGCTGACGGCGGCGGCGCTGCTGGTCGAGCACGGCATCGAGCCGGTGCTCCAGCTCACCTGCCGCGACCGCAACCGCATCGCCTTGCAGAGCGATCTCATCGAGTGCTGCGGCTTCGGGCGTGCGCAATCTGCTGATGCTGCGCGGCGACGATCCAAGCGCCGGCGATCAGCCCGAGGCCAAGCCCGTGTTCGATCTCGATCCGCGCCAGCTTCTGGAAACCGCGCGCAGGCTTGCGCGACCAAGGCGAATTGCCGTCCGGCCGCAAGGTCAGCGGCCGCGCCGATTTCTTTCTCGGCGCCGCCGACAATCCGGTCGATCCGGCGCGCGGCTGGGAGCCGGCATCGCTTGCACGCCAAGATCGAGGCCGGCGCGCAATTCGTGCAGACGCAATTCTGCATGGATGCCGGCGTGATACGCCGCTATGTCGAACGGCTGGCCGAGCACGGCATTACCGGCAAATTATCGCTGATCGTCGGCGTCGTGCCGCTGCGCTCGGCCAAGTCGGCGCGCTGGATCAAAGAGAAATTGTTCGGCGCGATTATTCCGGACGCGCTGATCGCGCGCATGGAGGCGGCAAGCGATCCGGCCGCGGAAGGCCGCCGCATCTGTCTCGATCTGGTGGCCGAGCTTGCCGGCATTCCGCATGTTGCCGGCTGCCATATCATGGCGCCAAACAACGACGCCGTGGTGCCGGAGATCATCGGCGCGGCGCGCGACAGCATCAAGCGGCTGGCGGCGGTCTAGATCAACGCGCGCACGGCTTTGAACAAATCGCGCACTTGAGCTTCCGAAATATTGCGGGTGATGAACACCAGCCGGCTTTGGCGGTTTTCGTCCGGCCATTTTTCAAGCTCGACCGGCGGATGCGCCAGATGCTGCACGAATTGCACCAGCACCGGGCCTTGGCAGCCTTCGACCTTGAGGAAGCCCTTCACGCGCAACAGATCCGGCCCGCGCAGGGCCATCAGCGTCTCCATGGCGCGCGCGAATGCCGGCCACGGCATGGCGGCCTCGTCGGTCAAGACAAAGCTGGCGATGCCGTCGCTGTGGGCGGTTTCGGCCACGAAAGCGCTGCGCGCTTCGCCCGCCGGTTCGATCAACCGGCTCGGATCGAGCGCGCCGTTCACGGCTTGCAGAATTTCCGCATGGGCGTTGAGCCCGCGCAATTGCGCTGGTAAGCGTCTCGGCCGCGCCTTCGCCGGCAATATCGGTTTTGGTGATGATCAGCCGGTCGGCCAGGATCACCTGCTTGCGCGCTTCCGCCGACCAGGCAAGCGTATCGGCGCCGGTCTCGGCGTCCACCACCGTCACCACCACATCGACATGGAACGCAGCCGCCCAGTGCGCGGTCGGTGGCGAAAGTTTGCAAAATAGGCGAGGGATCGGCGAGGCCGCTCGTCTCGATCGCGACGCGCTGGAAATCCGGCAATTCGCCGCGCTCGCGCTCGATCACCAGCCGCCGCAGCGCGCGCTGCAAATCGCTGCGCGTAATGCAACAGAGACAGCCATTGCCGAGCAGCACGGTCTCATCGGCGCTTTCGCGCACCAGCGCGTCGTCGATTCCCGCCGCGCCGAATTCGTTCACCACCACCGCGGTGCCGCGGCCTTGCGGCGTTTCCAGAAAGCGTTTCAGCAGCGTGGTCTTGCCGGCGCCGAGAAAGCCGGTGAACACCGTCACCGGCACTTTATGCCCGCGCTCGCGCTTGAGCCTGCGGCCGAACAAGCCGGCGGTGGGTGAGGGGAAGAGCTGGTTCAAAAATCCATCTCCAGCACGTAAAGCCCGCCGGTGTGGCGGTCGACCGTGTAGACAATGCCGCGCTCGTCCACGAACACGTCGTTGAGCTGCACGCTGCCGGCCGGCGTTCCTTTCGGCGCCGGCGGCACGAAGGCCGCGACCTCCTTGGGCTGGAACGCATCGCTGATGTCGTAGGCGCGCAAACCCCCATTGAAGAAGGTGCCGAGGATCACGTCCTCGGATTGCCAGGCGGTCGGCACCGGCGGGTTCTCGTGAATATTATGCGCGCCGAAGCGGCCGCCGCGATCCTTGAAGGCGTCCAGCGGCGGCATCGGGCAGGTGGAAATCGACACGGGGTGTTTTTCGTCGCGGTTGTCGAGCAGCCAAATTAGCTTGGGCCAATCCTTGGCGTTGTTCTCGGTCGACTCGTCGGTCACCACCAAAAGATTGCGCGAGAACAGCGGCAGCACCGTGTGCATGAAGCCGGTGTAAGGCGGCGAATTGGTCCAGTGCGAAATCGGCTTGGGCTTCGATTTGTCGGCGATGTCCATGATGAACATGCCGCCGTCGATGTAACCGAGATAAAGCCGGTCGGGCCGCTGCTTGTAGACATTGGTGTTGTGCGCGCGATGGCCCTTGTCGAGTTTGTGCCGCGGCAGCGGCGTCTCGCCTTTCTTGGTGCCCGGCATCCACCAGCGGCCGACTTCCACGGGCTTCGACGGATTGCGCACGTCGATGCAGCGGTAAAACTGGTCGTCGAGCGGATGGCTCGCCTCGAAGTCGGGCGCGCCGGCCGCCATGTGCACGTATTCGCCGTCGCAGAACCACAATTGATGCACGCCGCGCGAAGTCGCGCCCGAGCAATCGAAAAATGAAATCGAGCGCGGTTTTTCCGGCACCGATACGTCGAACAACTCCAAGCCCGCCGGCTTCTGCCCGACCTTCTGCGTCTGATAGGCCACCGCCATGATATCGCCGGAGAGCTCAAGCGAGTTCGAGCGCATATAGCTTTGCGGCAATTCGGTCTGCACCACGACCTTTGGCTTGCGCGGATCGGAAACATCGACGGCGGTGAAATTCTTCGGCGCGCTTTCGTGCGCCAGCCAGATGATGCGGCGGCCGTCTTTGGCGATCTGCACGCTCATGCCTTCGCCCATGCCGCCGAAGCCGCCGAGATCGTTCTGCGCCAGCAGCTTGAAATTCCAGGCGACGGGCTCGGCGCTCTGCTTGAGCGGATTACTTGCGGCGGACATTCATGGCTCCGTATGCACAATGCGAATGCCGCAAGTTTAGTACAAAATGCGGCGCGCGGTCTGCGCCATGGCTTGCGGGCGAGGCGCAAGACCGGGTAAAGCCGCCGCACGCCCTTGACCGCAGGGCGCGGGCGCTGCAACGGGAGAGTTTCGTGATGTCGAAGAATACCCAAAAGATCGGCTGGATCGGCACCGGCCGCATGGGCGCGCCCATGGCCGAGCGCCTGCTCAAGGCCGGCCATGACGTGACGGTCTGGAACCGCACCCGCGCCAAGGCCGAGCCGCTGGCGGCCAAAGGCGGCAAGATCGCCGACAAGCTCTCCGATCTGGCCGCCTGCGACGTGGTGTTCTCCATCGTGTCCGAGGGCAAGGACCTCGACCAGGTGCTGCTTGGCAAAGACGGCGTGCTGTCCGGCGGGCAAGGCGCCCGGCATATTCGTCGATTGCTCGACCATTTCGGTCGAAGAGTCCGCCGATATCCGCAAGCGGCTCAAGGCGCGCGGCGCCGATTACGTCACCGCGCCGGTTTCCGGCAACGCCAAGGTGATCAAGGCCGGGCGGCTATCATCGGTACTTTCGGGGCCGGAAGCCGCCTGCAAGACCATCATGCCGCTGATGGAGGCGATCGCGCCGCAGGGCGTGTCCTACGTGGGCGAGGGCGAACTCGCGCGCGTCTGCAAGATCGCGCATAACGTGATGCTCGGCGTGGTGATCGAGAACTTGATCGAAATCACGCTGCTCACCAACAAAATGGGCGTGCCGCGCCACGCTTTCTTCGCCTTCCTCAATAACGGCGTGATGGGCTCGATGTTTACGCGCTACAAGTCGCCGGCGCTGGTCAATCTCGATTGGACCACCACCTTCACACCGGAACTGTTACGCAAGGATCTCGATCTCGGTCTCGCCCTCGCCCGCGAGATGGACGTGCCGATGCCGGTCACGGCGGCGACCCGCGAGGTGCTGCAAAGCCATTTCGGCGCGGCTACGTTGCAGAAAAATCCAGAGGAATATCTGCAGAAGGATTTTGCAGCACTTGCCGAGACCATGGCGCTCGCCGCCGGCATGAAGCTCACGCCGGAAAACAAGAACGTGCCGACCGGGCTGGAGTAAGCGCTCAGGTCGGCGGCCACCTCCGCACATAAAAAAAGGGCCCCTCGAAAGGGGCCCTGTGTGCATGAGGTGGAGGATTCATGCCGCCGTCTTAGCCAATTGGGAGGAAAACGGCAGCTGCGCACGAGGTCCACTCAAGCGGGCCGGCGCCTTGCCGACAAGTAAAATGGCCGTAAATTATTGCCGGATTTGCTAGGCTCGCGTGGCCGCATCGTCCGGCAATGCAAGAGACGAGCGGGAACCGGGAGAGGGACATGGCTTACAAGCTGTACAACGCGCCACAGTCAACCTGCAGCCAGCGCGTGCGCTTCGTGCTCAACACCAAGGGGCTCGCCTTCGACGAGGTGAAGCTCAATCTGCTCGCCGGCGACCAGCTCAAGCCCGATTACCTCAAACTCAATCCCAACGGTGTCGTGCCCACGCTCGATCATGATGGGCAGATCGTCATCGATTCCACCGTCATCACCGAATATCTCGACGAGGTCGAGCCGGACCAAAGCTTCACGCCGGAGAATCCGGTTGCGCGCGCCCATATGCGCACGCTGATGCATTTCATCGACGAGATGCCGGCGGCGGCCGTGCGCGTGCCGACTTTCAATCTCGCCTTCCTGCCGAACTTCGCCAAGATGAGCCGCGAGGAATTCGTCGCATTCGCCGAATCAAAGCCGCTGCGGCGCGAATTCATGCTGACCATGGGGCAGACCGGCTTTCCGCAGGAGGAAATGGATACAGCGCTCGCCCGCTTGCGCCGAAGCTACGAGCGCATGGACGCCGAAATCGAAAAAAGCGGCGGTCCCTGGCTGCTCGGCAAGGACATCACGCTCGCCGACGTGGCGGTGATGCCGGCGCTGGTGCGCATGCACGATCTTAATCTCGCCGGCTGGCACGACCTGCCGCGCGTCGTCACCTGGTTCGACAATATCCGCGCTCAGAAAGCCTTCACGCCGACATTTTATGCCGGCTCGCTGTTGAGCGAGCGTTTTCCGCATTTGAGCGGGAAAACCGCCAAAAGCGCGTAGACGAAAGAACCTCCATCCGATGCTCACCGCCGCCCGCAACGACATGCTGACCCGCGTCGGTCCGGGTACGCCCATGGGCAATCTGCTGCGGCGCTACTGGATGCCGATCGCCGGCGCCAGCGAGTTCACCGCCGACACGCCGATCAAGCCGGTGCGCCTGCTGGGCGAGGACCTGACGCTCTACAAGGATCTCGGCGGCCGCTACGGCCTGATCGCCCGCCACTGCGCGCACCGCGGCGCGGATTTGTCCTGCGGCACGGTGGAGGAAACCGGCCTGCGCTGCTTCTATCACGGCTGGAAATTCGACCAGCGCGGCCAATGCATCGAGCAGCCTTACGAGGACATCGCCAATCCCAATCCGAAAAGCCGCGACGGCTGCGGCATCGCCGCCTATCCGGTGCGCGAACTCGCCGGACTTCTGTGGGCCTATATGGGCCCGGCGCCGGCGCCCGAATTGCCGGTGTGGGAGCCGTTCAGCTTCGCAAACGGCTTCCGCGAGATCGTACTGGCGGAGGTCCCCTGTAACTGGTTCCAGTGCCAGGAGAACTCCATCGACCCGGTGCATTTCGAATGGATGCACGACAATTGGAGCGCGCATCTGCGCGGCGACGAGGCGCGCGCCGCTCGTCATCTGAAAATCGCCTATGACGAATTCGAGCACGGCTTCGTCTACCGGCGTATCCGCGAGGGCCAGGCCGAAGCCGATCCCAACTGGTCGGTCGGCCGCGTGGCGCTGTGGCCGAACGGCTTCTATCTCGGCATGCATTTCGAATGGCGGGTGCCGATTGATGACGAGAATACCTTGAGCATCGCCTGGTTCTTCATGCGCGTGCCGAAAGGGCGCGAGCCTTTCGTGCAGGACGAAATCCCGACTTGGGTCAGCCCGGTCCGCGACGCGCGCGGGCAATTCATTGTCAGCCACGTCATCAACCAGGACATTGTCGGCTGGGTCGGGCAGGGCCGCATCGCCGACCGCGCGCGCGAGAATTTGCGCTCCAGCGATATCGGCATCAATCTGATGCGCAAGCGTTTCTTCGATGACCTGGAGAAAGTCGCAGCCGGCAAGGACCCGTCCGGTATCGTGCGCGATGCCGCCGCCGCCCGCTGCATCGCGCTGCCCGACGCGATGCGCAAGTACAATGTCGAGGGCGTGCCGCTTGCCGACTACGGCAAGCACCCGTTGCTCAAGGAACGGCTCGCCGGCTTCCGCCACCATTACGGCCAGCCAAGCGAAGTGCGCGCCGCCTTCGAACGGGCGATGGGGATTGCGGGCGGCTGAGCAAGGAGTACGGTCAAGGCGGCCGGCGTCTAAACACCTCCCCGACGCGGCCCGTCTTGCGGTTCCATTTTTAAGTCGTATCTGCAAGGGACCCGGCATTGCCGCAGACGGCAGTGCCATTGGCGTCATTGCAACGCGGGAGCTTACCACCATGAATCCCATCACCCTGCTTATTACAGTCGTTGTCGGCGCCGTCGGCGCGCTTGTTTTCGTGTCCGGCCATCCCGGCATCGGCCTCGCCATCGGCGCCGTCGCCGCGCTGGTCTTCTTCTCGCTCAAGATGGCGAACAACTGGGAGCGTTTCGTGATTTTGCGCGCCGGCAAATTGTCGAGCGTCAAGGGACCCGGCCTGTTCGGCATCATTCCGATCATCGACAGCATCACCGCCGTGATCGACGAGCGCATCCAGACCACGCAGTTCAACGCCGAGCAGGCGCTCACCCGCGACACCGTGCCGGTCAATGTCGACGCCGTCATCTTCTGGCACGTGCATGACGCGCAACGCGCCGCGCTCAACATCACCGACTATCGCCTGGCCATCGACCGCGTGGCGCAGACCAGTCCTTGCGCGAGATGATCGGCTCATCGCACCTCACTGAACTCTTGTCCGAACGCAAGGCGGCCGATGAAGTACTGCGCACCGAGATCGCGCAGAAGACCGCCGACTGGGGCATTTCGGTCAATTCGGTCGAGATCCGCGACGTCGCCATTCCGGTCGGGCTGCAGGACGCCATGTCGCGCCAGGCGCAGGCCGAGCGCGAGAAGGAAGCGCGCGTGATCTTAGGGTCCGCCGAAGCCGCGATCGCGCAGAAATTCGTCGATGCCGCCAACACCTATGGCAGCAACGCCGCGGCGCTGCATCTGCGGGCGATGAACATCATCTACGAGACCACGAAAGAGCGCGGCGCCACCATATTGATGCCGACCTCGATGGTGGATTCGATGAGCGTGGCGCTGCCGGCGGCGGTGCTGGCGCAAGGCCGATCTGAGGCGGCGAAACGCCGGCGGGTGAATCGTTACGCCGGCGCGATGACCTTGAGCAGCCACAGCACCGGAAAGCCGAACAGCGCATCCAGGTTGATGGTGATCCTGCTCAGCCAGAGCGGCGCCCCGTCGCTGTAGCCGAACATCATCAGCGCGACCAGCAGCGGGAGCGCCACCGCGCATCCATAGAGGAACCGCCAATAGCGCGCACGGGTTTCCGCGCGTTCCTTTGGCGAGACGTAGCGCGGGTAATTTGGCGTTGCCATGGTGCGGTTGGTCTGCGGGACGCGCCGCTGCGCGCCCCGGCCCCTAATATCAATACTTCGCGCTGATCGGCAATTCCTCCGCCGGGAACAGCGAGATCACGCGGCAGCCTTTGTCGGTGACCACGACCTCTTCCTCGATGCGCGCGGCGGAGAAGCCGTCGGTCGCCGGGCAATAGGTCTCGATCGCGAACACCATGCCTTCCTTGATCTCGGTCGGGTGATCCATCGAGATGACGCGCGAGATGATCGGCCGTTCATGCAGATTGAGGCCGAGCCCGTGCGCGAATTGCAGGCCGAAGGCCGTCATTTCGTCGGGGAAGCCGAATTCTTCCGCCTTGGGGAACACCTCGCAGATATGCGCGGTCGAGGCGCCGGGCTTGATGCGCGCAATCGCGTTGTCGAGCCACTCGCGCGCCTTGCGGTAGGCGTCGTGCTGGGCCGGCGTCGCCCGCACCACGTTGAAGGTGCGGTAGTAGCAGGTGCGATAGCCCATGAAGGCTTGCAGGATGTCGAAGAAGGCCTGGTCGCCGGGGCGGATCATGCGGTCGGTGAAATTGTGCGGATGCGGACTGCAACGCTCGCCGGAAATGGCGTTGACCGCTTCCACGTCGTCGGAGCCATGCGTGTAGAGGAACTTGTTGACCTCGGCGACGATGTCGTTTTCGCGGATGCCCGGCCGCAACATTTCGTGGACCAGGTCATAGGCGCCGTCGACCATGGCGGCGGCGCGGTTGAGCAAGGCGATCTCGTCCGACGATTTGATTTCGCGCGCGGAGAGCATCACTTGCTGGCCGTCCTTGATGGTGAGGCCGGCTTTCTGCAGTTCGAACATCATCGGCGGTTCGACGATGTCGATGCCGACCGGCATCTTGGCGACGCCGGCGGATTTGAGGATCGAGGCCATTTCCTCGGCGTGGCGCTTCATCAGTCCGAACGCAGGATCGACGGTGCCGCGCATGCCGACAAGACCGGCCTTGCAGTTCTCCGGCTTGAGCCAGGGCGAATAGAGCTTGTGATGGACGGCGGCCGAGCCGAAGTCCCACAGGATCGGCTCTTGGCCGCGCGCGAGCAGCACGAAGCGCGAAAGCTTGTCGCGCGCCCATTCGCCGATCTTGGTCGAGGTGACGTAGCGGACGTTGTTGTCGTCGAACAGCAGAAGTGCGCCGAGGTCGGATGCCTCAAGGGCCGCCTGCGCGCGGGCAAGGCGATAGCGGTGCATGCGCCGGTAATCGACGCGCTCCTCGAAATCGACGCCCATGGTGCCGAGCACCGGCAGATGGCGGCCCCAGTTGTAGCGCGGGTTGATGTCCTCGGCGGTGATCTTCACCGGCTCGCGCGTTCTCTCGTCCATGGCGTTCTCCCGTATCCTCAAAAAGGCGGCAGCCGGTCTTGAGCCGGCGTCAGCGGGCATTATAGGCGTTTGCAGGGCGCAGGGCAGGGGCTTTCTTTAAGCCACCTTCTTCCCCCAAAGCCTGCTCGAAGCAATATCGGCGCCTTCGCGGATGGCGCGCAGCTTGAGCCAGACCGCCGGCTCGATCACCCACTCCCGGTTCGTGAAGGTGCCGAAGCCGCAATCGGTGCCGGCGATGACGCGCTCGCGCTCGCCGACCGCTGCGACCGCTTCCTGAATGCGGCGCGCCACCACTTCAGGATGCTCGACGAAATTCGAGGTGGTTTCGATCACGCCGGGGATGAGCAACATGTCCTTGGGCAACGGATGTTTCTTGAACGCGGCGTATTCATGGGCGTGGCGCGGATTGGAAAACTCAATCGACAGCGCGCCGACTTGCGCGCCGTAAAGCGCCGGCAGGATCTTTTCCAGCGGGATGTCGTGAATATGCGGACCTTCCCAGTTGCCGTAACAGACATGTAAGCGCACGCGGTCGCGCGGGATCCCCGCGATGCCGTCGTTGATCGCTGCGACGCCGCGCTCCACCATCTTGACGAAGCCGGCGTCGTCGAGGTCGCGGTACATCATGGTGCGGTCCATGGCCAAATCGGGCGCGTCGATCTGCAACAGCAGCCCGGCTTTGTGGATCGCCTGGTATTCGTTTTTCATCTCGCGCGAAATGGCGGAAAGATATTTGTCCTGGCTGCCGTAGAACGCATCGAGCATGGTGGACGAAATTATGCCGGGCGATGGCGCGGTCATGAATTGTTCGGCGAATTTCCCGGCCGCGATTTTCTTGAAACGCGCGATCTCGCTCTCGATCGGCTTGAGATCGAGATATTTCAATTCGGCCTGGCACTCGGGCGCGTTCTGCTGGCGGCTGACATGGGGAAAGCGCCGCATCAGGCTCGCCACCAGCTCGGGAAATTCCTCGAATTCGCGGCCCCGCCTTCGCTTCGAGACGCCGGCAAAGCCGCTCATGCGCTGCGGCACGTAAGTCTGGAAGCCGACCCGCTGCTGCTCGCCGTCATTGCCGATGTCGATGCCGGCATCCGCCTGCTTGCCGACCACGTGGCGCACGGCCTTGTCCATCTCGGAAGCCATCTCGGCGGCGTCGAACTTCTCGCCGGCTTCCTGGCGCACCAGCAAATCGGACAGCTTTTCGTTGCGCGGCAGTGAGCCGACATGGGTGGTCAGAATGCGGTCCCGGCTGACGAGCATGCGGTGTAACTCCCTTGAACGCATGGAATTATCCTGCGCTTTGCAGGGTTCCTTTTAACGGCCATAATACGCATCGTTCTGGGAGGAAAAACAATGGCAATCGCCGAGGCGCACGTGGCGGAGGCGGCCACTGCGTTGGGCCAAAGCCCACACAATGTCCCGCGCGACTACAACTTCGCCGCCGATGTGTTGCAAGCCAATCTTGACGCCGGCCGCGCCAAAAAGGCGGCCTATATCGACGCGCACGGCACGACCACTTACGGCCAGCTTGCCGAGCGGGTGGCGCGCTTCGGAGCGGCGATGCGCGGTCTCGGCATCAAGCGCGAAGAGCGCGTGCTGCTGGCGCTGCTCGACACCGTGGATTGGCCGACGGCGTTTCTCGGCTGCCTCAAGGCCGGCATCATCGCCGTGCCGGTCAACACGCTGCTCACCGAAGACGACTACCGCTTCATGCTGGCCGACAGCCGCGCCAAATGCCTGGTGGTGTCGGAGGCGCTCTATCCGAAATTCGAAAAGCTGATCAAGCAAAGTCCCGACCTCGAGCACGTCGTCGTGTCGGGCGACAACACGCATGGTCATAAAAGCTTCGAGGATCTCATCAAGGCGGCGAAGCCCGAAGCCACCACCGCGCCGACCACCTGCGACGACATCGCGTTCTGGCTCTACACCTCGGGCTCGACCGGCAAGCCGAAAGGCGCGGTGCATATTCACGCCAGCCTGAAATTGACCGCCGATCTTTACGGCACGCCGGTCGCCGGCATCAAGGAAAGCGATGTCTGCTATTCGGTGGCGAAATTGTTCTTCGCCTACGGCCTCGGTAACGCCATGACGTTTCCGCTCAGCGTCGGCGCCACCACGGTGCTCAACGCCGAGCGGCCGACGCCGGACGGGGTGGCGGCGCTGATCAAGAAACATCCGGTCACGGTTTTTTTCGCGGTACCGACGTTCTATGCCGCGTTCCTGAACAGCCCGTCGGCGCCGCAAAAATCGGACGTGAAAATCCGCCGCTGCATTTCCGCCGGCGAAGCGCTGCCCGAAGAGATCGCGCGCAAATGGAAAGAGCGCTACGGCGTGGAGATTTCCGACGGCCTGGGCACCACCGAGATGCTGCACATTTATCTCACCAACGCGCCGGGCGCGACCAAATACGGCACCACCGGAAAGCCGGTGCCGGGCTACGACATCAAGCTGATCGGCGAGGACGGCAATCCGGTGAAGAAGGGCGAGATGGGCGAGATGTATGCGCGCGGGCCGACCAGCGCGATCATGTATTGGAACAACCGCGAGAAGTCGCGCTCGACCTTCCAGGGCGAATGGACGCGCTCGGGCGACAAATATATCGAGGACGAAGACGGCTATTACATCTGCTGCGGGCGCGCCGACGACATGCTGAAAGTCTCCGGCATGTATGTCTCGCCGTTCGAGGTCGAGGCCGCGCTGTCGTCGCATCCGGATGTTCTGGAGGCCGCCGTCGTCGGCTGGAACGACGAGCAGAAATTGATCAAGCCGAAAGCCTTTGTCGTGCTCAAATCGGCCGACAAGGCGAGCGACGCGTTGCTCAAGGCGTTGCAGGAGCACGTCAAGGCCAAGCTCGCGCCGTATAAATATCCGCGCTGGATCGAGTTTCGTACCGAACTGCCGAAGACGGCGACGGGGAAAATCCAGCGCTTCATGTTGCGGGCGGAAGATCACGCATAATCATGGCGCTCGCTGACTCCGGCTTCCTCGACATCGGCACGCAACGCCTGGAATACCGCATGATCGGGCCGCGGCCCGATGCGGCGCCGACGATTGTAATGCTGCACGAGGGGCTCGGCTGCGTCGGCCTGTGGGGCGATTTTCCCGATAAGTTGCAGAAAGCGACCGGCGCCGGCGTATTCGTCTATTCGCGCGCCGGCTACGGACAATCGAGCCCGGTCAAGCTGCCGCGTCCCTTAAGCTACATGCACGACGAGGCGCGCGAGACGCTGCCGCTTTTGCTCGACGCCATCGGTTTTCAGCGCGGGCTGCTGCTCGGCCACAGCGACGGCGCTTCGATCGCGGCGATTTATGCCGGCTCGCATCAGGATCACCGCGTCGGCGGACTGGTGCTGATCGCGCCGCATTTTTTCACCGAGGACGCCGGCATCAAGTCGATCGAGGAAGCGCGTACGGCCTATGAGACGACCGACCTGCGCGCAAAACTTTCGCGCTGGCACAAGGACGTCGACAACGCCTTCAAGGGCTGGAACGGCGCTTGGCTCGATCCCGAAATTCCGCCAATGGGACATTACCGAGTTCCTCGCCTACATCCGCGTGCCGATGCTGATCGTGCAGGGCGCGGACGATCAATACGGCACGGTCAAGCAGATCGAGGCGGCGGAACGCGAATGCTATTGCCCGGTCGAGGTCGCGTTTTGCCGGGCGTGAAACATTCGCCGCAGCGCGAGGCGGCGGAGGCGGCGCTTGAAGGTGATTGGGGAATTTGTCGGCAGGGTGTTGGAGCAATCTCTTTTTCCCTCTCCCCTTGTGGGAGAGGGTGCCGAGCGAACAAAGTGAGCGAGGCGGGTGAGGGGGCTGTTCGCGAACTTCCCCCTCACCCGGCTCGCACTTCGCTTACGCTCAGTGCGATCCACCCTCTCCCACAAGGGGAGAGGGAAAGAAAAGCGACTACTCCGCCGCCTGCTTGGCGCTGCTGCCGTGTGCCGACACCAGATAATCCATCGCCGCCTGCGCGCCGCCTTTTTTGTGCGGAATGCCGGCGAGCGACAGCGCCATTTCGGTGGCGGACAAAGCGCCCATCAGCATGGTGTCGTTGATATCGCCCAGATGGCCGATGCGGAAATAGCGGCCGGCCAAGGCGCCGAAGCTGGAGCCGAAGGAAATATTGAAGTGCTCGAGCGCCAGCGCGCGGAACGCGTCGGCGTCGTGGCCTTCCGGCAGCAGCACAGCGGTCAAGGTCGGCGAATAATATTTCGGATCTCGGCAAACGGTCTCCAGGCCCCAGGCTTTCACCGCGCGGCGGGTGGCTTCCGCCAGCCGGTCGTGACGGGCGAATACGTTGTCGAGCCCTTCCTCGTGCAGCATGTCGATCGAGACCGAGAGGCCCTGCAACATTTGCGTCGCCGGCGTGTAGGGGAAGAAGCCGACTTTGTTCATGGTCAGCATCTCGTCCCAGGCCCAGAACGATTTCGGCAGCTTGGCGGTTTTGTTGGCGGCCAGCGCCTTGTCGCTGATGGCGTTGAACGACATGCCGGGCGGCAGCATCAAGCCCTTCTGCGCGCCGCCGACGGTCACGTCGACGCCCCATTCGTCGTGCCGGTAGTCGGCGGAGGCGAGCGAGGAGATGGTGTCCACGAACAGCAGCGCCGGGTGGCCGGCTTTGTCGATGGCCTTGCGCACTTCGGCGACCGGCGAGAGGCAGCCGGTGGAGGTTTCGTTGTGCAGGAAACAGACCGCCTTGATCTCCTTGGCCTTGTCCTCTTTCAGCCGCGCCTCGACAGCGCTTGCGTCGACGCCGGTGCGCCAATCGGTCGAAATGATTTCGGCCTTGAGGCCGAGCTTCTCGGCCATTTTCTTCCACAGCAGACCGAACTGGCCGGTCTCCACCATCAACACTTTGTCGCCGGGCGACAGCGTGTTCACCAGCGCGCCTTCCCAGGCGCCGGTTCCAGTGGCGGTGTAGATGATCACCGGGTTGGTCGTCTTGAAAATGGTCTTGATGCCGTCGAGGCACTTCTTGGCCAGTTTGGCGAATTCCGGCCCGCGGTGGTCGATGATGGGGGTGTCCATCGCCCGCAGCACGCGGTCGGGCATCGGGGTCGGTCCCGGAATATGCAGGAAATGACGCCCGACCGGACGCGAGATGAATTCTTAGCCATAGCCAGTCCACTCCTAAACGGCGCTTTTTACTGGGATTCTTCAGGTGTTCCCGGCCCGTCCCGGCCAGGGAGCGGTGCTTGCCCGCGTTGAACTATGAATGCAACATTGCGGTCAAGCGGTTTTCCGAGAAGACAAACCCGCTCTTATGCATAGGCTCAGCGCAGCCCAAAAAAGGAAAAAACAGTGGCGGTGGTAATGCCCGGCTTGGAACGGCGGCTGAAGGCCGAATTGAGCGGGGATGTGCACTTCGACCGCTTCACGCGCGGCCGTTATGCGACCGACGCGTCACATTACCAGATCATGCCGGTGGGCGTGGTCGCGCCCAAAACCATCGAGGAAGCCGAGCGGGCGCTGCAGCTTGCCCGCGCCGAGCGCGTCACGGTGCTGGCGCGCGGCGGCGGCACCTCGCAGGCAGGCCAGGCGGTAGGCGATTCATTGGTGGTGGATTGCTCGAAATATCTCACGCGCATTCTCGATCTCGACGTCAAGCGCCAGCGCGTGACGGTGGAACCCGGGATCGTGCTCGACGATCTCAACCGGCAGCTTAAACCGCACGGGCTCTGGTTCCCGGTCGATATTTCCACCGCCTCGCGCGCGACCATCGGCGGCATGGCCGGCAACAATTCCTGCGGCGGCCGCTCGATGCGCTACGGCACCATGCGCGACAACGTGCTGTCGATCGAGGCCATCTTGGCCGACGGAACGCTGGCGCATTTCGGCAGCATCGGCGGCAATGTGAACGACGTGCCGGCGCCGTTGCGGCCGCTGGTCAAGGATTTGTTGGCCATCGGCGCGCGCGAGGCCGACGAGATTGCCGCCCGCTTTCCCAAGGTTCAGCGCCGCGTCGGCGGCTACAATCTCGACGCGCTGGTGCCCGGCAAGAACGACATCAATCTTTCGCATCTGCTGGTCGGCGGCGAAGGCACGCTGGCGTTTTCCACCCGCATCGAATTGAAGCTGTCGCCGCTGCTGCCGCGCCGCGCGGTCGGCGCGGTGCATTTCGGCAGTTTCCACAAGGCGATGGATTGCGCCCAGCACATCGTGCGGCTCGCGCCCATCGCCGTGGAGCTGATCGACCGCACCATGATCGAACTCGCGCGCGCCATCCCGATTTTCCGGCCGACGCTGGATAAATTCGTGCGCGAGACGCCGGAAGCGATTTTGCTGGTCGAATTCGGCGAGGAGGACACGGAAGAAAATTTGCGCCGCTTGCGGGCGCTCAAGGACCTGATCGGCGATCTTGGTTTCGGCTGGGACAAGACCGGCGCCAAATGGGGCGGCGTCATCGAGGTGCTCAATCCGGATTTGCAAACGGCCATTGCCGATGTGCGCACCTCCGGCCTCAACATCATGATGTCGATGAAGGAGCAGGGAAAGCCGGTCTCCTTCGTGGAAGATTGCGCGGTGCCGCTCGAGCATCTCGCCGCCTATACCAGCCGGCTGAGCAAGATTTTCGAAAAGCACGGCACGCGCGGCACCTGGTACGCGCATGCCGGCTCCGGCTGCCTGCATGTGCGGCCGATCCTCAATCTGCGGCAGGACAAAGATGTGCATGCCATGCGCGCGATCGCCGAAGAGGCTTTCGCCATGGTGCGCGAATACAAGGGCTCGCATTCCGGCGAGCACGGCGACGGGCTGGTGCGTTCGGAATTCAACGAGGTGATGTTCGGCTCACGTCTGGCGCGCGCCTTCGAGCAGGTGAAGGACCGCTTCGATCCGGACGGCTTCTATAATCCCGGCAAGGTCGTGCGCCCGCCGAAATTCGACGATCGCAGCCTGTTCCGTTACGCACCCGGCTATCACGGCGAAACCATCGCCACGCATCTCGATTGGTCGGCGTTTCCCGGCGCGGGACAAGGTTTCCTGGGCGCGATCGAGATGTGCAACAACAACGGCGCCTGCCGCAAACTTTCCGGCGGCGTGATGTGTCCGAGTTATCGCGTCACCCGCGACGAGCGCGACGTCACGCGCGGGCGCGCCAATACGCTGCGGCTCGCGCTCACCGGCCAGCTTGGGCCCGACGCGCTCGCCTCCGACGAGATGGCGGAGACGCTTCAAGTTGTGCGTCTCCTGCAAGGCCTGCCGGCGCGAATGCCCGACCGGCGTCGACATGGCGCGCATGAAGATCGAGGCGCAGGCCGCGCGCGGCTTCAAGCGCGGCTTCACGCTGCAGGACCGGCTGGTCGGCTGGCTGCCGCGTTACGCGCCTTACGCCGCGAAGTTGGCGTGGCTGTTCAACATGCGCAATGACAGCCCGGTGCTCAAAGCTTTGGGCGAGCACATTGCCAATCTGTCGCGCCGGCGCAGCCTGCCGCAATGGCGGCCCGATATTTTCAACGATCCGCTGGAAGCTGCGGGGCCGGCCGATGGCCGCGAGGTCGTGCTGTTCGCCGATACGTTCAACCGTTATTTCGAGCGCGAAAATCTCGACGCCGCGCTGAGCGTGCTCGCCGCCGGCGGCTACCGCGTGCATTTTGCCAAAGCAGGCGACGGCGATGCGCGTCCGCTGTGCTGCGGCCGCACGTTCCTCTCGATTGGCCAGATCGACGAGGCGCGCCGCGAAATGCAGCGCACGCTGGATGCGCTTGCGCCTTATGTTGAGCGCGGCGTTCCGGTGATCGGGCTGGAGCCGAGTTGCCTGCTCGGTTTCCGCGACGAGCTACCGGCGCTGCTCAAGGGCAAAGCCGTGGACGCCGCTTTCGGCGAACGCGCTGCTGTTTGAGGAATTCCTCGCGCGCGAACAGAAAGAAGGCCGGCTCAAGCTGCCGCTCGGTGCGCTGCCCAGGAAAGCTTTGCTGCATGGCCATTGTCATCAGAAGGCGTTCGACGCCATGGGCGCGGTCGAAAGCGTGCTCAAGCTGATCCCGGAACTCGATGTGCAAACCGTGGAATCGAGCTGCTGCGGCATGGCCGGCGCCTTCGGCTATGGCGCCGCCACGATCGACGTGTCGCTCAAGATGGGTGAACTGTCATTGCTGCCGGCGGTGCGCAAGGCGCCGCCCGATACGCTGATCGTCGCCGACGGCACGTCATGCCGGCATCAGATCCACGACGGCAGCGGGCGGGACGCGTTGCATGTGGCGCGCGTGCTGGAAATGAGCGTTTCGGCGCGCGGCTAGCTTCCGTAGAACAAATTCACCAGTGCCAGCGAGAACCACGGCACGTAGGTGCACAGCAGCAGCACGACCACCAGCGCCGCGATGAACGGCAAATTGACCTTGGTGGTTTCCCAAATATCCGCTTTGGCGATGGCGCAGGAGGCGATCAGCACGCTCGCCACCGGCGGCGTCTGCTGGCCGATGGCGAGATTGAGCGTCAGCACCAGCCCGAAATGAATCGGATCGATGTGCACCGCGGCGATCATCGGCATCACGATCGGAACGGTGAGAATGATGGCCGCCGCCGAATGCAGGAACATGCCGAGAATGAGGAAGAACACGTTGAGCAGCAGCAGCACCACATAAGGATTGGACGTAACGCCGGTGATGCTTTGCGCCAAAGCCTGCGGCAGTTTTGCTTCGGTGAGAAAGGTGCCGATCAGCGCCGAGCTTGCCACCAGCAGCATGACCACGGCGGTCTGTACCGCGCCGTCGATGCAGGCTTTGCGCAAATCGCGCAATTTCAAGTCGCGGTAGATTAGGCCGCCGATCAAGAGCGCTGCGGCAACCGCAAGGCCTGCGCCTTCGGTGGCGGTGACAAAGCCGCCGAAGATGCCGCCGAGAATGATGACGGGCAGCATGAAGGCCCAGGATGCTTCCTTCAGCGTCCGCCAGACGCGGGCGAGCTGGAATCTTTCCTCGATCGGGAAATTGTAACGCACGGCCTGAATATAGGCGGCGACCGCAAGTCCGGCGGCGCCGAGAATGCCGGGCAGAATGCCGGCAACGAACATCTTCACCACCGAGGTCTGCGCCATGACCGCGTAGAGGATCATCGGGATCGACGGCGGGATGATGATGGCGAGGCTCGCCGAAGACGACGAGATGGCGGCGGCAAATTCCTTCGAATAGCCGCGCGAGCGCATGGCCGGGATGAGGATGGTGCCGAGCGCGGCGACGCCGGCGACCGCCGAGCCGGAAATCTCGGCAAAAAACATCGAGGCGCCGATCGTCACCATCGACAGCCCGCCGCGCACCCAGCCGAAACAGGCGGAGGTGAAGGCGATCAGGCGGCGTGAAATGCTCGACGCGTTCATGATTGCGCCGGCCAAAATGAACAGCGGAATGGCCAGCAGCGGGAAGCTCGATGCGCCGTCGAACATGACCAGCGCCATGTTGGGCAGGCTGTTGGGCCCCTGGATAATCAGCATCGCGGCGCTCGCGACAATGCCGAGCGCGACGGCGATCGGCACGTTGAGCAGCGCCAGCACCAGCATGCCAATGAGCATCAGGCCGATGGTCATTGCAGCCCTCCGGCGGATTTGCTTTCGCCGTCATGTTTTCCGAGTTCGAGCGCTTCTTTGATTTCCAAATCGACAAAGCCGGTGGTGCGGGCGTCGTGCAATATTTCCGGAAGCCGCATGGCTTCTGCAATGATGAACAGCACGGCGCCGACAGGGATGGCCGACTGGGTCAGTTGCGTCGGCACTTCCGGCAAGCTGACCAGGCTCTCGCCATGCAGGATCAACACGACTTGCGTGCCATAAATGGCGAGCAGGATGAAAAACAGAAAGACCATGCTCTCGGCGAACAAAGTCGCGATCAGCCGCGCCTTCGGCGGCATGGCGTTGACCAGACCGGGTACGCCGATATGCGCGCCGCGCAGCGCCGCCAGCGCCGAGCCGTAATACGTCAGCCAGACCAGGCCGACCGAGGCGACCTCGTCATACCAGGAGAGCGCATGTCCGATATACCGGAAGAGCGCGCCGGCGATGACCAGACCGGTCACGCCAACCATCAGCACGAGAACGACGGCTTCAAGCACCCGCTCGTAGCCCGCGCGTAGTCGAGACAAGCTCAAAGAAACATCCCCGGGCTTAGCAGCGGAAGTATTGGGCCGGCCCGCGCGGGCCGGCCCGGATTTGTTATCGCGAAATCAGGACGACTTGTGGCCGAGCGCGAGCGCTTTGTCGATCAGCTCTTGGCCGCCCGGAACTTCCTTGCCGAATTCCTCGTAGACCGGTTTGCTGGCCGCGATGAAGGCGTCCTTGTCGACGTCGTTCACCTTGATCCCGGTCGTCTTGATCTTGTCGAGCAGCTCGTTGTCGAGACGGGCGCCGGTCTCCAAGGCGACCGGCTGCATTTCCTTTGCGGTATCCTCCAGAATCTTCGCACGTCGGCCGGCAGCCGCTGCCCAGCTCGCGCCGGCCACCAGATAAGTCGGCGAGTAGACGTGCCCGCTCATCGACAGGAACTTCTGCACTTCCTGGAAACGTCCGGTGTAGATCTGCGCCAGCGGATTCTCCTGGCCGTCCATGGCGCCGGTCTGCAACGCCACGAACACTTCCGAGAAGGCGAGCGGCGTCGGATTGGCGCCATAGGCCTTGAACATCTTCACGCGCCAGACGCCCTTCGGCGTGCGCAATTTGATGCCCTGGAGGTCGGCGGGCTTGACGATCGGATGCTTGTTGTTGGTGATCTGGCGGAAGCCGTTCTCCCACACGCCGATGATGTGGTAGCCGACTTTCTCGGCCTGCGGCACCATCGTCGGGTAGACGATCTGGTCGCGGATGCGCGCCATGTGGGCGCGGTCCTTCACCAGATAAGGCATTTCGAACAGGCCGAAGCTCGGCACATAAGACGACATCACGGTCGAGGGCAGCGCCAGGTCGACGGTTCCGAGTTTCAGTTTTTTCATCAGCTCGGAGTCGCTGCCGAGCTGGCTCGATCCGTAGACGGCGACCTTGGCCTTGTCGCCGAGTTTGGCATTGGCGCGCTTGGCGAATTCCAGCGCGTTCAATTCGAGCAGCGAGCCTGGCTCGCCGACGTGGCCGAATTTTATTTCGGTCTGCGCATAGGCGGATCCCGCCAGCAGCGTCGCGAAAGCAAGCGTGAGCAAAGATTTGACGAACGACATGAGCTCCTCCCGAGGATTTTTGAGTTCCGGCGCTTGGCGGCCGGCGGTGCTTTTAGTTCCGATTATCAATGCAAATCGGGGCCGTCATGGCAAGGAGCCGACAGTCGCAGCCGGAACAAAAAAGGGACCCGCCCGGACGGGGACTGACCGGGCGGGTCTTATGGATCGGCGCAGGGATGGACGGGGGCTGGCGCCGATCTCAATGCTAAAGTCAGGGACGGATAAAGGTGGCTTGCTTCCTGCAATCAAAGGGACGGCCGCGCGGGCCGCGTACTGATTAGGTCGCCGGCTCGCCGGGAAAGGTTCAAAGATTTTCTAACGCGGCTTGCCGGATGCTGCCTGGCAATGACAAAGTGAGGGAATGATGCGATTTGGCAGGCTTTTATTGGCTTTGGCCGCTGCTTTGGCGCCGCTGCAGGCGCAGGCGCTCGACAAGGTCCGTTTCGGCACCAATTGGGTGGCCGAGGCCGAACACGGCGGCTTCTACCAGGCGCTCGCCGACGGCACTTACAAGAAATACGGGCTGGACGTGACCATCGTGCCGGGCGGGCCGAACGTGAACAACCGCATTTTGCTCCCCGTCGGCAAACTCGACTTTTTCATGAGCGCCAACACGCTGCAAAGTTTCGACGCGGTCGAGCACAATATTCCGACCGTCGTGGTGGCGGCGAGCTTCCAGAAAGACCCGCAGGTTCTGATCGCGCATCCGGACGTGCAGAAATTCGACGACCTGAAAAAGCTCACGCTGTTCGTCTCCAAGGAAGGCATGGCGAGTTATTTCCAGTGGCTGAAAGCCGACTACGGTTTCGACGAAGCGAAAGTGAAGCCATACACCTTCAACCCGCAGCCGTTTCTCGCCGATAAAAAGTCGGCGATGCAGGGCTATGTCACCTCGGAGCCGTTCGCGATCGAGACGCAAGCGCATTTTACGCCGAAAGTATTTCTGATCGCGGACTATGGCTTCAACAGCTATTCGACGTTGATCGAAACGCGGCGCGATCTGGTGGAAAAGCAGCCCGATCTGGTGCAGCGCTTTGTCGATGCCTCGGCCATCGGCTGGTATCATTACATCTACGGTGACAGCGCTCCGGGAAACGCGCTGATCAAGAAGCAGAACCCGGAAATGTCCGACGCGCTGCTCGCCTATTCCATCGCCAAGATGAAGCAATATGGAATTGTGGACTCTGGCGACACGCTCAAGCTCGGCATCGGCGCCATGACCGACGCGCGCATGAAGAGCTTCTTCGACAAGATGGTGCATGCCGGCGTGGTCAAGGCATCGATCGATTACAAGCGCGCCTACACGCTGCAATTCGTCAACAAGGGCGTCGGCGCCGACTTGAGGCCAAAATGAATGCGCCAGGCGCCAGCGTCGTCTCGCTGCGCAACGTCGGCAAGACGTTCGAGACCGGCACTACCGCGCTGCGCGGTTTCGATCTCGCCGTGCGCGAGCGCGAATTCGTTTCGCTGTTGGGCCCCTCCGGCTGCGGCAAATCGACGGCGCTGCGCATCGTTGCGGGCTTGAGCGCGCCCAGCGAAGGCGCGGTGGAATGGCCTGGCGGCGCTCAAACAGCCGCGCAGCGCATCGGCTTTGTGTTCCAGGAGCCGACTTTGATGCCCTGGGCGAGCGTGGCAGCCAATGTGCGGCTGCCGCTCAAGCTCAGCGCTGCCGGCGATGCAAAGTTCGCGCGCCGCCGTCGCGCAGGCGCTCGACCAAGTCGGGTTGGCCGAATTCGCGCACAGC
Organism: uncultured Alphaproteobacteria bacterium; assembly: GCA_963756805.1. Taxonomy (GTDB): domain Bacteria; phylum Pseudomonadota; class Alphaproteobacteria; order Rhizobiales; family Xanthobacteraceae; genus Pseudolabrys. The sequence continues at coordinate 35,159 of CAVWPH010000022.1, forward strand.
TATCCGCGCGAACTGTCCGGCGGCATGAAAATGCGCGCCTCGATTGCGCGCGCGCTGGTGACCGAGCCGCGTTTGCTGCTGATGGACGAGCCGTTCGCGGCGCTCGACGAGATCACCCGCTTCAAGCTCAACAACGATCTGCTGACGCTGTGGCAGAAACTGCGCCGCACGGTGATTTTCGTCACCCATTCGGTGTTCGAGTCGGTTTACCTCTCGCAGCGCATCGTGGTGATGACGCCGCGGCCGGGCCGCGTCTTCGCCGAGATCGCGATCCCGGCGCCTTATCCGCGCGACGAGAGCTTTCGCACCTCGGCCGACTATGCCGGCTATTGCCGGCACGGTGTCGCAAGCGCTGAGCCAAGCGATGGCGGGAGGCAAGCCATGAACGCGCGTCTCTTGCGCATCGGTTTGCCCGTGCTGGTGCTCTTCGCCGTCATCGCGCTCTGGGATCTGGCGGTGCGCGTCTTTGCCATCCCGCCTTACGTCCTGCCGGGGCCGGGCCTGGTGTTGGCGACGTTGATCGCCGACGGCAATCTGCTCTGGCATTCGCTGCTGGTGACGCTGAGCATCACCTTCGAAGGCTTCGCGCTCGCCGCCGTCGGCGGCATCGCGCTCGCCATTGCCTTCAATCAATGGCGCGTCGTCGAATATTCGTTTTATCCCTACGCGGTGATCTTGCAGGTGACGCCGGTCGTCGCCGTCGCGCCGCTGCTGCTGATCTATCTGCCGCAGCCGCTCGCCGTGCTGGCCTGCGCCTGGATCGTGGCGTTCTTCCCGGTGCTGGCCAACACCACGCTCGGATTGAATTCGGTCGACCACAATCTGCTGGCGCTGTTTGCGCTCTACAAGGCGTCGCGCTGGCAGGTGTTGTGGAATCTGAAATTGCCGTCGGCGCTGCCGCAAATGCTGGCGGGCCTGCGCATCGCCGGCGGGCTGGCGCTGATCGGCGCGGTGGTGGCGGAAATCGCCGCGGGCTCGGCCGGCGCCGGCTCCGGTCTTGCCTATCGCATCGCCGAATCCGGCTATCGCCTGAACATCCCGCGCATGTTTGCGGCGCTGTTGCTGTTGTCGGCCGCCGGCGTCGCCATTTTCTTTGTGCTGTCGGCGCTGTCGCATCTCGCTTTGCGGCGCTGGCACGAAAGCGCGATCAAGCGCGAGACTTAAGCCATAATAGTGAGTGGCAACGCCGAGCAGCGCCATCACGACCACGACCTCGATCAGCCCGCGGTGAAAGCGGAACGCCAGCACGGCCGCGGTTGCCGCCAGCACGGCGGCGTGGGTGTCGAGCGCGTTGAGGTCGAAAGCGAACCAGCGCAAGACACCCCAATGCATTTCGGTGACGTGGCCGAACAGCACATGCAGCGCGAACCAGACCGATAGATTCAAAATCACGCCGACCACGGCGGCGGTGATGGCGGCGAGCGCGCCGGCAAGCCGCCTATTGCCGCGCAATTCCTCGATGAAGGGCGCGCCGGCAAAGATCCACAAAATCGGCGGCACGAAAGTCACCCAGGTCGTCATGGCCGCGCCGATCAAACCGGCGGCGAGCGGCGAGAACGGCGCAGGGTCCCGGAACGCCGCCAGGAAGCCGACGAATTGCGTAACCAAAATCAGCGGGCCCGGCGTGGTCTCGGCGAGGCCGAGGCCGTCGACCATTTCCGGCGCGCTCAGCCAGTCCGTGCGTTTCGACCGCCTGCTGCGCCATATAAGAAAGCACGGCGTAAGCGCCGCCGAAGGTCACCACCGCGAGCTTGGAGAAAAACAATCCGACCGAGACCAGCACGTGATCGCCGCCGAGCAAAACGGCTGCGAGCGCGACCGGCGCCCACCACAAGATGAGCCCGATCGCCAGCGACACGCCGAATTGCCGCCAGCGTCCTTCGCGTTTTGCCGCAAGGATTGGCGCGGTTCCCGACAACGCCAGTTGCTCGGGCGCGCGCTGCGCCACGACAAATCCGATCAGCGCCGCCGCCACCACGATCAGCGGAAACGGCAGCGCGAAAAAGAAAATGCCGATGAAGCCGGCGGCGGCGAGCGCCACCAGCAAGGGGCTCTTCAGCGAGCGCCGCCCGATGCGGATGAGCGCTTCGGCCACGATCACCAGCACCGCGGCCTTGATGCCGAACAGCGCGCCGTCCACCGGCCCGAACCCGCGCCCGTAAACATAAAGCAGGCTCAAGCCCAGCATCACCAGCGCGCCCGGCACCACGAACAAAATGCCGGCGACCAGCCCGCCGCGCACGCCATGCAGCAGCCAGCCGGCGTAAGTCGCAAGCTCGGTCGCCTCCGGCCCCGGCAGCAGCATGGAAAAATTGAGCGCGTGCAGGAAGCGCGGCTCGTCCAGCCACTTCTTCTCGTCCACCACGATTTTGTGCATGAGCGCGATCTGGCCGGCCGGCCCGCCGAACGACAGGCAGCCGATTTTGAACCAGACCTTGAAGGCTTCGCCGAAGGTCGGCGCCGGCGCTTTTTGTTCGATCTCATGCGGCCTTTTACTGCGCAATCTTGTCCGAAAACCGGTTTCCACTTTTCGGGATCATGCGCGTGCCGGCCAATTATGATGTTCGTCGGCGGCAAAGCGCAGCCAGGCGAACAGCGCATCATAGACGAGGAAGCCGCGTTGCAAGAGGCCGTGGTCGTCGTCGCCGGAAAGCGCCGACAGGCCGAGCGCGACCGCGTGCAAACCGGCCGCTTCCGGCGCGAGATCGGGCCGCGCGGTATCGGCGCCGCGCACGATCAGGGCCAAACGCGCCAGCGACGGCTCGCCTTCGAGCGCGAACAATTTGAGCATGGTGTCGAAGGTGCAGCGCTCGCCCTCGTGGCTCAATTCGACGTCCTTGATGTCAAAGGGAATGGCGCCGCTTTCGCGCGCGACATTCACCACTTCGGCCGGATCGACGAACAAGACGCGCGCGTGCGGATCGAGGAAGCGCTGGATCAGCCACGGACAAGCGACGCGGTCGAGCTTCGGCCGCCGCCGCGTCACCCACAGGCTCGGGCGCTTGGGCGCGATGCGGTCGAGCGCGGCTTTGGCGACAAAGGGCAAGCCGGCTTTCGCCCAGCCTTCGTAGCCGCCTTCGAGCATGCTGGCGGCGAAACCGTCGCCGCGTAGATACGCCAAGGCCATCTGGCTGATTTCATGCCCGGCCTTGCAAGCAACGACGATCGGCCGGGTGCGGTCGAACTCGGCCGACCATTGCGAAGCCTTGCCGGCGTCGCGCCAGATGGCGCCGGGAATGAGGTTGGGCGATTGATCGAACGCGTCGCGCCGCCGCACATCGACGATCAGCGGCGCTTCAAGCGTCGCTATCTTGTTCCAAAGGTCTTTTGCCGAGATCGAATAGCTTGGAGACAGCATAGGTCCCCTCCGTGAACGAAGGAGACGGTGCTTGGGCTCGCAAGCCTTCAAGGGAGCGGGGCGACCGCCGTTGGCCCCACGGCGTGAATGATTATAGTACCTTGGCGAAGACTTCAAGGCGGTGCGCGCAATGCACCCCGGCGTATTCGTCGCTCGCCAGCCGGGCGCGGCTTCGCTAGCATTCAATCGGGAGGCAATAATGTCCAACAAGATCGATCTCGGCGGCCGTCACGCGGTTGTCACCGGCGGCGCGCAGGGCATCGGCCGCGCCATCGTCGAACGCTTTCTCGATTCCGGCGCCGCGGTGGCGATCTGGGATCGCGATCTGGCGCTGGCAAAAAAGACCGCAGGCGAACTCGCCAAGCGCGGCCGCGTCGTCGCTGTGGCGGCGGATGTGACGCAATATTCCGATGTCGAGCGCGCGCGCGATGAGACGCTGAAGGCGTTCGGCCGCATCGACATCCTGGTCAACAATGCCGGCATCGCCGGCATGAATACGACGACCTGGGAATACCCAATCGAAGAATGGCGCAAGGTGCTGTCGATCAATCTCGACGGCCAGTTCCATTGCTGCAAGGCGGTGGTGCCGGGAATGATCGCGCAGGATTACGGCCGCATCGTTAACATCGCGTCGATCGCCGGCAAGGAAGGCAATCCGAATGCGCCGGCATATTCGGCGTCGAAAGCCGGCGTTATCTCGCTGACCAAGTCGCTGGCCAAGGAAACCGCCGGCAAAGACATCTCGGTCAATTGCATTACGCCGGCGGCGGCGAAAACCGCGATCTTCGATCAGATGACGCCGAAGTTCATCGACTTCATGCTGTCGAAAATCCCGCGTGGGCGCTTTGTCACGGTCGACGAGATTGCGGCGCTGGCCGCCTTCTGCGCCTCGGCCGACTGTTCGTTCACGACCGGCGCGGCATTCGACATTTCCGGCGGACGAGCAACCTATTGACCGATCCTCACACGGCCCGCCGCGTTCGATTAACCGGCATCGCGCTGATGTGCTGCGCGGTGGCTTCGTTTTCGTTCCTCGACACCACGGGCAAATATCTCAACCACCACATGGCGACGCTGCAAGTCGTGTGGGCGCGCTACTTCTTTGCGTTCGTGCTGACACTGGTTTTTTCCAATCCGCTGACGCGTCCGGGGATGTTGAAGACCAGCCGGCCGTTCATGCAAGTCGGCCGCTCGGCGCTGTTGCTGTGTTCCACGGTGCTTAACTTGTTCGCCTTGCGCTGGCTTCAGCTCGATGAGGCGCTGTCCATTTTGTTCTCCACGCCGTTCATGGTTGCAGCACTTTGCGTGCCGTTGCTCGGCGAGTGGGTGGGCTGGCGGCGCTGGACGGCGATCATTGTCGGCTTCTGCGGCGTGCTGGTGGTGGCGCGACCCGGCGTCGGGGGCTTGCACCCCGCCGCGCTGCTGACCTTGGCCGGCTCGGTCTGTTACGCGTTTTATGTGATCTCGACGCGCGTTTTGTCGCGCAGCAACTCCAGCGACACCACCCAGTTTTACACCAGCCTGGTCGGCGCACTGGCGATGAGCGCGATCGTGCCGTTCGTGTGGACCACGCCGGAAGACGTGTTTATCGCCGGCCTCATGGTGTTGATCGGCGCGCTCGGCGGCGGCGGACATTATCTGCTGATCCGGGCGCACCGCCTCGCGCCGGCGTCGACGCTGGCGCCTTTCATCTACACGCAGATGGTGTGGACGACGGCGCTCGGCTTCCTGGTGTTTGGCGACGTGCCGCACCGCTGGACGATCGTGGGCGGCTTGATCGTGATTTCGTCCGGCCTTTATTTGCTTCACCGCGAAACGGTGATGGGCAAGCCGTCGCCTTCCACGCCCGTTGCCTAAGGCTCGGGCGCGGCGGTAAGGTCCGCCCTCGATAACGCCCAAAGGACGCCATGGCCAAACTCGACGAAAAGCGCTCCGCCGCCGGCAGCGGTTTGAACGACGATATTGGCGAGCAAAAGCGCCTGGCCTTGTACCGCTCGCAAGTGCGGCTGCGCGAGGCGGAACAGCGCGCTTACGATCTGTTCCTGCAAAACCTGGTCAAGGGCACCAGCCATTTGTCGCTCGGCCAGGAGGCGATCGCCGCAGGCTTTGCCGAAGCCATGGTGAAGGGCGACCTGTCGTTCTGCACTTATCGTGGTCATGCCCATACCCTGGCGCGTGGCGTGCCGGTGGAGAAGGTGCTGGGCGAGCTGATGCAAAAAGATAACGGGTTGATGCGCGGCAAAGGCGGCTCGATGCATCTCACCTCCGAGGAACATGGCGTGATGGGTTCCTACGCCATCATCGGCGCGCACCTTCCGATAGCGTGCGGCGCCGCCTGGCGCGCGCAATACAAAGGCGACAAGGATGTCTCGGTTTGTTTCTTCGGCGACGGCACCACCAATATCGGCGCGTTCCACGAGGCGCTGAATTTCGCCGCCGTGTGGAAATTGCCGGTCGTGTTCGTGTGCGAAAACAATCTCTATATGGAATACACGCCGATCGCCGACGTGACCGCGGTCGAACATCCGGCTGCCGACCGTGCTTCCGCGTATGGTCTTGAGCGCATCGTCATCGACGGCAACGACGCCGACGAATGCTATCGCACCGCGCAGAAAGCTTTTGCCAAGGCACGCGCCGGCGAGGGGCCCTTCGCTGATCGAGTGCATGACTTACCGCCATAGCGGCCATTCGCGCGCCGATCCGGCGAAATATCGGCCTGAGGGCGAATTGGACCGGTGGAAGCTGCGCGATCCGATCAAGATTTACCGCGAGCGGCTGAAGCAATTCGGCGTCAGCGACGCGACCATCGAAAAAATCGACGCCAGCGTGCGCAAGGAAGTCGATGACGCGACCGAGGCTTGCAAGGCCGCGCCGAACCCGCCGCTCGATATTCTCACCACCGATGTCTATGCCGACGGAGGCTGGGCATGGAGAAATTAAAATGCCGGAACTAAGTTATCGCGACGCGGTCATTCGCGGCATCGCGCAGGAAATGGCGCGCGATCCCGATGTCGTGTTCCTCGGCGAGGACGTGGCGAAAGCCGGCGGCGTGTTCAAGGCGACCGTTGGCTTGTACGAGCAGTTCGGGCCGTTGCGCGTGCGCGACACGCCGATCTCCGAGCAGGCGATTTTGGGCGCCGCCATGGGCGCGGCCATGACCGGCTTGAAGCCGATCGCCGAAATCATGTTTTCGGATTTCTTCGCGGTCTGCTTCGACTACATCGCCAACGAATTTCCCAAGAGCCGCTACATGTCGAACGGGCAGACCAAATGTCCGCTGGTGGTGCGCACCGGCAATGGCGCGGGCTCGCGCTTCGGCGCGCAGCATTCGCAGTCGGTCGAGAACTGGTGCATGATGATTCCGGGCTTGAAGGTGGTGGCGCCCTCGACGCCGCGCGACGTCATCGGCCTGCTGGCGGCGGCGGTGCGCGACCCCGACCCGGTGATTTTCTTCGAGCATAAGTCGCTCTACGCCACCAAAGGCGAAGTTCCGGACGGCGAGATCGTCGATACGCTCGGCACCGCCAAGATCGTGCGGCCCGGCAAGGATGCCACCATCGTGGCGCTGGCGCTGATGGTGCCGCGCGCGCTCGAGGCGGCCGAGAAGCTCAAATCGGAACATGGAATCGACTGCGAAGTTATCGATGTGCGCTCGCTGGTGCCGCTCGACACCCAGACGATCCTCGGTTCCGTGGCCAAAACGCACCGCTTATTCACGGTCGAGGAGAATCCTCGGCTTTGCGGCTGGGGCGCCGAAATCGTCTCGATCGCCGTAGATGAGGGCTTCTACGACCATGACGGACCGCCAGTACGAATAACAACTCCGCATATTCCGCTGCCCGCGGCCGACTATCTGGAAGACATCGTCCTCCCCACCCCGGCGCGCATTGCGAGACGATACGGCGAAGTCGCTCGGAAGTTAGTCTGGTCATTCCCGGGTCGGCGCACGCGATCTCGTTGGTGCGCTGCTGACCCGAGATCGGATTAAGAAATGCCCAAGTTCGGCTATAGCGCGTCACTTCGTGGTGCGCTGCGCCGGAATGACAAGTAAAGGGTAACAGTCATGTACGAAAATCTTCTCGCCAATGTCCCGACCGACCTTTGGATCGGCGGCAAGTGGCGCAAGGCGTCCGATGGCGGCCGCTTCGATGTGATCGACCCCGCGACCGAGCGCAAGATCGCGTCGGTCGCCAGCGCCACGGTTGAGGACGCCAAGGCCGCGCTCGATGCCGCCGAGGCTGCTTTCGAGGGTTGGGCCGGGCGCAAGCCGCGCGAGCGCGCCGAAATTCTGCGCAAAGCCTACGAACTGATCATGCGCGACGCCGAGCGGTTTGCGAAATTGATCACGTTGGAAAACGGCAAGGCGCTCTCCGATTCGCGCGGCGAGGTGGCTTACGCCGCCGAATTCTTCCGCTGGTACGCCGAGGAAGCCGTGCGCAATCTCGGCACTATCACGATGGGGCCCGCTTCCGGCGCGCGCATCATCGCTCAGCACAAGCCGGCCGGCATCGCCGTGTTGGTGACGCCGTGGAATTTCCCCGCAGCCATGGCGACGCGCAAGATCGGTCCGGCGCTGGCCGCCGGCTGCCCGGTGGTCTTGAAGCCCGCGTCCGATACGCCGCTCACGATGCTGGCGCTGATGCCGGCGCTGGAGGAAGCGGGCGTTCCCGCCGGCGTCGTCAACGTGCTGCCGTCGCGCCGCTCCGGCCCGGTGGTGAGCGCCATGCTGCATGATCCCCGCGTGCGCGTCGTCTCCTTCACCGGCTCGACGGAAGTCGGCCGTAAGCTGTTGCACGAGGCTGCAGACCAGGTACTCAAGCCGTCAATGGAGCTCGGCGGCAACGCGCCGTTTATCGTGTTCGACGACGCCGATATCGACGCCGCGATCGACGGCGCCATGATTGCGAAGATGCGCAACATGGGCGAGGCCTGCACCGCCGCCAATCGTTTCTACGTGCACGAGAAGGTGCACGACGAATTTGCCAAGAAACTGACCGCCAAGATGTCGTGGCCTGAAGATGGGCAACGGGCTCGACGACGGCGTCAATCTCGGGCCGCTGGTCAACAAAGACGGCCGCGACAAGGTGATCGAGCTAGTCGACGACGCCGTCAAGAAGGGCGCCAAGGTTCTGACCGGCGGCAAGTTGCCGGACGGGCCCGGCTTCTTTTATCCGGCGACCGTGCTCACCAATGTCTCCGACGATTCGAAAATGCTGAACGAGGAAATCTTCGGCCCGGTCGCTTCGATCCAGACCTTCAAGACCGAGGCCGAAGCGATCAAGCGCGCCAACGACACCGAATACGGGTTGGTGGCCTATCTTTATACCAAGGACCTATCGCGCGGCATGCGCGTCTCCGAGAAGCTCGACTTCGGCATGATCGGCCTCAATCGCGGGCTGGTGTCGGACCCGGCGGCGCCGTTCGGCGGCGTCAAGCAGTCCGGGCTCGGCCGCGAAGGCGCTCAGGAAGGCATGAAGGAATTTCTCGAGACGCAATACGTGTCGGTGAGCTGGTGAATAAGCGGCGGGGAAGCACGTGGACGTCCTGATGCCGCAGCTCGGCGAGACCGTCGCCGAAGGCAAGATCGTTAAATGGTTCAAATCGGCCGGCGACGCCGTCAAGCCGGGCGACAACCTGTTCGAGATCGAGACCGACAAGACCTCGATGGAAGTGCCGGCGACCTCGGCCGGCACGCTGGCCGGGATTCGATTTCAGCGTCGGCGAAGTGGCCAAAGTCGGCGCCGTGGTGGCGGTAGATTGCTCGGGAGCCGGCGAAACGGCTACAACCGCAGGCGCAAGGCACAATCTCCGCTCACCCCCGCGAAAGCGGGGGTCCAGGGCCAGGCTTCACGAAATCAAGAACTGGGTCCCCGCTTACGCGGGGACGAACGGGATGAATCGCGCGTCGTCTGCCTATCGCAAATGGACCCTTTCCACGAAGTTCGCACGCCCGACCGCAATTTCGGACCCGCCAAGCTCGCAAGCGGCGCCTTCACCACGCCTTTGGCGCGGCGGCTGGCGGGCGAACGCGGTATCGATTTGTCGCGTGTATCGGGCTCCGGGCCGCATGGCCGCGTCGTTGCGGCCGATGTCGACAAAGCCGCACCCGCAGCGTCTGCGCTTGCGAGCGGGGCCAGCGCCACGCAGGTCAAAGCGCTTTATCAGGGCATCGCTTACGAGGAAGTGCCGCTCGACTCCATGCGTCGCACCATCGCCAAACGGCTGGTCGAGGCCAAGCAGACTATTCCGCACTTTTATTTGACCGCGGACATGGATGCCGGCCGGCTGATTGCCATGCGTGAGGAGGCCAATGCCGCGGCGCCCAAGGGCAAAGACGGTGGGCCGGCGTTCAAACTCTCACTCAATGATTTCATCATCAAGACTTGGGCGGCGGCGCTGCAACGCGTACCCGCCGCCAATGCGGTGTGGGCGGGCGACAGCATTTTGCGCTTTTCCCAAAGTGACATCGGCGTGGCGGTGGCGCTCGAAGGCGGCTTGATCACGCCGGTGATCCGCAATGCCGAAGCCAAATCTCTCACCACGATTTCGGCGGAGATGCGCGATCTGGCGGAACGCGCGCGCGCGAAGAAGCTCAAGCCGAACGAATACCAAGGCGGCTCAAGCGCAATCTCAAATTTGGGCATGTATGGCGTGCGCGAATTCGCGGCCATCATTAATCCGCCGCACGCGACCATCCTTGCGGTCGGCGCAACACGGCGTGCGCCAATCGAGTCGGAAGATGGCGGCATTAAATTCATCAGTCAGCTGACCGTCACGCTGTCATGCGACCATCGCGTGGTGGATGGCGCGCTCGGGGCGCAATTGCTCGCCGCGTTCAAGGGATTCGTCGAAAAGCCGGTCACGGCATTGGTCTAGGGGGTCGTCATGAACAAGAAATGCATCATCTCCGCCGTCGTCATGTTCATCATGGCCTGGGCGCTGAGCTTCGTCGTGCACGGGCTATTGTTGGGCGGCGATTATTCCGTCACCGCGGGCATGCGGCCGCCGGCGAAGCGCAAAAGCTCGTCGGGTTCATCATCCTCGCCCAGGCGCTATTTGGCATCGCCTTTGCCTGGATTTACGTACAGGGCAAGGAAGACAAGCCGTGGCTGGCGCAAGGCATTCGCTTTGGCATCGCGGTTGCGTTCTTGACGGTGATCCCGACATATCTGATCTATCACGTGGTCACGCCGGTGCCGCTCGTGCTTGCGATCAAGCAGATCGTGTTCGACACCATTCGCGTCGTCCTGATGGGCATGGTACTCGCCTGGATCAATCGCTGACCTGAGGAGAAATTGAAATGACGGGCGTAAAGCCGGACGTATTGGTGATTGGCAGCCGCAAGCCGGCCATGGTGGCCGGGCTTGAGCCCAAGGTCACGCTGCATATTACGGCGGAAGCGAAAGATCCGGAGGCGCTGATCAAGTCAGTGGCCGGGAAAATCGGCGCCATGGCGGTGGCCCACACCGCGAACAAGCTCGATGGCGCCTTCATGCAGCGCTTTCCCAAGCTCGAGCAGATTTCCAGCTTCGGCGTCGGCTACGATCATGTCGATGCCAAATGGGCGGGCGAGCACGGCATCATCGTTACCAATACGCCGGGCGTGCTGGACGAGGAAGTGGCCGATACCGCGCTTGGGCTCCTGCTGTGTACTGTGCGTGAATTCCCGCAAGCCGAACGCTATCTGCGCGCCGGAAAATGGCTGCAAGGTCATTACCCGATTACCAAGGCGACGCTACGCAACCGCAGCGTCGGCATGGTCGGCATGGGACGCATCGGCAAGGCAATTGCGCGCCGGCTGGAAGCCTTCGGCGTGCCGGTGGTTTATCACTCACGCAATAAGCAGGATGTCGCTTATAAATATTATCCAAAACTCTCGATATGGCGCGCGACGTCGACACGCTGATGGTGATCGTGCCGGGCGGGGCGGCGACGGCGAATATGATCAATGCCGATGTGCTCAAGGCGCTGGGACCGAACGGCATTCTCGTCAACATGGCGCGCGGTTCGGTGGTGGACGAGCCGGCATTGATCGCGGCGTTGAAGAACCGCACCATCTATTCCGCCGGCCTTGACGTCTTCGCCAAGGAGCCGAATGTTCCCAAGGAATTGCTCGACATGGATCATGTCGTGCTTTTCCCGCATCTCGGTTCTTCCACCGAGGTGACGCGCGCGGCTATGGACAAGCTGGTGGCCGACAACATCTTGGCCTGGGCCGCGGGCAAGCCGCCGCTGACGCCGGTTTCGGAAACGCCCTGGCCGCCGAAAAAATCTTGATCGCGCGGAAAAGGCGGCCGGGTGTTATAGGTTCGACATGATCCGTCTTAGCATCGTTTGTCTTGCCGTCATTTGCGCTGCAGGCGCTGCCTTCGCGCAAACGCCGCCGCCGGTTCAGAACAGCACAAACCAGCACCGGCAATTGGTGAATCTGCCAAGAAGGTGATCGGCAGCTGGGAGTTTTCCAACGCCGACCGCGAGAAGAAATGCACCGCCATCTTCTCGGGAGAACGCGCCGCGGTCGGTTTCAAGGTCGAGTTTGACAAGAACTGCGCGGCGCTGTTTCCGCTGGTTGCCGACATCGCCGGCTGGAATTTCCCCGACAATGATCTTTTGCGGCTGCTCGATTCGCAGGGCAAGCCACTGGCCGAATTTAGCGAGGTGGAAGACGGAATCTACGAGGCGCCAACCCCGGGCGTCGGCGTGCTGTTCCTGCAGAATGCCGCCGCAGCGGCGGGTCCTGCGCAAAAGACGCCGGACGAAATGGCGGGAAACTGGATGCTGATGCGGGGGACGGGCACGCCGCTTTGCGGGCTGACCCTTGCCGCGACGCCGCTGCGTGATGGGCTGACACTAACGGTGAAACCGGGCTGCGCGCCGTCGATTGCGCAGCTTAACTTCACGCAGTGGCAGCTGGATCACGATCAGCTTGTGCTCGATAGTCGCGCGCGGCACGCCCTGGCGCTTCGAGGAGATCGACAACGTGACCTGGCGCCGGATTCCGGAAAGCACCAACCAGATTACGCTGGTCAAGCAATAGTCAAATCAACCGCAGTCCCTTGAAGCTGGCGTGGCCTTCCTTGCCGACGATGATGTGGTCGTGCACGGAAATGCCCAGAGGGCTTCGCCACCTCGATGATCGCCTGCGTCATCTGGATGTCCGCGCGCGACGGCGTCGGATCGCCGGATGGATGGTTGTGCACCAGGATCAGCGCGGTCGCCGACAATTCGAGCGCGCGTTTGATCACCTCGCGCGGATAGACCGGCGTGTGATCGACGGTGCCGGTCTGCTGCAATTCATCGGCAATCACCTGATTGCGCTTGTCGAGGAACAGCACGCGGAATTGTTCCTTCTCGGCGAAGGCTTGCGCCATGCGGCAATAGTCGAGCACGCTTGACCAGGATGACAGCACCGGCCGCTTTTGCATTTGCTCGCGCGCCAGGCGGCTGGCCGCCGCGTGGACGATCTTGAGTTCGGTGATGGCGGCGTCACCCATGCCCTTGAGTTCGGCGAGCCGCGCCGTCGGCGCCGCCACCACCTCGGCGAAAGAGCCGAATTTGGCGATCAGTTCCTTGGCCAACGGCTTGACGTCGCGCTGCGGGATGGCGCGAAACAGCACCAGTTCGAGTAATTCATAGTCGCTGACCGCCTCGGTGCCGGCCTCGCGGAAGCGGGCGCGCAGCCGTTCGCGATGGCCGTGATAGTGCGGCGACGCCTCGGAGAGGCCGGTCTTCTGCCCGCTAGTGTCCCGCTTTGCCGCCATGAAAATCACGCCCACACCGCCCCACGCGGTATGATTGTAGTTCAGATGGAAGCAATCGACGAGGGAGGCTTTTGGCTGACGGTGGACGAAAAGCGTCAGCGCTTGTAGGGCGGCTTATCGAGCCCTGCGGGCGAAAAGGTGAACACCTCGACGCCTGTGTCGGTGACGCCCACGGTGTGCTCGAACTGGGCCGAGAGCGAACGGTCGCGCGTCACCGCGGTCCAGCCGTCGGACAGCACTTTCACATGCGGACGGCCGATATTGATCATCGGCTCCACGGTGAAAAACATGCCGGGCTTGAGCACGATGCCTTCGCCCGGGCGGCCGACGTGGACGATGTTGGGTTCGTCGTGAAACAGCCGGCCGAGGCCATGGCCGCAGAAGTCGCGCACCACGCTCATATGCTGGGCCTCGACGTAAGTTTGTATGGCGGCGCCGATATCGCCGGTGGTCGAACCGGGGCGGATGGTGGCGATGCCACGCATCATGGCTTCGTGCGTCACCTCGATCAGCCGCTCGGCGCGGCGCGGGATTGCCCCAAGCGCGAACATGCGGCTCGAATCGCCGTGCCAGCCATCCAGGATCAACGTCACGTCGATATTGACGATGTCGCCGTCCTTGAGCGGCTTGTCGCCGGGGATGCCGTGGCAGACCACATGATTGAGCGAGGTGCAGGTGGACTTCTTGTAGCCGCGATACATCAGCGTCGCCGGCAACGCGCCGTGGTCGAGCGCGTAGTCCAGCACCAGTCGGTCGATATTTTCTGTCGGCACGCCCGGCCGGACATGTTCGGTCAGCATGTCGAGGCAGCGAGCCACGAGCTGGCCGGCCTTGCGCATGCCCTCGAAGGCGCCGGGGCCGTGGATCTTGATCTGGCCGGTCTTGCGGAGGGGAGCGACGGCGGCGTCAACGTAAGTCATGGACGGTAATGTAAGGCTTGGGGCGAATGGCGCAAGCGCATGCCCGGCCCAGGTACTAAGCGATTTTTCCACCCAGCTCGTCGTCGATATGGGCGCGCACGATATCGTCAAATGATGTTTCGGCCTTGAAACCGAGCGCGGCCGCGCGCTTGGCGTCAATGCGTTCCGACCATCCGGCAACAATGCGCATGACCAGTTGGTCCGGCTCGCGCCGGATGCGCGCGGCCACTTTGGCGCCGGCGATGCGGGCGAGCGATTCGATCTGCTCGGCGACCGTGCAGCACACGCCCGGCATGGCGAGGCTGATGCGGGGCCCCAATTGCTCGCGCGTCAGTCCCGCCGCATGGATCAGGAATCCCACGGCTGAACGTGGGCTGGCATGCGTGTGTCGCACCGTGTCGGCGACCGGCAGCACGGCCTCAAGACCTGCCAGCGGTTCGCGGATGATGCCGGAGAAAAAGCCCGACGCCGCCTTGTTGGGCTTGCCCGGCCGCACGCAGATGGTCGGCAGGCGAATGCCGACGCCATCGAGAATATTGCGGCGATTGTAATCCGCCAGCAGCAATTCGCTGATGGCTTTTTGCGTGCCATAGGAGGTGAGCGGCGTCAGATGGAATTCGTCCGGAATGGCGTAGGGGAATGGCGCGCCGTAGACCGCGATCGACGAGGTGAAAACGACTTTCGGATGATAACTCTCTCCGGCGGCGCGGATCGCCTCCAGCAGCGCGCGGGTGCCGTCGAGATTGACGTGATAGCCTTTGTCGAAATCGATCTCGGCCTCGCCCGACACGACGCCGGCGAGGTGGAAAATAATTTCCGGCCGGCCGGCGATTAATTTCTCCGCAGCGCCGGGTGCGGCCAGATCGCCGGTCCAGATATCGACTTTACCTGGAAAGCCGGCCGGTTTTTCCGGCGCCACCACATCAGTCAGCGTCAGATGGTCGATCGACTGGCCGTTGAGTTTGCCGTCCTTGACCAGACGCGCGGTCAGTTTGCGGCCGATCATGCCCGCCGCGCCGGTGATCAGGATATGCATTTACGTCCTCCCGTTTTTGTTATCTGCCGGCTCGAAGCGGTCGATGCGGCGCAAATCCGGGAATAGCATCATCCATATGCCCGCGACCAGTAGCGATCCCAAACCGCCGATCAGCACCGCCGGCACCGCCCCGAGCCAGGCGGCCACCACACCGGATTCGAATTCTCCCAAAGTATTCGACGAGCCGACGAACAAATAATTGATCGCGCTCACGCGGCCGCGCTTTTCGTCCGGGGTTTCGATTTGCACCAGCGAAAAGCGGATCACGATGCTGACCGCGTCCGACGCGCCCAGCAGCGCGAGCGCCAGCAGCGACAGTGGGAATGAGGTTGATAAAGCGAACACAATGGTCGCCACGCCATAAATGGCGACCACAGCGAACATCTTGTGCCCGATGTGGCGCTCGACCGGTTGGCGGGCGAGCACGATCGAGGTGATCAATGCGCCGGCAGCCGGCGCCGAGCGCAGCAGGCCGAGGCCGACCGGCCCGACGCTGAGAATGTCGCGGGCATAAATTGGCAGGAGCGCCGTGGCACCGCCCAAAATGACCACGAACAAATCGAGGGTGATGACCCCGAGCAGCCGGCGGCGCGTGCGGATGAATTCAAACCCGGCTAGTACCGACGCAATAGTCGGCGGATTTCGCGCAGGCGCAGGCGCTTTCGCTTCCACCAGCGTGACGAACACGATGGCGATCGTGAAGAACACAACGCAAATGGCGGTGACCAGCACCGGGCTCAAAATATAGATCAGACCGCCGGCGGCCGGGCCGCAGATCACCGCCACCTGGTTGGCGGAGGTCCAGGCCGCGATCGCGCGCGGGATCAGCGGGCCCGGTACGAGGGCCGGCACCAGCGCGCTTGCACTTGGTAGTTCGAAAGCGCGCGCCGAGCCGATCATGAACACCGCGGCAAACAGTAGGTTGCGGGTCAAGACGCCGTTCAGCAGCGCCGCCGTGATCATGATCGCAGCGAGGGCGTAGAACCCTTGCGCCACGCGCACGATAACGCGGCGATCATAGCGGTCGGCGGCATGCCCGATCGCAAGCGTGAGCACCACGGCGGGAACAAATTGGATAAGCCCGACCAGGCCGAGATCGAGCGCGCTGCCGGTGAGCTCGTAGACTTTCCAGCCGATGACCAGGGCCATCATCTGGTAGCCCATAGTTGCGCTCAGCCGCGCCAGCCAGAACAAGACGAACGGCCGGTGCTGCAGCAGCGTGGGAGATGACGAACTCCAGTGCGGTCATTCCGCCGCGCCGTTCAACGCGCTCAAGCTCACCTTTTGGCGTCCGTCAGGACCGAAGTTGTCCGGCGCCAGCCAGCGTTCGAAGTTGCGCTTGCGCGCCGGCCATTCGCTGTCGAGCATGGAGAACCAAGCCGTGTCGCGGTTGCGGCCTTTGATGATCATGTGCTGGCGAAAGATGCCTTCGAAGGTGAAGCCATAGCGCAAAGCGGCGCGCCGGGAAGCGGCGTTCAGCGAATCGCATTTCCATTCGTAGCGGCGGTAACCAAGCTCTTCGAATGCGTAGCGCGCCAATAGATACATCGCTTCGGTTGCGAGCGGCGTACGTTGCAGCGGCTGGCCGTAGACGATGTTGCCCACCTCGATTACGCGCGGCGTGGGGCGGATTTCCATCAGCGTGGCAATGCCGACGGCGCGGCCGTCCGGCATGAGCACGGCATAGGAAAAAGGATCGCTGAGCTTGACGCGCTCGCCGACCCAGGCCGCGAATGCCTCGGCGCCTTTGAATGGACCATAGGCCATGTAAGTCCATATTGCGTCATCGCCCTTAACGGCATCCCACAATGAAGCCGCATGTTCGGGTGCAAGCTTCTCAATGTGGCCGAACCGCCCTTGCAGCGTGACCGGGCTGGGCCGTTGCGCGGGATTTGAATCGACTGGTTCCCCAACCGGGCGCGCGCTCATGAGCGGCTCTTGCGGTCGTCGGCGAAAAACTTATTGAGCTCAGCATTCGGCATCAAGCTCGCAAAGCTGTCGAACTTGCCTTCTTTGGCGATTTCGGTCGCCGATTTTATGAAGGCTTGCATGGCGACGCGCGCCAGCGAGCCACCAACGCTGATGCGGCGAACGCCAAGCCCGGCTAGATCCTTGACAGTGAAACCGAACGAACCGCTGTTGAGGAAATTGATTGGCTTCGGTGCGACCGCCTTGATCGTCGCCGCGATCTGCTCGCGCGTCTTAATGCCGGGGGAATAGAGGCAATCGGCACCGGCGTCGGCGAAGGCCTTCAGGCGGCGGATGGTTTCATCGAGGTCGGGCCGGCCGTGGATGAATCCTTCGGTGCGGGCGGTGAACACCACATCGCCACCGGCTTTGTCGATTGCTTCGCGCGCCGCGCGCACGCGCTTGACCGCCAGATCGAAACCGTAAAGCGGATCGGTTTCATCGCCGGTGAAGTCCTCGATCGACACACCGGCGACGCCCGTCTCCACGCACAGCCGCACATTCGCCGCCACCGTCTCGGGATCGTCGGCAAAGCCGCCCTCGAAATCAGCATTCACCGGCACGTCGGTTGCATTGGCGATCTCGCGGTAATGCGCCAGCACCTGATCGCGTGTGACGTCGCCATCGGCAAGGCCTTGCGCATGCGCATAGCCGGAGCTGGTACTGGCCAGCGCCTTGAAGCCGAGGCCTTGCAGGTAGCGCGCGCTGCCGACATTCCAAGGATTGGGAATAACAAAACAACCGCTCTCGTGCAGTTTGCGGAACGCGCGGCGTTTATCCGAGATCGATGGCTTTGCCATGGTGCACCTGCAGAACGGGCAGGGAACCTGCCACGATTGCACGCTTTGGGACAATGGCATTGGGTGCGGCCCAGATCTGCCCACACCGAATTGATTTTCAGGGATTAATCGGGTGAACTGTTGGCAAAACCGGATCCGGGGGAACGAACGCCATGCTGAAAACTGTCGCCGCTTTTGATCGCATCGGCGAGGAGAATGCCTTCGCCGTGCTGGCCCGCGCCAATTTGCTGGCGGCGCAAGGGCGCGACATCATCAATCTTGGCATTGGCCAACCCGACTTCAGGACTCCGGATTTTATCGTCGAGGCGGCGGTTAAGGCGCTGCGTGAGGGCCACCACGGCTACACGCCCGCGAACGGCATTCCGCCCTTGCGCGAAGCGGTGGCAGCCGACTTACACAAACGCTACGGCGTCGAGGTCTCGCCCGACAGCGTCATGATCATGCCCGGCGGCAAGCCGACCATGTTCATGTCGATCCTGATGTTCGGCGAGCCGGGTGCGGAAATCATGTATCCCGATCCGGGTTTTCCGATCTACCGCTCGATGATCGAATTCACCGGCGCCAAGCCCATTCCGGTTCCGATCCGCGAAGAGAATGGCTTCGCGTTCTCGGCGGAGGAAACGTTGAAACTGATCACGCCGAAGACGCGGCTGCTGATCCTAAATTCGCCGGCCAATCCGACCGGCGGCGTCACCGGCAAGGCGGAAGTCGATAAGCTCGTCGCCGGCCTCGAGAAGTGGCCGGACGTCGCGATCATGTCGGACGAGATCTACGACCACATGACTTACGACGGCGAGACGCATGTCTGCCTGCTCACTTATCCGTCGATCCGCGATCGGCTGATCCTGCTCAATGGCTGGTCGAAGACTTATGCGATGACCGGCTGGCGGCTCGGCTACGCGGTGTTCCCGGGCAAGCTCTACGACTATGCGCGCAAGCTCGCCGTCAACCTGCACTCTTGCGTCAATGCTTCGGCGCAATTTGCGGGGCTGGCCGCGTTGAAGGGCCCGCAGGACGAGGTCGCGAAGATGGTGGCCGAGTTCGACAAGCGGCGCAAAGTCGTGGTCGAAGGCTTGAACAAATTGCCGGGCGTGTCATGCGCCACGCCGAAAGGCGCGTTCTATGCCTTCCCCAACATCAAGGGTACCGGCTGGAAAGCCAAGGCGCTGGCTTCGTCGCTGCTTGAAGATGCAGGCGTTGCCATCATCGGCGGGCCGGATTTCGGCATTCTCGGCGAAGGATACATCCGAGTGTCCTACGCCAATTCGACCGAGAATATTTTGAAAGCGCTCGCCCGCATGGGCGAGTTCCTGGTGAGCCGCAAGGCGGCGTGACGACGCCTAGGTTTCGCTTGCAGTCGAACGGTCGGCGATGCGCACGTCGCGCACCGGATAGGGAATTTGGATTCCCTCGCGCTTGAAGATATCCCATAGCGCCAGCAGCACTTGGCCGCGCACATTGGTGGTGCCGTCCACTGGATCGCGGATCCAGAAGCGCAGGATGAAATCAAGGGAAGAGTCGCCGAAAGCCTTGAGATGGCAGACCGGCGCCGGCGAAGTCAGCACGCGTGTCACCGTCTTGGCCGCTTCGACACCAAGCTCGCACACCGTGTGCGGGTTGGCGTCGTAGGACACGCCGAATTCGACGTCCATGCGCACTTCATTGTTGGAATACGACCAGTTGATCACTCGCTGGGTGACGAAGTCCTCGTTCGGAATGAGGAACTCGCGGCCGTCGCGCGTGACCACGGACGTGTAGCGCGCGCCCATGGAATCGACCCAGCCGAAATTGTCGCCGACTGAAATCACGTCGCCCGGCTTGATCGACTTGTCGGCGAGCAGGATGATCCCGCTCACTAGATTGGACACGATCTTCTGCAGGCCGAAGCCCAAGCCGACGCCGACCGCGCCGGAGAAGAAGGCGAGCGCCGAAAAGTCGATGCCGACGGTCGAGAGCGCGATCAGAATCGCAAACGTGATCAGCAGCAGCCGGATCAGCTTGCCGATCAGCACCTGGATCGACGGCGTCAGATCGGCGCTTGCGCGCACGCGCTTGTCGAGAAAGTCGCTGGCCGCGTTCGCCGCCCATAGCGTTAGCAGCAACAGCACAATGGTCTTGATCACTAATAGCGGCGATACGCGTAGCCCACCGACAACTACCGCATATGAATCGAGCGCGGACCTGATCGGCTCGCGCAGGCCGAGAATGTTCAGCGCTGTGATGGTCCAAGCAAAACCAGCGACCAGTCGGTAAACAAACCGATTACGGATGGGGCCTGCGACCAGTGCGATGATCACCCACGCGGTCGCGAGGCTCGCCGCAACGTCGAGGAGATAGGATCGGTTCGGCAGGGTCATTCCGATCAGCGCCGCGCGCGCGACCACCACCAGCAGCACGAAAAAAATCGTGCCGAGATTGTCCATGAACAGCCGGATCCAAAGCCGCAGCAATGGCGGCCAGCCGATGGTGAGCGCGTCAGTGTCGACACGCCGCCGCAGCAGCGTGGCTGCCACCGTTCCCAACGCCGCCGCAAGCAGGATCAGGGCAACCTGCGACAGCACCCAGATCGAGGCGACGTCGTGCCCTACCGCCAGCAAGGCGTCTTCGATTGTGCCGATCAGCCCTTCGATGCGGTTCATCGCGCGCCCTCGAATAGACCCCCTTGGAATTGTCCCATGAAGCGGACCAATATCAAAATCGGCTGGCGCCGGGCATCTGCCCTGCCGGGCAGTCAGGGGTTATGCACATGTACGACCGGGGTTTGTCGGAAGAACAACGGATGATGCGGCAGAGCTGCCGTGATTTCGTCGACGACGTGGTGCTTCCCTTCATCAAGGCCAACTGGCAGCGCGAGTGGCTGATGACCCCGGGAGACCGGCTGCCGGCGAGCATCCTCGAAGGCGCCGAGAAGGTCGGCATCCGCACACTTGGCGTGCCGGAGGAATTCGGCGGCGTGGAGCTGGAAAAAGGCACCGAAGTAGCGACATTCGCGCTCATCTCGGAGGAAATCGCGCGCGGCGATTCAGGGCTGGCCGACAAGCTGGTGCAAAATTGGAAAGTTTCAGTTCTGTTGCGCCAGTTCGCGCCGCGGCATCTGCAGGAGAAATGGTTCAGGCGCCTGGTCGCCGAGCCGCAATTTCTGATGGCGCATTGCCTGACCGAACCGCGCGGCGCCTCCGACCGCTGGCTGCCCTACAACGTGCCGGAAGCCTCAATGCAGACCAAGGCCGTGAAGGCTAAAGGCGGCTGGATCATCAACGGCCGCAAGCAATTCATCTCCAACGGCTACGACGCCAGTCTCTATGTGGTCTATGCCAACACCAATCCGAAAGTCGGCATGTTGCAGGGAACGTCGTCGTTCCTCGTGCCGCGCGAGACCAAGGGCTTCTGCCGTCGCGCGCTGCAACGAGACACTCGGCTGCCGTTTTATGAACAACGGCGAGATGGTATTCGAGGACATGTTCATTCCCGACGATCATCTGCTGGCCGAGAACGACGCTCTCGGCAAAGCCGGCATTTATTTCCGCCCGGGCAAGATCATCCAGGCGGCGAAAAATCTCGGCGTCGGCGTGCGCGCTTTCGAGGTTACTTCCGACTACGTACAAAACTACGTGCAGGGTGGCCGCATTCTGATCAAGCATCAGGCGGTCGCGCTGCGGCTCGCCGACATGGCAACTAAGATCGAGGCGGTGCGTGCGTTGACACACCGGGCCGCCGAGGCGGTCGATGCCAATGCCCCGGACGCCGACACGCTGGTCAACATGGCCAAGTATTTCGCCTCCGAGGAAATCCTTAAAGTCGCGCAGCACGCGGTCGAGCTGCACGGCGGCAACGGCATGATGCTGGATTTTGGCGTCGAAAAACTCTTCCGCGACGCTGCGATTTTCCCGCACATGGACGGCACCGTCGACATTTCGAAGTTCAAGATTGTGAAGGCGATGTTCCCGCAGACCGCCGGCAAATATGCCGGGCCGGAGTGAAGTTCAGCGCAATGCAAAGCGGAAACCAATCAGCACGATCACCAGGCCGATGAACTGCGCGAGGCTCGGCACCACGCCGAGCGCCAGATAACCAATGATGAGCCCGAACCCCGGCACCAGCGCCGGAAAGGTCGCCGCGCGTCCGGCGCCGAGCAATATCACCGCGCGCGCGAACAGATAAATCGGCAGCGCACCCGCGAGCAGGCCTTGCACCACTGCTTGCAGCAAATTTTCGGCGAGGCTCATGCGCATGATGCCGCTATAGCCGATCAACAGTCCGTGCAGCGGCGCATAGACGACGATCGACAGCACACCGACCATCGCCACAGCGCGGACGCCCGACATGCGGTAGTGGCGCAGCAAAGTGCCGAACATGGCCCAGAAGAAACCGGCGGTGACGAACAGCAGGTCGCCGCCGACGCCTTGCTGGCCGATGGTGGTCAGCGATTCCCAGCCAAATACCATCAGGCCGGCGATGATCGCGGCGCCGCCAAAGATGCGCTGGCCAGTCGGCCGCTCGCCCAGCATTGCCGTGGCGAGGATGAGCCCGAACAGCGCCGCGCAAGCCGGTTGGATGGTGGTTCCATGGCCGAGCGGCACCAGCATGAAGCCGCTATAGGCGATGATCGCCTGCGGCGGGCCTGACAGCACGCTCATCATGAGGCCGCGGCCCCAGCCGATGCCGCCGAGATTGACGACCCCATCGCGCAAGGCGATCGGCAGTAGCAGCAGGCCGGACCAGAAGAAGCGGTGGAAAGCAAGATCCGCCGGTGAAAACCCGATGGAGATACCGTGCTTGGCGACGACAAAGCCGGCCGCCCAGCCGAGCGCAGCGCCCATGCCGCACAGCGTTCCGATCAGAATGCCCGACCGCGCCGCCGCTTGACCGGGTGCTTCCACGGCGATGTCCTCGACCCTTGCGCAGGTGACTTCCGCCCGCCTGATACTCTAGGATCGCTGGACAAGTCCAATCGCGATTGAACAAGCCTCACTTTACCGGGATGGAAAGCTCATGGCGAAGCCGCGCAAAGTCATCATAACCTGTGCCGTTACCGGCTCGATCCACACGCCGTCAATGTCGCCGCATCTGCCGGTGACCGCTCAGGAGATTGCCGATGCGGCGATCGGCGCCGCTGAAGCGGGCGCCGCGGTGGTTCATCTGCACGCGCGCAACCCTCAGGACGGACGTCCCGACCAGACGCCGGAGGCTTTTGCCCCATTTCTCAAGGTGATCAAGCAGCGCTCGGCCGTGGTCGTGAACATCACCACCGGCGGTGCGCCGACTATGTCGATTGAGGAGCGCGTGAGGCCGGCCGCCACGTTCAAGCCGGAGATTGCCTCGCTCAACATGGGCACGATGAATTTCGGACTCTATCCGATGATCCCGCGCTACAAAGGCAAGTTCAAATACGACTGGGAAGAGCCCTATCTGGAAAATTCCAGGAAGGGCATGTTCAAAAACACTTTCGCCGACATCGAATACATCTTGACCACTTGCGCGGAAAACAACACTCGCTTCGAGATCGAGTGCTACGACATCGGCCATCTCTATACACTCAAGCATTTTCTCGATCGCGGCGTGGTCAAGCCGCCGCTTTTCGTGCAGTCGGTGTTTGGGATTCTCGGTGGTATCGGTGCCCACCCCGAGGATGTCATGCAGATGAAGCGCACAGCCGACAGGCTGTTCGGCGACGATTACCATTGGTCGGTGCTTGGCGCCGGTGCCAATCAAATGCGGATTGCGGCTATGTCGGCGGCCATGGGCGGCAATGTTCGCGTCGGCATGGAAGATTCGCTCTGGATCGGCGCCGGCAAGCTCGCCGAATCAAACGCCCAGCAGGTCTCGACCGTGCGCAAGATCATCGAAGGCCTCGGCATGGAGATCGCCGGTCCCGATGAGGCGCGCGAAATCCTCTCGCTCAAGGGTGGCGACAAGGTGGCGTTTTGACCAAACGTTGAGCAGCAGAAACGTTACCCGTTGCTCTTATCTGTACGAAGCCTTCCTATAACGGCGGAGGATTCGGAAGCGGATGACCCATCTCGATACCATCAGTCTCGCCATCCTGCTCGGCAGCTTGCTGGTGCTCGCGGGTATCTTGTCGAGCCTGGTTGCCTTGCGCTTCGGCGCGCCGCTGCTGCTGGTGTTCCTGCTCGTCGGTATGTTGGCGGGCGAGGGCGGGCCCGGCGGCCTGAAGTTCTCCGATGTCGGCACCGCTTATACCGTTGGCTCGATCGCCCTGGCGCTGATTCTGTTCGACGGCGGCCTGCGTACGCGATTAGCCACTTTCCGCAACGTGCTGGCGCCGTCGGTGACGCTGGCAACTATAGGCGTGCTGATAACAGCACTCATCACCACGCCTGTCGCCAAGCTGGTGCTCGGCATTGGCTGGACGCAGGCGTTTCTTGTCGGCGCGGTGGTGGCATCGACTGACGCGGCCGCGGTATTCTTCTTGATCAATGCACGTGGCTTGCGCTTACGCCCGCGCGTGCGCGCCACGCTGGAGGTCGAATCGGGCACGAACGATCCTTTTGCCGTATTCCTGACACTGCTGATCGTGGAAATACTGGCGGTGGGGAACCAGAGCTGGTCGCATGCTTTCGTGACGCTGGCACGCGACATCGCTTTCGGCTGCGTCATCGGCTATGGCGGCGGACGCGTCATCGCCCTCGTGCTCAACAAACTCGATCTGCCGCAGGGCCTGCACGCGCCGTTCGTGGCGGTGAGCGCGCTGGTGCTGTTCGCCTTTACCAACGCGCTGCACGCCTCGGGTTATCTCGCGGTCTATCTTGCCGGGCTAGTGGTCGGGAACCGGCAGACGCGCGCGCATAATTCGGTCGTGGTGTTTCTCGATGCGATCACTTGGCTGGCACAGATCGTAATGTTCGTGCTGCTCGGCCTGCTGGTCTGGCCGCATCGCCTGGCCGACAGTCTATTCGGCGCCATCGTGGTGGCGTTGGTGCTGATGTTGATTGCGCGGCCGGCCGCGGTCTTCCTGTGTCTGGCGCCGTTTGGCTTTCAGTGGCGCGAGAAAATGTTCATCTCCTGGGTCGGCTTGCGCGGCGCGGTGGCGATCTTCTTGGCGTCCATTCCCCTGCTGGTCGGCTTGCCGTCGGCTTATCTTTATTTCGACGTCGCTTTCGTGGTGGTGCTCTCGTCTTTGTTGATCCAGGGCTGGACGGTGGCACTTGCCGCCCGCAAGCTGGACATGTCGTTCACTCGCCACGATCCGCTGCCGCGCCGGATCGAGCTCGATCTGCCCGGGCAGCTGGCGCGCGAGATTATCGGCTATCCGGTGCCGGCCAACAGCCCGTTCCTGCGCCGCGGCCTCATTCCGAATTGGGCGCGCCCGACTATGGTCGTCCGCGACGAAGAAATTCTCACGCCGGCGGAAGCCGATCCGGTGCGTGAGGGCGATTATGTTTATCTGCTGGCGCCGCCGGAAAAGGCGCAGGCGCTTGACCGCTTTTTTGTCGACATGCCTGCGCCGCTCACCCCCGATCCGCAACTACTCGGCGATTTCTTCGTGCCGGGCGATGCGACGCTAGGCGCTCTGGCGGACATTTACGGTTTGCAGGTCGCTGCTGACCATACCGATGTGGCGCTGGCTGATTTTTTCACCGAGCGTCTCGGCCGGCCGGTCAAAACCGGCGACGTCGTGCAACTCGGCCCGATCGCCTTGCTCGCGCATAAAGCTGAAAAGGGCCGCGTGATCACCGTCGGCCTAAGGCTGGCCGAGCCGGAAGCACCGGCCGATTGGGCCGGACGCGCCAAGGCGCTATGGAGCAGGGTACGGAAACTGCTTGGCTAGGACGCGCGACGCGCCAGCGCCGGCGCACGTGCGACCGCCCAGGCGCCGCCGAAAAGCACCGCGGTCCAGAGCAGGTCGCCGAACACGGTCTTGTCCAGGAACGGCAGCGCCGCGACATAGCACTGCACGAGGCCCTGGAAATTCATTGGATACATGCCGTTGAAGGCCCAGACCGCGAAATTGGTGGCGGCAAAAAAGATAAGCGACGACGACACCATCGCCGCGACCACCGGCAAAGCTCCATGCCAGCGTCGGGTCAGCATGCCGGCAAAAGCCGGCACGACAATCGCCGCATAGACCACCAGCGCAACGCGCCAATCGTCGCCGGCGAGCGCAAAATTGCTCAGCGCCGTAGCGGCGAGCGGCACGATCAGCGCCAGCGCCGGTATGCGCAGGGTCCGCCCCGCGAACAATGCTGTCGCCGCGACCGGCCAGAGGCCCGGTGCATGTGGCAGCAGGCGATAGCCCACGTCGAAAGCGATCAGGAAAGCGACCAACCCTATGTCCATCCACAGGTCGGCGCGGTTTTTGTTCGGCTGCATCGCTTTTCGGTCCTCGTTCGTCACCACTAACGCTTCATAGCATAGCGGAGGCCAAGATTTCTATGGCCTTGATCCATGGTGACAGCGCGGTCTTCGACCCATTCGGCGATGATTCCGGCCAGTGCGTCGAGCCCGTCGGTGAGCGCGGCCGGGCCAGGCTGTAAGATCAGCGTGGACTTGATCTCGCGCAACCAGCCATTGGCGACGGCTGGAACCTGCGAAAAGCCAGGACGCGCGGCCACCTTGGCTGGCACGAATTTCTTGCCGCACCAGGAACCGATAATGATGTCGGGCTTGGCGGCGATCACGTCGCGCGGCGCGACGATGCGGTCCTTGGCATTCTTGTTGGCGGCGAGATGCGGGAAGACTTCGATACCGCCGGCGGCTGCGATCAACTCGGATACCCAGCCGAGGCCGGAGATCATCGGCTCATCCCATTCCTCGAAATAGACGCGCGGGCGGGCGTTCTGGCGCATGGCGCGTTCGCGCACGACATCGACGCGCGCGGCCAGCGAACGGGCGAGCGCAATGGCTTTGTCGTCCTGGCCGACCAGCGCGCCCAGCGTACGCACCATGTCGAGGATGCCGCCGAGATCGCGCTGATTGAACGTGTGAACCGCGATATTGGCGCGGATCAACTCGGCGACGATATCGGCCTGCAGGTCGGAGAAGGCGAGCACCAGATCGGGTTCAAGCGCCAGAATCTTCGGTACGTCGGCGGAGATGAAGGCCGAGATCCGCGGCTTCTCGCGCCGCACCTGGGCGGGCCGCACTGCATAGCCAGAGACGCCGACGATCCGCGCCTCTTCGCCGAGGAGGTAAAGCGTCTCCACCGTCTCCTCGGTCAGGCAGATGATTCGTGCAGGCGGAAACATTCCACCCATAAAAATCCCTTTTCACTGCTAACTGCAAGCTTTGAGAGTGATTTGCGCCGAGCTTGTGGATCATTGCAGCAGGTCGATTCCGCCCACTGCAGCTACCCGGCCGCCTTCAAGCATCACCACCCGCGTCGCCAGTCGTTTAACCTCGGGCGCGTCATGGCTCACATAGATCATCGGTACCCGCGCTTCATCGCGCAGACGCTGCAAATAGGGCAGAATCTCCTGTTTGCGCGCGGTATCGAGCGATGCCAGCGGCTCATCCAGCAGCAGCAGGCGCGGCCGCATCAACAGCGTACGGCCCACCGCCACGCGCTGCCGCTCGCCGCCGGACAGCTTGCCAGGGCGCCGCTCGAGCAGCGGACCGATATCGAGCAGGTCGACCACGCGAGCGAAGGCATCAGCGTCGGCGGCGTGACCGCCCATCCAGCGGCCGTAGTCAAGATTGCGCCTGACCGACAGATGCGGAAACAGCCGGCCCTCCTGGAACACGTAACCAATGCGGCGGCGCCATGCCGGCACGTTGATGCGTTTGGAGTCGTCGAAAAGCACTTCGCCGTCGAGCACGATGCGGCCGCGGTCTGGCCGCAGCAGGCCGGCGATCATGTTGATCAGGCTGGTCTTGCCGGCGCCGGAGGCGCCGAACAGAGCCGTGGCGCCGCCCTCGGCTGAAAAGCCGGCATGCAGCTTGAAGTCTCCGAGCGTCTTGTCGACATCAACGCTCAACATCTCACGCTCCGTGTAGCCGCGCGGTGGCGCGCCGTGCCAGCCATTCCGACGCGACCAGCGCCGCCAGCGAGATGAACACCGCGACGATGACGAGCTTGAGCGCCGCGGCGTCGCCGCCCGGCACCTGCGTCAGCGTGTAGATCGCCGCCGAGATGGTCTGCGTCTCGCCCGGAATATTGGAGACGAAGGTGATGGTGGCGCCGAATTCGCCAAGGGCGCGCGCGAAAGCAAGCATGCAGCCGACGATGATACCAGGCAGCGCCAGCGGCAGTGTTATCGTCGCGAAGCTCCAGAAGCTGTTGGCGCCGAGTGTCGCGGCAGCATCCTCCAGCCTGCGGTCGATCGACTCGATCGACAATCTGATCGCACGCACCATGAGCGGAAAGGCCATCACCCCGCAGGAGATCACCGCGCCGGTCCAGCGGAACGAGAATACGATTCCGAAATGATCGGCGAGAAATGCACCGACCGGCGCCTTGCGGCCCAGCGTGATGAGCAGCAGATAGCCGGTCACCACCGGCGGCAGTACCAACGGCAGATAGACAATCGCATCCACCAGCGACTTGCCCCAGAATTCCTTGCGCGCCAGCAGCGTCGCGATGGCGATGCCGAACGGCAGCGACACCGCCACCGCCACCACGGCGATGCGCAGCGAGAGCGCGATCGCGGTCCAGTCCTGGGGCGTAAGATCGAACACGTTTACGAGGCCTTCGGCGGCACAAGGAAGCTGAAGCCGTATTTCTCGAAGATCGCCTTGGCGGCCGTCGTTTGCAGGAAGCGCAGATAGCGCGGAACTTGAGCGTTTTTGCTGATCGCAGTTTCCGCCACCGGATAGGTAATGGGCGGATGCGAGCCCGCCGGGAACACGCCGATAATCTTCACGCCGGGCTCTACAAGAGCGTCGGTCTCGTAAACAATGCCAAGCGGCGTCTCGCCGCGCGCGACGTAAGCGAGCGCGGCGCGCACGTTTTCCGCCTGCGCGAGTTTGGGTTCTGCCGCCGTCCAGGCGCCGAGCGAAGTGAGCGCCGCCTTGGCGTAGCGCCCGGCCGGCACCGCCCTTGTGTCGGCGACCGCAATGCGGCCATCGCCCGCCACCTTGGCGATGTCGAAGCCGATCGCCGATCGCAACGTGATCGAGTTTGGAATCCTTCGGCGCGATCAGCACCAGCCGGTTACCCAGCAGGTTCACGCGCGTGTCTCGCTTCACGAGTTGATGCTCGATGGCATAATCCATCCATTTGAGATCGGCTGCGACGAACACGTCGGCCGGTGCGCCTTGCTCGATCTGCTTCGTCAGCGACGAGGTGGCGGCATAGCTCACGGTTACTTTGATGCCACTGGCTTTCGTAAATGCGGCGTCGGCCTCGTCCAGCGCGTTGCGCATGGAGGCGGCGGCGAACACCGTGATCGTCTCTTGCGCGGCAGCTAGCTGCGGCGTGCCGGCGAGAGCGGCAAATAGGCTGAGAAGCGCAAGAATCCTGACAGCCATGACAGTTCTCCGGCGGCGCATCGCTTGGGCGCCGCGCTGGTCTAGCATCGGTTTTGAAAATCGACCGGTTGCCGGAACCGCCGTTCCGTCGTTGCGGCGCACGCACGGGGCACCGCAGGTCAACGTGAAGCCTAGCAAGTCCGCGCGAGCAAGGTAAAGTCTTAAATCGTGGAGGAAGCGGCAATGGCTGAGGCTACGCCCATCGACGGCGAGTTCGACTACATCATTGTGGGCGCAGGCTCGGCCGGTTGCGTGCTCGCCAACCGGCTGTCGGCCGACGCCTCGAAGCGCGTGCTGCTGCTCGAAGCCGGCGGGCGGGACAATTGGATCTGGTTTCACATTCCGGTCGGTTATTTGTTCGCCATTGGCAATCCGCGCTCGGACTGGATGTTCAAGACGGAAGCCCAGCCGGGCCTCAACGGCCGCAGCCTCAATTATCCGCGTGGCAAGGTGATCGGCGGTTCATCGGCGATCAACGCCATGGTCTATATGCGCGGGCAGGCCGGCGACTACGATCATTGGCGCCAGCTTGGGCTGCCGGGCTGGTCTTGGGACGATGTGCTTCCTTACTTCAAAAAGCACGAGGACAGTTTTCTTGGTGATGGCGAGCACCATTCCACCGGTGGCGAATGGCGCGTCGAATTTCCGCGCCTGCGCTGGGACATCATCGACGCATGGCGCGAAGCTGCGGCGCAATGCGGTATTGCGCCGATCGGGGATTTCAATACCGGCGACAACGAAGGCTCCTGTTACTTTCCACGTCAATCAGAAGCGCGGTCGTCGCTGGTCGGCGGCGCGCGGCTTTTTGAAGCCGGTTTTGAATCGGAAGAACCTACAGCTTGAAACCGGCTGCCTGGTGGAAGGACTGAACTTCGATGGCAAGCGGGCGAGCGGCGTGCACTGGCGGCAGGACGGCGTCTCGCGTGCAGCACGCTGCCGCGGCGAGGTGATCTTGGCCGCCGGCGCCATCGGCTCGCCGCAAATTTTGATGCTTTCAGGGATTGGAGCGGCGGCCGATCTGGCAAAATTCGAAATTCCGGTTGTGCTCAACAAGCCCGGCGTCGGGGGCAATCTGCACGACCATTTGCAATTGCGGCTGATCTACAAGGTCAGCGGCATCAGGACACTCAACGAAATGTATTCCTCGCTATTCGAGCGCGCGATGATGGGCGTGAACTACGCGCTATTCCGGCGCGGGCCGCTGACCATGGCGCCGTCACAACTTGGCGCCTTCACAAAATCGGACCCATCGCAGGATCGCGCCAATTTGCAGTATCACATCCAGCCACTTTCGCTCGACAAGTTCGGCGAGCCGCTGCACCCGTTTCCTGCTTTCACGGCCAGCGTCGCTAACTTGCGCCCGACCAGCCGCGGCTCGCTCAAGCTCAAGTCGCGCGATCCATCCGTTGCACCGGCGATCAGCCCCAATTATCTGGCGACACCGGAAGACCGCCGTGTCGCCGCCGATGCCATCCGCATCACCCGCAAGATCTCGGCGGCGCCGGCCTTGCGGCAATACTCTCCGTCGGAATATCTGCCGGGACCACAGGTGGGAGACGACGAGACTTCCCTCGAAAAAGCTGCCGGCGACATCGGCACCACGATTTTCCATCCCGTTGGCACCGCGCGCATGGGGCGCGCTGATGATGCCAATGCTGTGGTCGATGCGCGGCTGCGGGTGATCGGGATCGATGGCTTGCGTGTGATCGATGCATCGGTGATGCCCTCGATCACGTCCGGCAACACCAATTCGCCGACCATGATGATCGCGGAAAAAGGTGCCGCCATGGTCTTGGAAGATGCTAAGCGCTGATGGTCGGCGGCACTATGCAAGGAAAAGCGGAATGAACCTGGCCGAGCGCGTCAAAGCGATTCTGCAAAATCCGAAATCCGAATGGCTCGTAATCGAAAGCGAGCCGGCGGGCTTTGCCGCCTTGTTCGTGAAATATGCCGTCGTTCTTGCCGCCATTCCGCCGGTATGCGCGCTCATCGGTGCGGCCTTCACCGGCTACATCGGATACCGGATGCCATTTGGCATTGCATTGAAGTGGGCGCTGATCGCCTACGGATTGTCGCTGATCAGCGTGCTGGTTACGGCCTTTGTCATTGACGCGCTCGCCGTCACATTCGGCGGGCAACGCGATTTCAACAAAGCCATGAAGGTATCGGTCTATGCGCCGACGGCCGCGTGGGCGGCCGGCATATTCACCATCCAGCCGCCGATCGCGTTCTTGTTTTTGACGGGGCTATACAGCTTTTATCTGCTTTACACCGGACTTGAAGCGTCTGATGAAGCCGCCGGCGGAAAAGCTTTTGACCTACACGATTGCGGTCGTCGTTTGCGTCGGCATGCTCTGGCTCGTCATCCTGGGCGTACCGGTTTTGACCTTCGGCATGCACGCCTTCGACTAGCTAAGGCAACGCCTTGAGATGCCGGATCGGGCGGCCGGGCGCGATCGCTTGCGCGGCCGCGACAATCGCATTGGCATCAATTCCATAGTGTCGGTAAAGCTCGGCGAGCGAGCCGGTTTGCCCGAAATGTTCGACGCCGAGCGCGCGGGTGCGGTGGCCACAGACCGCGCCAAGCCAAGCCAGCGTTGCCGGATGCGCGTCGAGCACGGTGACGATGCCGCAATGCGGCGGTACATCCGCCAGCAGCCGCTCGATATGCGAGCGTGCATGCACCAGACCGCGTTCGCGCGCCCGCTGCGCCGCGGTCCAGCCGGCATTGAGACGGTCGGCCGATGTGACAGCGAGCAAGCCGACATCGCGCCGGTCCTCCGCCATCAGACCGATTGCGGCAATCGCTTCCGGCGCCACCGCACCGGCATAGGCGACCATCACTTGCGCATTTGGCCCGGGCTTGCGCAGCCAATAGGCGCCGTCGACGATCTGCTGGCGCAGTTCGTCCGTCATCGGGCGCTCGATCTGCTCGATCGGCCGCGTCGAGAGCCGCAAGTAGACCGAGCCGCCGGTTTCGTCGCGCAGCCAATTGTGTTCGGAAGCCTCGCCATCACCGCTCTTTTGGATATAGCCGAAGGCCCAACTCATGATGGCGGCAAGCTCATCGACATAAGCCGGCTCGAAGCTGGCGAGCCCGTCTTGCGCCAGCCCAATCAGAGGCTCGGCGATCGATTGATGCGCGCCGCCTTCGCCCGCCAGCGTGATGCCCGACGGCGTCGCCACCACGATGAAGCGGGCGTCTTGGTAGCAGGCATAATTGAGCGCATCGAGGCCGCGCGCGATGAAGGGATCGTACAGCGTGCCGATTGGCAGCAGGCGTTCGCCGTTGATGCTGTGCGACAGCCCCAACGCTGATAGCAGGATGAACAGGTTCATCTCGGCGATGCCGAGTTCGATGTGCTGGCCCTTGGGCGAGAATTCCCAATTGAAAGTCGAGGGGATGTGCTCGCTCTTGAAGGTGTCTTTCATGGTCTCACGGGCAAAAAGTCCGCGCCGGTTCACCCATGGCCCGAGATTGGTCGATACTGTTACGTCCGGCGAGGTAGTAACGATGCGGCGCGCGAAGTCGCTATCGCCACGGCCGATCTCATTCAAAATAGCGCCGAAGCCGGTTTGCGTCGCCATCGTCGGTTGAATGGTGACCGGCAGGCTGTCCGGCACATCGATGGCCGGCGCGCTGAGGCGGCGTGTGTCGCCCGCGGCGAATGGCACACGGCCGAGAAATTTCTCAAGCTGCTCGGCCGGAACGCTAAGGCCTTCGAACTTGTCCCACTCATGGCCGGGCCGCACGCCCATGGCGGCGCGAAATTTCTCCATCTGCGCCGGCGTCATCAGCCCGGCATGATTGTCCTTGTGGCCGGCCATGGGCAGGCCGAAGCCTTTGACCGTGTAACAAATAAAGCAGGTCGGCTTCTCCGGATGCGCGCCATGAAAGGCGTCAAGCACCGAGGGTAGGTCATGCCCGCCGAGATTATTCATCAGCGCGGCCAGCTCATCGTCGCTGCGTTTTTCGATCAGCCGGCTGACGTCGCCCTGGTCGCCGATCTCATCGTTGAGGCGCTTGCGCCAGGCGGCGCCACCGGCAAACACCAGCGCCGAGTAAAGCTGGTTCGGGCAATTGTCGATCCAAGCTTTGAGTTTTTCGCCGCCCGGCTCCTTGAACGCCGACTGCTGCAGCGAGCCGTATTTCACGATCACCACGTCCCAGCCGAAATTCTTGAACAGCTGCTCGTAGCGCTCCCACAGTCCTTCGCGCACCACCGCGTCGAGGCTTTGGCGGTTGTAATCGATCACCCACCAGCAATTGCGCAGGCCCTGCTTCCAGCCTTCGAGCAGCGCTTCGAAAATATTGCCTTCGTCGAGTTCGGCGTCGCCGACCAGCGCGACCATGCGCCCTTCCGGCCGGTTCAGGCCCCAGCCATGCGCGCGCACGTAATCCTGCACCAGCGAGGAGAACAAAGTCTGCGCCACGCCGAGGCCGACCGAGCCGGTGGAGAAATCCACGTCATCGGCGTCCTTGGTGCGCGAGGGATAGCTCTGCGCGCCTTTGTAGCCGCGGAAGGCTTCCAGCCGCTCGCGTGTCTGCTTGCCGAGCAAATACTGGATGGCGTGAAAAATCGGACTGGCATGCGGCTTTACCGCCACGCGGTCTTGCGGGCGCAGCACATCGAGGTAAAGCGCGGTCATGATGGTGGCGAGCGAGGCGCTCGATGCCTGATGGCCGCCGACCTTTAATCCATCCGCGTGCTCGCGCAGATGATTGGCATTGTGGATCGTCCAGCTTGCCAGCCAGAGGATCTTCTTTTCCAGCTCGCTTAGCGCCGCGA
This sequence comes from uncultured Alphaproteobacteria bacterium, assembly GCA_963756805.1. Lineage (GTDB taxonomy): Bacteria > Pseudomonadota > Alphaproteobacteria > Rhizobiales > Xanthobacteraceae > Pseudolabrys. The sequence continues at coordinate 69,219 of CAVWPH010000022.1, forward strand.
TGTTGTCGGTCATTTCGCCAGTCTAGCGCGGTCGGCCGTCTGCCCGAAACATCAATGGCACGGCTGCGCGGCCGCCATGCACCGATCTCTTAAAGCGATGAATTGATCAGGCTGCTCGATGGCGGAGGCGGACGGTCGTCAATTTTCGGCGGCCAGGTTGCCTTGTTTGGCCGGCGCGTCGAGCACGCTTTTGCAGGCGGGAGGCAGGTCGGCAAGCGTCAATGCCTTGGGTGGCTTCGCCGGCTTTGCCGGTTTTTCGCTTGGCTCCGGCTTCTTCGGATGCAGCACTTTGTCCGAGAACCAGAAGGCCAGTTCCTTGCCGCAGCCGTCGCCGCCCGGCACCGCCGGCTGCTTGCGGCAATTCGGTAAGTCGGCCGGGCATTTCAGCCGCACGTGAATGTGGTCGGCGTGCCCATACCAGGGCCGCACCTTGGCCATCCATTGGTCACGCTTCTCGTCCTTGACCCGGCACAGTTCTTTCTTGATCGCGGCATTGACCAGCACGCGCTCGACCTCGGGCTGCTCGGCCGCGGTCTTGATGAATTCGATATCGGCCGGCGTCCAGGTTTTCGGATTGATCTCCTTGCCGTCGGCGGCGACCAGATTGCTGGCCGAAATGTTTTCGCGCTCTTGTTTGCTGAGGCGATGACCCGGCATCGGCATGAACCAGATGTCGACGTCGAGCCCGATCTGGTGGCTCAAATGTCCGAACGGCAGCGGGCCGCCGCGCGGCTGCGCCATGTCGCCGACCAGGATGCCGTGCCAGCCGGTGGCCTTGGCGGCGAGCGGCGCAAATTTTTTCAGGAAATGAATGAGCTCCGGGTGGCCCCAATTGCGGTTGCGCGACAGCCGCATCACTTCCCAGTTCGGGCCGTCGACGGGAAGTTCGATGCCGCCTTGCAGGCAGCCGCGCGGGTAATAGCCGATCGCCATCGCTTTGCCGAGCGAAGGTAGTTGCTTGCGTGCGAACAGATATTTCGCCGGCATCTTGTCTTCGGCCGTGCTCGGCCGGTTCGGCGGCAGCGGCGCGGTGCTCGGCATAGTGACCACGGGCGTGGGGGCTGCGGCCGGCGGCGCGCTCACGATCGGCGCAGGCGCGGGTGGCGGCGTCGTGACAACGGGTGCCGGCGCGGGAGGTGGCGCGGTGACGACGGGAGCAGGTTCAGGCGGTGCAGTGACGACCGGCGCAGGGATTGGTGCAGGCGGAGCGGTCACAACGGGTGCCGGTGCCGTCGGCGCGGTCACCACAGGCGTTGTCACGGCCGGCGGCGGCGCGACGGCGGGCGGCGTCGGGACGGCGATGGGCGCCGGCGGAACCGGCGCGGGCGTTGCCGCAGGCTGGGTGATGTTATTTTGGACGGGCGCTTGCGCGACGATCATCCGGTCGGCGACGACAAGTGCGCCGCCGCCGACGGCAAGCGTCAAGCCGATAAGGGCAACTTTGCGGGCGCTCATGATGCGCCGATGTAGCGTTTTAGTCTTGGTCTGTCAGGTTAAATGCGCGCGATGGTTTAGGCCGTAACTTCAAGTTCCGCCCCGCCGCCAACCACGAAAATGCGTGTCCCGCCAATGGCTTTTATGGTTAACAAGGTCTTTACAAGGCGGCGGCGGGCAAGCGACACTAAGGCTACCGCGATCGAGTTGGCGGGGGAAACTTGTCATGCGTTTCGTTTCGGTCGGCGCTTTGAGCGCGCTGCTTGTTCTGGTGGCGCCGGCTTGCGCCAATATGGTCTTGAACGTCAGCAAGTCGCAGCAGCGGCTCTCGGTGGTGGTCGACGGCCAGGAACTTTATCGCTGGCCGGTCTCCACCGGACGGCGCGGCTATGAAACGCCGGACGGCGTGTTCCATGCCAAGTCGATGAACAAAGAATGGTTTTCGCGCCAGTACGAAATGACGCCGATGCCCTGGTCGGTGTTTTTCTATCAAGGCTATGCGCTGCACGGCACGCTGGAAGGCCGCAATCTCGGCCGCGCCGTCTCGCACGGCTGCGTGCGGCTCGACACCGACCATGCCTCGATGCTGTTCGCGCTGGTGCAGGAGCAGGGGCTCGACAACACCAAGGTCGTGATCACCGAGGCGCCGCTGCCGCGCCTGCGCAGAGCGAGCGCCGCGCAAATCGAAGAGATCGAGCGCCGCGTGATGTCGCAACCGGCGGTCAAGGTTGCCTCCGCCGGCGGCGGCGAGCGCGCGGCTGCCAAAGCAAAGCCGGAGGTAAAGCCCGAGGCGAAGCCTGAACCAAGCTTGAACCAAGTTGACGCGAGCCGCTGAAGCCGGAAATCAAAACTGCCGCGAAGCCTGACGTAAAACCTGTCGAGGACGTGCGCGTCGCCGCCAAAGCCGATCGCGTCCAGACCAACCGTGCCGAAGTGGAGCACGCCGTTGTCGTGGGCGAGCGCGGCGACAAGGCGTTGCCGGCCGCCAATGTGGTCCGCGAGGACAAGCAGGCGCGCGCCGACACGGCGCCAGTCATTGCCGTTGTGCCGCCGCCGGCGCCCATGCCGCCAACACCAATGCCGCCGGCCGCGCCGCCGGAAGTAAAGGCCGTTGAACTTCCGCAAGCCGAGGTGAAGCTGCCCGAGCCCGCGCCGCCGAAAGCGCCGCAACTCGCGCAAGTCGAGCCGACGCCGGATCATGCGCAGCCGATCGAGCCGGCGCCGGCGGACGCGAAGCTGGTTGAGCCCGCTGCACCGGAGGTGAAGTTGCCGGAGCCGCCGCCACAGCAAGCAAAACAGACCGAACCAGCGCAGCAAGCCGCGCCACAACAAGCCAAGCTCGCCGCGCCCGCACCTCAAGATGTGCGCCTGCCCGAGCCTGCGCCGCATCGGCAGGCTTCGCCCCAGCCGGACGAGGTCAAATCGCCGCAGCAAGCCCGCGCCGAGCGGCGCTATAGCTCGTCGCGCGGCGATGAGGCTGCGGTGCTGCGCGAGCGCGAGGCCTGGCTGCGCGGGCTCGCCCATAAATACGGCTACGAACGCTGGTAGGCAGCGCCAGGGCCGTTACATAGAATTAATCGAATCCTGCGAGGCTTCCCGGCGTCCGGGGGAAAACCGCATATGCCGCGTCTCGTCTTTGCCATCGCCGCGCTCGCCGCCTTGCTGTGCGCCTCGCGCGCGCAGGCCGAGATCGTGGTCACCGTCGATAAATCCGCGCAGCGGCTTTCGGTCGCGGTCGATGGCTATGAGCGCTACCAATGGCCGGTCTCGACCGCGCGCTGGGGCTATCGCACGCCCAACGGCAGCTACCGGCCGCAGCGCCTGGAGCGCAAATGGTTCTCGCGCAAATACGACATGTCGCCGATGCCTTATTCGATCTTCTTCAACGGCGGCTACGCCATTCACGGCAGCTACGAGATCAAGCGTCTAGGCAGCCCGGCCTCGCACGGCTGCATCCGCCTGCATCCGGAAAACGCCGCGCTTTTGTTTGCGCTGGTGAAGGAGAACGCGGGCGACACCCGCATCGTGGTGACCGGCGACCGGCCGGACGCCGATGCGGTGCGGCGCGGCGCACAGCCTTCGCCGACGACGTTCCAGAATGTGTTCGGCCCCAACAGCGGCGAGAGCAACGCCGAACTCGGGCGCCGGCATTGGGAAAATCGGTAGCCGGTTTCTTCTTCCCTCTCCTCTTGTGGGAGAGGGTGGCGAGCGCGGAGCGTGAGCGACGCGCGAGCCGGGTGAGGGGGCAAAGCCGAGTGAGCTATATCCCCCTCACCCGCCTCGCTCACTTCGCTCGCTCGGCACCCTCTCCCACAAGGGGAGAGGGAAAGTGGACTTGCCGCGCGCTACACATCCACCTTCAGCGCGGCAATAAACGCTTCCTGCGGAATATCGACCTTGCCGTATTGCCGCATCTTCTTTTTGCCTTCCTTCTGCTTGTCGAGCAGCTTGCGCTTTCTCGTGGCGTCGCCGCCGTAGCATTTGGCGGTGACGTCCTTGCGGAAGGCGCGCACGGTTTCGCGCGCGATGATCTTGCCGCCGATGGCGGCCTGGATCGGCACCACGAACATGTGCGGCGGGATCAGTTCTTTCAGCTTCTCCGCCATGGCGCGGCCGCGCGATTCGGCGCGGGTGCGATGCACCAGCATGGACAGCGCGTCCACCGGATCGCCATTCACCAGCATCTGCAGCTTCACCAGATCGGCTTCCTTGTAATCGGTGAGGTGATAGTCGAACGAAGCGTAGCCGCGCGACACGGATTTGAGCCGGTCATAGAAATCGAACACCACTTCGTTGAGCGGCAGATCGTATTTCACCATGGCGCGATTGCCGACGTAGGTGAGTTCCTTCTGGGCGCCGCGGCGGTCCTGGCAGAGTTTCAACACCGAGCCGAGATATTCGTCGGGCGTTAAAATCGTCGCCTCGATCCACGGCTCTTCCATGGTCAAAATTTGCGTCGGGTCCGGCATGTCGACCGGATTGTGGATCTGGATTTCCTTGCCGTTGCGCAACGACATTTTGTAGATCACCGAGGGCGCGGTCGCGATCAGATCGAGATTGAACTCGCGCGCCAGCCGCTCCTGGATGATCTCCAGATGCAGCAGGCCGAGGAAGCCGCAGCGGAAACCAAAGCCGAGCGCGGCGCTCGTTTCCATCTCATAGGTGAAGCTCGCGTCGTTGAGGCGCAGGCGCCCCATGGCGGCGCGCAAATCCTCGAACTGCGCGGCATCGACCGGAAACAATCCGCAGAACACCACCGGGATCGCCGGGCGGAAGCCGGGCAGCGGTTCGTCCACCGGATTGCGCTCGTCGGTGATGGTGTCGCCGACGCGCGTATCGGCGACCTCCTTGATCGAGGCGGTCAACATGCCGATCTCGCCGGGGCCGAGCTCGTCGATCAGCGTCAGCTTGGGCGTGAACACGCCGACGCGATCGACTTCGTAAGCGGCGTCGATGCCGATCATGCGGATGCGCTGGCCTTTTTTCAGCACGCCATCGACGATGCGCACCAGCACCACGACGCCGAGATAAACGTCGTACCAGCTGTCGACCAGCAACGCCTTGAGCGGCGCGTCATGGTCGCCTTTAGGCGGCGGCAGGCGCGTGACGATCGCTTCCAGCACCTCCGGCACGTTCTGTCCGGTCTTGGCGGAAATCTCGATAGCGTTCGAAGCGTCGAGCCCGATCACGTCCTCGATCTGCTGCTTCACCTTGTCCGGTTCGGAGGCCGGCAGGTCGACTTTGTTGAGCACCGGCACGATCTCGTGGCCGGCATCGATGGCGTGATAGACATTGGCCAGCGTCTGCGCCTCGACGCCTTGGCTCGCGTCCACCACCAGCAGCGAACCTTCGACCGCGGCGAGCGAGCGGTTCACCTCATAGGCGAAGTCGACATGGCCGGGGGTGTCGATCAAATTGAGGATGTAGTCCTTGCCGTCGCGCGCATGGTATTTCAGGCGCACGGTTTGCGCCTTGATGGTGATGCCGCGCTCGCGCTCGATATCCATGGAATCGAGCACTTGCTCCTTCATCTCGCGCAATTCGAGCCCGCCGGTGAGCTGAATCAGCCGGTCGGCCAGCGTCGACTTGCCGTGGTCGATATGCGCGACGATGGAGAAATTGCGGATATTGTTGATGGGAACGGCCGTCATGGCCGCGAGATAACACTCGGAATGGGCTCCCACAAGCGGGACGCTCCACCGTTCGTTCCCGCGCAAGCGGGAATCCAGTCTAAACTTGCTGGGTCGAGCCCGATGCTTTAGCTGGGTCCCCATCGCAAGTCGGCTTTAGCCGACTTGCGCACGTTTGAATGCCGATATCGGGTAAACCCGATATCGGTGCGCGGGGACGAGCGGAGTGGAGACGAACCGCATCATGTCATTTTCGGCGCCCCTCCAATTCGCCGACCGGGCGGCCGGCCATTTGCGCGACGCGCTGCTCAATCCGGCCGGGCGCGAGCACATGGTGCTCAAAGTGCTGGCGGCTTACGTGCTGGCGTGGACGGTCTACGGCACCATCGCCAAAGGCAGCCAGGGCCTGCATCCCGACATGACCGAGCTGATCGCTTGGTCGCGCGATCTTGCGTTCGGCTATCTCAAGCATCCGCCGCTGGCGGCCTGGCTGGTGCGCGCTTGGTTCACTGTGTTTCCGGTGGCCGAGTGGTCTTATTACCTGCTCGCCATGTTGATGCCGGCGAGCGCGCTGTGGATCGCCTGGCGGCTGTCGGCGGATTATCTCGACGCCGAGAAACGCGTCATGGGCCTCGTGCTGTTGATGCTGGTGCCGTTCTTCAATTTCCATGCGCTCAAGTTCAACGTCAACACGGTGTTGATGCCGCTGTGGGCGGCCACCACGTTTTGGTTCCTGCGCTCCTACAAGACGCACAGCATTTTTTACGCCGTGCTGGCCGGCGTCGGCGCCGGCGCCTGCATGCTGGGCAAATATTGGTCGGTGTTTCTGCTCGCAGGTCTTGCGGTGGCCGCGCTCACCGATCGCCGGCGCGGCGATTATTTCCGCTCGGCCGCGCCCTGGATCACCGTGCTCGCCGGATTGGTGGTGCTGGCGCCGCATGTCATCTGGCTGGTGCAAAATCAATTTCGCGCCGTTTGCTTATGCGCTGACCCTGCACGGCGAGAAGCCGTTTGGCGCAGCGTTGCACGGCGCCTTTGGTTATGTGGCGGGCACCATCGCCTATGTCGCGATTCCGCTCATCATTGTGTTTGCGGCGGCGCGGCCGAACCGCGCGGTATTGGCGACATGATCTGGCCGGCGGATAACGACCGGCGGCTGGCGGCGGCGGCGTTCTGGGCGCCGTTGCTGCTGCCGGTGATCGGCGCGCTGGCGAGCGGCAGCGTGATCAATTCGCTGTGGTCGATGCCCGCGTTCACGCTGTTGCCGGTGCTGCTGCTGTCATCGCCGCAGGTGACATTCAAGCCGGTGGATACCAAGCGCGTCGTGGGGGCTGCGCTGGCGGTGCCGTTGGTGATGCTGATCGCCGCGCCCTTCATTGCCTTCGCGATCCACGTGAACGGCGCCGCGCTGCCGGCGGCGCATGCGCGGCAACTGGCGCGCCAGGTCGAACTTACCTGGCGCGATCTCACCAAGGAGCCGCTGCGCTATGTCGGCGGCGATGCCGATCATCGCCTTTGGCGTCGTCGCCTATGCGCAAGACCGTCCGCGCGCGCTGCCCGGGTTACCAAATCCTGGCCGCGCCGAGCTGTCGCATCGCGGTCTGGTGTTATTGTGTTTTGCCGAGGATACGGTTTGCCGCAACACCGCGGAATCGCGCGCCGCCCAATACGGGCCGAGCGTCAGCAGCGAAATCGAAATCGCGCGGACTTATTTCGGCCGCCGCGGCCGCGCGCAGCGCTACGACATGGTGGTCGTGCCGCCGCGCGAGCCGGTGCGCCAGGCTCAATACCGGTAGTGATCGCTCTTGAACGGGCCGGCTTGCGGCACGCCGATGTAGTCGGCCTGGTCCTTGCGCAGTTCGGTCAGCTTCACGCCGATCTTGGCCAAATGCAGACGCGCGACTTTTTCATCGAGCGTCTTCGGCAGCACGTAGACTTCCTTCTTGTACTTGCCGTTCTTGTTGTTGGCGAACAACTCGATCTGCGCCAGCGTCTGGTTGGTGAAGGACGCCGACATCACGAACGAAGGATGTCCCATGGCGTTGCCGAGATTCACCAGGCGGCCTTCCGACAGCAGAATAATGCGGTGACGGTCGGGAAACTCGATCTCGTCGACCTGCGGCTTGATGTTGGTCCACTTCAGGTTCTTCAAGTGCGCGATCTGGATCTCGTTGTCGAAGTGGCCGATGTTGCAGACGATGGCGCGGTCCTTCATCTTGCGCATGTGCTCGATGGTGATGATGTCTTTGTTGCCGGTGGCGGTGACGAAGATGTCGGCGCGCGGCGCTGCATCTTCCATGGTCACGACCTCATAGCCTTCCATCGCCGCCTGCAGCGCGCAGATCGGATCGACCTCCGACACCATCACGCGGCAGCCGGCCTGGCGCAGCGACGCGGCCGAGCCTTTGCCGACATCGCCGAAGCCTGCGACCATGGCGATCTTGCCCGACATCATCACGTCGGTGCCGCGGCGGATGCCGTCGACCAGCGACTCGCGGCAGCCGTAGAGATTGTCGAATTTCGATTTGGTGACGCTGTCGTTGACGTTGATCGCCGGGAACAGCAGCGTTCCCGCTTTCTGCATGTCGTAGAGCCGATGCACGCCGGTGGTGGTTTCTTCCGAGACGCCTTTGATGTTCTTGGCCAGCTCGGCGAAGTAGCCCTTCGGCTTTTCCTTCAGCGTCTTCTTGATCAGCGCGAAGAAGATTTCTTCTTCTTCCGAATTGTGCTGATCGAGGAACATGGGATCGTGGTGTTCGGCGCGGTAGCCCTGATGCACGAACATGGTGGCGTCGCCGCCGTCGTCGAGGATCATGTTGGGCGTGCCGCCGCCGTGCCATTCGAACAGCTTGGCGGTGTAGTCCCAATAATCCTTCAGGCTCTCGCCCTTGATCGCGAACACCGGAACGCCGGCGGCGGCGATCGCCGCGGCGGCGTGATCCTGCGTCGAATAGATGTTGCACGACACCCAGCGCACGTCGGCGCCGAGCGCGGTGAGCGTCTCGATCAGCACCGCGGTCTGGATGGTCATGTGCAAGGAGCCGGCGATGCGCGCGCCTTTGAGCGGCTGCTTGGGGCCGTACTCTTCGCGCGTCTGCATCAGGCCGGGCATTTCGGTTTCGGCCAGCGAGATTTCCTTGCGGCCGAATTCGGCGAGCGCGATGTCCTTGACGATGTAGTCGCCGGCGGGGGCTTTCTTTGCGGCAGCAGCGGTCATGACGGTCCTATACAACTGACAAAATGAGGTGGGTGGATTGGCTGTGCCTATAACAGGGCCGTGCCGACCCTGCAACGCATATATAAAGATTTCTTTATGTGCATGATCATCCTTCGAGGTCGCGCTCGCAAGGCGCGGGTCGACGCGCTCAGTCCTCTTCCCCGAACCGGCTGGCGACCAGTTCGCACAGCGCCTTCACCGAGGCGGCGGCCTGCTTGCCGGTGGCCTTGATGGTGATCATGGTTCCGGGTCCCGCCGACAGCATCATCAGCCCCATGATCGAGGTGCCGCCCACGGTTTCATGGCCGCGGGTGACGGTGATGGCGGCGTCGAATGTTTCGGCGGTCTGCACGAATTTGGCGGAGGCGCGGGCGTGCAGGCCCTTTTTATTGACGATCTCGATATCGCGCGCGACCGGCGTGCCGTGCTCTTCGGCCCGCGGGTTCATTTACCGGTGAGCACCCGGCTGGCGATGGTGCAGTATTTGCGCCCGGCTTCTTGGGCGGCGGAAACGGCCTGCTCCAGCGGGCAGGTCTCTCGCACTTTGGCGAGCTTGATCAGCATCGGCAGATTGATGCCGGCCAGCACTTCGACCTTGGGCTGGCTCATGACCGAAATGGCGAGGTTGGAAGGGGTGCCGCCGAACATGTCGGTGAGGATGGCGACCCCGTCGCCGCTATCCACCCGTTTGACCGCATCGAGGATGTTTTTGCGGCACTGCTCGACGTCGTCGTCGGGGCCAATGGTGACCGCCTCGAGCTGGCGCTGTGGCCCAACCACATGCTCCAAAGCTGAGCGGAACTCGATGGCGAGCCGCCCGTGGGTCACAAGTACGAGGCCGATCATCCCGAACTCCTCGCGGGCGCTCCGCTGTTGCGCCGCACGATTGGGGGCGCATTCATGCCCATCCGAAGCCCCGTTGCAAGGGCTTGTCTCGCTATATAGGCGCTCTGCTGCACTGCGAAAAGGAGGGGCCAAAGGAGGGCTCTGAGTGACCGTTCCGGCGGCGGCGATCCTAGAGCCGTCATGGTTAATTTTTCCGCACCGGACAGCGGCGCAGGGGGGTAGCGCGGATACTGGCAGGGCGTCAATCGCCGGCTGGGGATGCCTTCAGGAAAGCCAGCAACATCCCTAAAGCCGGCACCCCCGGTGCGACCGCAAGCCGCGGCAGGGCCACCCCCTCGACCGTGATCCGGGTGGCGCTTGCGGCCGGAAGCCGGCTGGCGTCGGCGGCGGCTAAATCGACCACCAGGCCTACTTCGGCCAGCGGCTCATAGGGCAGCCGCCGGATACCGAGGCCGTGGATTTCGATCAGCCCGGTGAGGGTGGGCGCCGGACGCACCAGCAAGCGGCCGTCGCGCGCTTCCAGATGTACGCGGTCGTCCCCGACCAGGCGCGCGAAAGTCAGGGCGCTTTGCGCTGCGGCCTGCAACAGGTCCCAAGTCAGTTGCGATTTGCCGCTACCGGCCGGCCCACGGATCAGCGCCGCCTTGGCGCCGACCAGGACGGCGGAAGCGTGGATCGTGGGAGCGAAACTCAAGGCCGTGCCACTGAATTACTTCGCCGGCAGGCGGACCACGAAGCGGGCGCCGAGCACGCGCGGCTCCTCGCCGGTGCCGGCGACGCTGGTGCGGTTCTCGACCCAGATGTCGCCGCCATGGGCTTCCACGATCTGCTTGGAGATCGAAAGACCAAGACCGGAGTTTTGGCCGAAGCCCTGTTCCTCGGGACGGTCCGTGTAAAAGCGCTCGAAGATCTTTTCGAGCGCATCCGGGCGAATGCCGGGACCGTCATCGTCGACCACGATCTCGACCTCGTTCTTGAGCTTGCGCGCGGTGATGCGCACGGTGCCGCCGGGCGGTGAGAACGAGCGCGCATTGTCGATCAAGTTGCTGACCACCTGGCCGAGCCGCGAGTCATGGCCGGGTACCTTGAAGTCGGCCGGCGCGCCGCCCTCGAAGGTCAGCGTCACGGCGACGTTATCGTTGTGCACTTCGTTGGCCGCTTTCACCAGCGCTTCCAGCATCGGCGAAATATCGACGCTGGCGGCCTCTTGCCGCTGCATCTCGGCGTCGAGCCGGCTGGCGTCGGAAATATCCGTGATCAGCCGGTCGAGCCGCTTCACGTCATGTTCGATCACTTCGAGCAGGCGGCGGCGGCTGTCCTCGGTCTTGGCCAGCGGCAGCGTCTCCACCGCCGAGCGCAGCGAGGTCAACGGATTGCGCAGTTCATGCGCGACGTCGGCGGCGAAGCTTTCGATCGCCTCGATGCGCGAATATAGCGCGTCGGTCATGTCGCGGATGGCGCCGGACAGATGGCCGATCTCGTCGCGGCGGCGCGTAAAATCGGGGATTTCGACACGCGCGCGGATGCGCCGGCGCACGCGCTCGGCGCCGTCGGCCAACCGGCGGACGGGTCCGGCAATGGTGCCGGCGAGCAGCATCGAGAGCACCACCATGACGGCGGCGGCGACCAGGAACACCTTGACGATGGCGAGCCGCTCGGTCTCCACCATGTCGTCGATATCGGCGCCTTGCGTCGAGAGCATCAGCGCGCCGCGCACCGCGCGGAAGCGCTGCACCGGCACCGCCACCGAGACGATGACCTCGCCGCGGTCGTTCACCCGCACCATTTTGGTCGGCATGCCGTTGAGCGCGTCGGCTACTTCCGGGTAGCCCTTGCCGTTCTCGGGGCCGAGTTCCTTGTAGAGCGGAAGATCGCCGCGCCCGAGCCAGCGGCGCATGGCGGTGACGCCGCGCTCGACGATGCCGGGCTTCTCCGCAGTCGGCGCCGGCAGATCGAAACGCAGCACGTCGCCGCGGCCATAGAGATTGCGGCTGTCCAGGATCAAGACGCCGTCGCGGTCATAGATGCGCGCGCGCGTCTTGGTCGGCGAGACGAGGCGGCGAAGCACCGGCGCCACGCGTTCGGGATTGATCGGGAATTCGATGCCGGACAAAGCATCGTCGGCCGGCCCGTAGCTTTCGCCGGCCTGCAATTCGAGCAGACGGTCGGGGTCGATGGTGATTGAATCGGTTTCGACCGTCGCCGAGGCCGCAATCGCGCCGGCGATGATCTCGCTTTGCACCAGCAAGCTCTGCACGCGCGCGTCGATCAGGCCGGCGCGGAACTGCGAGAGATAGAGCACGCCGACGACCAGCGCGACCAGTCCGGTGAGATTAAGGAAGACGATGCGGCGGGTGAGGCTGGAGAAGCTTTGCGAAACGAAAAACTGCCACACCGACCGCAGCGGCCGCCGGATCGCGCCGAGGCGGTCGCGCACAACGCGCGGCGCTTCCGCAGCCTGTTTCTTGGCTTCGGCGATCTGCGCCAGGATTTCCGCGGTTCGGTCGAGCACGTCGTTTCAGTCCAGCCGGGTTGATCGTGGAAGCGATTTTACCGCATGCCGGGACGCTAACGTCAGTCCGCCGTCGCCGGCGCAACATTAAATGTGAGTCATTATTCCTTGAAGCGATAGCCGACGCCATAGAGCGTCTCGATCATTTCGAAGTCGTCGTCCACGACCTTGAACTTCTTGCGCAGGCGCTTGATGTGGCTGTCGATGGTGCGGTCGTCCACATAGACCTGGTCGTCATAGGCCGCGTCCATCAGCGCATTGCGGCTTTTGACCACGCCGGGGCGGGTGGCGAGCGCCTGCAAAATGAGGAATTCGGTGACGGTGAGCGTGACCGGCTCGTTCTTCCAGGTGCAGGTGTGGCGCTCCGGATCCATGCGCAGCAGCCCGCGCTCGAGCACCTTGGTGCTGTCGGTTTCTTTCGGCGGGGTGCCGTCTTTCGGATTGGCGCGGCGCAGCACCGCCTTCACGCGCTCGACCAGCAAGCGCTGCGAAAACGGTTTGCGGATGAAGTCGTCGGCGCCCATTTTGAGGCCGAACAATTCGTCGATTTCCTCATCCTTGGAGGTGAGGAAGATGACCGGGATGTCGGTCTTCTGCCGCATCCGGCGCAGCGTCTCCATCCCGTCCATGCGCGGCATCTTGATGTCGAGGATGGCGAGATCGGGCGGCGAGGTTTTGAAGCCGTCGATCGCGCTGGCGCCGTCGGTATACGTCATGATGCGATAGCCCTCGGCTTCGAGCGCTATCGAAACGGACGTTAGGATATTGCGGTCATCGTCAACGAGCGCGATGGTCGGCATGAAAGCCCCTCTGGCGTGACGTCCCGCGTGGTTTGAACCCCATAAACGGGGTCTGAAATGTGGCCTCTTTGCAACAACTATGTGATTCCCTAGCGAATTCAACCCCGAGGAGCGCAAGATGGTCCGCGGTGACCGCTCATCGTTAACGCTGAAAACGCCAAATGAAGCCCGAACAAGCCTTTGATGCCCGATTGGCCGCCAAAAAGCTCCTGCGCGAGGCGCGCTCCGGGGCTTTGGCGACGTTGATGGCGGGCAGCGGCGCGCCCTATAGCTCGCTGGTCAATGTCGGCACCGCGCCCGACGGCGCCCCGCTGATGTTGTTGTCGACACTGGCTATTCACACCAAAAACCTGCTGGCGGATGGGCGCGTGTCGCTGATGCTGGACGAGCGCAAGGCGGGCGATCCGCTCGAAGGCGCGCGCGTCATGCTGATGGGTTCATGCTCGAAGAAGGACAGTTCCTCGGCGCGAAACGCCTATCTACGGCGTCATCCGGAAGCCGAGATGTTCGCGGACTTCGGCGATTTCGGCTTCTACGAAATGACAATCGAGCGCGCGCATCTGGTCGCCGGTTTCGGCCGCATCGTCGACTTGAGCGCGCGCGATATCCTCACCGAAGTCTCGGACGCTGCTGCGCTGATCGAGGCCGAGGCGGACGCGATCGCGCATATGAATGCCGACCACGCCGAAGCCTGCAGGCTTTACGCCACCAAATTGCTGGGCGCCGCCTGACGGCGACTGGCGCTGTGCCGGCATCGATCCGGACGGCATCGAATTGCAGCAAGGCCAGACGGCGCTGCGGCTATTCTTTCCGCAACGCGTCACCGGCGCCGGGGCCGCTGCGCGCCATACTCAAGCAGCTCGCCGATCAGGCGCGCGCGTAAACACGCAATCACGCGGCATCGCCCGGCGGGTAAAGCGTCACGACAGACGCCGCATCCAGTTCGCTTTTTCCCGACGCCACCAGCAGCCGGTACAACGTGAGCGCCTGCGAGGCCATCGGCATGGCCAAATGGCGCGCGGCGGCGGCGGCCTGCAACAGTTCCAAATCTTTGAGCACCTGGCGCGCAAAGCCGCGCGGCGCGAAATCTTCCGCCAGCATTTGCGGAAACACCGGCCCCAACATGTTCGAGCCGGCAAAGCCGGCTTTCAGCGCCTGCGGAATTTTCGCGGCATCGACGCCGTAGCTTTGCGCCAGCCGCAGCGCCTCGGCCAGCACGCAATAATTCGTCAGCACGATCGTCTGGTTGACCAGCTTGGTCGCCTGTCCGGTGCCGGCCGGGCCCATATGCGTCAGGCTGCCGAGATCGCGCATGATCGGCGCAATTTGCGCAATCGCTGCATCCGGCCCGCCCGCCATGATCGCCAGCGTTCCGGCTTTGGCGGCGCCCGGCCCGCCCGACACCGGCGCATCGACGAACATCATGCCGTGCGCTTCGAGCGCTGCGGCGATGCGCTTGGTCGTTTCCAGTTCGGTGGTCGAAAGATCGACCATGATTTTCCCCGCAGGCTTTGCGGCGGCGATCAGCCCGCGGGACCCGAGCGCCACGTCCTCGACGGCGGCGGTGTTGATCACGCAGACCATGATGATATCGGCGGCTTGCGCGACTTCGGCTGCGCTTTTCGCCGGCGTCACGCCCCAGGCCGCGGCTGCTTTGGTCTTGCCCGCGTCGATGTCGTAGCCGATGACGCGATGGCCTTTTTCGGCCAGCCGATGCGTAAAGCCTTGCCCCATGAGGCCGAGGCCGACAAATCCAATCGTGGCTGCGGTCACGTTTTGCTCTCCCGGAATGAATGGCGCCGCTATGATCGGCTGGGCTCCGGAAAATTGCCAGGGCGTGCACGCGCAAAACCGGCCCGCATGTCTGCTTCACCCCGAAAGCGGACATTCAATACGCTAGGCCTCATGTCACGCGCAGGCGGTGGCGCAGTCAGCTAAAATGGCGGCCTCACGTGATTTGCACGCTACTTGGCGCGTTTCCAGGTCACGGTACCGATGCCGCCGCTGGAAGCGGTTGGCGTGATATATTTTAGCTCGTCTTTGCTGGCAGTCACGATTAAGCGTCTCTGTTCGGTCCCGTTCCAATTCGGAAACGTTGCACTTTCGACTTTGAACGTAAGCGTCTTGCCGGCCTGGTTAACCGAATAGGTGCCGATCATCCCGATGCTTTTCGACATGACGGCCTTGTTTTCCTCAGCCGTCCCTGCGGCGCGGCTGTTGGCCGCAAATTTTGGCAGGCCGGGACCGATGATCGTCAGCATGAAATGTCCGCCGGCATCCAGGCTCAACATGCCTATGGCGCCGTGGCCAAACTGCTCGGTCTTCGTTCCGTCTTTGTCGGTAACCGACGAGACGAGAGTCCATGTACCGCGCAAATCATCCGCAGTTTGTGCCCATGCCGCCGCCGAAAGCGACGCCGCAACGGCCGCAGCGGCAAGTATTTTGGTCAGCATTGTGTCCTCCCGTCACGGTGGATTCTGATTTCAATGACCGCAACACTAGGGGCATTCCAAGCCGAGCCATATGGTGGCAAACTAAGAGGACCCCTTCCGGAATTTGGAAAGCGAACGATGGATCGGCTTGAAGCAATGTCGGTCTTACTGGCCGTGTCTGAAGCCGGCAGCATTTCGGCGGCGTCTCGAAAGCTGAAAGTGCCGCTGTCGACGATCAGCCGCAAAGTCTCAGACCTCGAAACACACTTGAACGTGCGCCTCCTAATGCGGTCGAATCGGCAGGTCACATTGACGGAGGCGGGCCGGTCGTTTGTGGCCGCCTCCAGGCGCATCCTTCAGGAACTTGGGGATGCCGAGCGTGAAGTCTCTGGCCAACAGAAGATACTCAAAGGTGAATTAGTGCTGTCAGCGCCCATTGCGCTTGGGCAGTTGCATTTACTTCCGGTCGTCTTCGATTTTCTCAGAGATCACCCGAGTATGGACGTGCGAATAATGCTCGTGGACCGCCGCTTGAATATGATCGAGGATCACATCGATATTGGGCTGCGGGTCGGCGAGTTAAACGATTTCAGTCTGGTCGCAAAAAAAGTTGGGAGCGTTCGGCGCGTGGTTTGCGCCAGCCCCGCCTACCTTAAGCGTCGCGGCAAACCGAAAACCCCCGACGATCTTAAGGACCACGACTGCATCACGTTTGAGAATACTTTGTCTGCACAGACATGGAGACTCTTTGTCGGCAAGACGGAGAAGCCGTTTCCGATTCATTCGCGGCTCATCGTCAATACCGCGGAAGCGGCAACCGATGCCGCGGTTGCTGGCATCGGGCTTACGCGGATGCTGGACTATCAGATCGCGGCCCAGCTTCGCGATGGCACTCTCAAATTGGTGCTGGAATTGTTTAGATCGCCGCCCACGCCGGTCCATTTGATCTACGAAGCGGGACGGTACTTGCCGCTGAGAATACGGACCTTCCTTGATTACGCCAGTCCACGCCTGAAGCAGTCGATGCAAGCGGTAGGCGAATGACTAAGTTCGCCGATATGGCCTGTACGCTTTATTGAATTGCAACCGCGCGGTCCGCATCAGGCCTGCATGTCGCCTTTCTTCTGCAAGTATTCTTCGCGGTTGACCTCACCGCGCGCATAGCGCTGCTCAAGCACGTCGAGACCGCCGGGGCGCGCTGCGGCCGCATTGCGACCTAAGCCGATCGATGGTGAGGAACGCACGAACCAAAACACGCCGGCCGCGAGAAGCACGAGTGCCAATAGCCAGAACACCATGTTGTTTCCGCCCATCGCGCCGTAACCATTCCCCATCATTCCCCAGCCGTTACCATATCCGTACATGAGTCAATCTCCTTGCCGATAAGCTGCAATCAGTTATCGCACGCCGCGTAATAGCCGTGGCCACGCGTGGAGTCGGTTTCGTTCCAGCACTGGTGGTTGCCGCGATTACCCTGTCCGCGACCATCGCCGTCATTGTCGAACCCATAGTCCATCATGCCGGGACCGTAGCCGCGTCCGCCCATCATGTAACCGGAAGCATTGCCGCTACCGTCCATCATGCCGTAGCCAGGACCGTGGTGGCGTCCGTTGTAATGATTGTTTTCCATCATGCCGGGACCATAAGTCTGGGCTTGTACCGTGATGCCGGCGGCGATCACTCCGGCTGCGGCCAATGTCGAGAGAAGCAAAAATTTACGCATGTGTTATTCCTTCGCGCGTCGCGCGGTTTGATGTGTGTGCAATTGCCTGGACATTAAACAAAAGACTTGAAACAAAAGTCTTGAAACGGAAGGCTTAATAGAAGCTTGCACTGACGCTTCGCCGACGTGGCAAAAGCGCCACCTCTCTTGACGTCAAATTCCAGGGTGCCGGAAAGACAAGTCGCGAAGGTCCTAATTGTTCCGGTTCACGTCCGCTTCGCCCAGAAAGCGGACATAGAGCGGCGCAAGGCAGTGTTTGGCTCGCCGATAACGAGTCCGCAGCT
>CAVWPH010000023.1:0-13672 GCA_963756805.1 uncultured Alphaproteobacteria bacterium
CAATCGACGCGCGCAGAAAGTCTCATGACCGACACGCAGGGGCGCGAACGCCATGGTACCGAGACCGAGCTTGCGCTCAACGCCAGCGGGGGAATTCCTGGCGCTGCGCATGCGGCACATATGTGCGGCGAAGGCGCCTATATCACGCCGGCCGGCGGCAACATCAACACCATGAACGTGGCGCGCTGCCTGGCCGTGCCCTTGTCCCGCATCCCCAAGATCAATTTACAAAGCCTGCTCGTCTTCACCGATCCGGCGCCGATCGGCCCCTATCGCGGCGCCGGGCAGCCGGAGGCTGGTTCCGCGCTCGATCACGCAGTCGAGGAAGCCCGCGCGCATCAGCGGCATCGACACCGTACAATTGCGCCCGGAAAAATCTCATTCCGCCCTCCTCGATACCCTACAAGACCGCAGTCGGCACCACGTACGACAGCGGTGGGTTTCCCGGCGATCTTCGCCAAGGCGATGGAATTGTCCGACTTCAAGAATTTCAACAAGCGCAAGCGCGCCCGGCGAAGGCCAAGAAATTCCGCGGCATCGGCATTTCCTGCATGCTTGAACATGCCGGCGCGACACCGACCCAGAGCGCCAGCATTCTGTTCCCCGGCGACGGCAAGCTGATGTTGCGCCTCAACGTGCAATCGACCGGCAAGCCCACGCCACCGTGTTCGGCCGGCTGCTGGCCGACAAACTGGGCATCGACCCGCATCTGATCGAGCACCGGCACGGGGATCCGCATTCGAGTTGGTGGGCGACGCCTCGGTCGGTTCACGCTCGGCGATGGCGGCCGGCCATGCCATCGTGCACACCGCCGATGTGATGCTGGAGAAGGGGAAAAAGCAGCTTCGGCATTGCTGGAAGCCTCGTTGCCGACATCCAATACCGCGACGGCAGTTTCGAAGTGGTCGGCACCGACGAAAGATATCGCTGTTCGAGACGGCGCGCCGCGCCAAAAAATCAGGCGGCGACAGCCTCGACACCAAGGAAAAGACCGACACGCCATTGACGTTTCCGAACGGCGTCCACATCGCCGAAGTGGAGATCGATCCCGATACCGGACACCTCGAAGTTGCGACCTACACTGCCGTGGACGATTGCGGCAACATGCTCAATCCGATGGTGGTCGAAGGTCAGGTGCACGGCAGCTTGGCCAACGGCTTCGGCCAGGCGCTGCTGGAGAACGTCGTCTACGACGCCGGCGGGCAATTGGTAACCGGATCGTTCATGGACTACGCCATGCCGCACGCCCACGACATGCCGGTCGAATTACGCGAAGCGTGTTGTCCACGCCGGCGACCACCAATCCGCTCGGCGTCAAGGGCACCGGCGAGGCCGGCACCACGGCCGCGATCGCGGCGCTGATGAACGCCATCGCGCACGCTATTCCCAACGGCGCCGCCGACCACATGGACATGCCGGCGACGCCGGCGAAGGTCTGGGCGGCGTGTCAGAAGGGGATGGCGAAATGGGCCGTCAGGCAACACCGTTCGTCCCGCGCGAAAGCGGGGACCCAGCCTTTTCAGCAAGAACTGGATTCCCGCAAGTGCGGGAATGAAGGATTTGGGACTTACGCCTGCGAAATGAACTTCGTGTTCATGTAGGCCTCAAGCCCCTCGATGCCGCCTTCGGAGCCGTAGCCGCTCTCCTTGATGCCGCCGAACGGCGTTTCGGGAGTCGAGATGGCAATCGAATTGACGCCCACCATGCCGGACTGGATGGCATCGCCGATGGCTTGCGCCTGCGCGCCCGACGACGGTGAAGGCGTAGGCCGCGAGCCCAAAGGGCAGCGAATTGGCGCGCTCGACAACCTCATCGAAGGTCTTGAACGGCACGATCGGCGCCACCGGCCCGAACGGCTCCTCGGTCATGATCTTTGAATCGTCCGGCACGTCGGTGATCACCGTCGGCTGGAAGAAATAGCCCTGGTTGCCGTGGCGCGAGCCGCCGGTGGCGATCTTGCCGCCGCGCTGCCTTGGCGTCGTTGACGAAGCTTTCCATGGCGTCGAGCCGGCGCGAGTTCGCCAGCGGGCCCATGGTGATGCCCTTTTCCAGCCCGTCGCCCATCTTGATGTTCTTGGCGTATTCGGTGAAGCGGGCGAGGAATTTCTTGTAGGAATTTCCTGCACGTAAAACCGCGTCGGCGAGATGCAGACCTGGCCGGCATTGCGATACTTGAACGCGGCGATGGTGTCGGCGGCTTTCTCCGCGTCGGCATCGGCGAACACCACCACCGGCGAGTGGCCGCCGAGCTCCATGGTGGCGCGCTTCATGCCCTTGGCCGCGAGCGCGGCCAGATGCTTGCCGACGGGAATCGAGCCGGTGAAGGAAATCTTTTTGACGATTGTCGACGGGATCAGATGCTCCGATACGGTGGCCGGCACGCCGAACACCAGATTGAGCACGCCGGCGGGGACGCCCGCATCGGCAAAGCAGCGCACCAGCTCGATGCAGCCGCCCGGGGTTTCTTCCGAGGCCTTGATGATGATCGAGCAGCCGGCCGCGAGCGCGCCGGCAATCTTGCGTACCGGCGTGAGCGTCGGGAAATTCCACGGCGTGAACGCCGCGACGACGCCGACCGGCTCCTGCAACACGATCTGGCGCACGCCTTTCTGGCGGCCCGGGACGACGCGGCCATAGGATCTGCGGCCTTCTTCGGCGTACCAGTCGATGATGTCGGCGCTGCCGAGCACTTCGGCGCGCGACTTCGGGGTAAACCTTGCCCTGCTCCTGGGTCATCACTTTGGAAATGTGGTCGAAGCGCTCGCGCACCAGGTCCGCGGCCTTGCGCATGATCTTGGCGCGGTCATAGGCGGAAGTGGCCTTCCACACCTGGAAGCCCTTGGCGGCCGCCGCAAGCGCTGCATCGAGATCGGCTTTGCTGGCGTGCGGCAAAGACCCAAGCGCCTTGCCAGTCGCCGGGTTGACCACCTCTTCGGTCTTGCGGCCTTCGCCGCTCAGCCACTTGCCGTCGATATAGAGTTCAAGCTGCGAATACATTTCCGTCCCTCGTTTTATTGGAGCGCTTGTTGGCGCTTGCATTAGCACTTTCGCAAGCGCGCGGCCACCCTGGTCGCTAGGAGCCGGTAAACACCGGCTTGCGCTTTTCCATGAAGGCCTTGCGGCCTTCGGTATAGTCCGCACTGGCGAAGCAAGCCTGCACCATCGCGTCGGCCTTCTTCAGGTCGCGCTTGCTTTCGTCGGTGAGCACTTGGCCGACGATATATTTCGCCGCGTCGATGGTGAGCGGCGCGTTGCCGGCGATGGTGTCGGCATAATTCTTGACGTAACTCTCCAGCTCCGCATCCGGCAGCACGCGGTTCACCAGCCCCATCATCTGCGCTTCGGCGGCGGTGAATTGCCGCGCGGTATAGAAAATCTCCTTGGCGTAAGAAGGGCCCACCAAATCGACCAGTTTCTTCATCCCGTCGTAGCGATAGCCGATGCTCAACTTCGCCGCCGGCACGCCGAATTTCGAGCCTTCCGTGCAGATGCGCATGTCGCAGCAGAGCGCGAGGCCGACGCCGCCGCCGATGCAATAGCCGCGGATCATGGCGATGGTCGGCTTGGGGAACGTGTAGAACGCGTTGTTGGCGCGCTCGACCGCGACGTTGTAGCGGTCGACGTGTTCCTGGGTGGAGCGCTCCTTCTCGAACTTTGAAATGTCGGCGCCGGAGATGAAGGCCTTGCCGCCGGCTCCGGTGACGACGACGACGCGGATGTTCTTGTCGTTCTTGAATTCGTCGAGAATCCCTTCGGCGGCCTCCCACATGTCCAGCGAGACGGCGTTGTGCCGCTCCGGATTGTTGAAGGTCACGTAGCCGACCTTCCCTTCCTTGCGCGACAGCATTTTGTCGGTTTTGGTCGGCGCGTTCATTGATACGTTCCCTCTCAAGCCCTTCTCTCATGCGACGGCGCGGCGGATCAAACCGCCTTCGCCTTATGCAGCTCGGCGATTTCCTTGTCGGCGAAACCGAATTCCTTGAGCACTTCGTCGGTGTGCTGGCCCTGCTCCGGCGGGGTGGCGACGATTTTGCTCGGCGTGCGCGACAGCGTCATCGGCTGGCCGACGAAAACTTGTTCGCTGCCGTCGGGGCGCGTGCCGCTTTGCGCGATGCCGAGATGCTTGACCTGCTCATCGGCGAACACCTGATCGATCGAATAGATCGGACCGCAGGGCACGCCGACTTTGTTGAAAATGTCGATCCATTCCGCGCTCGTCTTGTTGACGGTGCGCTTGCCGATCTCGGCATTGACCGCGTCGCGATTCTTGGAGCGCAGGTCGCCGGTCTTGAAGTCGGGATGCGCGACCAACTCGGGCGCTTCGATCGCCTGGCAGAAACGCTCCCACATCACCTGGCCGGCGGCGGCGATGTTGATGTGGCCGTCTTTGGTTTTGAACACGCCGGTCGGGATGCTGGTCGGATGATTGTTGCCGGCCTGCTTGGCCACCTCTTGCATTTGCAGCCAGCGCGCGGCCTGGAAGTCGAGCATGAAAATCTGCGCCTGCAACAGCGAGCTGCTGACCCACTGCCCCTCGCCGGAGACTTCGCGCTCGAGCAGCGCCACCATGATGCCGAGCGCGCAGAACAATCCGGCGGTCAGGTCGGCGACCGGAATGCCGACGCGCACCGGCCCTTGCCCGGGTAAGCCAGTGATCGACATCAGCCCGCCCATGCCTTGCGCGATCTGGTCGAAGCCCGGACGCTCGCGATAGGGCCCGTCCTGGCCGAAACCGGAAATGCTGCCGAGCACGATGCGCTTGTTGATCTTCTTCAACGACTCGTAATCGATGCCGAGCCGGTCCTTCACATCGGGCCGGTAGTTCTCGACCACCACATCGGCTTTCTCGACCATGCGCTTGAACGCCGCCAGACCCTGCGGCGATTTCAGATCGAGCGTGATGCTGCGTTTGTTGCGGTGGAGGTTTTGGAAGTCCGCGTTGTGGCGCGGGCCGCCCGCCCCCTCGCCTTTCTCCAGATGCGGCGGCTGCTCGATCTTGATGACATTGGCGCCCCAGTCGGCGAGCTGGCGCACGCAAGTGGGGCCGGCGCGCACGCGCGTCAGATCAAGAACGGTGAAGCGGGAAAGGGCTTGGGACGCCCTGGGAAAAGGCATTTTGGACGGCTCCGGACTGCTTGCAACGGCCGGGGTGGGCATTTCGGGGCCGACATTCCCCGATCCAAGCCAGCTTGTCTACGGCGCGAAATGCGCCGTTTGCGAGCGGTTTGTTCATCATTTGGCGGAATAGTCGCGGAACTTGCCTTGAAAAGACCATCACGACCTGTCATATGACCGGCAGCGGATGAATGACCCGATCTCGGGTTTGCGGGCCGCGTGCACGAAACTCACTTACAACGAATTTCGCCCCGCCCATTCCGTTTCTCATAAGTAACCGACAACCCTGGCCACGCGGGATGTCTTTAAGAACCCCGCGATTCCGCCTGCCGCATGAGCGGCGAGGCCGCTTCGCCATATAAGAAAGATACTCTTTGACTTCATTCAACGATTTCGGCCTCGCAGAGCCGATCCTTCGGGCGCTTACCGAAGAGAAATACGTCACTCCCACTCCGATCCAAGACCAGACCATTCCACTCGCCTTGCAGAACCGCGATGTCATCGGCATCGCGCAGACCGGAACCGGCAAGACCGCGGCTTTCGCGCTGCCGATCCTCAATCACCTGCATACCAAGCGCGTGCGGCCCGAGAAAAAAGCCTGCCGCGTGCTGGTGCTCTCGCCGACGCGCGAATTGTCCGGCCAGATCGCCGACAGCTTCCGCGCTTATGGGCGCCACATCCGCCCGCTCGCCATCGCGCTCGCCATCGGCGGCGTGCCGATCAACAAGCAGATCCGCTCGCTCGCGCACGGCGTCGAAGTGCTGGTGGCGACACCGGGCCGCTTGCTCGATCTGGTGAACCAGCGCGCGCTGCGCCTCGACCAGGTCGAAGTGCTGGTGCTGGACGAAGCCGACCGTATGTTGGATATGGGCTTCATCCATGACATCAAGCGCGTCGTCGCGATGCTGAAGAAAGAACGGCAGACGCTGTTCTTCTCGGCCACGATGCCGCAAGAGATCACGCGCCTTGCCGACCAGATGCTGCGCAATCCCGCCCGCGTCGCGGTGACGCCGCAGGCGACCACGGTCGAAAAGATCGCGCAACGCGTCATCCTCACCGACAAAGCCTCGAAGCTGGGGCTGCTGGCCGAACTGCTCAAGAGCGAACCGGTCGAGCGTGTGCTGGTCTTCACCCGCACCAAACACGGCGCCGACAAGGTCGTGCGCGGCCTGCAAAAGGCCGGCTTCTCCGCCGAGGCGATCCACGGCAACAAATCGCAGCCCCAGCGCGAGCGCGTGCTGGCAGCCTTCCGCGACGGCAAGCTGCGGACTTTGATCGCTACCGACATCGCCGCCCGCGGCATCGACGTGGACGGCATCAGCCATGTGATCAATTTCGACCTGCCGAACATTCCGGAATCCTACGTCCACCGCATCGGCCGCACCGCGCGCGCCGGCGCCGCAGGCGTGGCGATCTCGTTCTGCGACCACGAGGAAGCGCCTTTCCTGCGCGACATCGAGCGCCTCATCCGGCTGTCGATCCCCGCGACCGACCGGCGTACGGGGCGTCCGCCGGCCCACCGCCCGGCGCCGCAACATCCGGGCAACCGGAATAATGGCCGGCCGCATCAGGGCCGCCATCAGCAGCGCAGGCCATAACGGCAAAAACGGCCATCCGGCCCGCAACGGCCACCACAACGGCCGCCCGCAAGCCGCCCGGCCGGAGGCGCGCCCCGAGGCTGCTTCAGGGGAGCCAAGCGGCATCGGAAATGTTACATTCCTGCAGCGTCCGAACGAGCCGCGCCGTAACGCCGGCCACCGGACGCCACGCTGACCCTACTGGAGAGGACTGGATGGCGAAGGAAGAACTGCTGGAGTTCGACGGCACCGTGACCGAGGTGCTGCCGGATGGCAATTTCCGGGTGAAGCTCGACAACGAGCACGAGGTGCTGGCCTACACCGCCGGCAAGATGCGTAAATTCCGCATCCGCACCGGCGTCGGCGACCGGGTGATCGTGGAAATGTCGCCTTACGACTTGCAGCGCGGACGCATCAGCTTCCGCCACAAAGGCGACGCGCCGACCCCGGGCCCGCAGCAACGCCGGCCGAATTTCCGCAGGCGCTAACCTTGCACGCATAAGGCTTTTCCCGGCGGGCTGCCGGACCAAACGGGGCACGGGACCATTCACCGCGCAGGAACGCCGGGCGTGCCATGAAAACGAATTCGTTTCTTCGTCTCGCGCTGGCGCTGGTTCTCGTCGGCGCCGTCGGATCGGCTTCCGCGCAACACCGCGTGCGAAACGGCGCGCGCGATACGGCGGCCTCCCATCGTGAATCCGGCCAAGGCCTGTTGCGGCTGCTGCCGGCCGATTCCGTTACCGAACATTCCATCGACACGGCCGCCGGCAAGCTCCGCTATACCGCGACCGCCGGAACGCTTCCCTTCTACGACCAGTCCGGCGAGCAATCCGCGTCGGTGTTTTATACCGCCTATGTCGCCAAGAACGCCGGCGCCAATCGGCCGCTGACTTTCGCTTTCAATGGCGGGCCGGGCGCCGCCTCCGCCTTCCTGCATCTCGGTCTGGTCGGCCCGCGCATTCTCGATCTTGGGCCGGACGGCCGCGATGCCGCGCGCGCGCAGATGCGCGATAATCCCGATACTTGGCTTGGCTTTACGGATTTGGTGCTGATCGATCCGATCGGCACCGGCTGGAGCCGCACCGCCAAGCCGGATGACGCAAAAAATTTCTACAATACCCGCGCTGACGCCGACGCCATGGCCAAGGCGATCGCGCTCTATGTCGCCAAGAACAACCGCACCGCATCGCCGAAATATCTGTTCGGCGAAAGCTATGGCGGTTTCCGCGCCGCCAAAGTGGCGCGCGCGCTGCAACGCGACCAGGGCATTACCACCGCCGGCATCGTCATGCTGTCGCCGATGCTGGAAGGCTGGCTGACGTTCGGCGACGACGGTTCCGCCTTGCGCGCGGCGCTGCAATTGCCGTCGCTGGCCGCCGCCGAACTTGAGCGTAAAAATGCGTTCAGCCCCGAGGCGCTGGCGCAGGCGGAAAAATTCGCCATGACCGATTATTTGACCACGCTGGCCGGTGCGCCGCCGCAGGGCGAAGCGGCACGCGCGTTCTACGCGAAGGTGGCGCGAGATCTCCGGATTGCCGCTCGACGTGGTGACCAAGGCGCGCGGCTTTATTACGTCCGCCTATGTCAACAGTCTGCAATCGGGCAAGATCGTCAGCCGCTACGACGCATCTTTCGCAGTCGACAATCCTTATCCGGAAGCGCAATCGGCGCGCGGCAGCGATCCGATCCTCGACGGCGTGACGCGCGCCTATGGCGGCGCCATGGCGGCCTACGCCCGCAACGAGCTCGGCTTCAAGACCGAAATGACATATGTGCTGCTGTCCGACGCCTCGCGCCAATGGGACTGGCATGGCGGCCGGCTGCAAGCCAGCGCCGAAGACGATCTGCGCGTGTTGCTGGCTTTCGACAAATCGTTCCGCCTGCTGATCGCGCACGGATATTCCGACATGGTCACGGCCTATGGCATGACGCGCTACGTGCTCGACCATTTGCCGCCGACCGATCCGCCCGGCCGCGCGCAGCTCAAGCTCTATCGCGGCGGACACATGCTTTATCTCGATCCGGCCTCGCGCAAGGCGTTCAGCGCCGACGCCGGCGCCTTCTACCGGGCGGAGTAGCGAACGGACCGGGCATGACGGGGGGCGCTGCACAGAGTGTTTCGCCATCGCCGTTTGAGCGATTTCGCGCATTAGTGCTGACCGACGCTTCGCTGCATGAGCGGCTGCGCGCCACCGACGATATGGTCGAATTCATCGCGCGCGTCATCGCCATGGCGGCCGAACGCGGCATCGATCTCGACACCGACAGCGTGCGCCAGGCGATGGGAAGCCCGCTGCCGGAGATCGACGCGCTGATCCCGGGCACGTTGCCGGAAACACCGCCGCCGCCCGCCGGCTATCTGCCGGTTCGCGCCTATTGGCAGAACGGCGAACTTTATTTGCGCTGGGCTTATTTCGGCGAACGCCGCCTGCGCGAGCCTTTTTTTGAAGGCGATGTCCAACGCGCTTTGTGGCTGCCTTTCAACCGGCTGTTCCGCTACGCGACGCCGGTGGCCAAGCTCGGCGACTGGCTGCGCAACAATCCTGGCCTGCGGCCGAACGGCCTGATTTTCCACATGTCGCGTTGTGGTTCGACGCTGGTGTCGCAGATGCTGGCCGCGCTCGACAACACGATCGCGGTCTCCGAGGCAAGCCCGATCGACGCCGTGGCGCAGGCCGGCTTCATGCGCGGCGATCTCTCATTGGATGAGTTGGGGCGCTGGCTCGCCTGGACGGCAAGCGCGCTCGGCCAGCCGCGCCATGGCGAAACGCAGTATTTCATCAAGCTCGATTGCTGGCACACCGTGGCGCTGCCGCTGTTCCGCCACGCCTTTCCCGATGTGCCTTGGGTGTTTCTCTACCGCGAACCGGTCGAGGTGCTGATGTCGCAGCTGACCATGCCGGGCACGCAGATGGTGCCGGGCCTGCTCGGGCCCGACGTGCTCGGGCTTGGGACGAGTTACGATCCGGCAAACCAGGCCGACTATTACGCCCGTGCGCTGGCGAAAGTATGCGAGCCGGCGGCGCGCCATGTCAGCGACGGCAAGGGCTTGCTGATCAACTACCGGCAATTGCCGCAAGCTATGTTCACGGCAATCCTGCCGCATTTCGGTATCGTCATTAGCGATAGCGAGCGCGCCATCATGCAAGAAGCCGCGGGCCGCGACGCCAAGACGCCGCAGCAGGCCTTCAGCGGCGATAGCGAAAGCAAGCAACAGGCGGCGTCCCCTGCAACACGCGCCATCGCCGCCGAGCGCGTGGGCGAAATTTATCGGCAACTGGAAAGCTTGCGGCGAGCCGACGCGCGTTCGGCCTAGAGCGCCTCGATCGTTGCGAGCAGCGACTGCGTGACCATAAGGCCGTCGCGGGCGGCCTTTTCGCGCAAGAGCCGCCGCCTTGCGCCCGGCAGCCGCGCGCCCTGTTGGCTTTCGATTGCCGCCGCGAGCTTTGCGAAATGGTCGAGCGTGCCGGCGCCGCCGAAAGCTTGCGGATCGAAGGCGATCAGCAATTGCCCGGTGCCGGGCGGCGGCCCTTCGGCGTCGAGAAACGAGGAGGCTTCCGCTGCAAAATTGGCGCCGGTCAGGCCGGCCGCGAGCAACTCCACCATCAACGCCAGCGCCGTGCCCTTGGCGTCGCCAAGCGGCAACATGGTGCCGGCGAGCGCGGCCTTGGCGTCGGTCGTCGGTTTTCCCTGCGCGTCGAGCGCCCAGCCTTGCGGTATGGCTTCGCCCTTCTGCGCGGCATCGAGAATATTGCCGCGCGCCACTTTCGACAGCGAAAGATCCACCACGATCGGCGCGACTTCCCGGCAGCGGACAGGCGAACGCAATCGGATTGGTGCCGAACAAAGGTTTGGCGCCGCCCCAGGGCGCGATCGCCGCCGGCGTATTGGCGAACATCAATCCGACCAGGCCGGCTTCCGCCAGCCGCTCGACCGGGTGACCAACGGCGCCGGCGTGATGCGAGCGGCGGATGCCGGCTGCGGCCATGCCGTTCGCCCGCGCCGCCTTTGGCAGCGAGGCGACCGCCAGATCGAGCGCCGGAAAGGCAAAGCCGTTCTGCGCGTCGATTGCAGCGACCGCAGGCTTTGGCCAGGCGAGGATGGCGTGGCGAAGCCGTCGACCTTGCCGGCTTTTGCCTGCGCCGCATAAGTCGGCACGCGCGAAAGACCATGACCTTTCAGACCGTCGGCTTCGGCGGCAACCAGCGCCCGCGCGACGCATTTCGCATTGTCGGGGGACGTGCGGCAGCGCGTGAGCGCGCCGGTCACCAGCGCCTCGGCCTCGGCAAGCGTCAATGTCGGCATCAGACGCTTTAAGCGCTGCGGTAAAGTTTGGTGAGCACGAACTCGCGATGGCCGAGCGCCTCGGCCGCGGTCAGACGGCCGTTGGCGGTGCGCAGGATCATTTTGATCAGCGCGTCGCCGGCCTGCGAGATGGTCATGTCGCGGCGCAGGATGCCGGAGACATCGACATCGATGTGTTCCGACATCGTGCGTACGGTGCGCGGATTGGCGGAAATCTTGATCACCGGCAAAATTGGATTGCCGACGATATTGCCCTGGCCGGTCGGAAACGTGTGCACCACGTAGCCGGCCGCCGCCATCAACGTCACGCATTCGGCCGCAGCCGACGAGGTGTCCATGTAATAGAGCCCCGGCCCTTTGCGCGGCGCCTCGGCCGGCTCCAGCACGTCGATATATTTGCAGGTGCGGCCGATCTTCTCGAGATTGCCGAGCGCCTTTTCCTCGATCGTGCTCAGCCCGCCGATGATGTTGCCCTTGGTCGGCTGCGAGTCGGACAGATCGTTGGTCTTGTGCGCCTGGATGACCTCGTCCTCATAGGCCTGCCAACACTTCATCCATTTCTCGCCAATCTTGGGATTGATCGCGCGCGCCTTGGCGATGTGCTCGCCGCCGGTGATCTCCGAGGTCTCGCCGAACACGCCGTAGATGCCCTTCGGGATCAGCTTGTCATACATATTGCCGACGGTCGGGCAGGAGCCGAGCCCGGTGGTGGTGTCGCTCTCGCCGCATTTGGTCGACACCCACAGTTCCGAAATGTCGCATTCCTCGCGCTCGAGCTCGGACGCCCATTGCAGATAATCCTTGGCGACGCGCGAGGCCTTGGCCACCGTCATCAGGTCGCCGGTGCGCTCGATGCCGAAGCCGGTCACCGGCTTGCCGGTTTTCTTGATGCCGTCGACCACGCGCTGGGTCCAGCCTTCCTCGATGCCGATCACCACGACGGCGGCGACGTTCGGATTGGCGCCGGTGCCGATGATGGTGCGGAAAAACAATTCGAGATCTTCGCCGAATTGCAAACGGCCATAGGCGTGCGGGATGGCGAGCGTGCCCTTGATCTGGTTGCCGACCAACTCGCAGGCCGCGTTGGAGATGTCGTCAAGCGGCAGGATGATGACGTGGTTGCGCACGCCGACGCGGCCGTTCTCGCGCCGCCAGCCCATGAATTTCATTTTCGACTTGGCGTTGCGCTTTGCCATATCACCACCGCTTGGTTTTGAGATTGTGCACGTGCACGTGTCCGCCCTTGGCGATATTGGCCACCGCCTTGCCGATGTCCTGGCCGTATTTCCAGACGGTGTCGCCCTTCTTGATGTCGGTGAGCGCGACCTTGTGGCCGATCGGAATGGCGGCTTTCGACTTGAGCTTCAAAGTCGAGTTGTTGGCGGTGATAACGCCCGACATGGCCGTGCCGGCTTTCAAGCCCTCGATCACCACCACGCCGACGGTGTCTTTCTTGTCGTGCACTAGAAACTGCGGAATGCCCATGCGCCGTTCCCTTTGTCGCAATGCTTGCTAAAGCCTTCTAATAAGACTTAAGAATGAAGAGTCAACGCGAGTCCGATCTAAGCCGGGAATGCATCGATGACCGCCACGGCCACGCTTGGCGTCGATATCTGGCGCGGGACGCAAACCGGGCAATTCCAGGCCTTCGCGCTGCCGCGCCGGGCGCATCAGACCGTGCTCGACGTGGTGACCGAAATCCAGCGCGAACACGACGCGACTTTGTCCTACCGCTTCGCCTGCCGGGTCGGCATGTGCGGTTCCTGCGCCATGGTGGTGAACGGCCGCCCGCGCTGGACCTGCCGCACCCGCGTCAATGACGTCATCGGCGAGGGCGAGCGCTTGCGGCTGGAACCGCTGCGCAATTTCACCGTGGTCAAGGACCTCGCGGTGGAGATGACGCAATTTTTCGACAAATGGAAAGCGGCCAACGGCTTTTTCGAACCCGGGCCGCAGCCGGCGAACGATTTCGCGACCGTGCCGCCGGCAACGCCGCAGCGGCAGGCCGCCGACGCCGGTATCGAATGCATCGGCTGCGGCGTCTGTTATTCCGCCTGCGACGTGGTGGCATGGGACAAAGATTATCTCGGACCGGCGGCGCTCAACCGCGCCTGGACGCTTGCCAACGATGTGCGCGATCAAGGCAATGGCGCGCGGCTTGACGCGGTGTCGGGCTCGTCCGGCTGCCAGGCCTGCCACACGCACATGAGCTGCACGTCGTTTTGCCCGAAGGCGATCGCGCCGACTTATGCGATCGCCGGATTAAAACGCGCGGTGCTGCGCAAGACCTTGCGGGGCGGCGCGTGACGGCGATCTTGTTTCTCGCGCAACGGCTAACTGCTTTCGTGCTTGCGTTCGCAGTCGCTGTCCACCTCGGAACCATCCTCTACGCGGTGCGCGGCGGGCTGACCGCGGCGGAAATCCTCGGCCGCACCCATGGCAATGTCGCATTCCTGTTGTTTTACGCCGTGTTCGTGATCGCGGTCGCGGTGCACGCGCCTATCGGCCTGCGCAATATTTTTCGCGAGTGGACGCGCTGGCGCGGGCGCACGCTGGATCTTGCACTGGTGCTATTCGCATTTTTGCTGCTTGGCCTCGGCATGCGCGCGGTGTTCGCGGTGTTTAACGCATGACGATCCGAGCGTCCCATAAACAGCCCGGATTCGCCGCCGCAT
>CAVWPH010000024.1:0-131642 GCA_963756805.1 uncultured Alphaproteobacteria bacterium
TCGATGGTGCGCTGGAGCATGCGGCGCGTGGCGCTGATCACGTTGACATTGGCTTCGTAGGAACGCTGCGCCTCGCGCATGTCGGTCATTTCCACCAGCGGATTGACGTTGGGATATTTGACGTTGCCGTTTACGTCGGCGGCCGGATGGCCGGGCTCGTATTTCAGTTTGAAGTCGGACGTGTCGGTCTGCACTTTGCCGAGCTCGACCAATTGCACGCCGAGCTGGCGGTCGAATTCGGACTGGAAGACCGGCACTTTGCGCCGGTAGGGATCGGTGCCCGCCGTGCTGGGCGTCGAATCGGCATTGGCGATATTTTCCGAGATGATGCGCATGCGGCCTGCTTGCGCGCGCAAGCCCGAGGCGGCGATGGCCATGCTCTTGAGAAAATCCAAGATCGTGCCTCCTTCGATTAAGCGTCAGCGCTTGCCGAGCGCGGTCTTGATGAGCCCGAGGCTGCGGATGTAGAGCGCGGTCACGGCCTGGTAATCCATCTGGTTGGCCGCCACCTTCATCATTTGGTCTTCCAGGCTTACGCCGTTACCGCCCGGACCTTGGTCGTAATGGCCGTCGACCGTTTCGCTATACGGCCCGGTCGAACCAATCCTGCGATGTGCCCGCTCTCGGTTTGCGCGAGTGAAACGCTGGCGACCCGCGTCGGGGCCATATCCGAGGGCGCCGGGAACACCGGCGCGGTCAAATCGCGCGGGCGGAACTGCGGCGTATCGGCATTGGCGACGTTCTGGGCCAGCACCTTCTGGCGCGCCTGCGCCCAGTCCAGCCGGGTGCGCAGCATGGACAGGATCGGAATGTCGGTGATCGCCATGGCTGCTCCTTTGATTGCTTCCCTGGGTACCCGCGCGGACCGCGGCCCGAACGCCGCCGAAAGCCGCTATCCGTTAAGATCTGCTAGGCAGACTTTGCCGGGCGTATGGTTAATGGCGGGTAAAGGGACAGGGAGTTGTGCCAATCGGGCCATGGCCACCATTTGGCCATTTCGAGGCGGCACAAGGCGAAATGGCATGAGGTTCGGGGACCAGATGCCAAGGGGACGCTTATTTGTTAATGCTCTGTTAGTATTCCGGGCGGCAAATTGTGCCTAGCGGATTAACCATTCGGGCGATTCCCGTCAGATGATCTATTGCGCGAGGGACAGGGGAAATTGGAGGGCTTTCGCGTTATTAGAGCGGGTAAATATGCGATTCAAAGTTGAGGCGAACATAAAATGTTAGACGGCCTACTCGGCGGCAATATGTATCTAAAGTTTTTCTCGGCCTTTGCGGTCGTGCTCGCATTGATCGGGCTGACCGCCTGGCTGGTGCGCCGTTTTGGCAGCAACCGCCTGGGCGGTAACGCCGCGCGTGGCCGCCAGCCGCGCCTTGCCGTGATCGATGCGGCCCCGGTCGATGGCCGCCGCCGCCTAGTGCTCATCCGGCGCGACAATGTCGAGCATCTGCTCATGATCGGCGGCCCCTCCGACGTCGTGGTCGAGCAGAACATCGTGCGCGCGATCGGCGCCGGCGCCCGCGAATCCACACGCATCGAACCGGCGGTGCGGGCTGCGCCCGCCACCGAAGGCAATTGGCCATTGCAGCCGGTCACAGAACCTGCGCCGATCCCGGCGCCGCGCCCCTATCGCACGGCCACCATCGATGAAGCGTGGCCGGAGCCTGCCCCGCGCAATCGCTCCGCCGACAACCTCACGGGATTAGCCGCCGAACTGTCGGCGCGCCTTAATCCGCCCGAACATGCACCGCCGCCGCCCGCGCGCGCTAGCGCGATGGCGCCCCCGCCACCGGCGCATGAGCCGCCGCAGCAGCCGCAGAACGATCACAACCTCGCGGAAATGGCCCAGCAGCTTGAAGCTGCCCTTCGCCGTGGCCCGCCCATCGAAAGCCGGCCGCCGGTCACCGATCCGCTGGCGGTTAATCCGGCCGGCAATGGCGGCGTCATGCCGCCGCGAACGCCGGCACGCGATTTCAAGCCGCGGGCCGAGCCAAAATTCGACGCCAAATTTGACGCCAAGTTCGATACCAAGTTCGATACCAAGTTCGATGCAAAGTTCGACAGCAAGCGCGAGCCGCAGGCAGAACCAAGATCCGACTTAAGACCCGAGCCAAGGAGCGAATTCAAATTCGATCCCAAATTGGATAACAAGAACGAACCCAGGCGCGAGCCGGCACCACAGCCCGGCAAGCAGCTTTATGAAAACCTCGAAGATGAGATGGCAAGCTTGTTAGGCCGTCCGTCGGGAAAAACCTGACAGCTTGTTCCGGCCGCCGTGTCCGTCTTGTGACGGTGGTGGTCGGAGTAGCCGGGCTTCTCCTCAGCCTTACGCTGCCTGCCGGCGCGCAGGACATCAGCGTCAATTTTGGACAAAACAGCGGGCTGACCGAGCGCGTGATCCAGATGATCGCGCTGCTCACAGTGCTGTCGCTGGCGCCCTCCATCCTCGTGATGATGACCTCGTTCACCCGCATCGTGGTGGTGCTTTCCCTCTTGAGGACTGCGCTCGGCACCGCCACCGCGCCGCCCAACGCGGTGATCGTTTCGCTCGCGCTGTTTCTCACCGCCTTCGTGATGGGGCCGGCGCTGCAAAAGGCCTACGACACCGGCGTGCGCCCGCTGGTGGCAAATGAAATCACCGCCGAGGAAGCCTTCAACCGCGGCACGGTACCGCTGCGCGCTTTCATGCAGAAGAACGTCAACGAGAAGGACCTGAAGCTGTTCGTCGACATGTCGAAGGAAGCAGCCCCCGCCAAGCCCGAAGACATGTCGCTGCGTGTTCTGGTGCCCGCCTTCATGATCTCCGAACTCAAGCGCGCCTTCGAGATCGGCTTTCTTTTGTTCCTGCCGTTTTTGATCATCGACCTGGTGGTGGCTTCGGTGCTCATGTCGATGGGCATGATGATGCTGCCGCCAGTGGTGGTTTCATTGCCGTTCAAACTCATATTTTTCGTGCTGGTAGACGGCTGGTCGTTGGTCGCCGGCTCGCTGATCCAGAGCTACGGCACCTAAAGCCGCGGCGCTCATGCGTCGCGATGCGCGGGTCCGGCACCTGCAACATTTGTCCGCTATCGGAGCAACAGCGGACAAAATCGGATTTTGATTTTGAACGGTTTGTCCGCTTATGACCCTAAGCAGACATATTCCCCTGATCGCCGCTGAACCGGCTCACTGAAATTCCGCCCGCGGAACTCGTTGACGCGGCCGGCGCTGAGGTCGGCGCGGCTTAAGCCGAGCCAGCTCGCGAGTTGACGGCATGCGCATGTCAGCGATCAGTTCGTCGCGCGCCAGATTTGCGATGATGGCAAGTAGCACGGAGCGCGTGATTGCGATGTCAGCCGGGCGCACGTTACGAACGGCGATGCGGTTGACGTCCTCGGCCAGCGGCACCAGGCGCTCTCGTAAGCGGCGGCCTTTCGGCGTGAGCGAGACATAGACCTTTTTGCGGTTGCCGCCGAGCTGCCTGCGGCGGATGTAGCCGAGCCGCTCCATCGCTTTGAGCGCCGAATAGGTCGTCGGCTCCATGACGCCGGCCTGCTCGCTCAGCTCGCGCTGGGTCAGCCCATCACCCTCCCACAGAATTCGCAAGAATGTCCAATGGCCGAACGACACCGCGTGCGCGGCCAAACGCATCTGCAGCGCGCGCACCAGGGCGCGCGTCGCATCCTTGACCAGATGCGCGAGCCGATCGTCCGGCACGGCTTCGCGCCAGTGACGCAGGATCGATTGTGTCGACGGCGCCGGGGGCTTCATGGCAGGCCGACCTGATGGTTGAGCGTCACATCGCGGCCTTCGCGCGCCGAACGCAGGATCGCCAATGCGACTTCCAGGGTCGCCATGGCCCAGGCGCCGTCATGCAACGGATGCTCGCCGTGCACAATGGCGCGATACAGTTCGTCGACGACTTCGGCGCGCGGCACCTTGGGCGACGGTATCGCGTCGAGCCGACTGGCGCTGTTTTGATAGATCATGACGCCATGGGGCAGTGCACGCAGGTCGGCGCGCTCGCAGCTCACGATCAGCGTGCCGAAATGTTGGTGCGCGGCCTGCGCCGCGGTCGGCCGAAATTCAGAGCCGCCATAATTGCGCGCGGTTTTGAACGCGACCTCATCCGGCGCATCGGCGAACCGGGCCCGCGATGCCCCGGCGTTGGGCGACTTGCGCTCTCCCATCTCGCCGATCCAGCCCTGAAACTCATCCGAGTCGAAGCGGCCGTATCCGCTGTAGGTGAGCGAGGCGAAGGCGCCGTCCGCGAAGGTGAGCAGCGCCGCGTAAGCGCCTTCGGTTGGCCGCTCGCGATCCCAGGCGCCGGTTGCCGCGCGCACGCTCGTGACCCGCCCGCCGCCGATCAGCCGGATGATATCGATTTGGTGCACCGCTTGGTTGAACACGGCACCGCCGCCCTGCGCTGTGTCGAGTTCCTCGGGACGACGCGGGCGATAGAGATAGTCCGTATAGTTGATGGCATTGATCATGCGCACGGCACCGAATATGCCGCTCGCGATCAACTCGCGCATGCGTCGGATTGGCGCATCGAATGAATGGCTATGGCCGACGATGAGATGAACGCGCGCGCGGCCCGCCGCGTCGATCATGGCGGCGCAATCCTCGAGCGTCAGCGCCATCGGCTTCTCGACCAACAGGTGCTTGCCGTGGCGCGCGGCGAGCACGGCGTGCTGCGCGTGAAATTGGTGCGGCGTTGCAATATAGACGGCCTCGACTGCCACATCCCCGCATAGTTCCTCGACCGTTGCGAAGGCTTTAGCCGAGAAGTCCGCGGTAAAGCGCCGTCGCGCCTCGGCGCGCGGATCGGCGGCGGCCACCAAAGCGACCCGTGGGTCGCCGGTAAATGTCGGCAGCATCACGCTAAATGCGCGGCCGAGGCCCGCCACGCCCAGCCTCAGCTTGCGGTCACCGGTGTTGCTCAAAGGGCGCGCCTCGACAAGATTGCGGACATTCTCTAGACTTATCTTAGATATCTAAGAAATGGCGCGCGACACAAGATTGCAGTGCCTCGCGCCCGAGGAAAACGCCGCTATGATGACACCGGAGGAAAACGATCTGCTGTGCCGCGTCGAAGGCGACGCGCCGATGGGGCAGATCATGCGCCGCCACTGGATCGCGGCCTGCCTGTCGGAGGAGGTGGCTGAGCCCGACGGTGCGCCGGTCAAGGTGCGCCTGCTTGGCGAAGATCTCGTGGTGTTTCGCGACAGCAAGGGCCGCGTCGGCGTGCTCGACGAATATTGCTCGCACCGGCGCGCATCGCTTCTGTTCGGGCGCAACGAGGAGTGCGGGCTGCGTTGTCTTTATCACGGCTGGAAATTCGACGTTGATGGCAACGTGGTGGAGATGGCGTCCGAACCGGAGAACAGCCTCATCCCGGGCCGCGTCAAACACAAGGCCTATCCGACGCGCGAAGCCGGCGGCTTCGTGTGGGCCTATATGGGACCGCCGGGCGAAATGCGCGAACTTGAGCCGCCCGCCTTCGCGCCTACGCCCGACGCGCGCGTCAGCGCCACCAAGGTGCGAGTGCGCTGCAATTGGGCACAAATCCTCGAAGGCCAGATAGACTCGGCCCACTCCTCCAGCCTGCATTCGTCCGACATGGTGCCGGCGCAGGTCGACGGCGCCAAAGCGACCGAAGCGAACTGGCTGCGTCCGTCGACCGACAAGGCGCCGCGTTTCCAAATCGAGCGCACTAGCTATGGCTTCCGCTACGCCGCGATCCGGCGTCCGATCATGAACGAGGCGACGCACGACTACATCCGCACCACCGTCTATATCGCGCCCTACACGGCGCTGATCCCACCGAACAACGTTCATAACGTCGCGACCCTGCTGACGCCGGAAGACGATCACCACACCATCTTCTATTTCATCGCCTGGAACGGTCCCGACAAGCCCGGCATCGACGCTGACAGCTGGCGGAAATTCAATGTGCTGCAATGGGGTGTCGACATCGACCGCAATTTCGACGGCTTGCGCAACCGCGGAAATCTTTATGGCCAGGACCGCGCCGCGATGAAGGACGGAAATTTCACAGGCATCAGCGGCATCCCCAACCAGGACATCGCCATGTGGGAAGGGATGGGTCCGATCAGTGACCGCTCCAAGGAACGTGTTGGCGCCAGCGACGTCGCGGTGGTGGCGTTCCGGCGTTTGATGGTGGACGCCGCGCGCACCGTGTACAGTGGCGGTCCGGCGATCGGCACCACCGAACCGCACATTCGCCACGCCACCATCAGTTCCTACGAAGGCGTGGTGCCGAAGACGACGAATTGGCGCAGCCTCGGCGGCGGCAGCGAAGCCCCGCTCGAACGCGTCCGGCAAGCCGCGAAATAACGGCAAAAAAAGCAGGGGAGGATACGATGAGAAAAAACAAACTTGTATGCGCGCTCGCGACCGTGGTGCTGTTCGCGACTGCCAGCGCCGCATCTGCGCTGGACAAAATCAAACTGGCGGTCGGCCAACGCGGCAACTGGGACACTTCGGTATCGGAGGTCGGGCAGCGCGCCGGCATCTTCAAGAAACATGGGTTGGAGCTGGAGATCACCTATACCCGCGGATCGGGCGAAACCCAGCAGGCAGTGATTTCGGGCAGCGTCGACATCGGCGTGGCGGCGGGCGTGATGGGTGTGCTCGGCGCCTATTCCAAGGGCGCGCCGGTGCGTGTCATCGGCGCCGAAACGACCGGCGCCAACGACCTCTATTGGTACGTAAAGGCGGATTCGCCGATCAAGTCGCTCAAGGACACCGACGGCAAGATCCTCGCTTATTCGACCAACGGTTCCTCGACGCACGGCATCGTCACCGCCTTCATGAAACAGTACAAGCTCAACGCCAAGCCGACCGCGATCGGCGGTCCGTCCGCCAATCTGACGGCGGTCATGTCGGGCCAGATCGACGTCGGCTGGGCGGCGCCGCCGTTCGGCCTCGATCAGCTTGATGCCAAGGAAATCCGCATCATCGCGACCGGCAACGACGCCGAGGTCTTCAAAGGCCAGACCGTACGTCTCAACATCGCCAATGCCAACTTTCTCAAGGAGCACAAGGACGTCGTCGACCGCTACATGAAAGCCTATCGCGAGACGGTCAACTATCTTTACACCGATCCGAACGCTCTCAAAGTGTATGCGGATTGGCTGAAGATCACCGAGGTCAAGGCCAAGCGCACCCGCGACGACTTTTTCCCGCGCGCGTCGGTAGAGCCGGACAAGATTGTTGGTCTCGACACGATCGTAAAAGATGCGGTGGAGTTGAAATTCACGGCCACTGAGCTCACCAAAGCGCAGCTCGACGATCTGATCCAAATTCCGCCGCGATAGGCTATACCGATAGGCTATTCGGGAAACCTGGCCTTGTCCGCTTCAGGCACTTAGCGGACATGCCGACCGCGGCGATTTTTGTCGCCTATTGGAACAACAACGGACAAAGGGCGACGCAGGGCCTCAATGGCAAGGCCGCTAATGACCCAGAGCGGACATTTCAAGCCCTTCAAAAAATCCTACAAGGGCGTGGCTGTCGCATGTGAATTCTGCGTCGTTTAATACGGCGTGCCTAATTCCTGGGCAAAAGTTTCGAATTGTATGCAATTAGGCGCGCCGCCCAATTTGGCCGGCGCCTCGTCGGCGCTCGGCAGCCCGCCCACATGTTTCAAAACGATGCCTCAATTTCAGGCCGTGCAGCGCAATTCGCTCTCCACCTAAAATTGATGATATTCCAGGTGCTTGCGAGCCGAGATCGCCCCGGGATTTTTTATCCAAGCCTGGCAGGGCGCGAAATTTTAAGCGAAAAGCCAGTGTTGGTCCTCTGCCACTACCGGCCGGATTTAGCGAAGCCTTGGGCAGAATCCCATGACTCCCGGCTCCACCCGCTTGCCACCAAGCAAACGGAAGACCATAATTCACGCGATTTAATCGCCAAATTTGCAATGTCTAGGGGACAGTCATGAGTTTGAATTTCGTGAAGGTGTTGCTTGCTGCTGCTGCGGCAAGCCTTGCCTGTGGGTCGACCGCGTCGGCGGCCGACATGGCGGTGAAAGCGCCTCGCATCGCCCCGCCAATTGCGGCATTTAGTTGGACCGGCTGTTACATTGGCGGCGACGTCGGGCACGCGTGGGCGCGAGACCGCGACGACGAAACTGTGACGGCAACCGGCGCCCCATCCGGTTTTTCACCGGCTGGCGCCGCTAACTTGAATGGCTGGAAGCTTGGCGGCTATCTCGGGTGTAACTACCAGATCTCGCAGTTCGTGATCGGCGTGGAAGGTGATGGCGAATGGGCGAACATGAAGGGTTCGGCCATTTTTTCCAACGCTGGTGCGGATTTCTACGATGCCACGATCAAGCGGCAAGCGTCAGCCCGCGGACGTATTGGTTATGCTTTTGATCGCGTGCTTGTCTACGCCACAGGCGGTGCCGCCTTCGCACACATCAACGAACATGATGTGGATTTTACGGGTTCCGGCCTATCAAACGACAATTCGACGACGCGAACCGGCTGGACGGCAGGAGCCGGGGTTGATTATGCGTTTACCAATAACTGGATTGGACGTGTCGAATATCGCCATGCCGATTTTGGTAAGTTCAGTTATAATCCAACTGTGTTCGTGGGTTTCACCGAGAACCACAGGATCACCGAAAACGCCGTTCGCTTCGGTCTCGCATATAAGTTCTGATAGCTTGCTACATCAGAGAAAACCCCGGGCATACAGCCCGGGGCGTATCGTTAGCAGCGCCGAGCGCCGGATCTTACGCGATACCGTGCTTGATGAAGTAGCTCGCGCTTCTTCCTGCTATGATTGCTTCGCAGAAGTCCTGCACCTCGACTTTGGAAAGAAAAGCTTCCTGTCGGCTACCGACTTCTTGTTTCCGTTGCGGCCTATGACGTGAAACTGACCGAGTGGATCGGCCGGTTTGGCGCAAACTACAGGTTCTAAATGCGCCACATTCATCAAAGAGTAGCCCCGCGCCCGGGGTTTCATTTTTGGCCGTTCCGCAAGGCCGCTTCGGCGATGCCAGTGAGCGCCGCCCCCTGTCATTTGAAAGCATCACGAAAATTTAGTCATTAACGACTGACGATCACAGCGGTGCCCGCCGTGTTGCAGGACTTCGGTACGTCCTGCCGATAGCTTTGCTGAAAGGCTACATCAGCTTTGCGATCAGGCGGATGAGGCGTCGCCGTACTTTTGCGGTGCATGAGTTCGTTGTTGGCACTTAGCTGACATTCGCCACACAGCGTCATTTTGTCCGCTTCTCTAATCGGCCGGTTGGGGTCAAGCGCTTTCAGGCTGTCCAACACTGCAGTGTCGATGTCGCTCGCGGGCTCGTGCTTCTCTTCGGAATCGGCACCAAGGCCCTTCCATTATGGGATTCGAAGACGAGGCGGAACAATCTATTGGACGACCTTGCCGTTAGACTAACGGCAGGTCCAAGCGGACAAACGAACTCACCTCATCCATCGTCCCGCGAGGGACATCATTCCACCGCTGGGTGGAGCTCGAGTGCTCTCCTGTTACGTTTGATCCTGTGCAGTTTTCATGCTGCTGCTTCTTCCCGTGTCCACTGGAACTCGGTGCCATCAACCCATATGCGGTGCATGATCACGGCTAACCGACGTGCCAGCGCCACGATCGCCTTCTTCATCCCGCGGTGCCTGGCGATCTTCATCGCCCAGGCCTTGAGCCACGACCACTTGTTGGTGCGGGTCAGCATGACCTGGGCCGCTTCGTAGAGCATCACCCGCATCATCTCGTCTCCGCAGCGTGATATGGCGCCGGATCGGTTGATCTCACCCGATTGATACTTTGATGGTGTCAGACCAAACGCCGCACCGACCGCCTTGGAGCTCCGGAAGCGCGCCGGCACGTCAACTGTAGCGCGATAGGTTAGCGCCACCACCGGGCCGACGCCGGGAACCGTCATCAGGCGCCGGCACACTTCATCGTCCCGCACGATGGCCAGCAAACGGCGGTGCAGGACGGCAATCTGTTCGCGAAGCACCCGCCGAACAACAAGCAACGGTTCGACCAGGACGGTTAGATCGGGGAGGTCCTCGACCAACTCCTTGATGCGAGCCTCGAACTTTACCGTTCCGACGATACCCACCTTGAGACCAAAGTTGCGCAAGGTACCGCGTAGGTCGTTATCAATGGCGATGGCCTTGGACTGCAGCAGCTTGCGGTGGGTCAGCAGCATTCGCAGTTTCTGACTGCGTAACGTCTTCACATGCACCGGACGGTAAAGCCCAGCCCGCATCATCTGCGCCATGCCACGCGCATCGTTGCGGTCGGTCTTGTTGATCTGGGCCTTCAACACCGCCCGCATGTGCCGCGTCTCGACACAGATCACCGGCAAGCCCGCTTCGGCCAGCGCACTGAACAGCCATTGCGATAGCGGCCCGGCTTCCAGTCCAATCCGCTTAAAATGGTAGATGGGGCTGCTCAGTACCTGCAGCAGAGCTTCCGGCTCGCTCGCTACCTTCACCTCCCGAACGATCTTGCCTGCGTCATCCACAATGCAGACGCTGGTCTCCTTGACCGATACGTCCAGTCCGGCAAAATGGTCCATGCTGCGCTTCTCCTTCTGATGCTTGAGGCCCGTAACTCGGTGACCTCGTTTCACCATCAGCCTGAAGCGCAGCACCCAAAATCTTCAGCTATCCACAAGCTGGGCCGGCCGATTACCCCATCTATTGGAGCAATAGCGGACAAAAGGTGGCGTCGGCCTCCAATGGCTCGGCAGCGAATGACCCAAACACGACATATGACATTGGCGGTGGCGTATATCCGATGAAGATAAGAAAATTTTATTCTATTTGTCCGCCGAACGGCATTCGACACTTTAATCTTTCCTGCCAGTAACAGTTCGAAGTTCTGTCGTGCCTTTTGCGAATTGGCATGCGAATTGCCAGACGGTGATGCAGGGGCGACGTCAACGTCAAATTGGAGCACACCCAAATGCCAACTGATGTATTGGCCGCAATGGAACGTAGAGCCGAGTTAAATAGGCAATTAAGCTTTCACGCGAACGCTGGGGCGTTGCTCTTGCCAATCTGGATTGGCGTGTTCGCGGTCGTAATGGCTATTGAATCGCCGAGCTTTGCCGCCGCATTGAGCGCAACTGGCCTAAATTGAAGGCAACCTCACTCGCGCAAATGCGTCGCGATGCGCGGTTCCGGTACCGTGAAATGCCGTTACCGGAACGAAGCCGGGCGTGATTCGAACGTCACGGGTCAGCTGCCGACGATCCAACTGCAACATTTGATTCGCGTTATCCACAGGCGCGAAAACGCGTTGAAACCGCAATCAGAAGATTTTCCGACTCCGGCCGCACGGGTTTATGTTGCGCCTTGGGGCGCTCCGATGCATTGCTCGGTTTGTGATGATGCGAATCTATCAATGTGCATCGCTCACGGCGGCAGCCATCATCGGCTTGACGTCGATCGCTTCCGCTGCGCCGCCGCCGCCGGTTAACGGCTGGGCCGGATTCTACGCCGGCGGCACCGTTGGATACGGTTGGGGAATTGGCGCCTACAATTACACCGATGCCAACTATACGCCTCCTTTTTTGGTTTCGGGATCACAGCACATCGACGGCGTCATTGGCGGCGGCCAAATCGGCTACAATTGGCAGGTCGGAAATCTATGGATCTTCGGCTTTGAGACGGATTTCCAAGGGTCCGGCGGAAAAGGCAGGGATAGTTTCATCAAGACCGGTGTCGATATTTGCAATGACAATTGTATTGCCGTCGTTAATGGGACGCTGGCGACTAAAATCCTTTGGTTCGGCACGGCGCGCGGCCGCTTCGGCGTGCTC
This sequence comes from uncultured Alphaproteobacteria bacterium, assembly GCA_963756805.1. Lineage (GTDB taxonomy): Bacteria > Pseudomonadota > Alphaproteobacteria > Rhizobiales > Xanthobacteraceae > Pseudolabrys. Next base: position 11,822 of record CAVWPH010000024.1, read on the forward strand.
ATCAATCCGGCTTTATTGCTTTATGCAACCGGCGGGCTCGCTTACGGCCGAATTAGCGCATCGGGAACTGGCGCCGAGAACCTGACCCCCGCGTCGTGGTCGTTCGGCACTTCAGTCACCAAGACGGGCTTGGCCCTAGGGGCCGGATTCGAAGGGACCATTCCAACTTTCGGCAATTTGACTTGGAAATTCGAATACCTTCACATCGATTTCGGAACACTCGGTGGCACCGGTGTCACTCCGAATTTCACATCCACATACAATTGGAGCACGAGCGTCACCGACAACATCGTGCGCGTCGGTGTGAATTATCGATTGCCTTGAGGCTTAAGCGTCACCGCGGTTTTATTGCGCTGACGCCCGCGTCCTCGGTATCCGCGGGATCGATCCGGTCGGCGCCGGATCCGGCTTGAGCGGCACGCCGGCCGGCACTTTCGGCGGCAGCGGCGATGCGGCGGTGGGCTTTGCCGGCGCCGCAGCGGCGGCCTTCTCGGAAGCAGCCGGTCGCAGTCTTCGCCTCGGGCTTTGCCTTCGCATCAGGCTTGGTTTCAAGCTTGGTTTCAGGCGCAGGCGGAGCCTTGTCGCCGCCGGCGGCCGGCGGGATCGCGGCGGCGTCCGGATAGCGCACGCGCAGTTCCTTCAAGAACGCATCGAGCGTATTGGCGCCGGCGACAAGCTTGGCGACGTCCTGGAAATCCTTGCCGGCGGTGCCGGTCGGCGCGCTCACCACGTCGAAGGCGCGCCGGTCGGGGCCTTCCGCCATCTTGGCGGAATATTTTTCGCGGAAACGCGCCAGCCCCATCGGCTCGTCGCCCAGCGCATAGCCGATGGCCGCGCGCAGGATGTCGGCGCGCTCGCTCTCGGTGAGCGGGGTGAATTCCTTCCAGCGATCGCCATAGAGCAGCTCGATCTGTTCGGCGGCCTGCGCGCCAATGCCGCCCCGCCCACAAAATATCGGCGCGCAGGCGCGTGGCCTGGCGGCCCTCGATATTGCCGATCAGTTCGAGCGCCAGATCGTGGCGGCCGTTGTCGGACAGCGCGCGCGCTTCAAGCAACAGGCGCTGGTCGCGCAACTCATTGGACAGACCGTCGGCGCGCGACGCGCGCAAGGTGGCGAGCGCGCGGTCGGGCTTGCGGTCCATCAAATAGATCACGGCAAGCCTGGTCGCCACCTGCGCGCGGGCGGCGCCCTGCAGACGGTGATCGACCTGGTGCTGGAGCAATTCGGCGGCCTGGCCGAGCAGATCGACCGCCACCAGCCGGTCGGCGAGCTTGCGGATCATCTCGTCGCCGCGCCGCCCGATCGGCGTGAGTTCGCGGAAATCGTAGAACAGGCCGAGCGCCTCGATCGGCGGCATGGCGTCGCCTTTGCCGGACAGGAACAGGCTGTCGAAGGTGACCGCCGCCTCGTCCTGGATCTTGCGGGTGAGATCGGAATTGGGATGCGACATCATGGCGACGCGCATGGTGTGGAAGGCGTCGCGATAGCGGTGATCCTCGGTATAAAGATGCGCCAGCAGCTTGAGGCCTTCGGCCTCGGTCTCGTCGCCGCGCCACACCGTGGTCAGCGTTTCAAGATCGTGGATCACGTCCTTGCGCGGCATGTTGCCGGTGGCAAAGCTCAACACGATCTCGCGCAGACGGCCTTGCGCGGCGGCGCGGCGGTCCTGCGAGGCCGCGGCGGTGCGGTAATTCTTGAGCGCGTCCTCGTTGCGGCCAAGCCCCTCGTCCAGACGCCCGGCCAGCACGGCGATCGAGGCTTCCATCTCCGGCGGCACGCCGATGGTCTCGAATTCATTGAGGATACGGTTGGCGCCGTTGAAGTCGCGCACTTCGATGGATGCCTGCAGCGCCTTGCGCAGCGCCAGCCGCTGCAATTCGATCGGCAGCGCGCCCATGGCGGCCTCGACGTTCTTGAAGGCCGCGTGCGCTTCCGGCCATTTGCCTTGCTGCGCAAAAGCAACCGCGCGCCAGACCGGCGCGTCGAGCTGGTTGCCGATCTGCGGATTGGCCAGAACCTTGAGCGCGTCGTCGGGCCGCTCGAGCATCACATTGGCCACCGCCTTGAGCACGCTGCCGGTGACATCGTCGGCGCCGCGCTCGTCGGCAAGCGCCACGTCGAGCACGGCCTTGGCCTCCGCCGACATGTCGCGCGCCATATAAAAGCGCGCCAGATTGAAGCGCGCCTGGCGGCGCTTGATCGCCGGCGCCATGGCGGCGGCGGTGATCAGCTCGGCCTGGCGCTGGTTGAACTTGGCCTGGCGGTCGAAGCCCCAGAGCTGGGTGTCGAAAGTGAGCGCGCGAAAGCTGGTGGCGAGCTGCTGCTGGCCGAGCGCGGTCGCCGACAGCGACAGGCCGCCCGGCCGGCTGACGGTGATCTTGTCCTCGGCAAGTTCGACGGCGATGTCGTCGGCGATCGGCTCCAGCACCACGCCTTGCGTGGAGGGCAGCGCGCGCAGCTCGACGAAATTCTGTTCCTTGAGAAATCCGCGCGCCGGCGCCAGCGCCGTGACCACCATCAAGCGGTCGCCGATATCGCGGTCGGCTGATGCGTGTGGATCTTGGCCGGATGGCTGAACGGAATGGCGATGCTGGCGCGGTTCTTGCCGACGATGCTGCGCGCGACCACCAGCGGGCGGCTCGGGATCGTGACGGTATCGCCGATATTGATGACCCATGACGGCCCGTCGGCTTCAAGGCTGACCAGCCGCGGCCGCGCCAGTTTCATGCGCAGAATGGCTTCGCCGTCGGGCCCACGTTCCTGCTCGACGTGGCGGATCGTCAAATTCGAGCCGGTGAGCGCGGAAAGATCGATCTTGGCGTCGGTGTCGAACACCATCCACACCATGTCGGCGCGGCGGAAGACGGCAGACGCCGTCGGCACCGCGAAGGGCAATTCGATGCGTAGATTGTCGCCCGAGGTGTGCAGCTCGGCCACGACCGGCGCTTTCGGATCGGGCGCCGGACCTTTGCGGGCAGCGGCCGCCGGCGCGGGCGGCTTCGGCGCATCGGCGGCTTCTACTTTCGGCGCGGCGGGGGCTGCAGGTTCAGCGATGGCTTTTTCAATTTTCGCCGCAGCCGCGGGCAGCGCTTTGCATCCGCGCTGCGCGGCGCGGGCTTCATCGGTTCATTCTTGCCGGGCTCGGATTGGGCCTGCTCGGGCTTTGCCGCTCAGGTTTGACCGGTTCGGATTTAGCCGGCTGATCGGCGGCGACTTCCTTTTCGGCCGGCACGGTTTCCGGCGGCTCGATCGCCGGTTCGTTGCCCGGCGCTGCGGCAACCTTGGGCTCAGGCTTCGCGGCCGGCGCGGCCGCAGCAACCTTCGGCTTGGCGCCGGTGAGCCCGACATCGACCATGATGCTGCGGTCCTCGCGGAACGTGCGCACCGTGGGCTTGCCGTTGAGCGTGAAGGTGACGGCGGTGGAATCGTAATCGACTTCCGTCTCCACCGACTTGAGCGTCGCCGGCAGCGCCGCCTTGGCGTCCGCCAGATCCCATTTGATCGGCTGGTCGAAATTGAGCGTGAGCTTGCCCTCGGACGTGTCGGGCACGACGTTGGCGACATCCGGCAATTCGAATACGTAGCGCACGAAAGTCGGCTGCGCCGCGACCCGCACGCGGATCGCCGACGGGCTTGCGGGATTTGTTGCCGATCTGCTGGCGATGCAGTTGACGCTCGGCCTCGCGCGCGCGGTTGGTCAACTCATTGATCACTTCGAGCGGCAAGCCGGGCATCACGCCGACCCAGTTCTCGGGCAACAGATCGACGAACAGCCGTTCGGCCACCGGAATGGAATTGACCTTCACCGGATGCACCAGCGCGATGCGGATGGCGGTGCCGTCGGGATCGATGCGCGCCGCGCTGATGTAGCCGGCGGCTGCGGCATTGAGGCCGCCGACGTCGATGGCGACCGGCTTCTTGAAGGTCACCACCATGATCGGAAATTTGACTGAGACGGTCGCCGGCACTTCCTCGGCCAAGCGGAATGCGAGCCGCGCGTAGCCGCCATCGGTGCTGACCGCGACCTCGCCTTTGACCGGTTCGGCGGCGGCGGCAATGCCCACCGGCAGCGCCAGCAGCACAGCGCTTCCAGCACCACGACGATCGCCATCATGCGGCGGAAAAAATGCGGGCGCGGGCGCAGCCGCACCTTGGCGCGCATCTCCTTCAAGCCGATGGTCGAAGCCGTCATGAAGCCGTTCCCGCAAGCGATAATGCCGGTCGCGACAGCCTAGGGACGGCCGTTTAACGTCGCGTTAACCGTACCGTTCAATTGCGCAGACTTGTTCTGCGCTCAGCCCCCGGTCGGCTTGCCTTCGATTTTGGGCAATTGGTCGCTCTCCTGCACCTTCGGCTGGGCGCTGGCGCGCCGGGCCAGTTCCACGGTGAGCTTTTCGGCCGCTTCCGGGGTCATCTGCGCAAGGATTTCCGACATCTTGCGCGGGTTGATCTGGGTCGAAACCTCGACCAGGACTTTCGGATCGAGCCGCTCGAAGATGCGGGCGGCGTCCTTCGCCTTCATGTTCTCGTACATCGTGACGATGGCCTTGAAGCGCTCGGCCTCGGCCTTGTCGCGATTGCCCATGGCGGTGTTCACTCGCGTTTCCACGGTCTTGAGCTCGGCGACCTTGGCCTCCAGCCGCTTTTCGGCGGCCTTGATCAGGCTCTCGCGCATGTCGAGTTCGTGGTTGCGGGTCTCGAGTTCCTTGCGGCGGGTGCCCAGGCTCTCAAGGATGGCGCGCTCGCCCGGCGAGGTCATTTGCCCGGGCACCATGGGCACCGATATATCGCCGACTTCGAGTTTGGGCGGCGGCGGCGGACTGGTGCTGGTCTTGAGCGGCGGCTCGCTCGGCTTCTCCGGCTTTTCGACCGAACCGGTGATGTCGCCTTTGGCGGCGTCGCTGTAGTTGAACATCTCCTGCGCCCAAGCTTGCTTGACCGGCGGCTTGGGCGTTGGAGTGGATGCGGTCACGTCCGGCAGCACGCGCTTGTCGGCAAAAACGATCTTCGGATAATCGGGGAGTTTCTCGTCCTTGACGATCGCAAGTTCGGGCTTGTAGCGATTTTGCATCCGCTCGGCCAAAGTATAGCCGCCGTCGAACACCAGCCCCGACACTTTGAGCGCGAACAGGCAGATCGTCGCCAGCAGCACGACCGGGATCAGCCGGAAATCGCGCGCCAGGCGGATCATGCGGCCTTGCCGGAAATCCGCGCGCGCGTGCGCTCGGCGAAAGCCTGCGCCGCCGCAGCCACAGCCTTGGCATCCGGGATGGTGGCCGCGGCTTGTTGTTCAGGCGTTGCCCGCGCGGCGCCGGCAATGCGCGTGATCCGCGCCAGCAATTCTTCGCCGGCGCCAAGCTGGCGCTCGATGTCGGCGGAGAGCCGCTCGACCGTCTCCAGCCGCTCGCCTAATGTCTTTTCGCCCTCGTGCATGGTCGATTTCAACCCGCCGATGGCGCGCTCGGCGATTTCGGTCGCCGTGATCAATTCGGAAATGGTCGCGCGCAGCGTCTGCTCGTCGGCCTTGAGCAGCCGGAGCTGCTTGTTGAGCCGCACGCAATACAAAATGGTGAGCAGCAACAGCACCGAAACCATGCTCTCGATCAGGAATCCGTAATGGGTGCTCACGGTGCCTCCAAGCGATTGGTGGGTTCGTCCGCTTTTTCAAACATGGCGAAAGTGGTGCGCGGTCTGCGCAAGGCCTTGGCCACCCGCACCGCGACGCGGTCGCCGACTTTGCCCATGCGCCCTTCGGTGAGCGCGACGTCGCCGCAACGCACGGTCACCATCGCGTCGGGCTTGAGTTCGAGCATCAGCGTGTCGCCGACATTGAGGTTCATCATCCGCCGCAGCGGCAGCGAAGCCTCGTACAGCACGGCATCGACGCCGATCTGCGCCTGGCCGATTTCGGTCGCCAGATGGCCTTCCCAGATCGGATCGCGGCCGAACTTCTCGCCCATGAACATCTGGAGAAGCGTGGCGCGGATCGGTTCGATGGTGGCGTAAGGCAGCAGCAATTCGACATTGCCGCCGCGGTCTTCCATGTCGATGCGCAGGCGCACCAGAATGGCGGCATTGGCGGGGCGCGAGATGGCGGCAAAGCGCGGATTGGTTTCGAGCCGGTCGATGTTGAATTTCACCGGCGACAGCGGCTTGAAGGCGAGCTCGGCGTCCGCCAGCACCACCTCGATCATGCGCTTGACCAGATTGGTCTCGATCGTGGTGTAGGGCCTGCCCTCGATGCGCACGGCGCTCTGCCCGCGCCGGCCGCCCAACAGCACGTCGATGATCGAATAAATGAGACTGGAATTGACGGTGGCCAGCCCGAAATTGTCCCACTCCTCGGCCTTGAACACCGCCAGGATGGCGGGCAGCGGGATCGAATTGAGATAATCGCCGAAGCGCACCGAGGTGATGCGGTCGAGCGAGACTTCGACGTTGTCGGACGTGAAGTTGCGCAACGATGTGGTCATCAACCGCACCAGGCGGTCGAAGATGATTTCCAGCATCGGCAAGCGTTCGTAGGACACCATCGCCGAGTCGATGATGGCGCGAATGCCGGAATTGTCGCTGAGCGTCACATCCGCCAGGCTAAAGCCGAGCAGAGAGTCGATTTCATCTTGATTGAGGATGCGCTCGGCGCCGCCTTTGGCGCCATGGGTGCCGCCCTCGTCCACCATCGCCGCCCATTGCGCGGCGGCTTCGTCCTCGCCGGGCGTGACGGGCGCGGTGGCGTCGCTGGCGAGCGCGCCGGTGTCGGATTCAAGTGCTACGCCCCATTCGGCGGCGAGCGCGTCTTGGTCAACTTGGTCTTTGAGCGCCATTAATTATTTTGCGTCGCTTTTTCGTTGAGCATGATCTTTTCCGAGAACCGGTTCCCGCTTTTCGGGATCATGCTCATTGAACGACGATCTCCTTGAACAGTACGGCGGTGATGCGGTTGGGCGAGACCGCGGCATTAACCCGGCGCGTCAATTCTTCCTTGAGCCGGTAGAGACCGGCGGAGCCGTCGAGATCGGTCGGCCGCAATTCGCGCAAGTAAGTCTGGAAGGCGTCCATGACGCGCGGCATCAGCGGCTGGATCTGCCCGACCACGCTCGGGTCGGGCACTTCGAGCACGATTTTGACTTTGAGATATTGCGTGCGGTCGGTGCCGGCATTCGCCAGGTTGACCAGCACGTCGGGCAGATCGACGAAGATCGCGGGCTTGGCCGCGGCCACCGGTTTGGCGTGGCTGGCGTGGCCGAAATAGAAGAAGGCGCCCGCCCCGCCGCCGCCGATCAGCAAAAGGCCGGCCGCGGCGATGATCATCACTTTCAGCGATGGCAGTTTGAATTTGAATTTCGATTTTGCCGGCGGTGCTTCGGCGTCGTCGTCCAGCTTGTCGTCGATTTCAGCTTCGGCTTGTTTCGCCTTGGTGACTGCCATGATGACCCCGATTGCAACGGCTGAGCGGGTGCCGGCGCGGCGCCGCCCGAGCAAAACACCGCGGATGCGCGACCCCGCGCGTCCCCTGCAAATGAAGGTAGGTCGGTATGGTTAACAGATACTTTCATACCGTCGCCCGCCCGGAATCTTTTGCCGGGTCGCGTTGCCAAAAGGGCGGTTTTTGCCGTGGCCCGCGCGCCGGCGATTTCGCTTAAGCATCTGACATATCGACGTTTTATCGACTTGGCACGGTCGCTGCAATGAAAGCGTCAGCCACCGGCTTGGGAGAGCCTGGTGGTCATGATGCCGGCGGGTCTTGCCTCGGGAGGGATTTAAGACCGCAGCCGGATTTGAAGGGGAGATTGCCGATGCAGAATACGCTTCTCGTCGGACTGTCGCGTCAGATGGCGCTCAGCCGCGAACTCGACGTGGTCGCCAACAATATCGCGAACATCAACACCACCGGCTACAAGGCCGACGGTTCGCTGTTCGAAGAATTTCTCGGCGCCGCCCGCAGCGGGCAGGCCGGCAGCCGCGTCAGCTTCGTGCAGGACCGCGGCGTCTGGCATGACATGTCGCCCGGGCCGGTCGAGAAAACCGGCAACCCGCTCAACATCGCCATCGACGGCAACGCCTATCTGGTGGTGAAGACGGCGAACGGCCTGCGCTATACCCGCAACGGCGCGCTGCAGATCAACGGCAAAGGCGAACTCGTCACCAGCGAAGGCAATCAGGTGATGGGCGGCGCCGGGCCCATTATCTTGCAGCCGACCGACCGCCAGATTCAGATCAGCGACGACGGCACCATCAGCGTGCGCGAAGGCACGGAAAACACGGATTCGCTGCGCGGCCAGCTCAAGCTCGTCACCTTCGACAATCCGCAAGCCTTGCAGAAGGACGGCAGCAGCACCTTCGCCGCCGGCGACATGGAACCGAAAACGCCCAAGGACTTTCGCGTCATCCAGGGCTCGATCGAGAAATCCAACGTGCGCGGCGTCGTCGAAATGTCGCGCATGATCGAGATCACCCGCAGCTACCAGCAGATCGCGGCGATCCTGCAACAGCAGCACGACCTCGACTCGACATCGCTCAACAAGCTCGCCGAAGTTCCGAATTGATGATTAAGGGGAGTTGATATCATGCGTGCATTGCTTACCGCGGCGACCGGGATGATGGCCCAGGAACTCAACGTTCAGGTCATCTCCAACAATATCGCCAACATGCGCACCACCGGCTACAAGCGCCAGCGCGTGGAATTCCAGGATCTCTTGTACGAGCATGTCAGCCGCATCGGCTCGCAGACCTCGGCGCAGGGCAACATTCTCCCCGTCGGCATCGACCTCGGCGGCGGCGTCAAGACCGTCGGCACGCCGCGGCTGATGACGCAAGGCACGCTGTCGCAAACCGGCGGCACGCTCGATCTCGCCATCCGCGGCGACGGCTTCTTCAAAGTGCAATTGCCCGACGGCACCTATGCCTATACCCGCGACGGCTCGTTCCAGATGGACGCGCAAGGGCGCATCGTCACCGCGCAAGGCAATGTGGTGTCGCCCGGCATCACCATCCCGCAGAATGCGACCGGTCTGACCATCAACCCGCAGGGCCAAGTGTCGGTCACGCCGCAAGGCTCGACCACGCCGACCGTGCTCGGGCAATTGACCATCACCCGCTTCATCAACCAGGCCGGCCTGCTCGCCGTCGGCGACAACAACTTCAAAGAGACGCCGGCCTCCGGCCAGCCGCAGGACGGCTTGGCTGCGACCGACGGCGCCGGCGATTTGCAGCAAGGCAGTCTCGAACAAGCCAACGTCGAAGCCGTCACCGAAATCTCCGATCTGATCGCCGCCCAGCGCGCCTATGAGATGAACTCCAAGGTGATCGCCGCCGCCGACCAGATGCTCTCGGCCACCTCCAACATGATGCACTGAGGGTAATGCCTATGATTCGCACACTCACGCTCGCACTCGCCGCTCTGCTCGCGCTCGGCGCCAGCCGCCGCCGCCGATCAGGCGCGCCCGCGGCTCAAATCGGAAGCGATCGTCACCGGCAATCTGGTGCGCATCGGCGATCTCGTCGAGAACGCCGGCATCGTCGCCAAAGTGGCGATCTTCCGCGCGCCCGATCTCGGCTCCACCGGCGCGGTGTCGGCCGAGGCCGTGATCGAAGCGGTGCGCAAGCACGCGCTGGTCGGGCTCGATGCCGGCGACGTCAGCGAAGTCATCGTGACGCGCGCCAGCCGCACCATTCCGGCGGCCACCGTCGAGGCTGCCATCGCGCAGACGCTGTCGGCGCAATATCAGATGGGTCCGAGCAAAGACGTCACGGTCAACTTCGACCGCGCGATGCAGGCGATCCAGGTCGAGCCCAACGCCAAGGGCGACCCGCGCGTCTCGCATATTACCTATGACGCCGGCAGCGGCCGCTTCGATGCCACCGTCTCCATCCCGACCGGCTCGACCGAGCGCGGCTCGCTGCATCTTGTAGGCACGGCGGTCGCCACCGCCGAGGTGGTGACCGTGGTGCGCACCGGTCGAGCGCGGCGAAATCCTGAAAGATGCCGACGTGCTGATCGAGCGGCGCCCGCGCACTGAGCTGACGCGCGAAATCATCACCGACCGCGAACGCGCCGTCGGCCTTGCCGCTCGCGCACCGCTGCAGCCGGGCCGCGTCATCCGCGCGGCCGAGCTGATGAAGCCGGCGCTGGTCCAGCGCGATGAATCGGTGACGCTTATGTACGAAGTGCCGGGCGTGCGGCTCACCGTGCGCGGCAAAGCGGGCGAACCCGGCGCCGAGGGCGACGTGATCAGCGTGCTCAACGAACAATCCAAACGCACGGTGCAAGGCGTCGTGGTCGGTCCCGGCCGCGTCGTCATCAGCACCTTGGCGCCGCGGCTGGCCGCCAATATCCAGCCGAGCCAAGGACAGTGAGCCAAGGACAGTATGGCAAATCTGTGTGAATCGCAACCTTTGTGAAAGTGATGCCGATGAATGTACTCAACGTGACGCGTCATGCGGTGCTGGCGGCGATTGCCACCTCGCTGCTCAGCGGCTGCGCGGCCCTCGACCGCATCAGGAACATCGGCCAGCCGCCGCCGCTCTCGGCGGTCAACAATCCGACCGCGCGGCCTGGCTACAAGCCGGTGCAGATGCCGATGCCGGCGGCGCAGCCGGCCTCCTACAATCCCAATTCGTTGTGGCGCAACGGCTCGCGCGCCTTCTTCAAGGACCAGCGCGCGCATCAGATCGGCGACATTCTCACCATCAAGGTCAACATCACCGACAAGGCCAACATCGCCAACGACACCAAGCGCACCCGCACCAATGTCGAGAATTCCGGCATCGACGACTTCTTCGGCAAGAGCAAAATCCCGATCATGAACGCGCCGGTCGGCTCGCGCATCTTCACCGCCGACTCCAATGCCTCGAGCGAAGGCAAAGGCTCGGTCGACCGCTCGGAAGCCTTGCAGACCAACGTCGCCGCCGTGGTGACGCAGCTGTTGCCGAACGGCAATCTGGTGGTCGAGGGCCGCCAGGAGATCCGCGTCAATTTCGAAATTCGCGAGCTGATCGTGGCCGGCGTGGTGCGGCCCGAGGACATCGAGAGCGACAACACCATCAACTCGACCAAGATCGCGCAGGCGCGCATCGCCTATGGCGGGCGCGGCCAGATCACCGACGTGCAGCAGCCGCGTTACGGCCAGCAGGTGCTGGATGTGATTTTGCCGTTCTAGCGTTTGAGCCTTGAGGGAGCGTTTTCCTGCCTTCGCAAAGCTGCTTCGGCGGGCATGGAGTCAGCTTCATGCGCAACGGAATAGTCCCCGCGTAGCTTATCGGGCTCCCGCGCCGGTTTTAGCGTCTCGCGAGCGCAAAAATTGGCGTCAACGACGCGGCCTCCGGATGCTCCCCAGCCGGAGGCCGCGGTGTTTTTAAGAGAAGTGAGCGCGTTCTACTCGTAATTCATTCACGATGAAAACTGACAGGGATATCAATAGATGCACCGCCTCATGTCCGTTTTCAGCAGTAAAACGGACATCGCGCCGGGAGGTGACCATGTCCGTTAATGACCCACAACGGAAAAAATAAACAAAAAATAAAGACTGAAACGGTAGCGAATGACCCGGTTCGTGTAAAAACTCCGACGCGTGCCGTGCGGGGAGAAACACTTTTTAAAAATTAGGTGTCATTGAAACTGACAAAGCTTCAGACATACCGCTGGATGCCATGTTGGAGAAATAGATTTTCTCCATTTTCTGAACGTATGTTTTTTACTCAGCCAAGACGCTAAACAGTCACGCGCGTGGGACCGAGCTTTTAGCGGGCGTGAACGATCATCGGACGCAGGTGAATAAATCACCCCTCACACATTCGATGACTTCATCCCAATTCTCAGGTTCTTCCTGTGTGTAGAGCGTAGCTGTGGGGTACCAAGGGCTATCTGTTCGATCGGTAAGCCATCGCCAACATCTGTCAAAGCGGTTTAGTATCCAAACGCGCTTACCCAATGCTCCAGCCAAATGCGCTGTTGAGGTGTCCACCGCGATGACAAGATCCAAATTATCGATGAGCGCGCCTGTGTCAGAAAAATCCTTTAATTCGCAGCTGAAATCAACAATGTGGGGTCCAGCCCAATTATTTCGCACAAGATCAACCAGCTCTGATTCACCTGGTTGCCCTTTTTGCAAACTGAAATACTCGATATCCGGATGCTTGAGCGATGCCAATTTGTTCAAGGCGATGTTTCTGCGTTTATTGACTGGCCAAGTTTCAGGCTGATTTTCACGAAATCCTCCGGACCACACCAAGCCGACTCTGAGTTTGCTCTTTGGGCCTAATTTTTCCTTCCAATAACGAGATTTCGCTGGATTGCATTTGAGGTAAGGAATGGCCGCTGGAATATTTGTAAGGTCCGTTTTGAACGCCAGCGGCAAACTCATGAGAGGACAATGAAAGTCAAAATCGCAAAATCCAGCCCCGGTCTCCACGACCTGAGTGACGCCGGGCGCGTCAATTAGCAAATTTTTCAGCGCCTTCGGCACCTCTAAAACAACTTGTGCGCCCAACTCAGCCGCCAATTTGGCGTACCTGCAAAATTGTATTGTGTCACCTAGACCTTGTTCCTCATAGAGCAGCAGAGTTTTCCCTGCGAGGTCGCTCTCGCCCAGCCACAGCGGCTTCCCGGAAACGCGGGTCGCCACCTGGTTAGCTTTCTTTTTTCTCAATTCATAAAGCGGCCAGCCTTCCGCAAACCGGCCCAAACGCAAGAGCAGCAAACTTTTATTGAAATGAGCGTCTACTTGGTCTGGACGTATCGCAACTGCCCTTTCATAGCTCGCAAGCGCCTCGTCGTATCGTTTCATGTAGCTTAAGGCGCTGCTGCGATTATTGTACGCCTCCGCGAAATCGTTCTTGATTGAGATAGCCTTATCATAACTCGCTAACGCGTCATCGAGGCGCGCCATATTGTATAAAAGGTTTCCTCGGTTGTTGTATGCCTCCACGTAAATCGGCTGTAATTCAATCGCTTTGTCATAACTCGTAAGCGCTTCGCCATAGCGCATCAATCCATTAAGGGCGATTCCACGATTATTGTGCGCGTTTGGATCGTCCGGTTTAATTGAAATCGATTTATCCGCGCTCGCCAATGCTTCCTCGTAACGCTTCAGCGCGATTAACGCATCTGCGCGGTTGTTATGCGCGCTGGCGTTTTCAGCATTTTGTGCAATCGCCTGGTCACAGCTGGCCAATGCTTCTGCTGGACGTTTCATGCCCATGAGCGCAGCTGCGCGATTGGAATGCGCTTCTGAGAATTCCGGCTGGACCGCAACAGCGTTGTCGAAGCACTGCAGAGCTTCGGCATAGTGATGCAAAGCGACTAATGCCGACCCCAAATTGCTAAAAGCGGCTGCAGCCGCCGGATTTAGCTTTAATGCTTTTGTAAGCAGCTCAACGCTTTGCAGAAATTTTCCGGTCTGCAGCGCAATGACCCCAAGGAGATGCAGCGCATCAAAATGGTTTGGGTCTTGCCGTAGTAAGTCTTGGTAAACGCGGGCCGCCTCGGCATATTTTGCGTTCTGATGGAATCTTACGCCCTGCTGGAATTTGGCGTCGACCGTTGCATCGACGTTTGTTTTAGTCTGCGGCGGCATACCAACTGTACATATCTGATTCGAGTAAACGCACCCATGGCCGCAGGCTGCGACGTAATCGGATAAACGTCGCGATGTCTCCTTCTGGCACAAAGCGGACAATTCGACTGCACCAGGAAATGTCCGCAATTGGGGCTAATCGTCCCGGTAAATCCGCTCGCGCCGCTCGTGCCGCTCTTGCGCCTCGACGGAAAGCGTCGCGATCGGGCGCGCTTCCAGGCGGCGCAGCGAGATCGGATCGCCGGTTTCCTCGCAATAGCCGTAGGTGCCCTCGTCGAGGCGGCCGAGCGCCTCGTCGATCTTGGCGATCAATTTGCGCTGGCGGTCGCGCGCGCGCAGCTCGATGGCGCGGTCGGTCTCGGAGGAAGCGCGGTCGGCGATGTCGGGATGGTTTTGGTTTTCCTCCTGCAGATGCAGGAGCGTCTCTTTGGCCTCTTTGAGGATGTCCTCGCGCCAGCCGAGCAGCTTGAGGCGGAAATAGTCCCGCTGCCGCTCGTTCATGAACGGCTCCTTATCGGACGGCCGATAAACCTTGGTCTTGGCCAACATCCCCCAGAACTCCCTGTGTTTTTATATTCTTAGGTACGAAGTCCATCCTCCCGGTGCGGCAGGCTTATATACGCACGCCAAGCGGCGTCAATATCCGTGTCGCGTTCGGAACACTTGGCAAAGCGTGTGAGATTTCAGTGTTTTAGCGCCGCAGGGGGCGCTAAGCCTTAACCCTAGCGCAAGCCGGCCTTGGCCAATTCGACCGCCACGCGCAGGTCGATCTCGCTTAACACCGTATCGAGGCCCGCATCGCCCGAGGTTTCGGTCAGGCCTTCGGCCGCCACTTGCAGGCGCGCCAAAGTCGAGCGGTCGAGGCTGCCGTCCAAGACAGAAACTTTGATCTTGTCGAGCACGTCGAGCGCGTTGCGGCCTTTGGCGACCGCGCGTTTCTTGCGCTCGCGCGGGTCTTCCACGCCTTGCAAGGCCATCAAGGCATCGACGGTGGAGATCGAGCGCAGCGGAGTGGCCGCGGCCGTCTGGCGCGGCGTTTCTTGTTCGCTGACGGAGAAAGTTCCGCCGGAGGTGCGGCGCGCGGTGGCCGGTGCGCTGGCCAGCGCCGTCCCGTTCGTTGCGTAAATCCGCATCGCGAAAACCCCAGCCGGGCAAACGCCGGTCCCCGAATACCCGCTAATGTTGCGCCGTTATGGTTAATCGCGCAGTAAACGCCCCGGTAAAATCTGCCGGGTGGGTCCATTCATGCCGGTCTTGCGGTGCCGGCGTTTCCCCGCCCCGATTCAAAAAATGCAGCAGCGTCAGAGCCTTGGGGCAACCGCTCCAGTTGGCACGGCGCTCGCATAGGAGGAGGCAGTCAACCGTCACATTGGGGAGCAGTGATGACGAGGACGTTGCGAGCCTTAATTCTGGCCGTGCTTATGACCGCGTTCGCCATCGCGCACGCGGGCGCGACTTCGCGCATCAAGGACCTCGCCAATATCGAGGGCGTGCGGCAAAACCAGCTTATCGGTTATGGCCTGGTGGTCGGTCTCAACGGCACCGGCGATACCCTCAACAATATCCCCTTCACCAAGCAGTCGCTCACGGCCATGCTCGAGCGCCTGGGCGTGAACATCCGCGGGCAAACGCTGCGCACCGGCAATGTGGCGGCCGTCATGGTGACGGCCAACCTGCCGGCCTTCGGCACGCAAGGCACCCGCATCGATGTCACCGTTTCCGCGCTCGGCGACAGCAAGAGCCTGCAAGGCGGCACGCTGCTGGTCACCCCGCTTTTGGGCGCCGACGGCAATGTCTACGCGGTCGGCCAAGGTTCGGTCGCCATCGGCGGATTCCAGGCCGAAGGCGAGGCCGCCAAGATCGTGCGCGGCGTGCCCACCGTCGGGCGCATCGCCAATGGCGCGCTGATCGAGCGCGAAATCGAATTCACCCTCAATCGCCTGAGCCAACTGCGCATGGCGCTGCGCAATCCGGATTTCACCACCGCCAAGCGCATCGCCGCGGCGATCAACGATTTCATCGGCACAGCCACCGCCGAGCCGCTGGATCCCGCGACCGTCGGCATCACGGTTCCCAACCAATACCGCGGCAACGTGGTCTCGCTGCTCACCGAAATCGAGCAATTGCAGGTCGAGCCGGATCTGCCGGCCAAGATCGTGATCGACGAGCGCTCCGGCATCATCGTCATGGGCCGCGACGTGCGCGTCTCGATGGTGGCGGTGGCGCAGGGCAATCTCACCGTCACCATCACCGAGACGCCGCAAGTCAGCCAGCCTGGGCCCTTCTCGCGCGGCGAAACCAAGGTGGTCCCGCGCACCCGCATCGGCGTGCAGGAAGACGGCAAGAAACTCGCGCTGGTCAAAGACGGCGTGTCGCTGCAGCAGCTGGTGGACGGCTTAAACGCGCTCGGCATCGGCCCGCGCGACCTCATCGCCATCCTGCAGGCGATCAAGGCCGCCGGCGCGATCCAGGCCGACATCGAGGTGATGTGATGGCAAGCGGCCTCACCCTCCCCGCCCCCGGCCTGCAGCCGATCGATCTCATCAACGCAAACCAATCGGTCGCCAGCAAAATATCGGCGTCGACGAAAGCCAAGGCCAAAGCGGCCTCGCAGGATTTCGAAGCGGTATTTCTCAATTCCATGTTTCAGCAGATGTTCACCGGCATCAGCGGCGACGGTCCGTTCGGCGGCAAGGGCGCGACCGGCGTCTGGCGCTCGTTTCTCACCGACGAATATTCCAAGTCATTCGCCAAGGCCGGCGGCGTCGGCATCGCCGATCAGGTCTATGGAACGTTGCTCGCCCAGCAGGAGGCAAGACCATGAGTGCGGCAGGCGCAAAGCCCGCGGCCATCGCCAGCGCCGGCGAAGCCGAGCAGGCGATCGCGAATTTGAACAAGATCATGGACGCGCTGGTGCAGACCGTCGAGGAAGAAACCGCGCGCGTGCGCGCCGGGCGTCTGCGCGAGGCGACTGAATTGGACGAAGCCAAGGTTGAACTCGCGCACCGCTACGCCGCCGAGAGCGAGCGCGTGAAGGCTGCCCGCGAGATCATCGCCCGCACGTTGCCCGAGGAACTCAGCCGCCTGCGCGAACGCCATGAGGCATTCCAGGACTTGCTGCGCACCAATCTGACGGTGCTGGCAACCGCGCATGCGGTGTCGGAAGGCATAATTCGCGGCGTGTCGGGCGAACTCGCCCGCAAGGAAACGCCGACCACCTACGGCGCAACCGGCCGCACCAATGCGCCGGCCAAGGCCAGCCCGCCAATGGCGATCAAGCGCACGTTATAGACATCGGCTTTGTTGGGAAGCGCTGGCGCTTTCGACGCGCGCGCAAAATCAAACCAGCACGTTCACTTTTGATGACGATGCGGCGTTGGAAGCCGCCACGCCGGTGCTGGCCGTTACCGCGTTCGTGATCACCGAATCTTTGAGTGCGCCATCGAGAATGGTGGCCGGCTGGCCGGCAAATCCAGATGTCTTGTTGGTTTTGGAGGCGTCGGCGGGCGCCCCGGGCGGCGTGTTGGGGTCTTTGCCCTGCTTCGCCTTGGCGACGTCGCACGAGCTATTGCAGACATAGCCATTCACAACGGAAATCATACGCACGCGTCCCCTGACCCAGCGCGGACCCTAGGGCGCAGCCGTA
Source organism: uncultured Alphaproteobacteria bacterium (assembly GCA_963756805.1). Taxonomy (GTDB): domain Bacteria; phylum Pseudomonadota; class Alphaproteobacteria; order Rhizobiales; family Xanthobacteraceae; genus Pseudolabrys. Next base: position 29,043 of record CAVWPH010000024.1, read on the forward strand.
AACGGCTTATGAATCGCCAATCACAGGCGCGTGTGAACCCGCTGATGTGTCTCGGCTTGGGACGCTGGGCGACGTCAGGTGCCGGATTTTCGCAAGCGGGCAAAGGATACATCACCCGCAAAGGCGCTCTCAAAATGCGCGAGCGTGCCCTTCGACGGTTTTGCTCCGCCGTCCATCGCGGGCGATGTCCATGCCGCCCCAGGTAGGCGCTGGGTGGCGAGAAACCATTCGGCTGGCGTTTCTCCGACAGCGCCGCGGAAGTCGAAATGGCGCGCCGGCTCGCTGAGCATTCCCAGCCATAGGATCATGAAGTCGCGCGCCGAAACCGCCGGAGTTCTGGTTTCGGCGACAAATCGCATGGCGTTGCGCGACATTTTTTGCAGCACGTCGGGAAGCAATGCCAGCGTTTGCAGCAATGACCCGCATTCCTCGATCGACTTCGCAACAAATCCGGTCTTGGCATCGCGCACGATCGCCATTTCAGCCGGATTGTTGAGCACCACCGGCGTAAGCCCCAACGACATCGCCTCGACCAGCGCATTCTCCGCGGTGCCGAAGTGGTCGGGCTGCAGCGGATAGAAAAAGATATCGGCATCGGCCAAAGCGGCTTCGGGATCGGAGGTCTCGCCCATAAATGCGATGCGTTCGGGCTGCCGCATCGCCTTCGCTTTCGCGGCCACAGCGCCAGCAGGATCGACATGACCCCAAACCGCGACCTGGATGTCGTTATCGATCAGACCATCGATGGCGTCGAAAAAGCCCGGATGCATTTTCACGAAATCGACGGTGCCAAGATAGGCGATACGTGGTTTTCCTCGGCGCATGGGCCGCGGCGAAGCATTCGCGTAACCGAAGCCGCTGTTGACGACCGCGATTTTCTTACGCGCAATCTGATGACGTTCGGCGACCGACGGCGCGGCCAGCGAGGCGTCCGTGGTGAAAACAAAGCGCGCGGCCTCATCCAACAGGCCCGGCGGGATCAGCGGCGTGGACAGGCCAGAAATATGCGACCAGAACACCGCGCGCATCGCCGGAAATTCCGTGCGCGCCAGACATTCAAACAGCCGCGGGTGATTCCAGAATTCGAATTGGACGATGTCGGCCTTGGCCGCCAATTCCGCCACCTGATCGAGCCCGTCGGCCACGATCACACGGGCACCGCCGGCTTCGATCTGGTCAAGATAGCGGCGCTCGCGCGGCGCTTCGAGCAGGAGAAAGGTCTGTTCTACCGCCTCTCTCGGCAGTGCTGAGCTTAAGGCCGCATGGGCTTTGCCGACGCCGCCACCCAAATGCGGCGTGACATGCAGCAGTTTCATTCAGCCGCCACAGCCGCGTGGTTGATGCCGCCAGGCGCCTGGACGCCTGGATTATGCGGCACCAGCGTCTTGAATTTGGCGAGCAGCGGCACGCGATGCGCATCGATATTGTCCGGCAGGCAATGGCTGAGCTGGCCGCAATTACCGCAGACGCCGTTCTGCCGCCGTTTTCCCTCGAGATGCTGCAGGCGCAGCGCATTCATGCGTTCGGAATTCCAGATTTCCTTCATCGACTGCTGGCGCACGTCACCGATGATGAGCTTGCGGCCCCAATCCAGGAAACAGGAACTCACCAGGCCGTCGGCATTCACCGAATAGCCGTAAAAGATATAGGGACAGGTGTCGGTGTCGCCGATGTCCTGCTGGTAGATGCCTTTGCTGATCTTTACGCCAGTATGCTCCTCGATGTCGAACTCCGGCCAGCACGGCGCGAAATTCTCAACGAAAATGCGATCGCAATGATCGCCGAAGGTGTCGAAGAATTCCTGCCGTTGCGCCTCGGTGATCAGTTCGCCCGGAATCTTGACGACGATCTCGCAGTTGCCTTTGTTGGCGTAGATCCATTTGACGTTGTCGACGAAGGTCGCGAAGTCGAATTTGAACCCGGTAAAGCGCTCGTAATCCGCCACGCTCATGCCGTCGACCGAAATGTTGATCTTGTCGATGCCGGCTTCGAGCACGGGCCCGACGCGGTCGGGCGACAGAAACGTGCCGTTCGTTGTCGTGTCGATGTATTCGACATGGCCCGACTTTTTGGCGTAGGCGATCATCTCGGCCAGGCGCTTGTTGAGGAACGGCTCGCCGTCCTTGTACATGCGCAGCACCTTGAGCGGCTTGTCGAATTCGCCGAGGTCGTCGATGACTTTCTGGAAGGTGTCGAATTTCATCACGCCCTGGTAGCGGCCGGTCTCGGCAATCATGTCGCGATGACCGGTCGGGCAAAACGTGCATTTGAAATTGCACGCGCTCGCGGGGTCGACGAACACGATGAAGGGCGTGGCGAGCGGGATCACCGTCTCCAGCGCCGTGCGCCCCTCGAGATTGATTCGCGGTTCTAGCCGAGCTTTCATGGGTTTTCCTGCGACAAGCGACCAAGCGCTTATGTCGTACAGGACAATGGTTAACAGGGATTAACCAAACCGCGGGGTCCGGAGCTGGAGAACGAAGCGCTAGTTCGCGGCGCGCACGCCGACGACACAAGGCGGATCGACCGGATTGTCCGGCCGGGCACCGAAGCGGAGCAGATCGCGGCGGCCGTATTCGTCGGCGATCCGCTCGGCAAGCTGACGGATCGTGACCGGCAAGCCTGAGCAGATATTGACCGGCCCCTGCGCGGTGCCGAGCGCTACCTCGACGATCGCGCGCGCTGCGTCCCGCACATCCATGTAGTCGCGGATCTGCTCGCCACTGGTCAATTCGGCCGGCTCGCCGGCTTTGAGCTTGCCGCGCAGATAAGGCACCAGCCGCCGTTCATCCTCGCCCTCGCCAAACAGATAAAACAGCCGGCACCAGGCAAACTCAATTCCAGCTTTGGGAAGCGACTGCGACAAAGACTTGAAGACTTCGGCCTTGGCCGCAGCGTAAGGAGTCGACGGAAGCAACTTGGATCTCAACCGGCAGAAAGCCGGCGCTGAGGTCATATTCAAAACAGGTGCCGACGCCGACAAAGCGGCGGACCTTGGCTTGGACGGCGCCTTGCGCGAACCGCAGGGTTCCATCCAGGCAATCGCGATTTTTCGGCGAGTGAAGATACTGGCCGGGCTCGGCATACCAGGCGACGTGGATGGCGATGTCGATGCCGCGGCAAATACCGGCCCACCATTCGGCGCTTTCGCTGAAAATGTCCGGGCTGGTGACGATCGTCTCGATCGCCGGATGAATGCTCGATCTTGTCCTGCTTGCCGTCCCGCACCACCGCGCGCACGCGGCAATTTTGTTCGGCCAGCGCGCGCAGCACCTGCCGGCCGACAAAACCGGTCGCGCCGGTCAGCAGGATCAAGCCGGGAGCAGCGGCCATTGGGCGTCCTTGTCCGAGACTTTGGAAGCCGCACGCGGCCACGTGATCGCCAGTCTCGGATCGTTGAAACGCAAGCCGCCCTCGGCCGCGGGCGCGTAAAACGCGCTCACCATGTAGAACGCCGTGGCGCCGTCACTCAGCGCCTGATAGCCATGCGCAAAACCTTTCGGCACATAGATCATCAGCCCGTTGTCGTCCGACAGTTCGACGCCGAACCACTCAAGATAAGTCTTCGAACCCTCGCGCATATCGACAATGACATCATAGATCGCGCCTTTGACGCAGCGCACGAGTTTGACCTCCGCATGCGGCTCGCGCTGGAAATGCATGCCGCGCACTGTGCCGGCATGCACGTTCGTTGAGATATTGGCTTGGACGAATTCCGTCGCGAGCCCTTGCGCCGCGAACTCCTGCGCGCAAAAGGCGCGCGCGAACATGCCGCGCACATCGACACGCGCATCGAGCGCGATCAGAAAAGCGCCCGCCAGGGGTGTCGGCGTAAATCGCACCGCTAACCGGCCAATTTCGCGGCGACCGGTGTCTTGGCCGCGGCTTTGCGCGCTTCAAAATCCGCAATATCCATTTCGCACAATTGCCGCGCATCGCCGCCGTCATGGTGGGCGCGGTACCAGGCCATCGTTCGTTTGACCGCCTGTACCAGCGTTAACACCGGCGTAACGCCAAGCGCGTTCTTTGCCTTGGCGGCATCCAAACCAAGCCATGCGGATTCGTGCGGGTCCTTCGCTGCCGTCGCCGTAGCGCGCCTCGCCCTCGCCAAAAGTGGCGCGCGCCAATTCGACCACATCGCGCACGCTGACCGCTTCGCCGCTGTCGGGCCCGAAATTGTACGCGCCGGCCAGCGCCGGCTGCTCCCATAGCTTTTGCGCCAGCGTCAGATAGCCGGCGAGCGGATCGAGCACGTGCTGCCAGGGCCGCACGGCCGATGGACGGCGCACCTCAAGCGTCTGCCCGGTTTGCCAGGCCGCGCACCGCATCGGGGATCAGGCGATCCACCGACCAATCGCCGCCGCCGATCACGTTGCCGGCGCGCGCACTCGCCACCGCGACGCCTTGCGCCGCCAGAAAGGAATCCCGATAGCTCGCGATGGCGATTTCGCAAGCGGCCTTAGCTGCGCTGTAGGGGTCGTGCCCACCGAGCGGGTCGTCTTCGCGATAAGCTTGCTGCGATTCACGGTCGCGATAGACCTTATCCGTCGTGATCATGACCGCGACGCGCACGCTGTCGAGCCCGCGCATCGCCTCCAGCACGTGGATCGTGCCCATGATGTTTGTCTCAAAGCTTGCCAACGGTTCGCGGTAGCTGGCGCGCACCAGCGGCTGGGCCGCGAGATGAAAGACGATCTCCGGCCGCGCCGCATGGATGATTTCCGATAGCGTTGCCACATCGCGAATGTCGCAGAATTGGGTTTCGCAGAGCGCATCGATCTTGGCTTCGGTGTAGAGATTTGGCTCGGCCATCGGCGGCAGACTGATCCCCGTCACCTCGGCACCCAGCCGATGCAGCCATAAAGTCAGCCACGAACCCTTGAAACCGGTGTGGCCCGTGAGCAGCACGCGCTTGCCGCGCCAGAACGATGCGTGCGCTGCGCGGTTCACGACCAGATTTTCCATGGCGCCTTGCCTGAGGCCCAGAGCTCTTCCAGCATCGTCTTGTCGCGCAAGGTATCCATCGCGTGCCAGAAGCCGCGATGCTCGAACGCCATCATCTGCCCCATGGCGGCCATACGGATGATCGGCGAACTCTCGAAGGCGACCTCGTCGCCTTCGATGAGATCGAGGCAGCGCGGCGACAGCACAAAAAATCCGCCATTGATCAGGCCGCCGTCGCCGCGCGGCTTTTCGATGAAGGCTGTGACCGCATCGCCCTGCCGCTCCAACGCGCCGTAGCGGCCGGGCGGGCGCACCGCCGTGACGGTTGCGAGCTTGCCGTGCGAAAGATGGAATTCGACCGAAGAGCGGATATTCAAATTGCTGACGCCGTCACCATACGTAAAACAAAAGGCCTCTTCGTCCTTGATGTGTTCGGCAACACGCTTGAGCCGCCCGCCGGTCAATGTGTTCTCGCCGGTATCGACCAGCGTCACCCGCCAGGGCTCGGCCTTGCGCTGGTGCACGACCATGCTGTTGTCCGCCATGTTGAAGGTGACGTCCGACATGTGCAGAAAATAATTGGCGAAATATTCCTTGATGACATAGCCCTTGTAGCCGCAGCAGATCACGAAGTCGTTGGCGCCGTGCGCCGAATAGATCTTCATGATGTGCCAGAGGATCGGCCGCCCGCCGATTTCGATCATCGGCTTGGGCCGCAGATTGCTCTCTTCGGATATGCGCGTTCCGAGCCCGCCGGCGAGGATGACGACTTTCATAACAAAGTCCGCCCCCGCTTAGCGTTTGCCCGCGGCTGCCAGACGGCGCGCGGCGGGCTTGTTGTTAATGACACCATTCCAAAAATCGAAATAGCGTTGCGCGTGATCATTCGACGACAGCGCCATGAAGCCAGTGACTTCAGTCAGCATGTCCTGAAACGACATTTGCCCGGTCGATTCCCGAAGCTTCGCGCAGACGCGGTCGGCTTCGGCCGTAAAGCTCGACCCGGATGTCACCCGCGCCGAGCTTCTGAACCGGTGAAACATTGCCGAAAACCAGGTGTCCGCGATCGGCTGGCGCTGCGCCAATGGATAGTCCGGAAAGACATCCGCATTGCGGATCAGCGCGGCGCCTTCGAATGCGCACAGGAACCAGTGCAGCTTGTTGATGGCCGGATCCAAACCGGCGCGCTTGTAGAACGATATGTCGACGTCTTGCGCGGATTCGTTTTTCTCCCACGGCCCCATGTCGTAGAGATACAGAAAGCGCTTGAGCCGCACGAATTTCCCATTGAGCAAGTAGAGCATGCAGATGATCTGGTCATGGAACGAAAATAAAAACGGCTGCGTTTTCTGAAATCCAAAAATCCGCCGGACCAGCTCCCCGCGCACCGGCGCATAATGCAAGATGTTGGGGCCGCCATAACTCAAGAACCCGGCAACGCGCGCCGCTGGATCGTCCGCGTCGATGTTCTTGTATTCAACCACCGCCGAGCTTTGCGCCAACTCGACGGCGTAGGCGCCGGTGATGCCGACCACCGATGGATCGGCGCCGATCTGCGCGATGATGTCCGGCAACGCGGCGACGGCGTGGTCGAAACAATAATCATCGTCGGCGAGAATAAAAATGAACTCGCCTTTTGCCAGCTTGAGAATTTCGGAGATATTGGTGAGCGAGTCGCAGGGCTCGGCGACTAATGATATTGCAGTTGTCGCGTTTGAATTGAGGTAACAGCGCGCCCTTTTGCGCATCGCCCGAATTGTCGCGGACAATGACCTCGACATTCGGCCCCGCCCAGGAACAGGCCTGCGCAATTCTGGAGCAGGCCAAAAGGCCGGACCGATTGGTCGCTATTAGAATCGAGAGTTGCACGGGCTTTGCTGCCGTCTTCGCGGCGGCAAGCGCGCCGCAGTGAGTTGCTGCACATTTTTATCTGATTCGCGCCCTGCCAAGGGCGCCATCAGCCCTGGGCAATAGATGCCGGCGATGGCAAAACGATATCGGCCGATTCGTCCTCCTCGCAGCGAGACGCCATTGCCGCACAAGGCCCGATCGTTCGCCGCTTTGCCCGGCCCCGGCCAGGCGCCGCTGCTGCTGGCCGACATCGCAACCGCACCCTGCCCCTTTGCCCCGGTTAAGACCGACGCGCCGCTCGCGCTTTACGGCGCCGGAAATCTGGGCCGCCTCGCGCGCGATTTCCTCAAATACGTAGGCCAGGATTTTGTCATGGCCATCGACCGCAATGCTCATGCGCTGGCGGGGCAGCCGGACTGGGCCGGTGTGCCGCTGCTCCATCCCGATGACGTAACCGAGACGGCAAAACGCGGGATGCGGCTCGCCATCAGCACCGTCTCCTCGCCTTATGTACCGCTCGAACTATCGCTCTTGCAGCTTGGCTTTGCGGATGTCGTGCCGTTCTACGACCTGGCGGAAAGTTTCCGGCACTTGCATCCGCTGTCGAACGGCTGGTTTGCCGCGCCGCTAACTGCCGGCGAGCAGGCAAACACCGCTAAGGTTCTCGCGCGCTGGGACGATGACATTTCTCGCGCCCATCATCTTCAGTTTCTGGCCTGGCGGCGATTGCGCGAGGAATGGACGTTCGACGCAGCGCCGATACCCGACGGCCCGCGGTTTTTTATTCCGGAGGTGGCGAGCGTTCTGCACGGCAATGAAATTTTTCTCGATGCCGGCGCCCATCATGGCGGCGTTTCCGAAACCTTCATCAAGCAAACCAACGGCGCATTTCGTCAGATTGTTGCCATCGAGCCGGACCCCGCCAGCCGGGCACGGCTTGCGGCCGCGCTACCGGACGATCGGCGCATATCGATCTACGATTGCGCCCTCGCCGAAGATGAAAGCACGGCGCTTTTCCATGATGGGCTGGACTACGCGTCGCAGCTTTCGGAGACGGCCATATGCGGATTACCACCGCCCGCTTGATGCGCTGGGCTTGTCGCCAAGCTTCGTCAAGCTTCACCTCGAAGGCGCGGAACTCGCCGCTCTGAAGGGCGCCCGGCAAACGCTGCTGACAAATCGCCCCATTATCGCCGCCACCGTTTATCATAATGCGGACGGCATATGGAGGACGCCGCTCTGGCTGATGGAGACGCTGCCTAATTATCGTTTTTTATTCCGCGCCCATTCATGGTGCGGCACAGGTTCGGTGATCTACGCGATCCCCGAAGCAAGGTCCGCATGAAACGCTACGCCAAGAACAGCCGGCTCATTGCCGATCTCGGTATGAACAATGGCGATGACACCGCTTACTATCTCAGCCGCGGCTATAACGTCATCGCTCTCGACGCCAATCCGTTACTATGCGAGCGCGCGCAAAGCCGGTTTTGCGCGGAAATTGGCGCCGGCCGCCTGAAAATCCTCAACGCCGCGATTTGGGACAAGCCGGATCAGACGACATTCTACATCAATCTCGACAACGACCATTGGAGCAGTTTAGACGCCGGCTGGGCCGGCCGTGACGGTAGCCGCACCACGGCGATCTCCGTGCGTTGCATGACGTTGGACGAATTATTCGGCGAATTCGGCGTTCCTTATTACCTCAAGGTCGACGTCGAGGGCGTCGACCAGACCGTACTTGAGCAACTGCACGGCGCGAGTACGTGCCCACAATTCGTGAGCGTCGAAGATTGCCGCTTCGGCTTTGACTATATGCGGATTTTAGCTTCGTGCGGTTACAACAAATTTCAGCTGCTCGATCAGTCGGCCGTGCCGCTAATGAAAGACGCCGTCACCGGCGGTTCATTTCCGGCCGGCTCATCGGGCCCATTCGGCGAGCCCTACCCGGCCAATGGCTGTCGTATGACGCGATCGTGAAACTTTATTCGACCACCGTGCGCGATATCGCAGGCAACCGCCTGGCGCCGCGCAGTCATTGGTGGGACATTATTGTACGTGCGCCGGCACGTGAGGGATCAAATCGCGGCGTGCAGCGTCGCGGCCGTTAGGCCGTCACCGAAACCTTCAAGCCCGTCACCGTGTCGATCTGCGTGCCGTCCGGCATGGTGAGGATATTGCTCTGGGTGTTCAGATAGGCGCCGTTCGCCATTTGGATGATCGACGCAGGATCCACATATTTGGCCCCGGTGACCGTGTCGTACTGCGTCCCGTTCGCCATGGTCATAATGTTGTTTGCGGTGTCGATCGTCGATCCGTCACCAAGATAGATGACGGGATCAAGCACATTCTTGACGGGCACCATCTTTTGCTGCGCGTTCAGCGAATTGAGCGCGTCTTGCAGCTTTTTCGAGGCTGCGGTCTGCTGGTTCTGCGAGGCAATCTGCGCAACGAGGCTTGATGCGCTACTGGCGCTGTTTTGCGAAATGAGCGCGAAATTATTCGCCGTAGCTGGAGCTTTGGCTCAGGAAAGAGCTGACGCTGCCGTCGCCGCCGGAATTCTGCAGCATCCCCAGGAGACCGGCCTGGTTTTGCTCGTTCTTAATGGCGCGTGAATGTATCGGCAAGCCAGTTCGACCCTGTCGACGTGAACATCGAGGAATTCAAACTGGCGATCGCGGACGCACTGACAACCGAAGCCATGATGGCAAAAGCATACGCCGGGATAGTTAAGAAAATCCGACAATTAATGAATTCCTAACGGACCGGCTTGCGCGCCGGCATTGCTTATCTTGGCGGCGTCAAATGAGTCGGAGCCCGCAGGCGCGGCAGGCCGCCGCCCCAAGATTCCAATTTGATTCAAACGCGATCGACCACCCTCACGGAGCGATAACTCGTTAACCATGTCCTTTTACGTGGCGTTTGGAGCCGTATGCGATGACAGCTGCGATCCAAGGGATCGACACGTGTAACTGCCAGTACGGCAATTAGACCAGAAAGGTACCTAAGATGTCTGACATCGTTCTTTCGTCGGGTGTTCGTTCGAACCTGCTGCAACTCCAGCAGACTTCGAATTTGATCAACTCGACCCAGACCAAGCTTGCTACCGGCAAGCGGGTCAATTCGGCTCTCGACAATCCGAACAACTACTTCACCGCGCAGGGCCTCGATAACCGCGCCAACGACCTGAGCAACCTGTTGGACTCGATGTCCTCGGGCATCAATACGATTCAGGCGGCCAACAACGGCATCACCGCGATCACCAAGTTGGTGCAGTCGGCGCAGTCGTTGACCAGCCAGGCGCAGCAGACCACCGACGCGGCGACCCGGGCGAGCCTGTCCTCGCAGTTTGACGCTCTCTTGACCCAGATCGGCCAGCTCGCTGGCGACTCTGGCTTCAACGGCATCAACCTGCTTGGCGGCGATACCCTGACCGTCAAGCTCGACGAGACCGGCAGCTCGACCACAGCCGTGGCCGGCGTTGACTACACCAACGCGTCTGCCTCGCCGCTGAGCATCAACACGGCAGCCAACAACTGGGCAGCTTCGACGGATATCTCCGCCGCTACGGCCGAGCTGACCACCGCGCTCACCTCGCTGCGTTCGGAGTCTCAGACCCTGGGCTCCAGTCTGTCGGTCGTGCAGATCCGCCAGGACTTCACCAAGGCGACGATCAACACGCTGCAGACGGGTTCTTCGGACCTCACCCTGGCCGACTCGAACCAGGAAGGTGCGAACTTGCTCGCCTTGCAGACTCGCCAGCAGCTGTCGACCACCGCGCTGTCTCTCGCCGCGCAGGCCGACCAGAACGTGCTGCGCTTGTTCCAGTAAGACCGGGCAACAAACGAATGAAAGACGGCGGCCTTCGGGCCGCCGTTTTTTTGCGCGCGCTGCGATCATGGTTAATCAATCGTTAACGCGGCCGACTTTAACCATCCATCAACCCTAACAATCCATTATCGCCGGCAGACGATTTGACCAAAAGCGGGCAAGGAGTTTGCCATGAGTGACATCGTACTTTCGAGCGGCGTGCGTTCGAACCTGCTGCAATTGCAGCAGACTTCGGACCTGATCACGCAGACGCAAACCCGGCTTGCCACCGGCAAAAGGGTCAATTCGGCGCTCGATAACCCGATCAACTTTTTTACTGCTCAGGGCTTGAGCGTTCGCGCCAACGACTTGAATTCCCTGCTCGACACCATGTCCACGGGCATCAACACCATCCAAGCCGCCAATAACGGCCTCACCGCGATCACCAAGCTCGTCCAGTCGGCACAGTCGTTGACCAGCCAGGCGCAGCAGACGACGGACACCACGACGTGCGCGCGAACCTGGCCACCCAATTCGACGATCTCCTCAGCCAGATCGACCAGCTGGCCGGCGATTCCGGCATTAACGGCGTCAATCTGCTCGGCGGCAACAGATCTCACGATCACGCTCGAATGAGATCCGGCTCGTCGTCGGTCACCATCGCCGGTTTCGACGATACCGCCGCCGGAGACCTCTCGAGTCTCGAATTCGGCGAACAATTGGGCCGCATCGACCGACATCGCCGCTGCAACAGCCCAACTCACCACGGCGCTCGTTACCTTGCGCTCGCAATCGCAGTCCTTGAGCTCGAACTTGCAGACCGTCCAGGTCCGCCAGGATTTCGCCAAGGCGATGATCAACACCCTGAATACCGGGGCCGACAATCTCACTTTGGCCGACAGCAACGAGGAAGGCGCCAACCTTCTCGCTTTGCAAACCCGGCAGCAATTGTCGACCACCGCACTATCGCTGGCAGCGCAAGCCGATCAGAACGTGCTGCGCCTGTTCCAGTAGCAGCAGCGGCCTGACGCGGCGAAGGGCATTCGCCTTGCCGCGGACCAGCATGCGCCAGCGGTTAGATGGAGCCGCAAAATATGGGACTCAAAGTCGAACTCAAGCCCGGCGAACGCTTCATCCTCGGCGATTGCTTGATCACCAATGGCGATCAGCGCACGCGGATGCACATCGAAGGCCAGGCGCCGATCCTGCGCGAGAAAGACATCATGACGCCGGAGCAGGCCGACACGCCCGCCAAGCGCATCTATCTCGCCGTTCAACTGATGTACACGTCGCGCGATCCGCGCCCGCACCATCAAACTTATTTCGTGCTGCTGCACGACCTGGTGCAGGCGGCGCCCAGCGCATGGCCGCATATGGTGGACGTCAGCAATCTCATCATGGCCGGCGATATGTACAAAGCGCTCAAGAGCGCCAAGAAACTCATTGCTTACGAGAAGGAGCTGCTTGATCATGCAACACGCGGCACACGCGTACGGAACAACCGCGACCAAGACCGCCAGTCCGCGTGAATTGGAAGCCGATCTCCTGCTCAGCGCGGCGGCGCGGCTGCAGGCGATCCGCGACGGCTGGGCCAACAAGCATGCCGAGCTCGACGCTGCGCTGATCTATAACCGCAAGCTGTGGTCAATCTTTGTGACGTCGGCGACCAGCCCGGAAAATCCCTTGCCGCCCGGTGTGCGCCAGAACGTCGCCAATCTCGGGATATTCGTGTTCAAGCAGACGATGGCTATCCTGATCGATCCGAAGCCGGAAAACCTCGGCTCGCTGATCAGAATCAACCGCGAACTGGCGGCGGGATTGCTCGGCCGCGCTTGATACGCCGTCCGCAACTCTCCAAATGAAAAGACCGCGGACATGCCGCGGTCTTTTTTTATGGCCCGCCCGGCAAGCCTAGATCAGCCCGTAACCGGCGAAAGAAAATTGACCAGGCTGAGCTGCGCCAGCCTTGTGGTTGTCGACAGCGATGCCGACAGGCTTGTTTGCAGGGACAAAATCTGCGCCCCAAGCTTGGTCGTATCCACGCCTTCGATCGATTGCAGCATGGTCGACAGGATGTTTTCCGTCTGTTGATGCTGCTTTTTTGCCGCGGTCATCGCGTTCTGCGCGCCCGCCAGGCTCGCCTGGATATCGTCGATTTTCTGAACGCCGGCCGGAACCGCGAGCGCCGTGTAGACGCGTTGATTGAGCGCGCTATAGCTGGCGGCCGCATTGGGATCGCTCGCCGAATAGCTGGTCGCCGCAAGCGCCGCGATATTCTGCACGATCCAACGAATGCCTTGCTCATTGGCGCGCGTGCCATAAGAGACGGTCGTCGAGGGGTCGATGCGCGCGGTCGCGGTCGATCGCGCGGAGCCGGCGCCGTCTTCGCCGGTGTACCAGATGACCGTATTGGCGGAGGTTCCATTCACCAGCGCGGTCGAGGTATCGGGCGGCGAGCCATTCACCCGCTGCGGCGGATCGTCAAAGAAATTGTTCGATGCGGCCATCGCGGAAGCGGCCGACAATGTCGTGGTGCCGATCTGGGTGACGCCGGCGGTCAGCGCGGCTTGCAGATTGATCGCCGTTGCAGCCGAATTTGCGCCAATGGTGAACTGATTGGGCCCCGGCGTCGCCGAGGTCGTCGCCTGAAGCTTCAGGGTCTGGCTGGTGCCGTCGGGCAGCGTGAACGTGAAAGTGACGCTGTCGCCATCGTTGGGATTGGCCGCGCCGAGATCCACGGAAACCGCGTCGGTCGGCCCGGACGGGCCGGTGACGGTTGCTCCCGTGAGCGTCGAATTGACGCCGGCAATCTTGAGCCCGAATGGCGAGCCGGCAACGGTTTCGTTCATCGATACGGCCGTTCCAACGGCCGCAGGAATGGCCAGGCGGCCCAGCCCATCGGAGCCAAGGTCTGCCTGAAGGCGCTCGGCGGTGATCTGTTTCAACCCGGCTTGCGCGCCGTTGCCGTTGAGAATGTGGTCGGCGCTATCGACCGGCGGCTGGTTCGTCGCGCTGCCGGAGAACATATAGCCGTTGCCGCCCTGGGTATTGAGCAGACTGAGAATCAAATCGAGCTGGTTCTGCGCCGTCTTCTGCACCGACGTCTGACCGGTGCTGTCGATGGCGAAGCTCGATTGCACCGCCGAGCCTTGAACCGTGCTTTTCACGCTCGAGATTTGCTGCAGCACGGCCTGCTGCAGGCTGATGGTCGTTCCGACATTGTCGATCGTGTCGTTGAAGCTGTTGATCGCTGACAATTGGCTGTTCAAGGCCACGGCGACGCCGGCTTGCGGCCCAAGGCCCGCATAGCTGTCCGCCTTTTGTCCAGTGCCGAGTTGGCGCTGTAGATCGTCAAGCTGCTTGTTGGTGTCCAGGATCGACTGAACGAGCGGCGCCAGATTTGGCAAAATACCTGAAACTGTCATGACGCCCTCACCATCACATCTGCATCAGCGAATCGAGCATCGCCTTCACGGTCGACATCACCCGCGCGTTGGCGCCATAAGCGCTTTGCAGCGAAAGCAAGTGCGCCATTTCGGTATCCATATTGACCGCCGAGGTGTCGTTGAACCGCGCTTGCAGCGCGTTGACGACGACGTCCTGGCCTTGCTGGAGATTGCTCGCGGCACTGGCCGCCAGACCTTGCGTGCTCACCATCTGGCTGATGTAGGCCGCGAGCGTTCCCGTGAACGGCGCGGCACTGCCGCCAATGCCGGCGCTCGGAGCAAATTGCAGCGAAGCGTTGACCAGTTGGTTGTAGATAAAATTCGGCCGGGTCGCGTCGCCTGCCGGCGTCGAGGGCTGATAACTGATGAGCTTCGTTGGATCGTCAACCAGTCCGCTGTTGACCGAAATCCGGCCCGCATAGCCGACAAGTTCGGGACCGCCGCCGGTAAAAGCGCCGGTAAACGCCGACATGCCGTCGGTGAACAGCGGAAGCGCGGCGGACCCACCGCTCAACGATGTGGCGGTCGCGGTCGTCGACACGGCGTTCACGGTGATCGTGGAGGGGCCGTTGTCGAGAACATTCAGAATGGTGCCCGACGGATTGCCAAATTGCAGCCCGGTGGCGCCAAGCGCCGTCGTCAGTTGCGTTACCACCGACGCTATCCCGCCGGAAAAATCGATGCCAACCACGCTGTCGTTTGGATCCGTGGTCGCGGTATTCGGCAGCGGCAAAGCCGCCGGGTCATCGACCCGCACGACCGTGACGGTATGCTGCACGCTCGACGCATCGGTATAGGTGATGTGGATCGTATTGCCGTTCTGCAATCCGGCGATATCGACGCCAAAGCCGTTTTGCGTTCCGACGGTTGCCGGGGTCCCCGCGGTCGTGGTGTCGGACAGCGCCTGCGACATCTGCGCGGCGATCTGGTCGAGCTGGCCTTGCGCCTTAACCAGAACGTTGTCGCGCATCTCGAGATAAGCGGCCATCTCGCCCGAACGGATCGAGCCATTGGCGACCAGGTCGACGCTTCCGCCGCCGGGCGTCGATAGACTGATGGTGCTCAGACTGCTTAGCGCGGGGTTGGAATTCCATTGCTGGGCCGGCGGTGATCGTGCCGGTAGGATTGAACACGAGTTGGCCGGCCTCCGTGCCCACCAGCTGCGTGCCGGAACCGGTGAAGACCGAAACCTGGTTGCTGCTGCCCTGGACGACGCGGATATCCATCAATTTCGACAATTGATCGATATATTGGTCGCGCTGGTTTTCCAGCGACACGGCCGTCTTGTCGTCCGGACCACTGGCCGCCAGTTGCTTATTGATATTGGCGATTTGCTGGAGCGCGTTATTGGCTAGCTGGACGTCGTTGGCGAGCCCTTGATCGGCCTGGCTGCGCAGCAATTGGACATTGGCGCTGGCGCTGTTGAGCTGCTGCGCCAAAGCTTGCGCCGCGCCCACCGCCTGGCTTTGCGCCGCAGCCGAACTGGGCGACGTCGTCAGCGCTTGCAACGCCGACGTGAAGGTATTGAAAACGGAATCGAACGTGGTGTCCGAGCCGGGCTGGCCGTAAATCTGCATCACTTGCTGATAGATGGAGTTCTTAAGGTCGGCATAAGACCCGCCGGACGTCTCCGTGCGCAATTGCTGCTGGACGAATTGATTGAGCAGGCGGGTGATCGAAGCGATGCGAACGCTATCGCCGGTGTCGCCGGTCGTCGTTGTGATCTGAACCGCCGACTGGGCGATATAGCCGGGCGTCTGCGCATTGGCGACGTTGCCGGCGACGATCGCCAGGTTCGCCTGCGTCACGTTCAGTCCTGACAAAGACGCGGCGAGCGCTTGCGTTAGACTCATTGGCTAGCCCTGGTCATTCGTCATACCGATTCATGCCGGCGGGAAGCCGCCGGCTAGCGCAGAATGTTCAGCAGGTCTTGCGACATCTGATTGGCGGTCGTGATGACCTTGGTGTTGGCCGAATAGGCCTGCTGGGTCACGATCAGCTTGGTGAACTCCGTCGCGATGTCGGTATTGGAGCCCTCCAGCGATTGCCCGACGATCTGGCCGGACGCCCCGGCAAGCGCCGGTCCGGAATCCTGCGTCTCCTGGTACGCGCCGCCGTCCAGGCTCTTGAGATTGTTCGGGCTGTTGAAATGGACCAGCGGGATCTGGGCGAGAGCGACATTTTGCCCGTTGGAAAACGTGCCGGTAATCGTGCCGTTGTTGCCGACCGCAATCGACTGCAATTGACCGGCCGCATAGCCGTTCTGCTGCATGTTGTTGACGGTCGAATTGCCGCTGGTGCTGGCGAATTGCGTGACTGCGCCGATCGGGCTGTTCAGCGTCAAATTGCCGATCGCAATCGCCGTTGATGCTGACACCGGTCAGCGCCAGATTGGTGATGGGCGGATTGAGCTGACCGGAGGCATTGAACACGAAATCGGTGCCGGCGTTTACCCATGCCGGATTCGTGCCGGTCGCCGTCGAATCGGTTTGATAAAACAATTCCCATGTGTCGGTGCCGCCGTTGGCGACACTGTCCGTCTTGGCCCACCTGAGCTGAAGGTTTGCGGGCGTTCCGGCCGAATCATAGATCGTCACCGAGCCGCCATCGATCGATTCATTGACGAACGTCGACGACGTCGCTGCCGATGACGACGCCGGTCCCGGCGACGGTCGGATCATTGCCGGCCGTAAAATTGGTGGGATTGAGCAATTCGGAATTGGGGGTACGTGGCGCTGTAGGCATTGGTTTTGGGAAGCGTCGGAAGGTTGATGCCATAGGCAATCTGGGTCGTCGCATTGGCCGGCAGGAAGTTGTTCTGGAACTGCAAAGGCCCGGCAACGCTGCCGGTCGGCACGCCGGTGGTCGGATCGATCGGAAGCCCTTCGAGATAATAGCCGGCGCCATTGACCAGGTAGCCCTGGGCATTGAGCTGGAAGTCGCCGCGCCTGGTATAGCTGTCGACACCGCCGAAGATCGGCGTATTCCCGGTGTAGCTCAGCGGCGACTGTACGATGAAATAGCCATCGCCGTTGATCGCCATGTCCGTTCCGGATGTCGCGCTCTGGATCGCGCCTTGCACGTTGTTCGTTGCGGTGGAGTACGCGAAGACACCGCCGGCAACTTGTTGCGACGGCACCGAAGCGCCCGGAATGAGATTGATGAAACTCGTATTGATGCCTTTGTAGGAGATCGTCTGCGAGTTGGCGATGTTGCCGGATATATTCTGCATGGCGAAGGCTTGCGCCTGCAAACCACTCACCGCAGACGTTAGAGCGTTAAACAGACCCATGATGCATCTCCACAATCACGACAAACACCGCCCATGAGGGCGCCGCGGACAGTCCCGCGCAGAGACCATCGCAATCGCCGTGCCACGGAAAATATTTAATAATTTCAATGACTTAAATACAAACGGCGGCCCCATGAGGGCCGCCGCGGAGGGTTTTTCCTGCCGTTGGTCGGCAGTATTTGCCGATCAACTCGCTGCCAATCAGCTCGCCTTTGGCGCGTCGGCCACGAACTTCAGCGACACGCCGTTCATGCAGTAGCGCAGGCCGGTCGGCTGCGGGCCGTCGTTGAAAACGTGCCCGAGATGGCCGAGGCAGCGCCGGCAGTGCACCTCGGTGCGCGACATAAAGAACGAGCGGTCGGTGGTGGTCTCGATGGCGTTGTCGAGCGGCTTGAAGAAGCTCGGCCAGCCGGTGCCGCTCTCGAACTTGGTGTCGGAGGAAAACAGCGGCAGTTCGCAGCCTTCGCATTCGAAGGTGCCATGGCGCTTCTCGTGATTGAGCGGGCTGGTGCCGGCGCGCTCGGTGCCGTGCTTGCGCAGCACGTAATATTGCTCCGGCGTCAGACGCTTCTGCCATTCGGCGTCGGTAATCTTGCGCCAGTCGGCATCGGTCATGGTCTTGGGTTCGGTCGTCGTCGTTGTCATTGTTTCTGCCTCGCCAAATTTGCTGGTAGCCGCGAGCGCACCAAGCGCAACGCTGGCCGTCAACAGGGCTCGCCGGTCGATCATATTAGCCTTCTCCCTTCGGTTTGCCCCAAAGCTGCTCCAGCCGCTGATCGCGGCCGCAGTTCCAGCGGTAGAACTTATATTTCGTCGGGTTCTTCTTGTAGAAATCCTGGTGATATTCCTCGGCCGGATAGAACACGCCGGCCTGAACGATCTCGGTATAGATCGGCTGTTTGAGTTCGGCCGCGACCTTCTTCTTGGATTCCTCGGCGAGCTTTCGCTCCTCGTCGTTGTGGACGAAAATCGCGGTGCGGTACTGGTTGCCATGGTCGCAGAACTGGCGATCCTTCACGGTCGGATCGACGTGGTGCCAGTAATAAGTGAGCAGCTGCTCGTAGGTGACCTTTTTCGGGTCGTAGATCACATCCACCGCTTCAGCATGGCCGGTGCCGCCGTCCGACACCTGATGATAAGTCGGATTGGCAAGCTTGCCGCCGGTGTAGCCCGAGGTGGTCGAGATCACGCCCGGCACATGGTCGAAATCGCTCTCGGTGCACCAGAAGCAGCCGCCGGCGAAGGTCGCCACCGCCTGGTCTGGGCCGGGTTTGGGCAGCGGCGCCATTTGCGCTGCGGCGGCGCCGGCAAACGCAGCCACGAACATCAAGCCGAGCAGCAAGCGGGGCATCGAAACCTCCCGAAATCGTTTCCTCGCGCCTTCAAATATAGCTTTTGCGCATAATTGCCATTCAACTTGCCATCACTCCGGCATCACGCTTGTGCGAGGAACCGGTGCCCCCTGGACAACTCAGCGCGGCTTTTCTACCCATCGAACCAGGGGTTTATCGTCCATGCCGCCATCGCCGCACCCGCAAAGCGCCCCGTTCAACGTAGCCCAGGCGCTCGCCCTGGCGCTCAAGGCGCACGAGCAAGGCCGCCTGACCGAGGCGGAAGCGCTCTACGCCGAGATCCTGGCGGTGCGCCCCGACCATTTCGACGCTCTTCAGATGATGGGCGTGCTCAAGCTCGCCCGCGGCCAGCCGGCGGAGGCCTTGCGGCTGGTCTCGGCGGCCATGGCCATGCGCAAGCCCTCGCCGCAAATCCTGCTCAACCACGGCATGATCCTGCACGCGCTCGAGCGCAGCGAGGAGGCGCTGGCGAGCTTCGACGCAGCACTCAAGCAGAAATCTAAATTCGCCGAGGCGCACAATAATCGCGGCGCGGTGCTGGCGGCGCTCGGGCGCGACGAAGAGGCGCTCGGCTGTTTCAAAAAGGCGATCGCCCTCAAGCCCGATTATGCCGACGCCCATTACAACCGCGGCTCGTCGCTGCGCGTGCTCGGCCAATACGACGAAGCGTTGAAGAGCCTCGATCGCGCGCTGGCGCTCAACCCCAACCAGGTCAAGGCGCACAACAACCGCGGCGCGGTGTTGGAGGCGCTCACGCGCCTGCCCGAGGCGCTCGCAAGCTACGAGCAGGCGCTGGCGCTCAGTCCCGGCTTCACCGAGGCGCGCAAGAACCGCGGCCGCGTGCTGATCGGGCTTGGCCGCGCCGACGATGCGATCGAGAATTTCACCGCCGCCTTGAAGCTCAATCCGCGCGATGTCGAGGCCTGGTATCTGCGCGGCAAGCATCTTTTGGATCTCGGCCGCAATGACGAGGCCGCCGCCGATCTCGCGCAAGCGCTGGCGCTGAAACCCGACCATGCGGAAGCGCGATTTGCCGCCTGCCTGGTCGAACTGCCGGTCGTCTATACGCACGAAAGCGAAATTGCGCGCCGGCGCGCCGCCTATGAGCAGAAGCTGCGCGCGCTCAGCAACGATATCGACGCCGGCCTTTTGCAGGGCGATCTCGTCAAGGCGGTCGGCTCGATCCAGCCGTTTTTGCTCGCCTACCAGGGCGCCGACGACCGCGAGCTGCAACAGATTTACGGCGGCATGGTCAGCCGCGCCGTTGCGCGGACGTTTCCGCCGGCGCCGCTGCCGCCGCCGCCCGCGCGCGGCGAGCCGATCCGCGTCGGGTTCGTCAGCAGCTTTTTCTACCGCCACTCCAACTGGAAAATTCCGATCAAAGGCTGGATGAGCCAACTCGATCGCAGCCGCTTTCGCGTGACCGGCTATCACCTCGGCATCATTCGCGACGAGCAGACCGAGGCCGCCGAAAGCCTGTGCGACCGCTTCGTGCATCGCACGCTCAACACCGAGGGCTGGCGGCGGGAAATCCTCGCCGACGAACCGCATGTGCTGATTTATCCGGGCCTGCTCATGGACACTTCCTCGCTGCAACTGGCGGCGCAGCGGCTGGCGCCGGTGCAGTGCAATTCATGGGGCCATCCGGAAACCAGCGGACTTTCGACGCTCGATTATTTCCTCTCGAGCGATCTGATGGAGCCGCCAGGCGCGGAAAGCCTTTTACACCGAGAAACTGGTACGGCTGCCGAACCTCTCGATCTATTACGACCCGTCAGAGGGCGCGCCGGTCTCGGTCACGCGCGCGGAACTGGGTTTTCGTCCCGGCGCGACCGTGTTCTGGAGCGCGCAGTCGCTCTATAAATATTTGCCGCAATATGACGATGTCTTCCCGCGCATCGCGCGCGCCGCCGGCGACTGCCAGTTCGTTTTCCTGCGCCATTTCGGCGGCCCCAAGATCACCGCGATCTTTCGCGAGCGCATCGAGCGCGCCTTCGCGGCGGCGGGTTTGCGCGCCGACGATTATTGCGTTTTCCTCGACCGGCTGAGCCAGAGCAAGTTCGTCGCGGCGGCCGGATTGTCGGATGTCTTCCTCGACAGCATCGGCTGGTCGGGCTGCAATTCGGCGCTGGAGATTTTGACCCATTCGCTGCCGATGGTGACCTACGCCGGGCCCCTGATGCGCGGCCGGCACAGCGCCGCGATCCTGCAAATGCTCGGCGTAACCGAGACCATCGCCGCGACCATCGATGATTACGTCGCCATCGCTGCGCGGCTTGCGCAAGAACCGCAAACGCGGCGCGATATCGCGGCGCGCATCGCCGAAAACCGGCATCGGCTTTATCGCGACCGCGCGCCGGTGACCGCGCTGGAAGAATCTGCTCGAACGCGCCGTGCGCGGCTAGGCTATTTGCCGCCCCGCTTTTCGCCTATATGACGTTCTGACGGGACCCGGGCGAAGGGAATGACTGTATGCGTTTCGAAGGTACCAAGGCTTACGTCGCGACCGACGATTTGAAAATCGCGGTCAATGCCGCGATCACATTGGAGCGGCCTTTGCTGGTCAAGGGCGAGCCCGGCACCGGCAAGACCGTGCTGGCGCTGGAAATCGCCAAGGCGATCGGCGCGCCGCTGATCGAGTGGCACGTCAAATCCACCACCAAGGCGCTGCAGGGCCTGTACGAATACGACGCGGTGTCGCGCCTGCGCGACAGCCAGCTCGGCGACGAGCGCGTGAAAGACATCCGCAACTACATCAAGCGCGGCAAATTGTGGGACGCCTTCGTTGCCGACGAGCGCCCGGTGCTGCTCATCGACGAGATCGACAAAGCCGACATCGAGTTTCCCAACGATCTGTTGCTCGAACTCGACCGCATGGAGTTCTTCGTCTACGAGACATCCGAAACCGTGAAGGCGCGGCGCCGCCCGGTCGTCATCATCACCTCGAACAACGAGAAGGAATTGCCCGACGCTTTCTTGCGCCGCTGTTTCTTCCACTACATCCGATTTCCCGATGCCGACACCATGACGGCGATCATCGAAGTGCATTTCCCCGGCATCAAGCAACGCCTGGTCGCGGAAGCGCTCAAGCTGTTCTACGAGATCCGCGACGTCCCCGGCATCAAGAAGAAGCCGTCGACCTCGGAGCTTTTGGATTGGCTGAAATTGTTATGGTCGAGGACATCGGCCCGGAGATTTTGCGCGAGCGGGACCCGAAGAAACTGATCCCGCCGCTGCACGGCGCGCTGCTCAAGAACGAGCAGGATGTGCATTTATTTGAGCGTCTCGCGTTTATGGCGAGACGCGACGGGCGCTAGGCTAGCGCGCTTCTAGATTCCCCTGCTTGTCCGGCTCGGCTCCGGTTCGGGTTCCGGCTCGGGTTTAGACTTGGGCATAGGGTGCGGCGTGATCTGGCGCACGGGCTTTGCCTGCGCAGGCTTAGCGACCGGCCGCGACGGCGGGGTCCGCACCGGCTTGTCACCCGCCGCCGCCGGCGCGATCTCGGGCGCGGCGGCGCCGGCACCAGCATCCGTGCCGGTGAGCCAGCTCTGTTCGCGCGCGAAAGCCACGATCTTGTCGGCGATGGCGCGACCGAGCGCGCGCGCTTGCACTTCCGTCTCAGGCGAGAGCTTCACCGCCGGCGTGCCCTCGGCGCCAAGCGCTGCATCGATTGCGGCGTTGCGCGCAGCGGCCTGCTTGCGGCTGGCGGCGGTGGATTTCTCCGGTTTGTACGGCGAAGGTTAGCAACTGGCGCTTTCCGCCCGAGGAGAAATGCGAGACCGTCATCTCGGCGGCGATGCCGCCGCGCCCGGCGCCGAAGCCTATTTGTTTGTTCTTGGCGGCGGTGGCCAAATCAGCGACGCGCACGCGCCCGGCGACCAGCACCACGTCGTCCTTTAGCGAAAGCCCCTCCTCGGTGCCCGGCTGCGCATCGAGCCCGGCTTCGCGCAATATGGCGATGATGGTCGCCACGATCTCGTCGTTCACCCGCTCATTGGTGCGCTGTTTGCGCTCATGAGTCGGGAAGTTGCCGATCTTGCGCTCCAGCCGCGCGGTATAGCCGCGATCGACCGCCGCCACGTCGCCGACGAAAATGAAATCGGAAACGACGACGGACTTCGGCTTGGGCACCGCGCCGCCGCTCGTTCCGGTGCTGGCGCAGCCGCCAAGCGCAAGCGCGGCGAGCGCGATGCCGGTAAAAGCGGCAAGCGGGAAAGAAGGAATCGCCTTGTTCATCGCGCGCAATCCTAGCACAGGGCTCACGCCGGCGGAGGCGCCGGCGGCTTTACCCGTTTACCGAAGCCAATTCGCTTCATCAGTCGCGCCGATTGCGTCTCGCCGGCGGCGGCGCCCTCCGGCGCAGTGTCAGCTTTATTGCTGTTGCGCGCCGCCAGCCGCGCGGCCTTGCGGTTGCGCGCGCCTTCGCGATAGCGCGACAGCCCCTGCCCGATGCGCTCAACCGGGCGCGAGCCCCAATAGATGCTTTGCGCCAGCGCGCGGCCGATGCGCCCGCCCGCCCACACCAGTTCGTAAGGCGCAAACAGCCGCCAGGTCTGGTCGTTTTCGACGATGCCACGCGCGATCAAGTCACCGGCCATGGCGGTGGTGTTGATCCCGTGCCCGCCAAAGCCGCTTGCCACCCACACGCCCGGCTCCATCTCGCCGATCTGCGGCATGCGATGAATGGCGCGCCCGAGCGTACCACTCCACAGATGCGCGATCTCGATCTGGCCCAGCTCTGGAAAATTGCGGCGGATATCGGCGCGAAGCCCGCGCGCCACCCGGCGTGGGTCGGCCTCCCACACCCGCATGCGGCCGGACCATTGCAGGCGATTGCCGTCGACAATGCGGTAGTGATTGTCGGCGCGATTGGTGTCGCTGATCGCGCCACGGAAGCGCAGCACCTGGCCGAGATGCGGGATCGGCTCGGTCACCATCACGAAGGTCGTGACCGGCAGCAGCGTCGCGGCGAGCCGCGGCACCAGCGCGCCGAGATGCACATTGCCGGCGAGCACCACATGGGTCGCGCGCAAGCGCGCACCGGGCGTGCCGATGCGCTTGCGCACGCCGGCCGGGTCGATCGTGATCGCCGGCGTCTCCTCGAAGATGCGGGCGCCGGCCGCTTCCGCGGCGGCCGCAAGGCCGAGCGCATAATTGAGCGGATGGATGTGGAAGGCGCGCGGAAAATGCATGGCGCCGAAATAGCGCGGATTGGGCAGCACCTCGCGCACACGGGCGGTGGGCCAAGTTTCGACCTCAACGCCAATCCAGCGCAGCCGTTCAACGGCGGCATCGAGCGCGCCGGCATTGTCGGTCTGTGACACATGCAGCCAGCCCGGCACCGGATCGGCGCCCGGCATGCCGGTTATCTTCAATTGTGTTGCGCACATAATCGAGACCCTGCTCGGAGAGCGCCCACAGTTGCTTGGTGTGGTCGAGCCCGATGCGCTCGATCATGCTTTCGATATGTTCGGAAAAACCCGGCAGCACGAAGCCGGTGTTGCGTCCGGAGGCGGCCCATGACACGCGGTTTGCTTCCAGCACCGCCACCGACCAGCCGCGCTTGGCCACCTCGCGCGCGACCGTGAGCCCGGCGAGCCCTGCGCCAATCACGCAGACGTCGACATCGAGATTAAAATTAAGCCGCTCGCGCGCAGGAGTTGTCACCCGCGTCGCCTCATACCAGCCTGCGGCCGGGCCTTGTACTTCGTTCGTCGGTTCCATCAGGACATCCTGGTCGCGTTTGCCTTAATCGGCCACTCTGGCGCAAGCGGGGCCCATGCTAGACTGCCGCAGATTCGAAATCGACGGCATGGCGCCGTTGTCCCCCTTTAAGCCGGCATCTTAAAAACCACCATGCGCCGCCTGTTGCTGTTTCGCCACGCCAAGGCCGAACGGGCCTTGCCGGGCACTGAAGATCAAGCCCGCGTGCTAATCGAGCGCGGCCGCAAGGATGCCGGCAAAATCGGCGCCTATATGGCGGGCCACGCGTTCACGCCGGACCGCGTGTTAATATCGCCGGCGGCGCGCACCCAGGAGACCTGGAAAATCGCCAGTGCCGCCTTCAAACCGGCGCCGGCGGCGCAATCGGCGGAGCGGCTTTATGACGCCACCGGGCATGCAATTTTGTCGGTCATCAAAGACGCGCCGGCCGCCGCGCATACGCTGCTCGTGATCGGCCATAATCCGGGCCTGCATGAACTGGCTCTCATGCTGATCGCATCGGGCGACGTGGAGGCGCGCGAAAGGCTGCGCGAAAAGCTCCCGACTTCGGGGCTAATCATCATCGATTTCGCCTTCGACGATTGGAACAAGCTGCATCCGCAATCCGGCCGGCTGGAGCGCTTCGTGAGCCCCAAAACGCTGGAAGCGGCGGCCAATTAACTCAGAGGCCGAAACGTGCCATGATCGCAGCCTCTCAGCGAACTGGCGCATGATCCCGAAAAGTGGGGACCGGTTTTCGGATAAGATCATGCGCCCGTGAAAGATGAGGGGCGCTGTCATGTACAAGAAGATCCTGGTGCCGATCGATCTCGCCGACGCCGAATTGACCAAGCCCGCGATCGCGACCGCGGTGTCGCTCGCCCGCGCCTCGGGCGGTTCGGTGCGGTTGATCAATGTGCTGCCGATGACGCCGGTGATGCTGGCGGAATACGTGCCGGCGGATTTCGACGTGCAGCAGCGCAAATCGGCGGAAGAAGCCATCGGGATCGTCGCGAGCGAATGCGGGCTCGATGCCGCCAAGGTCTCCGGCACCGTTCGGCAAGGCGGCATCTATCACGAGGTGCTGGAAGAGGCCAAAGCCATCGGCGCCGACCTGATCGTGATGAGTTCGCACCGGCCCGCTATGCGCACATATTTCCTCGGCTCCAATGCCGGGCACGTGGTGCGTTACGCCAAATGCTCGGTGCTGGTGGTGCGCAACTCAGCCTAAGGCAACCGTGCAGGCGGCAAGCACTCCGCGGTGATGCTTCCGCAGATTATTCTATTCTATATCGTACTCGATCATCCCTTCGGCATCAGCTCTGCCGGCGGCGCCTCGGGCCGGTACAGTCCCGGCCGGTTGCGGCGAAAGAAATTTCCGCCCTGCCACAGGAACAGCAGCATAAAGACGCGCAATGAATGCCGCGCCGCCCATGGCGTGCGATTGCAATGCGCGCATGACCAGGAAGGCCAGCCCCAGCGACACGGCGGCGAACACGATAAGTCCCGGCCAATAGAGAATTGGATTGGAGCCCTGCTCGAAACGCGCCGGTGGCGCGGCCGCGGCGATGCGCCGGTGCAGCTCGGCGACGAAGACCGCATAAGGCTTATCGAGCCGCTCCTGCTCGACCATGCTTTTCCACGAACTCGACAGAATCTGCAGCTTGGGCGCGCCAGGCGCCCATATCTCGGTCATGAAACGGTGCGACTGCATGCTGGCCGGACGGAACGAGAGCCGCATGCGGCGGATGTCGCGGTACAGCACACGGCCGGATTTGCTCCCCGCCGTCCACTCGATGCGGTCGTCGCGCAGCACGAATTGGTGTGGCGCGCCCAGCAGCGAGGGCCGGTAGGCATAGGCGGGAGCGCTCTCGGGCACCGGGCCCGCGCCATCGTTCATAGGGTCGATTCCTTGTCACAATAGGCGGGCCCACGCCGGTTCCACGCCCAATTTGGCACATTAACCATGCTGGCGGTCAAAGCCTGCGCGGCGCGTGGCGGCGGCTTACGCGTGTTCCCATTGGCCAAGGTATATAATATCTTAATTGAATAAGAGTGGCCGGTGTAAAGTGCCACGGGGTTGGAGGCGTTGTCATGGCTAAGTTCACGGATCTGTTCGGACGCAAAGGTGGCGAGCCCGGCGCCTATCCGCCGCGCATGCCAGTCCGGCGCGGCAATGGCGACGGCGATCATATCAACGTCGAGAATTTTTCCGATGTCGGCTCGCGCATGGGCGAGGAAAACGAGGTCCTGCGCAACCTGTTGAGCGACACCGGCCGCAAGATCGGCGAGCTCGACGAACTCAAAGACGCCTTCGACAAGATCGTGCAGCCGTTCAACTTGACGCTGCGCGCGCTCGAGCAGGAAAAGTCGCAGACGCTGAGCCTGTCCGGCATGCTGGACGAGTCGCGCGCGGCCTACGAGACGCTGCGCACCGAATTCTATCAGATCGAACGCAAAGCCACCGCGCTTGAGGCCGAGTCCGAAAGGCTGCGCGAAGACCTCGAACTGTCGCGCGAATCCACGCGCGGACTCGAGAGCACCCGCATCGAATTGTCGAACGACGTTTCCGCCCGCAATGCGCAGATCTCCGAACTCGAGCGCCAGCTGGCGCAGGAAAGCGCGCAACGCCGCGCCTTGAGCGAAGCCCGCCGCACGCTGCAGGACCAGTTCGACGGCGCCGAGAAGCGCATCGGCGAACTGGAAGGCGAGTTGGCGGCCGCGCGCGAGAAGCTGGCGCTGCTGGAAGACGAAAAGCGTTCGCTGCAGGTGGCCATCGACGGCTCGCTCAACGAGACCGCCCGCCTCACCCGCCGCCTGACCGAGAGCGAGAACACGCTGACCGCGACCCGCGCCCAACTCGGCAAGGTCGAGTCGAGCTTTGCCGAAGCTTACGCCGAACGCGGCCGCCTGGGTGCAGCGCTCGACGAAGCCAAGGAGCAGCACCAGGCCGAACGCAACAGCCTGAACATGCGGCTCGACGCGCTGCAGTCGCGCGCGGCCACCGCCGAGCGCCTGCTCTCGGAAGCCCGCCAAAACCTGATTGCGCGCACCGAGGAAGTGCGCGCCTTCGACCGCAAGTCGGTGGAAGCAACCATCGGCCGCAACAATTCGGAAAAGCGGCTGGCGCAGATCGAGGCCTCGCACGAGCAGCGCGAGCGCCAGATCAAGGATCTGGAAGCCGCCCGCGCCGCCCTCACCGAGCGCAACAACGCCATCACCAAGACGCTGAAGACGCGCGAAACCGCGCTCGCCCGCACCGAGGAAAAGATCGCAGCCCTCACCGAGCGCAACGGCCATTTGGAAGCGGACGTGCAAGTGAGCCGCACCAACATCGAAAAGCGCGTCGAGGAGCTCAATTCGGCTCTGCAACGCGAGCGCATGGAACGCGCGGTGGTGGAAGGCGCGTTGGAAGCCGCCCGCAAAGACAATTCAAGGCTGCAAAGCGAAGTCGGCGCGCTGCGCTCGACGCTGCGGCGCGGCACGCCGCTGGTCGATGAGGCGCAGCTGGCGCCAAGCGAGCCCGATAACGACGAGACCGGCAAGCCGAAGGGCAAGGACACCGCCCCCGCCGGCAAGGCCTAGTTCCGTTGCGGCAATTCTTATTGGCGCATGATCTTGCCCGAAAACCGGTTCCCACTTTTCGGGATCATGCGCTGAGCCGCCGTACTTAAATTTTTCGTCACATTGGAACGCGGGGCACTAGCTCCGCGTTCTTAGTTTATGGGGCGCGCAAAGCCTGCGCGCCGCTTTGTACACGCGTTCAGCCAACACAATGAGGAGGAACTCTTATGCTCAAGCAAAGCTTGACCGCTATCGCTTTTGCCGCCGTTCTGGCGACACCCGCATTCGCGCAAAATACCGCTGCTCCCGGCGCCCTGTCGGACCAGGCCAAGTCAGGCCACGTCAATTTCATCCAGAAACAGACCGCCAATGATTGGCGCGGCAGCAAGCTGATCGGTTCCAGCGTCTACGGGCCGGATGACAAATCGATCGGCGACGTCAACGACGTGCTGATCGCCGGCGACGGCCAGGTCAAGGCCGTGGTGGTCGGCGTCGGCGGTTTCCTCGGCGTCGGCGAGAAGAACGTCGCCCTGCCGCTCGATGCGCTCAGCATCACACGCAAGCCAAACTCGAACGCGATCGACAAGGTGACCGTGAGCTACACCAAGGACGAACTCATGAAGGCGCCGAAGTTCGCCTACTTTGAGGCGGCAAAATCGGAAACCACGGGTTCAAACGTCAAGTCCACGGTGCCCATCGACAAGTCCGACACCATGAACAAGGACGGGACCACCAAGAAGTAAGACTCAAGCGTCTTTTCGATGACGGCGCCCGGCTCAAACGGCCGGGCGCCGTTTTTCGTGGCGCGCGGCGGCCATGACAATGGCGCCGGCAGCGCCTATATCGGGATCATGCGCAAGTTTGCGATCTTCGTGCCGCTGTTTGCCCTGCTGGCGGCAGCGCTTTGGTTTGCCGGCAGCGCCTGGGTGCGGCTGTCTGGCGGCGACATCCCGCTCTACGGCTATGTCGCCATCGCCGGCGGCGTCTTGCTCTCGCTATTGGTCGGCGGCGGGTTGATGGCGCTGGTGTTTTATTCGGACCGCCACGGCTATGACGACGGCCAAGGCACGTTCGACGACCGCGAGCAGCCTTAAAGATTAGAGCGCTTTTGGAAAAGCTGTCTGCCTCAAGACCCCCGGTATCGCGCGCGTGCCGGACAGGCTATGAATTGCTTTCGCCGGCACGGATTTTGGAAACGCCCAAGAGAACGCCCAAGAGCACACCCATGAACAAGACCATCGTTCAGGAACAATTCGGCAAGACCGCCGCTCATTACCTCACCAGCAAGCCGCACGCCAAAGGCAAGAGCCTGGAGCGCCTGGTCGATCTCACCGCGCCGCATAAAGAATGGCGCGTGCTCGATGTCGCGACCGGCGGCGGCCACGTCGCCTACACCTTCGCGCCGCACGTGGCGCGGGTCTGGGCGACCGACATCACCCAGGAAATGCTCGATCAAGTTAAGGCGGAAGCCGCCAAGCGCGGTCTTGCCAATGTGCGCACGACTTACGCCAAGGCCGAGGCGCTGCCGTTCGAGGACGCAAGCTTCGATCTGGTCACCTGCCGCATCGCCCCGCACCACTTCGACTCGATCCCCGAATTCCTCGCCGAGGTGCATCGCGTGCTCAAGCCGGGCGCGCTGCTCGCTCTGGTGGACAATGTGGTGCCGGCGGGTTCGGTCGGCGACTATGTGAACGCCTTCGAACGACTTGCGCGATCCCAGCCACTTGCGCGCCTGGACCATGGATGAATGGCGCGCGGCGCTGACGAAGGCCAAGCTCGCCGTCGAACACGAAGAGCAGATTTACAAGACCATGGAATTCAAAAGTTGGGCGCAGCGCTACGACGCCATCATGCAGGCGCTGCTGCGCGCCATGCTGACGCAATTGACGGCTGACGTGAAAGAGGTCTTGCAGCCCAATGGCAAGGACGACGACCTGACGTTCCGCCTGTGCGAAGGGCTGTTCATCGCCAAACGCGCTTAAGCGCGCAGCGCCAAAACAAAACCGCCGGCGCCGACATCATCGGCACCGGCGGCGAAACGAAATTCCCAATCGGCCGATTACGACTTCTTCTTTTTGTGATGCATCTTGCGGACCGGTTCATCCGGCGCCACCCACGTGCCGTTATCGTAAGCCTGGTTGACCAGCCAGCCGCCGACCACCGGCAAGATACATGACGCGATCAAGGCGTGCGCCTCACGGTACTTGAGCGGGCGATCGAGCACCACGGTCGCTACGATCGGCGACACCGCCATGCAGCCGACCGTGCTCAGCGTCCAGGCAGCGCCACTCGAAAGGCCAACGCCGTTGTTTGAGCCGTCGTTGTGCTTGATGCCGAAATAGGCGCCGGTCGAGGCGAGGCCGACGCCGATCGAAACCGCGGTGAGCGTTTTCTTGTCCTTATGGTGCTTGCCCGATTTGGCGTCGGCGCCCTGCGCCGTGAAGGCAAATGCCGCGAGCGCGGCGGCGAAAATCACGAATTTACGGTTCATCACTAGTTCTCCCCCTGCCCGGCGGCGCCGGAGTGCTTTGTTTTATGGGCGACTCCGCAGGTAAAATCGAGCGAGGCCGCCTCGCGCCCCTTAAGTTATGCACAGGCTATGCGTCAGGCAGACGAATAGCCACGGCCGATTGCGCAGCTTTATTGCGCTTTTGCGCCTCGTTCGCGGCCGCGCCCGCCGCACGGCGCATGCACCTCGCAAGCCGGCCAAAGCCGGCTCAACGGCGCCGCCAAGGCCCGGCCAGGGTCCATTCAGGCCATTGCGAGTAAAGGGATAATGGCGATTAACGATCCGTTTACCGCCGCCATTCACATTCCATTAGGAATGATTTTCGGTTGTGATTCGGCGTCGCTTTTGCCGGGCGGATCGGCGCACTTGAAGGATCACGACCATGAGCAAATTCGGGGGCCTTTTTTCCCGCAAGGCAGGCCTGTTCGATACACCGAGCGAGCCCGTTCCGGCCGGCGCCGCGCCACCCGATAATCCGCTCGAACTCGACGAGGAATTGTTCTCGGCGCTGGGCGCCCAGCTCGGCAGCGAAAACGAGACGCTGCGCAATTTGCTGCTCGACGCCAGCAACAAGATCGGCGAACTCGACTCGATCAAGGCCGCGGTCGCCAAGCTCGCCGACCCGGTCAGCAATACGCTGCGCAGCCTCGAAGCCGAGAAATCCGAAAAGATCAGCCTGCAAACGGTGCTCAGCAATACCCGCACCGCCTACGGCAAGCTGCGCAACGAAGTGGCCGAGATCGAGAAGAAGCTGAACTTTTCGAGCAGCGAATGCCTGTCGCTGCGCCAGGAACTCGCCACCACGGCGAACCAGCTCAAAACGGTGGAAGCCACCCGCGCCGAAATCGCCATCGATATCGCCGCGCGCCGCGCCCAGATCGCCGACCTGGAAGGCCGGCTGGTGCTGGAGAGCGCCGACGCCACCTCGCTGCGCGAGGAAAACCGCAGGCTCACGGAAAAACTCACCACCGCCGACAAGCGCATCATTCAACTCGAATCCGATCTCAACACGGCGCGCCAGCGCCTGCTGACGCTCGAGGACGAAAAACGCGCCCAGCAGCATTCGCTCGACAAAGCGAGCGCTGAATCGGCGCGGCTGTCGCGCAAGCTGGCCGAGACCGAAGCAAGCCTCAACGCAGCGCAAGGCCGCCTGCGCCACGTGGAAGCCAACTTCACCGAAATCAACACCGAGCGCGCGCGGCTCGCCACCGCTCTGGAGGAAGCCAACGAACGGCGCGAGCACGAACTCACCAGCCAGCGCATGCGCTTCGAAGCCTTGCAGGCGCGCGCCGGTGCGACCGACAAGCTGCTGATCGAAGCGCGCGAGCATCTGCTCGCCCGCGCCGAGGAGATCCGCGAATTCGACAAGACCGCCGGCGAGATCGCGCTCGAGCGCGACAGCTTGCAGGCCAAGATCGCGGAACTGGAAGCCGAACGCATCAAGCGCGAATCGGAATTCACCGAGATCGATCACGCCCGCGCCAATCTGATGGAGCGCAGCGCTCAACTCGCCCGCGCCTTCACCGCCAAGGAATCGGCGCTCGCCCGCTCCGAGGAAGCCAATGCCGCGCTCAACCAGCGCATCGGCGACCTGGAAACGACGCTCGCCACCGGCAAGCAGAGCGCGACCGAAGAGATCGAGGAACTCAAAGCCGCGTTGCGGCGCGAGAAGATGGAACGCTCGGTCACCGAAGGCGCGCTGGAAACCGCGCGCAAGGACTTCGCCCGGCTGATGCGCGAGGTGATGACCCTGCAGCGCGATCAGATGGCGAAGGAGCCGGCGCCGCGGCCGCGCGCCGCCAACGCCGCCTGACCGTCCTACGAAATCGAGATTTCTGCATCGCCGGGGCAACACCCCGGCGATGTTGTTTTTGGGGCTTCGCTGGACGCCGCCATTCGCAAACAACAAAGAAGGGCCGCCCTTTCGGACGACCCTTCCATTGTCAGGCCTTGGCCCGGTTCGCGCCGGCGATGTCCTGCCGAGCGCGCGTGAGCCGGTGACGGATTATATCACCGAGCGTGGACCTCGCAGAGGCTAGAGATCCAGTTCACGACTGCCGGCGACCGCGGCGATAGACAATGAGACACTGGATCACCTCCTTTCGGTTGTTAACGGTGCGACCACTATAGAGGCGATTCGTCGATTCGAAAGCCCCCGGCGCTCTAAGCGTAAATCCGGTGCGTCTTCCAATCGACGCCGATGCGAAAGGTTTGATAGATGCGCCCGCCGGCGAGATTGCTGCCGAAATGGCGGGTTGCGGAATGCAGCATGCCGCTGGCGTAGGCCACCATGCGATTGTAGCGGTAGGCGGCGCGGTCAAGCTCGGCCCAACGGTCGCGCCACTCGCCTTCCCGGTTCAGACGGTCGCGCAGCTTGTAGACCGTGGTTTTCAGTCGCCGCGCGTCCTCGGACACCGGCGCATTGATGAGGCCGGTTGCCTTGTGCTGCCACATCGAGGTGCCGCACATCGCCGGCAGCCCGGGCGTCAAATAGATCACCACCGTCACGTCTTCCGGCGGCTCGTCGTAATGCACGGCGGGGATTTCCTTCTGGCCGCCGACGGAAAAAGCCTTGTAGAAAATCCCGTTGCCTTCCTCCGGATCCAAGTCCCAGCGCGTGATCTTAAGGCCGAGGATACGCTCGAGCCGGCCGCGGATGCCGCGCGGCAGATAGGCCTCGTCGCTCATGTGCCCGGTGACCCCGCGATGTTCGCGGTATCGCATGCCTTGGGCGATCGCGCGCACCGCGTCCGGATCGGAATAAAAATCGTCCCGCACCAGCAAAAATCGGCGCAAAGCCGCCCGCTTGGCGTCCATGGCTGCAAGCCCCCCGGTTGCGGAGGCAATTATTACAATTCGCGAAGAAGATGCCAGGGGTGAGCTTACCGGCGCCGGCCGGCGCGACATGGTCCGCTGCAATACGCCCGCACCGTGACGGCGCGCGATTGGAGTGGTAGGACTGCCCGAGGAAAGCGTCGGCTCGATGCAATCGGCGCCAGCACACGAGACACCGCCATGCCGCGCTACTACTTCCATCTCACCAATGGCAAAACCGTCCTCGACAATCACCAAGGCATGGACTTGCCCGGCGACGCCGCCGCGCGCGAAAACGCCATGGACCTCTCCCGCGACCTCAACCATGGCAAGAAAATGCCAGGCTGGAAATGGGATGGCTGGTTCGTCGCCGTCATCGACGAACGAGGACACAAGATCGACCAAGTGCCGATCGGGGATGTTTGAGGGAATACCGCCGACGGAATTTTTAAGGCTGCGAATTTACCGCACCAACTCCCGCATCGCGCGGTCGAGGCCTTCCAAAGTCAGCGGAAACATCCGCCCGCCCATCAGCTGCTGCACCATCTTAATTGAATAAGTGAACTCCCATTCGCGCTCGGGCACCGGGTTGAGCCACACCGCCGCCGGATAAGTGCGCGCGACGCGCTCCAGCCACGTGGCGCCCGGCTCGTCGTTGAAATGCTCGACCGAGCCGCCTTGCGCGCTGATCTCGTAAGGCGACATCGAGGCGTCGCCCACGAACACCACTTTATAGTCGTGCGGATAAGTGTGCAGCACGTCCCAGGTCGGCGTGGTCTCCTGAAATCGGCGGCGGTTTTCCTTCCACACTTTCTCGTACAGGCAATTGTGGAAGTAGAAATGCTCCATGTGCTTGAACTCGGAGCGCGCGGCGGAAAACAATTCCTCGGTCGCCTTGATGTGCCAATCCATCGAGCCGCCGATGTCGAAGAACAACAGCACCTTCACCGAATTGTGCCGCTCGGGGCGCATCAGGATATCGAGATAGCCTTTGTGCGCGGTGCCCTTGATGGTGCCGTCGAGATCGAGCTCATCGGGCGCGCCGGTGCGGGCGAATTTGCGCAGGCGGCGCAGCGCCAGCTTGATGTTGCGCGTGCCGAGTTCGACCTCGTCGTCGAGGTCCTTGAACTCGCGTTTGTCCCACACTTTCACCGCGCGGCGATGCGTGCTCTCGCCGCCGATGCGA
The DNA here is from genome assembly GCA_963756805.1 of uncultured Alphaproteobacteria bacterium. GTDB lineage: Bacteria > Pseudomonadota > Alphaproteobacteria > Rhizobiales > Xanthobacteraceae > Pseudolabrys. The sequence goes on from CAVWPH010000024.1 coordinate 63,511, forward strand.
ATGCCCTCGGGATTGTAGCCGGCATTACCAAACGGCGACGTGCCGCCGGTGCCGATCCATTTCGAGCCGCCCTGGTGGCGGCCCTTCTGCTCGGCCAAACGTTTTTTCAGCGTCTCAAGCAATTTATCGAGCCCGCCCATGGCCTCGATCTGTTTCTTTTCTTCTTCGGTCAAATATTTCTCGGCGAGTTTCTTCAGCCACTCGGCCGGGATCTCGGCTTGCGCCGCGTCGCTCAACAGTTCGAGCCCCTTGAACACATGGCCGAACACGCGGTCGAACTTGTCGAGATTGCGCTCGTCTTTCACCAGCGTTGCGCGCGACAGATAATAGAAATCCTCGACGCGGCGGCCCGCGAGGTCCGCCTCCATCGCCTGCATCAGCGTGAGGTACTCGCGCAGCGTCACCGGCACGCCGGCGGCTTTGAGGTCATGGAAAAAGGTGACGAACATACGTTGAGATTTCGCCCCTAGCCTCGCCTGCGTCAAGCCGCTAACAAAGCCTTGCCGGGGGACTGAGATGGATTATCGCTGCCGCGCCTATTGGGCGCTGGCTATTGCCGCATGCCTATTGCTCCTCATCGCGCCCGCGTTGTGGAACGGGTTTGCCCTGCTGCAATACGACACCGGCGGGTATCTGGCGCCCTGGTACGACGGCCTGCTCGAAATGAACCGGCCGGTGCCCTACGGCCTGCTGCTGGTCGCCGGCCACTGGTTCGATTTCTGGCCGGTGCCGATCGTGCAATCCGCGCTCACAATCTGGGTGCTGGCGCTGACGCTGCGCGCGGAAGGGCTTGGCGGCCGGCCAAGGTTGTTGCTCGGCACGGTCGCCGCGCTTTCCATTTTCACGACGCTGCCCTGGCTCACGTCCATTCTGCTCACCGACATTTTCGCAGGGCTTGGCGTGCTTGCGCTTTATCTGCTGTTGCTGCGCTACGACACGCTGCGCTCCGCCGAGCGTATCGGTCTGATCGCACTGGTGGCGGCCTCGGCCTCGACCCACAGCGCCACCATGGCGGTGTTGCTCGGGCTCGTCATCGTCGCCATTGCCATCAGGTTGATCGACCGCGCGCGCATGCCGATGGCGCGCCTGTTGCGCGCGACCGCGGCGCTCACGCTTGGCGCGTTCATGGTGACAGCGGCCGATGGCGTCGTCACCGGCAAATTCGGCTGGGCGCCGGGCGGCTACGCGCTCTCCTTCGGCCGCATGCTGGAAGACGGCATCGTCACCAAATATCTCAACGAGCATTGTCCCGATCCGACGCTGCGCCTGTGCCCCTATAAAGATGCCTTGCCGCTCGACCCCGACGATTTTTTCTGGGGCGAGACCATGTTCGACAAACTCGGCCGCTTCGACGGGATGCATGACGAGATGCGCCGCATCGTGCTGGCGAGCATGACCGAATATCCGTTGCTGCAGGTGCGGTCGATGGCGATCGGCACCGTCGAACAGCTCGCCTTGGTCGAGACCGGCGCCGGCGTGGTCAATTGGATCTGGAACACTTACGACACCATCAAGACCCGCGTGCCGGCCGCGGCGCCCGCAATGATGGCCGCGCGCCAGCAGCACGGCGCGCTGCCCTTCGACGCCATTAATTGGCTGCACGTGCCGGTCGCGCTCCTGTGCATGGCGATGTTGCCGTTCATCGTGGCGCTAGGCCGGCGGCGCCCGCGCTTTGCGGGTATCAGCGAACTGGCCGCCACCGTCGCGCTCGCCATTCTCGGCAATGCCGCCGTGTTCGGCATTCTCGCCACCGCCCATAACCGTTATGGCGCGCGCGTGATCTGGCTGGCGCCTTTGGTCTGCCTGATCGCTTTATGGCAATGGCGGACGCCCCGGTGGCCGGGATCGCCGCGCCGCGTGCTAGCGTAGCGCGCGCCGGATCAAACTCGCGGACTGAAAATCACCATGCAGGAACTTGCTCCCACCGGGAAACTGCGCGTCGCCATTGCGATTGCGCCGTCACCTTCCGCCCAATTCGCCATCAAGGATGAAAAAACCGGCGCCTATCGCGGCGTGGCGGTGATCCTCGGCACGGCGCTCGGAAAAAAGCTGGGCGTGCCGGTCGAGTTGATCGCGCATAACGGCTCCGGCGAAATTCAGAACTCGGCGGCCGATAATAAATGGGACGTGGCCTTCCTTCCCGTGGACGAAGAGCGCAAGAAATTCGTCGATTTCGGCAACGCCTATCACCTGCTGCAAAGCACCTATCTGGTGGCGCCCAGCTCCAAAATGAAGTCGGTGAAAGATGCCGACGCTAAAGGCAAAGGCATCGGCGGCGTCGCAAACACGGCGACCTTTCGCGCCGCCACGAAGGCAACGCCCAACGCCACGCACATCGAATTCGCCAAGGTCGATGCCGCGATCGCCGCCATGAACGAAGGGCGCATCGAGGCGATAGCGCTGTCGCGCGAGTCGCTATCCGGCCTGGTCGCCAAAATTCCGGGCTCGCGCATCCTCGAGGACGCGTTTCTCAATTCAACGACATCAATCGCCGTGCCGAAAGGCAAGCCGCAAGCGCTCGCCTACGCCACGCAATTCATCGAGGAGGCGAAAGCCTCCGGCCTGGTGCGCAAGGCTTTCGACGAGATGGGGCTGAATTCGTCGGTGGTGGCGCCGGCGGGCATGAAGTCGTAAGTCGCTTTTGGAATAACCAAAATGGAATTGCAGTGGTCGGGTTATTTCTTCGCGCTGGCGGCGCTGTCGATGGCCTTTGTCGGCTTTTCCGCCATCGTCGTCGTGCTGCGGCAAGGCACAGGCAAGGCATTATCGAAACTGCACGTGCTGTTCACCAAACTGTTCGTCGAACTGGGACTGATGGCGACCGCCTTCGCCATGTTATCGCCGACACTTTCGATATGCGGGATCGCTGAGCCGCTGCTCTGGCAACTATCGAGCGCGATCGTGCTGATTACGCTGGTGCCCTGGCTGATCGCCTATCCCATGCGTCGCTTAAAAGCAGCGCCGAAACAGGGCTTGCCGTTGCGCTGGTACATCATGACGGCGGTGGGCAGCGCGGTCGCCGTATCGCTCTTGATCAATATTAGCGGGGCGCTGTTTGCACCGGGTCCCGGCCCGATCGCGATCGCAACGGTCTTTATCTTGTCTTACGCCTCGGTCGCTTTCATCGCGACCTATTCGACGTTTTTATGGGATTAGCCGTCGCCGAGAAAGTCAGGCCTGCTTCTCCGGCACGCCCACGACCAGGCCGTCGAGTTCGTCGGAAACCTTGATCTGGCATGACAGCCGCGAATTCGGCCGCACGTCGTAGCCGAAGTCGAGCATGTCTTCTTCCATCGGCGTGGGCTCGCCGGTCTTGGCGCGCCAGGCTTCCTCGACATAGACATGACACGTGGCGCAGGCGCAGGCGCCGCCGCATTCCGCCTCGATGCCGGGGACGTTGTTGCGGATCGCCGTCTCCATCACGGTCGAGCCGTTCTCGGCGTCGAGCACATGCGTGGTGCCGTTGGATTCGATGAAAGTGATTTTCGGCATGATACGAATGACGCGAAAAAGTCCGGCCGGAATTGGCGATAACTGCGCGCGCCCCGTATATAATCATTCTCCGGCAGACGCCAGTGCGCCGGCCCGCGGAATACCAGCACTATATTTCAATTGATAAATGAGTGCCGGGCCGGCAGCGGCTCAGTGGGCGTGCAGCAATGCGGCAATGGTTGCGCGCGCCTCGTCTACCGCCGCCGCAAGCCGATCGACGGCAAGGTTCATTTCGGCGCCGCCGCGCAAGGTGGCGGCAAACTCGGCCGTCGCCGCCGCGCGGGCGACGTTGACCGCGCCGACGCCCAGCGCCGAGCCCTTGATGGTATGCGCCAGCGTCGCCACCGCCGGCGGCTCGCTCGCGCGCATGCGCGTCATCAGCATGCCGGCCTGGCGATCGAACAGTTGCAGCACTTCGCGCTCCAGGCTGCGGTCGCCGAACGTCATATGCGCGAGGTGGCCGCGATCGATCGCGGTCGCCGCCGGCTGGATCGGCGTCTTTTCGATGGTCTGGGTGGCAGGCTGCGCCATCACATGGTCTCCCTCGGGGCTCTTGGTGTTCGTCCCCTTAGTCGCTGGGGAGTTTGACCTGCGCACGACCAAATTTGGGTAAATGAGGGGCCACTCCCGCTCATTTTCGCCGAGCTTTGCGCCGGCGGTGGTTAACCGCCACGTAACCGATACCTCCGGGCTTGCGTGCCAGGCGCCCATCGCCGCACCTCGGCCTCATTCCGGCATGCGATCTCGCCGCGCTTTGGAGCCGAAATGTCATGGTTAATAGACAGTTAACGATGATGGAAAACTCCTTACGACCGTGGTTTCTTTCGCATTGCCAAGCCGATAGGATGATCTGCCCGCGGTCAAAGCATGAGGACGGTGCCCGCGGCTCCGCGGTTTTACGGTTGGACGTGCGTGGGACGGCTCGCGCTGCCTATCGGTTGAGGCCGCGGCCGCAAGTCTGCCGTCCTTAAGTTTGCGTAGCGGCAACAAGTCTGCGTAACGACGAGGCGACGAGCGTAATGGCGAATATCCCGCATAAGTCCAAAGATGCGACGAAGGACGCGACCGACGAGGCCCTCGCCGCCATCCAGGAAGCGCTCAATATCCGCAAAAGCGAGCCGAAAGCGATTGAGGCTCCGCCGCCCGCGCCGGCCACCGCCGAACTCTTTCACGACGACGATCAATCCACGAGCCGGGGCTCCGATGAGGGCCCGCCGCGCCGCGCCGCCAATGACGACCGCGCGGCTATCGGGCAAATGTTGGCGACGCTGCGCCGCCGCCCCGCCACCACACCTTATATCGTCGCCGCGGCCGCGGCTTTCGTCTGGGTCGCCGGCGCCATCGCCAGTCTCATTTTCTACGGCGCCGCGTTGCGCGAAGTGTTCGCGACCCCCGGCATCGGCCTTGCCGCCATGATCGGGCTCGGCAGCGCGATCGTGCTGCCGGTGATCTTCTTCTTCGTGCTCGCCCACATGTTCCGCCGCTCGCAGGACCTGCGTCTGGTGGCCGAGACCATGGCCGAAGTGGCGATGCGCCTGGCGCAGCCGGAGACCACGGCGCGCGATCAGATCGTGACCGTCGGCCACGCCATTCGCCGCGAAGTCGCTGCCATGGGCGACGGCGTCGAGCGCGCATTGGCGCGCGCGGCCGAACTGGAAGCGCTCGTGCACAACGAAGTATCCGCGCTCGAGCGCGCCTATAACGACAACGAAGTTCGCATCCGCGACCTGCTCAGCGAATTGACCAATCAGCGCGAGACGCTGGTCAACCAGGCCGAACAGGTGCGCAACGCCATCGGCAGCGTCCATCTCGATCTGTCGCACGACATCACCTCGGTCGGCGACCTGGTGGCCGACAAGGTCAACGAAGTCGCCCAGCGCGTCACCCGCTCGCTCACTGAAAAAGGCGAGCACATCACGCTCGCTCTCGGCCATGCCGGCGATTCCATGATCGACGCGCTGACCGAGCGCGGCTCGACTTTGCTCGATCGCCTCGAGACCACCAGCGATTCCGCCACCACGGCGATTGCTTCGGCCAGCGACCGGTTGTCCTCCAGCCTCAATTTCAAGACCGAGCACGTGCACGACGAATTCGCCGAGCTCGCCGCCCGCCTGCAGCAGATGATGAGCGCCCGCCTCGATCAGGTCGCGCAAGGCTTCGCGCAGAAGGCCGCCCTCACCATCGAGCACATGGGCGAGCGCTCGGAGTCCTTCGCCAGCGCGCTCACCGAAACCAGCCAAAGCCTGGCCGAAACCATTGCTTCGCGCGCCGACGAGGTGAACTCGACGCTGCGCTCGACCGGCGACTCGCTGGTGCTCGATTTGTCGCTGCGCGGCGGCGACGTCGTCTCCAAGCTGGAGCAGACCGGCGCCCGCATCACCGACACCATCGTCACCCGCAGCAATTCCGTCGCCGACACCTTCCGCGACAGCGCCGAAGCGCTGGTCTCCTCGCTCAATAACCGCGGCGATGCGGTCAAGGACATGCTGGTGGCGCGCCTGCAAGCCTTCGAGGACATGTTCAACCACGGCGGCACCGAACTGACCGAGAAGGTCTCGCGCGACACCACCACGCTCGGCACGCTGATCACCCGCCACATCGCCGAATTCGACCGCACCGTGAAGACCTATGGCGGCGAGTTGGTGGAGCGGCTTGGCCAGCGCACGCAGGACGTCTCCGAGGCGATGAAGAATTACGTCGACAGTTTCGATCAACGCGTGACCAGCCGCACCACCGCGCTTTCCAGCACACTCGATTCGCGCCTGTCGCAGTTCGAGGAGCAGCTCGGCGGCCGCGTCGCCGCCATGACCAAGAGCTTGACCGACGGCGGCAACGAGGTCGTCACCGCGCTCGACAACCGCATCGGCCATGTCGCCGGCAGCATCGACGCGCGCGGCACCGCGGTCGCCGATGCGATCGCCGCCAAGATCGGCGATCTCGACCGCACGCTGGGCCAGCGCGCGCTCGAAGTCGCCGACAATCTCGACAGCCGCATCGGCCGTTTCGAGGAGCTGCTGGTCGGCCGCGCCGAGACCGTCACCAACCAGATCGAGAGCCGCACCAAGGCCGCCGCCGACGCGCTCAATGCGCGCATGGAGCAGCTCAACACGTCGATCAAGACCAATTCGGCCGAGGCCGAACGCTCGCTCGGCCAGCTCGCGCTCAACACCACCGCCGCCATCCGCACCAGCGCCAGCGAAGTCGAGCGCACGCTTCTGGGCGTAAGCTCCGAGGTTTCGCGCAACTTTGTCAGCAAGGCCGACGAGATCGCCAGCCAAGTGAGCCAGCGCACCAGCGAGATGGCTACGATCCTGTCCGACCGGTCGGGCAGCGTGCTCGCGGCCATCGTCGAGAAGGGCGAGCAGTTTGCCGGCGACGTCGGCAAAGCCACCGAACAGGCGGTCAAGGCAATCGAGGACCGCGGCTTCGCCTTCACCCGCAACATGATGGACAATTCGGCCGAACTGTCGCGCATGATCAACACGGCCGGCGAAACCGCCGCCAACATGGTCACCCGCACGGTCAACGACCTGCACGAGACCGCGGCCAAGGCGATCGAAAAGTCGAAGGACACCGCCACTTCCACCGTCACGCAGATGATGGAAACGCACAATATGCTGCGCACCGACACCACCGCGCTGTTCGAGCGGCTGCGCGAAGCCAACCTCATGCTGCAGGAAGTGCTCTCGGGCGCGCACGAAAACATGGGCGCGCTGGAAAACACGCTGATGCTGCGGGTGTCGGAATTCGTTTCCGCCATGAACGAGGTCACCTCGACGACCGGCGAGACTACGTCGCGCGTCGAAGCCAACGTCAACAATTTCCGCGACGTCACCGCGCGCGTCGTCACTGATTTGGGCCAGCTCGCCGATCAGTTCGACAGCCACGGCCGCGCGCTGGCCAGCGCCGTCGAATTGGTCGACCGCAGCAACGAGCGCACCGAGAACTCCATCAACGAGCGCCGCGTCACGCTCGATTCGCTGGTGTCGACGCTCGACATCCGCACCGAAGATCTCGATCAGCGGCTCAAGCGCTTCTCCGGCCTGCTCGATGAATCGCTCGAAGCAGCCTCCGCGCGCGCCCGCGACGTCGCCCGCGTGGTGGCGGAAGCAAGCGCCGAGGGCAGCCGCGCGCTCAACGAGCAATATGAGCGCGTGCGCGGCGACACCCAGTCCATGTTCCAGGACGCCAATGAACGCTTCGGCGAAGTGCTGGTCGGCATGAAGCAGATGGCGAACGAGATGCAGCGCGAGCTGGAATCGACCCGCTCCGAATTGCGCCGCGGTATTTTCGATCTGCCGCAGGAGACGGCCGAAAGCGCCGCCCACATGCGCCGCGTCATCGTCGACCAGATCGAGGCGCTGGCCGAACTCAACCGCATCGTTGCCCGCCACGGCCGCAATCTCGACGCGGTCGAGCCGATGCGCCGGCGCGAGGAGCCCGCTCTTGCCATCGTCGGCGGTCGCGGCGGCAGCCGCAGTGATCCCGCAAGCTTTGCACCCGCCTCACGCCGCCCGCCGGAAACCCCGCCGCTGAGCCCCGCGCAAGCGGCCCCGCGGGGCTGGCTGACCGATCTGCTCAATCGCGCCTCGCGCGACGAAGGCGAACCGCAACGCGAGACGATGCGCGAACCGCCGCCGCCGCCGCCACGCCGAACCGATGACCGCACGGCGCGCCATTCAATTGAATCGCTGGATTCGCTTTCGGTCGATATTGCCCGCATGATCGATCACGAGGCGGCCGCCGACCTGTGGGACCGCTACAAGCGCGGCGAACGCAACGTGTTCACGCGCAGGCTCTATACCTTGCAGGGGCAAAAGGCGTTCGACGAAATCCGCGCCAAGTACCGCGCCGACCGCGAGTTCAAACAGTCGGTCGACCGCTATATCGCCGAGTTCGAGCGCCTGCTCGACGAAGTCTCGCGCGACGACCGCGGCCAGGTGGTGGCACGCACCTATCTGACGTCGGAGACCGGCAAGGTCTACACCATGCTGGGTCACGCCGCCGGGCGTTTCGACTAATCACGGCAAATAACGCAACTGAACAAAAACTGGGCGGGGCCTGAAAACCCCCGTCCAGCCGTTGTTTTTGAGTATTTCCCGCGGAAAAGTTTCGAATTGCCAGCCGCCGCCATCTATCGGATAGTACTGCCCACTGCCGATCGTGGGGCGACGGCACCAGCTGCAACTTTAATAGCAATCTGTCTCCGCCAAGACGAAACCAATAGCTGGCGGAAAGAGGATGAAACGGCGCGGCATCGGCGCCAATGAAAGTTACGGCAATTCTGGGAGGAATGAAGCCATGCTCAAACGTATTCTTTCGGCACGTGCGCTTAGCGCGCGCGGCCTGACTGCTGGACTGATTGCGGCAACCGCAATGGTCCTGATCGGGCTTTCGGGGTCGCCTGCATCGGCGGCGCCCAAAGACATCAAATGGGGCACCGGCCCGGTCGGCTCTTCCGGCCACAAGGCGCTGGTCGTGCTCGCCGACATTCTCAACAAGGCGATGCCGGAAATTCGCATCTCGGTGCTGCCTTATCCCGGCGCCGTCGGCACCGTGAAGGGCTTCGCCACCGGCGACATCAACGGCTATTACGGCTCCGACGTCGCGTTGAAGGAATTCGCCGAAGACAGCGGCCGCTTCAAGGGCTTCAAGTCGCACGTGAAGGTGCAGCCGATCCAGTCGTTCTGGTGCTACACGCTCGACGTCGGTCTCGCCATCAAGGCGACCGACCGCGACACCATCAAGTCGTGGTCCGATCTCTCGGGCAAGGACGTCTATACCGGTCCGTTGCCCTTCGACACCCGCCTGCATCTTGAGAACGCGATGAAGGCGGTCGGCGTCAAGCACATCTACAAGCAGGTCGATCTGTCCACCGCCGGCTCGCAGCTCAACTCCGGCTCGATCAAGGGCATGATCATTTACGCCGCCGGCGGCAAGACCGCGGCACCGTGGATTTCGGAAGCCTCTCTCGCCGTCGACTGGGCGGGGCTTAATCCGAATGCGAAGGAATTGGCCGAGCTGAAGGAAAAAGGCTTCGCCACCGAGGAGGTTCCGCCGGAAAACTTCCACAAAAAGGAAGCTTACGTTAAGGCGATCACGCTGCTCCCGTTCTACTGGGGCTTCGATCTCGGCATGGATATCTCGACCGACGAGATGGTCAAGATGCTCACCGTCATCGAGCAGCACGCCGACGAACTCGGCAAGCTCGATCCGAGCTTCAAGCAGATCGGCGGCGGCCAGATGGCGGCGTTCCAGAAGCAGGCGCTCGAGTCGACCTATAAGCTGGTCCCCATCCACCCCGGTCTCGCCAAATATCTGAAGGCGAAGGGCATGTGGGATGCGAAGTTCGATTCCCACGTCGCCAAGGCGACCATGTAGGGCTTTGATACTTTGTTAGACTGATCCAGCGAGGCGGGTGTTTCACGACGCCCGCCTCGCGTGCATCAAGCCAAGAGTCTGGGTCCGCCATGAAGATCGAAACCGCCACGCCAAACCGTTCGCCGCTCGCGCTCGATTGCATCTATTACGCGATCGCGATCGGCTTTGCGCTTTATATGTTCTATTACTACTGGACCGGCGCCGGCGGCGAAACGCTGCTGGCGCTTGGCGTCATTCCAATCACCTTCGTGCTGTACACGCTGCAATCGCTGCGCAGCAACGACCTTTATCCAAAGCTGCCGCTGGCGGCCAACTATGCGATCGCGGCGATTTATTGCCTGTTCGCGATCTATTGCTCCTATTACATGATCACCAATTACATCGCGCTCGGCACCGAGCGCATGGGCATGTTTAACAATGCCGACCTGATCGTCGGCGGCGGGATGACGCTGCTCATCATCGAATACGCGCGCAAGCGCCACATGCCGCTGTTCATCCTCAATCTCATTCTCATTTTCTACGCGGTCTACGGATATTTGGTGCCCGGCATGTTTTATCATGCCGGCTTGTCGTGGGTGCGCGTTGTCGGTGCGAGCAGCGTCGAGATGGAAACCGGCATCTTCTCGCGGCTGCCGCAGATCGCGCTCACCGTGATCGGCTCGTTCCTGCTGGTGTTGAGCCTGCTGCGCGGGTTTGGCTGCGTCGATTCGCTGCTGCGCGCGACCAAGCGCGTCGCCATCCGCTCGCCGCACGCCATTCCGCAATCGGCGGTGATCGGCTCCATGGCGATCGGCACCGTGAGCGGTTCGGGCGCCGCCAATTCGATCACGGTCGGCTCCGCCACCATTCCGGCCATGATCCAGGCCGGCTTGCCGCCGGCGACAGCGGCCGCGATCGAGAATGCGTCTTCGATGGGCGGACAATTGATGCCGCCGGTAATGGGGATCGCTGCCTTCTTGATGGCCGAATTCCTCGGCGTCGATTATTTCGACGTGGTGGCGCGCGGCTGGGTGCCGGCGCTGATCTATTACATTTCGGTCTCGACCTCGGTTTACCTGCTGGCGACGTTCTACCAGACCCGCATGATCGTCGATCGGACCGCGCAAGGTCTCGACTGGCGCGACAAGGTCAACCTTGGCGCCTTCGTCTTCGTCGTCGGCGGCTTGGTGACGCTGATGGCGACCATCTTCCTCGCCCCCATGTTTGCCGCGCTCTACATGTTCTGCGCGGCCGGTCTCGGCCTGCTGGTCATCCATATTGCCGGATTGGTCGGGCAATGGTCGTTCGTTAAATTCATCACGCCGCTCAAACGCGTGCTCGATTCCTATATCGACATGATCACCGACATCGCGCTGCTGCTGGCGACGCTGTCGGTCATGACCGGCGCGCTGGTGATCACCGGCGTTCCGACCAAGCTCGGCTCGCTGCTGGTGGAAGCCGGCGGCATCAACATGGCCGCCATGGTGGGCATGGCCTTCATCTTCGGCGCCATTCTCGGCACCGGCCTGCCGCCGGCGCCGGTCTATATCCTGGTCGCCATCGTCATCGGACCGCCCTTCATCAAGGCCGGCGTCAATCCGTGGGTGGTGCACTTTTTCGCCTTCTTCATCGGCGTGTTCGGCGAGCTGACGCCACCGACCTCGATTACGGCCGCGATCACATCCAAGATCGCCAACGCCTCGTTCTACGTGACGTTGTGGCGCTCGGTTCAAATCTGCGTGTCGCTGTTCGCGCTGATGGCCGGCGTGTTCGTGCACCCCGAACTGGTCGTCAAACCCGGCCTTGACCAATTGGGCGCGGCCTATCTGATATTGGTCTCCACACTCGGCATTACCTTCAGCCTGCAAGGCACCTTTGCCGAATCGAAACTGGCCGACCGCGGGTTCCGCCTGGTGCTGGCGGCGATGGCGCTCTACATCTTGTTCTCGTTCAACGATATCGCCTCGGACATCGTCTCGGTCGGAGTTATTGCGTCGATCGTTTACTGGATCGTCTACCGGCGCAAGATATTGCAGGGCGAGCCGGAGGTGATCGTGATCGAGCCGGGATCGTCCGCGCCCATCCCGGCGCACGTGCCGGCGAAATAAACTAGCGCTTCTTGTCCGGCCTGGCGCAGCGGAGCCGCCGCCGACGAGCCGCCGAAAATCAGGCGGCTCGGATGTTGCTCGATATTCTTCACCGCCTTCTCGACATCGGCGATCATGCGGCGGGCGTCGTTGCCGACCGCGTTGATCTGCTTGGTGCCGGCTCCGGTCATGGCGTTGACGCCAACCGCGATCTCGGCGGTGCGCTTGTCCAGATTGTCGATGAGTTCGTGGATCGAGCGCGCCGCGTCGACGAGTTCGCCGCTCTTGCCGTCTTCGCCGCCGGCAAGGCTTTGCAGGCCGGCGGTGATCTTGTCGATGCGGTCGGAATTGCGCGCCAGCGCGCCGGAGAACTTGTCGAGATTGGCGAGCGTGCTGTGGAACGCCTTCTGGTTTTCCATGAGAAATTCGTCGAGCCGGCGCAGCGTGTCGCGCGCGCCTTGCGTGACATCCTGCGAGGAGCCGGGGGCCGCCGCGAGCATCGGTGGATTGGTGGTCGAACCGACCAGCGCCGGCGAGGCTGCCGTGCCGCCCTTCAACGAGATCGCGGCAATGCCGGTGAGCCCGGCGAATTCGAGGCCGACCTGAGTGTCCTCGTGCAGCTTCACGGCCTTGTCGATCGAAACGGTGGCGACCACCTGCTCGGGATGCTCCGGATTGAGCGCCAGACGCGAAACCTCGCCGACGCGGATGCCGTTGAACAGAACGCTGCCGCCGGTGCGCAAGCCCGACACCGAGCCGTCGAACACGACTTGGTAGGCGGTGCGCTCGCCGCTGCCGCCGATGCTCTGAAACCACCAGACGAAGCCGAACACGCCGACAACGACCGCCAGCGTGAACAATCCGATCAGCGTATAATTGGCTTTGGTTTCCATCGACCTTTTCCAGAGCGCCCGTATCGCGCGTTCACACAGCTGAACCGACGCATAACGTGCGGGCCGGATGGCTCGCACCTCAACATGACCGAATGTGGGCACCCCGGCACGGCTTTACGAGATGAACGCCCGCCCGGCGGGCATTAATGGCCCGCAACGCTCGCCCGCGACCGCTTACCGTGGAAATAGGCCCTCAACCAGGGGTGATTCGAGGCCAGCATGGCATCCATGGTGCCGGCCGCAATCACCTTGCCATCGGCCAAAACCGCGATGCGGTTGGCGACCGTATGCAGGCTGTCGAGATCGTGGGTTACCATGAAAACGGTCAGGCCCAAAGTGCGTTGCAGGGTCGCAATCAACGTATCGAACTCGCCGGCTCCGATCGGGTCGAGCCCGGAGGTCGGCTCGTCGAGAAATACAATGTCGGGATCGAGCGCCAGCGCGCGCGCCAGCGCCACGCGCTTGGTCATGCCGCCGGACAATTCGGAAGGGAATTTGTCGCAAACGCTGGCATCGAGGCCCACCATTTCGAGCTTGGCGACGGTGAGCTCGTCGAGCAAGCGCTGCGACAGCTTGAGAGATTCGCGGATCGGGAATTGCAGGTTCTCGCGCACGCTGAGCGAAGAAAACAGCGCGCCCTGCTGGAACAGGACGCCCCAGCGCCGCTCGACCGCCTGGCGCGCCTCGTCCGATGCGGTCGTCATGTCGACGCCGAGCACGCTGATGCGCCCTTCCCGCCGCGGCAGCAGGCCGATGATCGTGCGCATGAGCACCGACTTGCCGGCGCCGGAGCCGCCGACAAATCCTAAAATCTCGCCGCGATAGACATCGAGATCGACATGGTCGAGCACGATGCGCTCGCCGAAGCCGACCACCAGGTCGCGCACTTGGATGATGGCGTCGTTACCTTTGGCCATCGCTCACATCCCGATCGAGGCAAAGAAGATGGCGAAAAAGCCGTCGAGCACGATCACCAGGAAGATCGATTCCACCACCGAGGCGGTGGTTCGCAAGCCCAGCGATTCCGCGCTGCCCTTGACCGCAAGTCCCTCCACGCATGCCACCATGCCGACCACCAGCGCCATGAACGGCGCCTTGATCATGCCGACCTCGAAATGACCGATGGTGATGGCTTCCTTGAGCCGCGAGAGGAACACCTCGGGGTCGATGCCGCCATAGAGCCAGCACACCAAGCCGCCGCCATAGAGCGCCGCCAGCGAGCCGAGAAACGTGAGGATCGGAACGGCGATGACCAATGCGACAATGCGCGGCAGGATCAGCACCTCGACGGGATCGAAGCCCATGGTGCGCAGCGCGTCGATTTCCTCGCGCATCTTCATGGCGCCGAGCTCGGCGGTGTAGGCCGAGCCCGAGCGCCCCGCCACCATGATCGCGACGATCAAGACTCCCAGTTCGCGCAACACCAGAATGCCGACCATGTCGACCACGTAGATGTCGGCGCCGAACTTGCGGAAATGGAAAAGGCCCTGCTGCGCGATGATGCAGCCGATCAAAAACGTGATGAGCATGACGATCGGCACCGCGCGCCAGCCGACATTGTCGAGCTGGTGCACCATCGAGGTGAGACGGAACCGGCGCGGCCGCACGACGACGCGCGCGAGCGCGACCGTGAGCGCGCCCAGCATATTGGCGATGCCGACGCATAATTCGCCGATCCTGGAAATGCTGTGCCCGACCACGGCCAGGGTCTCTGCGATCCGGTTGCCGTGGCGCTTGGCGCGCGCCCTCGTCGAGCTTGACGCCGTGCACCTCGTTCATCAGCGCGCGGTAATCTTCCTTGAGGCCATAGACGCGGGTGTCGCAGCCGCGCGTGGAAAAGCCGCGCATCAGCCGTTCCAGCAGCCAGGCGCCGAAGGTGTCGAGCCGTTCGACGCGGGCCATATCGATGTCGACTTGGACGATGGCGTCCGGCCGCCGCGTCTCGGCCTCGATCATCGATTCGAGCGCGCGCGCGTTGGCGGCGGTCCACGCGCCGCCGGCGGCGAGCTTGAGCCGCCCGCCGTCTTGCGCGCCTTGCAGCAATGCTTCGCTCACGCCGGCGACCTCGGATTTCGCCCCGTCATGGGGGCTTCGGTTGGGTGAAACGTCATACTTGACCGTGGCAGATGAACCTGTCGAGGGTTGCCCTCAAAGCCCTTATCGCATGGATATCCCCAGCTCCGTGACCGCACCCTTAAACCTCAATGTCGCCGTCGAGCGCTGGCCGATCCGCGGCGGCTTTACCATCAGCCGCGGCGCCAAGAGCGAAGCCGTGGTGGTGGTCGCCGAATTGGGCGCTGGCAAGGCGCGCGGGCGCGGTGAATGCGTGCCCTATGCCCGCTATGGCGAGAGCATTGAGGGCGTCTGCGCGGCGCTGGAGTCCATAAAGACACAACTGGCGGCGGGCCTCACCCGCGATGGACTTGCAGACGGCCATGCCGCCGGGCGCTGCCCGCAATGCGCTCGATTGCGCGTTCTGGGATCTGGACGCCAAGCGCAGCGGGCGCAGCGTAGCCGAACTTGCCGGGCTCCCCGCCCCGCACCCGCTCACCACCGCCTTCACGATTTCGCTTGGAAGTCCGGCCGAGATGGCGAAGGCCGCTTCGCTCGCCGCCAATCGCGCGCTGCTCAAGATCAAACTCGGCGAGCGAAGGCGATGAAGCGCGCATCAAAGCGGTGCGCGCCGCGGCGCCCAATTCAACGTTGATCGTCGATGCCAATGAAGGCTGGAACGAAAAAAACCTCGCCGCCAATCTCGAAGCTTGCGCAGCCGCAGGGGTGGCGCTGGTCGAACAGCCGTTGCCGGAGGGAAGCGACTCTGTTCTGGCCAAGATCAAGCGGCCTATTCCTATTTGCGCCGACGAAAGCGCGCACGGGCTCAACTCGCTCGCCGCGCTGGTGGGCACTTACGATGCCGTCAACATCAAGCTCGACAAAGCCGGCGGCCTGACCGAAGCGCTGGCGATGGTGCGCGAAGCGCAACGCCTCGGCCTTGCCGTCATGGCCGGCTGCATGGTGGCGACGTCGCTCGCGATGGCGCCGGCCGTGCTGATGGCGCAGACCGCGCGCATCGTCGATCTCGACGGGCCGCTGTTGCTCGCCAAGGATCGCGATCACGGCCTCACCTACCAAGACAGCCTGGTGTTTCCGCCAACGCCGGCACTGTGGGGCTAAGCGCAGGCCGGATTCCCTAGGCTTTGGCGCCCTTGGCCGTTAACCATCCACATAAACACTTGGGCGTTTTGGCCAAATGCCTGAATTTGTTCACTAATTGTGCCGGCCTTTTGGTTAACCAAACCTTTCCGCGCAAGCCCAAAACCAGCTTAGACTTAACCTTGTTGGCCGGCATCGGGGGATGCCGATTACGGGGGTTGGGGGTCATGCGTTTTTCTAGGCTGCTGCTAAGCGCCGCCGTGTTGGCATCTCTCGTGGTGCCGGCTTCGGCCACCATGCGCATCGCCGAGGACCGCGGCGGGCAGATCGGCCATTACCTGCAAGCTTACGCGCTGGTGCGCTCGTCCGGCGAAAACGTCGTGATCGACGGCAATTGCCTGTCGGCCTGCACGCTGTTGCTGGGCCTCATCCCGCGCAGCCGCATGTGCGCAACTCACAATGCGCGGCTCGGATTTCACGCCGCCTGGATGCCCGGCAACGACGGCCGTCCGGTCACCAGCGCGCTCGGCACGCAAGCGCTGTGGAATATCTATCCCGGCTCGGTGCGGCACTGGATCAGCCGCCACGGCGGCCTGTCGCGCCACATGATCTTCCTGCAAGGCCGCGAGCTCAACGCCTTTGTGCCGAGCTGCTACGCGCACCGAGACCGCCACCGGCAGCGTGCGCGTGCGTTCAGCGCGCCATGTCGCGCCGCGTCGCAACGTAAGCTACATAGCCGCAAACGCCGCCCGCGACCGCCACTAGCGCCATCGCGGCGTAAGCGCGCGCGCCATAAGCTTCCACCAGCACGCCCGATAAACTCATGGCGGCGGCCAGCGCCAGGCCGGTCGCAATCGCCAGATAACCTTGCGCGGTCGCGCCCTGCCCCGCCGGCGCGTAGCGCGCGACAAAGCCGATGGAGCCCAGATGCGTCGCGCCGAACGACAGCGCGTGCAGCAATTGCAGCCAGGGCAGCGCAAGCGTGGGCGGATCGAACGCCATGGCGGCCCAGCGCAAAGTGGCGCCGGCAGCCCCGATCATCAGCAGCACACTCGGCTGGAAAAACGGCGGCAGTCTGCCTTGCAGCGCGAACAGCACCATCTCGGCCGCAACGCCCAGCGCCCATAGGCCTGCGATCGTGGTGCCATCGAGCCCGGTAGCGCGCCATTGCAGCGCCGAAAAACCGTAGAACACCGCGTGGCTCGCCTGGATCAGGCTTGCCGCCGCCAAAGCCGCGATAAATGCATGATCGCGCAACAGGCCGCGGCGTTTCTCTTGCGGCTCGCTCGTGGGCGCTGCGGCAAGCGACAGCGGCTCCAAGGCCAGCGCCGAGAGCGCGATCAAGACGCTCGCCGCCACGATCATCCAGATCAGATCGCGCGCCGGAATGAGATCGGCGGCAAAACCGCCGGCGAACGTGCCCAGGATAAACGTGGCCGAGCCCCACAGCCGCACCGGGCCATAGGCGCGGCCGCGCTGGCCGAGACCCTTGAGCGCATAGGTGTCCGACAGCGACATCACCGGCGTGAAGGCGCAAGCGGCAATCGCATAGGCGATCAGGATTGCGGCCAAGCCGTCGGCGAGCCCCACCAGCGCATAGCCGGCAATGGCCGCGATCGTGAGCACGATCAAGGTCGCGCGCAGCGCGTCGCGCCGGTCGGCGATCCGGCTGGCGGTTGAAATGGCGAATATGCGCACCACCATCGGCACCGCCAGCACCAGCCCGATGCCGGCGGGGTCGAGGTCTTTGGCCTTCAGCCAGACCGGGAAGAACGGCAAATGGATGCCGGCCAGCGCGAATAACGCGGCATAAAGCGCCGCTACCCGCGGCACGAAGCCGATTGGCATGGGAGGAAACCGCCGCATTCCGCAACCTTGGCTAGCCGAATCAACCGCGCTGATTGATAAACTGCCTTAGCCGAGATTGCATATGCCGAACGAAACCAATGCCCTGGCGGTGCGCTTGGCGCCTGCGGCGCCGGCAGCACTCGACGATGACGACTATCGTGCGCTTTGCGCGGCACTGGCCGCGAGCGCGCGCGGGCGTGCTTTTCTGGACGAGTATGCGCGGCGCAACCGCAGCGCCGATACCAAAGTGCTGCTCGAGGCGCTGGCGCGGCTGGAGGCGCATGTGCGCGCCGACGGCACCGCCGCCGAGCGCATGCGCGACCAGTTGCGCATGCTGCTGATCGCCATCCGCCTGGCGCGGCCCGACATCGACGCCGCCACCGTTCCGGTGCGGGCATCGAAACTGCGCACGCTGCTCGATTTGCTCGAGCGCCGCCTCGACCAAATGGCGGAGCCGAAAGCGGCCGGGCCGCTATTGGCAGAACCGGAAGCGGAAAGCGCGCGCGCCTGGATCGAGGTGGTGCCGCCATCGGACGAGCCGGAATTGCCGATCCCCTCGCCGCCCGCCCCGCCGCCGGCGATCGCGCTGGTCGCCACGGCGGCCGTGCTGCCGAGCCCGTTCGTAACGCTTGCGGAGAATGCACCAGCGCCCGCGGCCGCGCGCCGTTGCCGAACCGGCGTCTCCGCGGCCCGACCCATTGGCGGCGCTGATGGCTTTAACCCCGGAAGAACGGCAGGCGCTGTTTACCTGATCAGTTCGCAATCAGCTTTATGCAATCAACTTGGCGAATAATTCAGGATCGACATTGGCGCCGGACAAAATGGCGACCACGACCTTGCCTTTGACCTCGACTTTGCCGGCGAGCAGCGCGGCAAGCCCGATGACGCCGCCGGGCTCGACCACCAGCTTCAATTCCTCGAAGGCATAACGCACGGCGGCGCGCGACTTCCTTGTCATTGGCGGTGACGCCGGCGCCGATCAATTCACGCGTGATCGGAAACGTGAGTTCGCCCGGCGTGTTGCTCATCAGCGCGTCGCAAATGGTGCCGCTCTGGCGCGGATTGGACTCGCGCCGCCCGCTCATGAACGAGCGCAGCGTGTCGTCGAAGCCTTCCGGCTCGACGGTGTAGAACTTGGCGGACGGCACGCGCGACTTGACGCCGAGCGATATGCCGGCGGCGAGCCCGCCACCGGAAGCGCCCACCACCACGATCTCCGGCTTGAGGCCTTGCCGCTCCAGGTCCTCGACGATCTCGGTGCCGATCGTGCCCTGCCCGGCGATGATCATGGGATCGTCGTAAGGCGGCACTAACGTTGCGCCGCGCTCGGCGACGATGGCCTGCGCCATGGCGGCGCGGTCCTCGGTATTGCGATCATAGGGAATGACTTCGGCGCCGAGCGCCTTGGTGCGTTCGCGCTTGGCGCGCGGCGCGTCGGACGGCATCACGATGGTGGCGCGCATGCCGAGCAGGCGCGCGGCCGCAGCCACGCCTTGCGCATGATTGCCGGAGGAATAGGCCACAACGCCGGCGGCGCGCTTGGCCTCAGGGATCTGGGAAATCTTGTTATAGGCGCCGCGGAACTTGAACGAGCCCGTGCGCTGCAAGGTTTCGGCTTTGAGGAACACCCGCGCGCCCAAGCGCTGATCCAGCACCGGCGCGTTGATCAAAGGCGTGCGCACCGCCACGCCGTAAAGCCGCTTGGCGGCGGCCGCGATATCGGCGGCGGTCGGGAGAATGGTCTTGTCGATGGCGCCCATGGGGGCAAGGTAGCGCCGTCGCGTTGTTGAGGGCAAGAGCGCGAAAGTGCGCGATTAAGCCGCCAGCTTGCGCGCGGCCTTTGCCGCTTGCGTCGACATGCTCGACGAAAATGCGCGCGCTGGCGGCCCAGGTCATGCCCAGCGCAAACTCGCGGCAGTCGTCGCGCGAACATTCCAGCGCGCGCGAGGCAGGCGAGCCGCAAATCCTCATCGAGACAGCCGACCGGGGCATCACCGATAACGTCGCGCGGCGCCGCCGCTGGATATGCCGCAACCGGCACGCCGCTCGCCAAGGCTTCGAGCAGCACCAGGCCGAACGTGTCGGTGCGGCTCGGGAACACGAACACGTCGGCAGCGGCATAAATCCGCGCCAGTTCCTCGCCATGCTTGCCGCCGAGAAACACCGCGTCCGGATAGGCCCGCGCCAATTGCGCGCGCGCCGGTCCGTCGCCGACCACGACTTTGGTGCCGGGCAGATCGAGCTTAAGAAAGGCCTCGACATTCTTTTCCACCGCCAGGCGCCCGACGGTCAGGAATATCGGCCGCGGCAGATCGAGCACGGCGTCGCGGCGCGGCCGGAATAACTCGGCATCGACGCCGCGCGGCCACAGCTTCACGTTTTTGAAACCGCGCGTGCCAAGCTCGACGCCAAGCGTCGGCGTCGCCGCCAGGACGGCCGCACCCGCGCTATGAAAACGCCGCAGCCAGCTCCAGGCTGACATCGCTGGTCCAGCGCTCCGGCAACGGCAGGCGCTTGGCCAGGTAATCGGGAAAACGGGTGTGGAAGCTCGTGGTGAACACCACGCCGCGCCGCATGCAGACGCGCCGCATGGCTTGGCCGAGCGGACCTTCGGTCGCGATATGAATGGCGTCGGGCTTAACGCGTCTCGAGCCGCCGCTCGATCGTCGCCCGGACCGGTCAGCGCCAGTCTGATTTCCGGATAGCCCGGCATCGGCAGCGTCCAGAATTCGCGACGGCGCCAAGAACTCGATCTCGGCGCCGAATGCGCGCGCCTCGCGCGCGACATGGCTCGAGCGTGCGCACCACGCCGTTGACCTGCGGATGCCAGGCGTCGGTGGCGACCAGGATTTTCATGCTTTTTCCTTGCGCATGATCTTTTTCGAAAACCGCTTCCCGCTTTTCGGCGATCATGCGGCTTTGGATTGTTCTTCAACCGTGGCGACTCGGCGCCGGTCCAGGTAATAATCTCGAATGTCCCGTCATGCCCCTCGGCCACCGCGGTGCAGCTTTCCACCCAGTCGCCGCAATTGATGTAGCGAATGCCGAAGTCGTCGTGGATGGCGGGCGTGTGGATGTGGCCGCAGATTACGCCGTCGGCTTGGTAGCGCTTGCGCTTCGGTCGGCCAGCGCCTTCTCGAAGGCGCCGATAAAATTGACCGCGTTCTTGACCTTGAGCTTGGCCCATTTCGACAGCGACCAATAGGGCGCGCCGAGCATGCGGCGCATGCTGTTGAAAAAGCGGTTGGCGGTGAGCGCGAAGTCGTAGGCCTTGTCGCCGAGCAGCGCCAGCCAGCGCGCCTGCGTCACGACCAGATCGAAAATGTCGCCGTGCACGACCAGATAGCGCCGCCCGTCGGCGCCCTCGTGGATGGCGTTCTCGACCACCTCGATACCGCCGAAATGGGTGCCGTAATAGCCGCGCAAAAATTCGTCGTGATTGCCGGGAATGTAAATGAGGCGCGCGCCTTTGCGCGCCGCGCGCAGCAGTTTCTGCACCACGTCGTTATGCGGCTTGCGGCCAATACCAGGACGAGCGCAGCGCCCAGCCGTCGACGATGTCGCCGACGAGATAAATGGTGTCGGCTTCGTGGTGGCGGAGGAAATCGAGCAGTCTGTCGGCCTGGCAGCCGCGCGTGCCCAGATGCACGTCCGAGATGAAAAGCGCGCGATATCGCTTCGGGACGGCGGCCGTCACGAGCAAGCGGTCTCCAAGGCTGTTCTCATATGCAACGTCTTTTAGCAAGCGCATGTTTCGGTTTTATGACAGCGGACTTGACGCCCTCGCCGCCGCCTTTAACACTGCATGCCAATCGCCAACGCCTTTGAGGAAACCCCATGGATCTCGGAATTGCCGGCCGCAAGGCCATCGTTTGCGCCTCCAGCCGCGGCCTCGGCAGGGCTTGCGCGCGGGCGCTTGCCGAAGCCGGCTGCGAGGTGGTGATCAATGGCCGCGACGTCAAAAAGCTGGAGGCGGTGGCCGCCGAGCTAAAAAGCCTCACCGGCGCCAAGGTGACCGCGGTCGCCGGCGACGTGGCGACGCCGGAAGGCCAGAAGGCGCTGCTCGCCGCCTGCCCCACGCCCGATATTCTGGTCAACAATAACGGCGGCCCGCCATTGCGCGATTTCCGCGAACTCACGCGCCAGAACATGATCGACGGCGTGATCGCCAACATGATCGTGGCGGTGGAATTGATTCAGAAGGTGCTCGACCCGATGGTGAGCCGCAAATTCGGCCGCATCGTCAACATCACGTCGAGCACGGTGAAAATGCCGCTCGCCGGCCTCGATTTGTCGTCGGGCGCGCGCGCAGGATTGACCGCCTTTCTGGCCGGCGTCTCGCGCACGGTCGCGGCCAGCAACGTGACCATCAACAACATTCTGCCGGGCGCCTTCGACACCGACCGGCTGCGCGGCTCGCTCAGCAAGATCGCCGAAATGAAGTCCAAGAACATCACGGAGGTCGCGGCCGAGCGGATCAACACCATCCCGGCCAAGCGCTTCGGCGATCCGGCCGAGTTTGGCGCTGCTTGCGCCTTTTTATGCTCGGCGCAGGCCGGCTATATCACCGGCCAGAATTTGCTGATCGACGGCGGCACCTTCAACGGCGCGTTCTAAAGCCTCCGCGTCGCTCTGATATGGCATCGCGCTAGGCGCAATCTCGATTACAATCATAACGACTGCCCGGTGACAGTCCGGCACAAACGCCACGGGGCAACGGCAATCGAGCCGTCCGGGGTTGTTCGACCGCGCAGCGGCCGCCGCCATGGTCAAAAAGGACCCGCAGTCCCCCGTGCCGAGCCCGGATGAGGTGCGCGCCGAGCTTGCGCGCATCGTGGCGAGCGAGGATTTCCGCGCCTCGCCGCAGCTGGTGGCGTTCCTGCGCTACGTGGTCGAGGCCGCGCTCGCAGGGCACAGGCGCCCGCATCAAGGGCTATACGATCGGCGTCGAAGCCTTCAAACGCAGCAAAGATTTCGATCCGCAGACCGATCCAATCGTGCGCGTGGAGGCGACGCGGCTGCGGCGCGCCATGGAGCGCTATTATTCCGGGCCCGGCGCCGGCAGCCCGCTGCGCATCGCGCTATCGCGCGGCTCTTACGTGCCGACGTTTTCCTTTGCCCAGAGCGGCGAGGCGCCCGCGGCCGCCGCCGGATTGCAGCCGGGCAATGGCATGCCGACGCTGGTCATCCAGCCGTTCGACCTGCTCAGCGCGCCGGACGGCATGGCGGTTTCGGCCAGCGCGCTGCACGACAAGCTGTGTGATGCTTTTCCGCGCTTCGACACCATCAACATCATCGCCGGCGAGGCCGGAATGCCGCCTAAAGCGGAGCACGATTATCTGCTGATGGGTTCGGTCGAATACCGCGACGACGGCACCGCCAGCGTGCGCTTCCGGCTGCTCGACAACCACGACGGCACCGTGCACTGGGCGCGCGTGTTCGACCGCTTGCGCGCGGGCGAGGATCGCGCCGCGACCGAAGATGCGATCGTCACCGAGCTTGCCGCCGTGCTGGTGCAGCCGTTCGGCGTCATCCGCGCGCATAGCCGGCGCAAGCATCTGGCGACCGGCGCCGGCGATCCGCGCTACCGCGGCATTGTCGAAGCCTCGGAATCGTTTCGCTCTTTCGACCGCGACCAGCACATCCGCGCGCGCACTTTGCTGGAGCAATTGATCGAAATCCATCCCGGTTTCGTCAGCGGTTTTTCCTATCTGGCCGCGCTTTATTTTCGCGAATTCCAGTATGGCTATGAGGGCCACCGCGGCGATCCGGCGGTGCTCGACCGTGCGCTGGAGATGGCGCGCCGCGCAATCGAGCTCAAGCCGGAAAGCTCGCGCGCCTATCAAATGCTGTTCGGCGTTTTGTTCGCGCGCCACGAAATCGCCGCGGCGTTTGCGGCCGCCGACCGAGCCATGGCGCTCAACAAATACGACACCACGGTCTTAAGCGATTACGGCGGCCGGCTGGTCATGATCGGCGAGATCGAGCGCGGCATGGGCATGCTGCAACGCGCCGCCGAATTCGGCATCGTGCGCCCGTCATGGCATCATTTCTATATGTTCCTCGGCAGTTACCTGCGCGGCGATTTGACCAACACCATTCATCACGCCAATCAGATCACCAACGAGGATTATCAGCTCGGCCTGGTGGCGCGCGCGCTGGCCGCCGCAGCCGCCGGCGAAGACGACCGCGCCGCCCGCTCCATTGAGCGGCTCATCACCGTCAATGCGGCCTGGGGCAGCGACGCGCGCGGCGAACTCGAGCGATTCTTCCCGGTCAGCCGAGCTTGCCGAGCGGCTGGCGCGCGATCTCGCCAAAGCCGGATTGCCGGCGGGCAACGAGCCCCAGCACGCCACACGCTAAGCTATTGCAAGCAATGATTTTTCAGCGCCGCTAGCGGCCAGATAACGGCTAATTTCTTCCGCACTGCACACCGTTTCTGGCAGAACGGCCGCAATGGCCCTTGGCGGCCAACCCAAACTGGAAAAGCAAGGCTAACCTTCAATGTCTAACGAGGCCCGGAATGCCGCCCATAGCGGGGCGGCGGCCGCCGAACAATCGGCGGCGGCGCAGCGCCATGTGTTGTCGATCGATGTGGTGTCGCGCATGTTCAAGATCTCCACACTTACGCTGCGGTTCTACGAGTTGCGCGGACTGATCCGGCGCAAGCGCGCCGGCAATGAGCGCGTCTATAGCTGGTCGGATTGCGAGCGCATCGCGCTCCTGGTCAAGGCGCGCAATGCCGCCATCCCGGTCGGCGACCTCATGCGCGTGATCAAGGCGATGGACGACCAGGCGCCGCGGCAAGCGGCGGATGTCGGCCGGCGCGAATGCGTCAGCCTGATCCACGAACTCGAAAGCCGCCAGCACGCCATCGGCAACGTGCTGGGCGAACTCTACCGGATCGATTGGGAATTGGCGGAGCGCCTTGGCGTCAAGCAAGACAGCCACAATGGCGAGGCGGCCGGGCGCGGCTAGACCGCCCGGCATCGGCCAGTTCCGGCGCTTTGCGCCTTAGGCGGCGTTGAATTCCACGCCCAGCCGCGTCGTGGTGCGCCAGATCACGTGGCAAGGCTGGTTGAGGTGATCGTGCTCGATCACCAGCACGAAGTCGTCGGGAATACCGACTTGGCTCGCCACTTCCAGGCAGGCGCCGGCCGGCGACACGTTGCGCACGCGGCAGTCGATGCCGGCATCGTGGTTGAAAATGATACTGCCCGCTTTCAGCGTGCGGTGACGTAGAATCTTTCGTCGTTCATCCATGGCATCCTCCCGTCGAATTTAGCGTTACGCGCCCCTCGTGCCGCTTTGCCAATTCTTGGGGTCAGACGGTTTAACCCTTGTGCCCGCAATATAAGGGCGGCTCCTTAGCCGACGTTGAAACTGATCGTCTAAATGCGAACAATCGCGTTAGCATTTGCTAACCAAACCGGCGCAAGCGCCTGCAGCAGTTGCCTTTTCGGGTTCCGCTTTACGCGCGAGGCATCCGCGCAACGCGCCGAATTTATTATCAATTTACGGAAAGAAAGCGGCTGGCGGGCCTAAAGTGGCCGTGCGCCGCAAATGCGCCATCACGGGAACCTGGCCGCCATGCTGGATTGGCTTACCGGTAATTGGGACTTGTTCGGCCTCAGCGGGCAGAACTGGATGTGGCTGACCGGCGCCGGTTTCCTGTTTTACATCGCCGTGCTGGTGGTTACCGGGCGCGGCGAGACCAACGCGCACTAGCCTTCAGGCCTTAGCTATCCGCCGGCAGCAGCATGCGCGCCGACAGCGCCTGCTTGAAGCTGCCCATCCCCTCGTCGATCAGCGCCGCGCTATTGGCCCGTTCGAGCTGGCGCAGCAGCGCTTTCAAATTGGGGTCCTTGTCGCGGATCACCCAGCGGCGGGTGAAGACTTGCGCGTCGTAGATCGAGGTGATGCGCACGGGTGCTGCGACCTGCGGCAACATTGCATCGAAGTGCTGAGTGAACGGAATGGTCATGCGGAAAAATCCGACGGATTGAGTTCGTACGAGCCGCCTCTATTCTTGCGGCCATAAATGCGCACCGCGGCCTCGCGGATGCGCGTGAGATTGCGGTCGAAGGCTTCCAGCAGAGCGGGCTCGCCGGCAGCAGCATTCGGCATGAGCTGACGAAGTGCGTCGGCGCTGATGAAGAAAGACGCCTCCATCGACTGGTCATGACCCCAGAAGCAGACCGCGTTGCGCGCGGCGTAATAAGAGCGGCTGTCGTTGGGGAAGCTGATGCTCATCGGGCGTTCGCCTTAACCTTCACCACACCATGCGCGCTTGGGCCTCAAAACGATACGGCCACTGTGGATATATTTTCGCGCGCGGCGAACGCGCGCACCGGTATACCGCTTGGCTTGTGGCGATGCAGCAATCGGCCTATATGCATGAGAGCGGCAGGGTCAGCGCTCAATCGCGGCCTTCATGAGCGGAGCCAAATCCGCATGAGCGGGCTTTTAAGTCCGCGGAAAGTCAAAAACGATGAACATTTTCATTTTCAAATCCGAAAGCAGCCGCGACCTGCGCGCTTTTTCGGGCGACCAAGGCGGCCAGAATTTGCCGGCGCAGTTTCGCCCCTGGCACGCGGTCGGCGTGGTCAAGCCGGAATCAAAACCGCCGAACAATCTCAGCCGCGACGTGATCGAAAAGTCGATCGCCGGCGCGGGTTATCAGTTGTGGAAGATCAAGCCTGAGAAGTAGAACTGAGCCAAGGCCTTCCGCGAAGCCGTTTCACGCCAAGACGTTTATTCATCAATCCAATTCGGCGGGCAGCGGGCGTCCCAAGTCCGCTTTTCCCCAAATAGCGGACATTCATGGATGCGGCCGGCACGCCCGCTAAGTGTCAATAACAGACATCCTCAAAACGCCCCGGTTTTTGCCCTGGCGCGCGCACGCGATCAAGCTGGAATATGGGCGAAACCAACGCGCCAGCGGATGCCGGCGAAATTGCAGCAGCGAAAGCAGCGGGGGTTAGCAGTTATTTGTTGCCGGAGCAGGTTGGCCCGGTTGCCGAGTTGCTTTGTTGAGGCAACCACAGACAGCTGAATGGAAGTGACGCGGCCTGGATCGCCTGGTTCGTCGACATTTCCTTACCCGTCGTATTGCAGGTCCATTGCGAGCAAACGATGAGGCTGAAAGCCGAAATTATTACACCACCCACGACCCAAGGCCCCGATTTAACGGATGTTTTATTCAGCCGGTGGAGGCGGAACCGCCATGCCGCACAACGCAGGCGAGATCATAGACACGGATAACGCAACTGCAATTGCTATAGACCTAATGGCCATGATTGCCCCCGTCCAGATTTACTATGACTACGCTGTGAAACTGTCGAGGGAGTCAAGCGCCAGCATTAAGAAGTTAAACGATAGGCACTGGTACTTCGTACTTCGCGCGCCCGGATAGCCTGGATTACTGGATACTGCGGGGCGGCTGTGGTGGTGGCCCGGTAAGGGCGCCACCTGCCCGCTGCACGATCATTCCCAGCCAGCCTTTGAATGGCAACAAAAAGGCTTGTGGCAGGGTCCCTACCGATATTCCCCTGACCCCTGTCGCGGGACATTCGCGCCATTTCGGGATGCAGGCAGTGCCAAAAATGATGTCCCAGATGGGAAACCAAATCACAAAGTTCTTGTCGATGTGCTCCGTGGTCAGCGAGTGGTGAACTCTATGATAATTGGGGCTGACCAACAGCCACCAAAATGGACCGAACCCGAGATTGATATTGGCATGAGAAAAATAAATCCAAGCATAGGGAATTAGCGACAGCATTGCGATTGTCACAGGCGGTACTTGAAATAGGACGGCGGTAGGGATCGTGATGAAAACTGGCGCCAGCAGATTTAAAAAACGTGATGCCGCGATGCCGTCGTCACATTCATGTACTCGTCGCAATGATGAAGAAGGTGCATTTGCCAAAAAACCTTACTGATATGTTGAAGTCGATGCTGCCAGTATTGAAAGAAGTCCCAAATTAATGCCCCGATGAACACCGCAAATATGCTCCCGCCCGCTCCTTCAAAGCCCAACGCTCGAAGGTCAATAACGCCAAACCCTATGCTTTGGATCGCATAGGCGACGCCCGCGGAAACGAACGGCATGAGCGTGCCCACAATGAAAATGTTTAAAAAGGCATAGCCAAGATTATACATGTAATGGCGACGTGGGATTTTTTGCGCCGGAAATGAATACTCGATGAGGCCAATAACGACGAACATCATGCACATGAGAACGAATTCGTCGCCCAAGACGATATTCAAGAACCACCAAGAAAGCACGGACATCATAACCGCTCTCTAGTCCTACAAGCAGACAACCTATCCCCGGTTAAAATCGAGTGCTGTCAGCGATTGTCCGAAAGCGGGCAAACCCGCGCCGTCGCGCATGGCTGAAAGGGCACGGCCGGAAAAATCCGCCGCTCAGATCGAACAATCCAGCCGGCGTTACGGCCGTTTCTTTTTTTCAAGATGGAACCGGAACCCTATCACGGCCCCCATCGCCGCAATCGCTGCAACGAAAACGAGCAAGAAAGTGGTGGTGTCGAGTGGTCCCATTTGCGACCCCTTTTTCCAACCCGCACTATGCGCCCTTTCGGCCGTCCCGCAATAGCCGCCTCAGTCAGATTGCCCCAAGACCCGCCGGCATGAGCAGACCGGGTTGCCGGAAGGCCCCTCCCCGTCGCATGATCGCCCCGAACCGCGATCAACCCTCACAAAAAACGCCCCAAAAAACGTCCCAAGGAGAATTTGAAATGAAGCTTGTCCGCTATGGCGCGCCCGGCCGCGAAAAACCCGGCATCGTGGATGCCGACGGCAAAATCAGAGACCTGTCGAAGGTCGTCAAAGACATCGACGGCGCCATGCTGGCCGCAGGCGGCCTCGCCAAAATCAAAAAGGCCAACATCAAGCGGCTCAAAGCCGTCTCCGGCAAGCCGCGGCTCGGCCCCTGCATCGGCAGCGTGCGCAACTTCATCGCCATCGGCTTGAACTATTCCGACCACGCGGCGGAAGCCGGCATGCCGATCCCGAAGGAGCCGATCATCTTCAACAAGGCGCCGAGCTGCATCGTGGGGCCCAACGACGACACCATCGTCCCGAAGGAATCGACCAAGCTCGATTGGGAAGTCGAACTCGGCATCGTCATCGGCAAGCGCGCGCGTTATCTCGACGAAGGAAAAAACCAAGGACGCCATCGCCGGCTATTTCCTCTCCAACGATGTGTCCGAGCGCCTGTTCCAGATCGAGCGTTCCGGCGGCCAGTGGAACAAGGGCAAAGGCTGCGAGACCTTCGGGCCGATCGGGCCCTGGTTCGTCACCAAGGACGAGATCAAGGATGTGCAGAACCTTTCGATGTGGCTCAACGTCAACGGCGAAAAGCGCCAGCGCGGCAACACCAAGACCATGATCTTCGGCGCCGAACATATCGTGTGGTACTGCTCGCAGTTCTTCGTGATGGAGCCGGGCGACATCATCATCACCGGCACGCCGCCGGGCGTGGGGCTGGGCATGAAGCCGCCGGTGTTCCTGAAAGCCGGCGACGTGGTCACGCTCGGCATCCAGGGCCTGGGCGAGCAGAAGCAGAAGGTGGTGGCGGGGAAGTGACCGCTCTTGCGGTCATCCCCGCGAAAGCGGGGATCCAGCTTTGTTATTTGTGGCGGCGCTCCTCCACTAGGCAATTTTTCAAGCCGGTGTTGGCGAGTAGCGAGAATAAGCGCCGGAAAAGCCCGCAGGCGGCGGAGTGATTTTAGATTGCGCATTGTAGTTAGTTCAATCTAAGATATACCCCTACTATGGCGAGGGGCGAATGAGGCAGATTTTTCTCGCCGCATTTTTCATTTTGTTTTCGATCACAAATGGCATCGGCGCTTGTAAGCCGCCGCTGATTGCTTGTCCGGCCGGCGGCACCGGAGTGACCTGACGGATATTTTGTACCAGCGCGATAGGGAGTTTACTGCATTAGCGCGGCCTGGAGCTGAGCAGCAGGCTAATGGCCCGCCGCGAGAGCCGACCCCCGCCCCGGGGCAAACGGGGAGCAAAGCTCGGGCGCGTTACGCGCCGCGAGAACGATGGAGCTTGCCCGCATGATCCCCGGCGACGCCACGACCGCAAAGACAACCTGTTTGTGCGCGCGGCCGCTTCGCTGCACAAGAAAAAGCCCCGGGTTTTTAGCCCGGGGCCTGGATCGTCTCAGACGTTGCAAGCGGAAATCAGAAGCGGTAGTTGACGCCGGCCCGCACGAGGTTGGCCTTGAAGGTGACTTCGTCGGGCGTGGCGCCGCAGGTCGGGCCGCAGTCGAATTTGCCGAGATCGACGTAGAGATATTCGAGCTTGACGCTCCAGGCGGCCATCATGGCGTATTCGACGCCGACGCCCGCGGTCCAGCCCATTTTGGTCTTCGAGGTCTCTGCCGATAGCCGTCGATGCCTTCAGGTTGCCGAAGGCGCCGCCGGCGGTGAAGTAGGGCAGCCAGTTGTTCCAGCCGGCATAGCCGAGGCGGAAGCGCGCGGTGCCGAGCCAGGAATTCTTGGTCTCGCAGGTGCAAGAGCGCCGCAGATCGACGCTGCCCTTCATGCCGGAATAGTCGATGTCGCCTTCGGCGCCCCAGACCCAGGTGCCGGTCTGGAAATTATAGCCGGCGGTGCACGCCGGCCAGCACGCCTTTCGGGCTCGTGCTCACCGCCGGGAAATCCCAGTCCGATTTGCCGAAGCCGTAACCGGCGTTGAGACCGACATAGAAGCCGGTCCAGTTGGCGTAGGAGGCGGCGCGGCGTAGCCGGGCTGCGCCTTGTATGCCGGCAAATCCGCCGCGAGTGCGGCGAGCGGCGCCAGCAAGAGCGCGGCGGCGGCAAAGCCGGCTCGGATTATCATGCTCTTCATGTCATTCGGCCCCTTGACTGGTCAAAATTCGGTTGCAAGCGAGTGATCATCCCGATCCACCCGTTGTGTCACGCGACGCTGAACTGGAAACTCGAAAGGCCGCGGGCGCGAGCATGCGCATCAGCCGGATTGGCCTACCAGAACCAAAAATGATTAAAGCCGGGTTAACCATGAAAAGCCCCGTGAAATGGGGCGTTTTCGGGCCTGTCAAAATCGCAAAAAAGTGCGGTTTCGGTTTAAACCCCGCGCGCGCGCAACACCGCTTCGATGGAGATTCGCGACCACGGCGCGGTTGCCGCGCGGAAGGCGGCATAGGAGTCGTGCACCTTGGCGGTGATGGCGCTGCGGCTCGCGAGTTCGCCGAGCACGCCGGTCGCTTGCTGGCGCGCGGCGGCAATCAGATCCTCCGGGAAGGCGGCGAGCTTGACGCCGTGATCCTTCACCAGCGCTTGCAAGCGCCTGCGCGTTGAGGCGCTCCATTTCGGCCAGCGCGTAATTGGCTTCCGCCGCGCAAGCATGCGCCACGATCGCCTTGAGTTCGGCATCGAGCGCGTTCCAGGTTTTCAGCGCCACGATGCATTCGCCGGTGCCGTTCGGCTTGTTGAAGCCGGGATAATAATAGAACGGCGCCACGCGATAGAGCCCGAGCGCGATGTCGGTGCCGGGGCCGACGAATTCGGCGCCGTCGATCACGCCCGATTGCAGCGAGGTGAGGATTTCGGCCGGCGGCGTGGTCTGCGGCGTCACGCCGAGCCGGCGATAGACTTCGCCGCCCAGCCCAAGCGAGCGCAGCTTGAGGCCGTGCAGATCGTCAACGCTTTTGAGTTCGCGGCGGAACCAGCCGCCCATGCAGACGCCGGTATTGCCGCCCATGAATGGTTTTACGCCAAAGGGCGCGTAAAGTTCGTCCCACAGCGCCTGCCCGCCGCCGGCCTCGATCCAGGCCACGTGCTCGCCCGGCGTCAATCCGAACGGCACCGTGGTGAAAAACGCCGCCGCCGGCATTTTGCCCTGCCAGTAGAACGCCGCGGTGTGGCCGATATCGGCGACGCCATTGCCGACCGCCTCCAGCACGCCGAAGGCCGGCACCACTTCGCCCGCGGCATAGACGGTGATGTCGATCTTGCCGCCCGACAGCGTGCGGATGCGGTCCGCGATGCGCTCCGCCGACATGCCCGGCCCCGGCAGGCGCCTGGGCCAGGAAGTGACCATTTTCCATTTTACGTTTTGCGCCCGCGCAATGCCCGGCGCCGCCAACACGCCGGCAGCGGCGGCCCCCGCCCCTATGGTGAATTTGCGTCGCGTGGTCATGGCGTTCTCCATTGCGCATAGAAGTGGTTCAGCGGTCCGTGGCCGTGGCCCACTTTCAATTGGTCGGCGGCGGCGATGGCCGCGGTGACATAAGCCTTGGCATCGTGCACGGCGGTGGCGATGTCGGCGCCTTTGGCAAGGCCTGCCGCTATCGCCGACGAAAGCGTGCAGCCGGTGCCGTGGGTATTGTTGGTGGCGATGCGCTTGGCAGAAAGCCGGATGACATCGCCCTCGCCGATCAGCAGGTCGACACTCTCCGCCCCGTCCCCATGGCCGCCTTTGATCAGCACCCGGCGCGCGCCCAAACTCAATATCTCGCGCGCCTGCCCCTCCATTTCCTGTTCGTTGCGCGCAAGGCTCGCGCCGGTCAGCGCGGCCGCCTCCGCCAAATTCGGCGTCACGATGAGCGCGCGCGGGATCAACAGGCGGCACAGCGCGCCCACCGCGTCCGGCGCAATCAGCGCGGCACCGGAGGTCGCCACCATCACCGGATCGAGCACGATATTTTTCGCTTTGTGCCGCATCAGACCGCGCGCCACCGCCTCGATTGCCGGCGTGCGCGACAGCATGCCGATCTTGACGGCCGCAACATCGAGATCGGAAAAAACCGCATCGATCTGGGCGGCGATGAAACCCGGCGGCACGTCGTGAATGGCGGTGACGCCTTGCGTGTTCTGCGCGGTCAGCGCGGCAATCACCGAGGCGCCATAGACGCCGAGCGCGGCGAAAGTTTTCAAGTCCGCCTGGATGCCGGCGCCGCCGCTCGAATCCGAGCCGGCGATGGTGACGGCAATCGCGGTCACGAGCCGCCCCGCTTTTCCAGCGCGCTGTCGACGACCGCGCGCAGGTCCTCCGCGGCCTGTCTCGGATCGGGCGCAAGCGACAGTGCCGATATCACCGCAACGCCATCGCAGCCTGCAGCGATCACTTCGGCCGCGTTGCTTTTATTGATGCCGGCAATGGCGCAGATCGGAAAATCGCGCGCGCGAGCGCGCACCGCCTGCACGATGGCGCGCAAGCCCGCAATGCCGATCGGCGCATTGGCGGTTTCCTTGGACGTGGTGCCGTAGACGCCGCCGATCGCCACGTAGTCGAGATGTTCGAGTGGGGCGGCCTGCGCCTGCGCCACCGATTTGATGCTCAGCCCAATGATTGCCGTGCGGCCGAGCAGCAGCCGCGCATCGGCCGGCGACATGTCGTCCTGCCCGATATGCACGCCATCAGCTTCGACCGCGAGCGCCACGTCGACGCGGTCGTTGATCAGCAGCGGAATATCGAGCGGCGCCAGCACCGCCGTCAGCGCGCGCGCTTCCTCGATCATGGCGCGGGTGGAGCCGTTTTTGTCGCGCAGTTGCACCAGCGTGACGCTGTCGGCGATGAGCCGCGCCAGTTCGTCGAGCTTGCGCCCGCCGGCGACGCTGGGGTCGATGATTGCATAAAGGCTGAGATCGACGTCCATCAGGTCACCTTTGCGCGCGCGATAAGCGCCGGTCTATCGAGATTATAGAGTGCATCAATGATCGCGGCCGAAAAAGTCCCCGGGCCTTGCGCTTGGCTTGCGGCCAATTCGCCGGCGACACCCGCCATCAAAAGCGCGCCTGACGCCGCGCGCCATGCGTCGGGCTCGACCGCGAGCGCCGCCGCCGTCAGAGCCGAGATGGCGCAACCCATGGCGGTCACTGTCGACATCAGCGCATGGCCATTGGCGATTGTCCCGAGGCGCTCGCCATCGGCGATCAAATCGGTTTCGCCCGACAGCGCGATGACGGTTTTATGGTCGCGGGCGTATGTGGCGAGCTTATCGGGCGCGGGCTCTTCGCCGGCGAGCGCGGCAAATTCAGCGCGGTTGAGGCGTATGACGTTTGGCGCCATTGCCACCAGCGAGCGGGCAAATTCAGCGCGCGGCGGGCTGCGATCGACAAAGACCGGATCGAGCACCCAAGGCAGCTTGCGCTGGATGGCGGTTTTCACCGCGATGCCGGTCGCCTCGCGGCGTTCGCGGTCGAAGGTGCCGAGATTGACCAGAAGCGCGTCGGCGCCGGATACGAATGCGCCGATTTCCTCAACCGAGAGCGTCATCGATGGCATGCAGCCGGCCGCCAGCAGCGCATTGGCGGTGAAATTCTGCGCCACCGTATTGGTGATGCAGTGGATGCGTGGTTTACGCGCGCGCAGGCGCTCAAGAATAGTAGCCGCGGCCTGCGGCAGATCGCCGGGCGATTGATTGCGGGGACCGTGCATCTCTTCTCCCTCCGCCGGCATGACCCGGATCAGGTTCGTTGGGTTGGCCTTGAGAAGGCCTCTCAGCCCGGAACGAGCCGGGCACCCCACGAGATTGCTGGTGAATAAGTAGACCGCGCGGCGGGCAGGCGCAAGGGTAGCTTGCGTTGGCCCGCTGTTTTTGCTGGATTGCAATCATTCGGAGGCTGCCGATGACCCCCTTTTACGTTCAGATCAAATGCGAGCTCGGCAAGGCCTATCAGGTCGCCAACGAACTGGCCGAGGCCGAGATCGCCTCCGAAATTTATTCCACCGCCGGCGACTATGACTTGCTGGTGAAGTTCTACGTCGATGCCGGCACCGATATCGGGCACTTCGTGAACGAAAAAGTCCATTGCATTCCCGGCATCCGCGACACCTATACGATCATCACATTCAAGGCGTTCCAAACTTAGATTTCCGGCCGGCGCGGCCCTTCGGCTTCCGGCGGGCGTCGCAAACCAAACTGCCGTTCGCGCCAGATCACGAACAGCCCGGCGCCGGCAACGATGGCGCCGCCGACATAGACCAGCGCGCTCGGCAATTCGCCGAACACCACATAGCCCAAGATCAGCGCCCACAGCATCGACGTATAGTCGAATGGGGCCACCACCGACGCGGTGGCGTGCCGGTAGCTTTCGGTCAAGAAAATATGAGCGATGCCCCCCAGAACGCCAGTCGCCATCAGCGCCACCCATTCCAATGCGGTGGGCTGATGCCAGCTGAACGGCAGCGTGACGGCGCCGGCGATGGCGCACATAAGCGAGAAATAAAACACGATCGAAGGCGTGGTCTCGCTCTGCGTGAGACGCCGCGTCTGGATCACGGTGCCGGCGTTGCAGAAAGTCGAGGCGATGGCGTAAATGGACCCGGCGGCAGCCGTCGCGGCGCCGATGGCGGCATAGTGGCCGATTTCGAAATTCGGGATGAGCATCACCATCACGCCGGCAAAGCCGACCACCACCGCCGACCAGCGATAAAAGCGCACGCGCTCCTTGAGCACGATCGCCGCCAGCGCCACGGTGATCAGCGGCGACGCAAAGGAGATGGCGGTGGCGTCGGCCAGCGGTAGCCGCGTGAGCGCGGCGAAATTGGTAAACATGCCGCCGGTGCTGAGCAGCCCGCGGCCGAGCTGGCCGAGCGGACGCCCGGTATAGACCGCGCTCGCCAGCTCCCCGCGCAAGGCATAGATCAGCAGCACCGGCACGATGGCGAAGGCGGATCGGAAAAACACCATCTGCCCGACCGGCGTGTCGTGGCCGAGATGGCGCACCAGCGCCGACATCACGGCAAACAGCATGGCGGAAAGGAGCTTGAGACCAATGGCCCTGTACAGGTTCATCGGTCCTACATAGCCGCGTTGACCTGGCTTGTCCCGCCGCAGCGCCGCATACGCTGTTATTTTTTCTTGGCTATTTTTTCTTGGCTATTGTTTTTTGGGCGCCTCGCCCTCAACCGGCGGCAGCGATTTGACGTAGACCGCAATCGCCTGGCGGTCGGCAGGCGTAATCTGCGAGGTGTTGCGCACCACCTCGATCATGCTGCCGCCGACGCGATCGGAATCCGCAGTGTCACCCGTGTCGAGCGTTTTGGCGATATCGGCCACCGACCAGGCCTTGAGCTTGAACTGGGTGATGTTGGGAACGCCGCCTTGCCCGTCGGGCGAAGGTCCGCCGCTGAAACGAAGGCTGGGGATGACGGCGCCGAGGACATTGCGCGGCGAATGGCATTCGGCGCAGTGGCCAGGGCCGTTCACCAGATAGGCCCCGCGGTTCCATTGCGCCGATTGCTTGGGGTCCGGCTTGAACGGCGCGCCGTCGAGGAACAAAAGTTTCCATAAGCCCAGCGCGCGGCGGATATTGAACGGGAACGGCAGGTCGTGATCGCGCACGCGGCCCTTGACGGCCGGCAGCGTTTTGAGAAACGCGAACAAGTCGCGCAGATCGTCGTAGCGCATATGCTGATAGGACGTGTAGGGAAACGCCGGATAAAGATGTTCGCCGTCAGGCGAGACGCCCTTGGTCATGGCGGTGATGAATTGCGCTTCGCTCCAGGCGCCGATGCCGTCCTGCCGGTCCGGTGAAATATTGGGAATGTAGAACGTGCCGAACGGCGAATTGAGCGCCAGTCCGCCGCCAAGCTTGGTCTTGTCGTCCTGCTTGGGCACCGCATGGCAGGACGCGCAGCCGCCGATATAGAACATCTCCTTTCCATTGGAGAGATTGGGCGTGTGCGGCGCAAGCGCGCTCGCCGGCACCGTGGCCGGAATGGTCAGCACCCAGAACGCGCCAAGCGCCAGCACGGCGGCGATGGCCGCCAGCACGAACAGTCGCTTAGCCATTGGCATTCCCCCGGAGCCGAACTGGGACATGTCATACAACAAACGAAACGCCGCCGCGATGGTGTCGCGGACGGCGCCGTTTCGCGGCAGTAACTTGTGGCCTAACGCTTGGAAAGCCGATAGTCCTAGGGCCGCGCGCGGCCATAAATCCACCGCGAATAATGGCCATGTCTCCGGTGTTATTGTTGAATGACGCACGCGATAAGGTCTCGCCCACTTACCCATTTGGAGGTTGTCTGATGTTTCGTATCGTTACGGCTCTTGCGCTTACGGCAAATTTTCTCCTGGCCGCTGGCCAAGTTTCCTTTGCGCAAACCGCGCCAGCCGACATCGTCAAGGAACGGCAGGACGCCATGAAGAAGAATTGGTCCGAATATTATCGCGATATTTCGCGCACGGTGAAAACCGACAGCCCGGATTTGGCCCTTATCGCGACCAAGTCGGCGGGCGCGGTTGAGCACCTGAAAAAATTGGAGAAGCTTTTTCCACCGGGGACTGGCCGTGATGTCGTGCCGCAGACGCGGTCAAAACCGGAGGTCTGGACACAACGGGCGGAATTCGACGCGGCCATGAAGGCCTTGATCGACTCGACAACTGCGATGGGCGACGCCGCCAAGAAGGGCGATGTCGTCAAGGTCAAGGCGGAATGGCAAATCGTGGCGAAAGCTTGCGGCGCCTGCCATGGCGGCCCCAAGAAATCCGGCGGCAAATTCCGCTTTGAGGAAGAATAACGCGAAACAGCGCGGGTTGGCACGGCGCGGGGCGATGCGCCTATTGCTGTGCATCGCCTGCGTGGTGGCTTTAGCGGTCGCACACAAAGCCTCCGCGCAAACAGGATCGGCCGAACGAGGCAAATACATCTTCGA
Organism: uncultured Alphaproteobacteria bacterium; assembly: GCA_963756805.1. Classification (GTDB taxonomy): domain Bacteria; phylum Pseudomonadota; class Alphaproteobacteria; order Rhizobiales; family Xanthobacteraceae; genus Pseudolabrys. The sequence goes on from CAVWPH010000024.1 coordinate 101,006, forward strand.
TGCGGCCGGCTGTTATGGCTGCCATACCGCACCCGGCGGCCCGCCCATGGCGGGTGGCCCGGCGCTGCGGACGCCATTCGGCACGTTCTATGCGCCAAACATTACGCCCGACCGCCAGCACGGCATCGGCAAATGGTCGGACGCGGATTTCATTCGCGCCTTACGCGAAGGCGTGTCGCCGGACGGCCAACATTACTTTCCAATCTTTCCCTATTCCTCGTTCACCAAAATGACCACACAGGACCTTCTCGACCTGTGGGCCTATCTGCAAACGACTCGCGCCAGCGGCCAGGCCAAACCGCCCGCACGCGGTGAAATGGCCGTTCTCCATTCGCGCGGCGCTCGCGCCGTGGAAATGGCTCTATTTCAAAGCCGGACCATACAGTCCGGACCCCGGCCACGACACGAAATGGAATAGAGGCGCTTATCTGGTCGAGGCGGTGGCTCACTGCGGCGAATGTCATACGCCGCGAAATTGGTTCGGCGCACTCGACCGCGCGCATTGGATGACGGGCGCACGCATGCCGGTCGGCGACCTCGTCGCCCCCAACCTTACGCCGGACAAGACCGGTCTGGCCGACTGGAGCGTAGCGGACATTGTCGATTCATTGGCGAACGGAACGCTTCCGGAAGGCGGAACGCTCGGCGGCGAGATGGGCGAGGTGGTCAGCAACAGCACAAGCCGCATGCGCCAAGATGATCTCGAGGCCATCGCCCTATATCTCAAGGCGCTGCCGCCGAAGCCGACTGAGGTCAGGAAGAAAAAGAAATGACGCTGCCGCAGCCGTCCGACTTGTTGTGAGACCGGACGCCTTAGGCGTTGCGGCTCGCCGCGATCGCCGCCCAGACCCGCTGCGGCGTCGCCGGCATGTCGAGATGGCGGATGCGATATGCGCGCCAGAGCGCATCGAGGATAGCATTCATGACCGCGGGGCACGATCCGATGGCGCCGGCCTCGCCCGCGCCTTTAAGACCGAGCGGATTGTTCTTGCACGGCACGTTGCGGGTCTCGAACACAAAATCGGGTGAGTCGGCGGCGCGCGGCAGCGCGTAATCCATCAAGCTCGCGCTAAGCAATTGCCCGGACGCCGCATCATAGACGGTGTCCTCCATCAGCGCCTGACCGATGCCTTGCACCGAACCGCCATGCACTTGGCCCGCGAGCAGCAGCGGATTGAGCGTGGCGCCGAAGTCGTCGACGATGATGTAGTTGAGGATCGCCGTCGCGCCGGTTGAAGGATCGACCTCGACTTCGGCGATATGCGTGCCGTTCGGATACGTCGGCTGCTCGGGTCCGAATTCGCTTGCGGCGCGTAATTTTTCGGGCGTGGCGTCGGCGCGCGCGGCAAGATCGGCAAACGAAATAACGCGGTCGGTGCCGGCGACCCGTACGGCGCCGCCGGCGATTTCCATGTCGCCGGCGGAGGCTTCCAGCGCCTCGGCGGCAAGCTGCTTGAGCTGGTCGCCGAGCGTTTTCGACGCGCGCTCGACCGACACCCCGCCCACGGGAATCGAACTCGACCCGCCGGTACCGGCGCCAGTGGCGATCGCGTCGGTGTCGCCCTGCACCATGCGCACAAGCTCAGGCGCGATATCAAGCCGCTCCGCGACCAATTGCGCATAAGACGTGGCGTGACCTTGGCCGGAGGATTGCGTGCCGATCAGCACGGTGACACCGCCGTCGCGGATCGAGTCGCACGGTTGCGCTTTCCGGCCCGTTGCCGCCGCAGGCTTCGATATAAGTGGCAACCCCGATGCCGCGCAGACGCCCTTCGCGCTTGGACGCGGCGGCGCGTTTGTTGAAGCCGTCCCAGTCGGCAAGCTCCTGCGCGCGCGCCAGATGACCGGCAAAATCGCCGGAGTCGTAAATCTTGCCGGTTGGCGTCGTATAAGGCAGCGCCTTCGGCTTGATCAGATTCTTGCGGCGCAGCGCATCCGGCGCCATGTCGAGGTCGCGCGCCGCGGCATCCACCACTCGCTCAATCAGATAGGAGGCTTCGGGCCGCCCGGCGCCGCGATAGGCATCGACCGGCACGGTGTTGGTATAGGCCGCGCGTAGACGAATATGCGCGACCGGAATGTCATAAGCGCCGGTCGCCATGCCGACGCCGAGCCACGGGATGTAAGGCGCAAAGCACGACAGATACGCGCCCATGTCGGCAATAATATCGAGCGAAAGCGCCAGGAAGCGGCCCTTGTCGTCGATCGCGAGTTTTGCGCTGGAAATATTGTCGCGGCCGTGGCTGTCGCCGAGGAAATGTTCGGTGCGGTCGGCAACCCATTTCACCGGCTTGCGCAGACGCTGGGCGGCGACGGCGGCGAGCGCATATTCGCGATAGGGAAACAGCTTGGTACCGAAACCGCCGCCGACATCGGGCGTGATCACGCGCATCTTGTCGGGCGAAATCTTGAGCACGTCGTTGCAGATGATATCGCGGATAATGTGGCTGCCCTGGCTGCCGAGCGTGAGCGTGATGCGGTTGCCGTCGTATTCGGCGATCACGCCGCGGGTGTCGAGATAGTTCGTCACCAGGCGCTGGTTGACGATGGTGAGATCGACGCTGCGTGCAGCCTTGGCGAAACGCTTCCTTGGTGGCTTGCGCGTTGCCGGCTTCCACTTGAAAGGCGAGATTGCCGGGCCGGTCGGGCCATACCTGCGGCGCGCCGGGCTCAAGCGCCGCCACGGCTCCGATCACATGCGGCAGCGGCTGCCAGTCGACCGTGATCGCTTCGGCTGCGTCCTTGGCCGCATTAAGCGTATCGGCGACCACGAAGGCGATGGCATCGCCGACATGGCGCACCACGCCTTTGGACAAAATCGGATAATTCGGGATCTTGATATCGACATCGGGAATGACGCCCGGGCGTCGGCAGCGGGCCAAGCTCGGTCACTTCGGCGGCGGTGAGCACCAGCCGCACGCCCTTCATGGCGCGCACCCGCGCCAGATCGCCGATGTCGAAGCGCGCATGCGCGTGCTGGGACCGCAACACCACCGCGTGCAGCGTGGCTTCGGGCGCAACATCGGCCACGTAACGCCCCTGCCCGCGCAGCAGCGCGTCGTCCTCTTTGCGCGTGAGCGCTTGGCCGATCCCGAATTTCATCGCCGTTTTGTGCGCGTCCCTGCGGCCGGTTCTTTTGTGTCGCCGCGTCGACCGGCGGTGCGCAACGCGATCCAGCGCGAGATCACATAGAATACCGGCGTGAAGATCAAGCCGAAGGCCGTGACGCCGATCATGCCGGAGAACACCGCGGTGCCCAGCGTCTGGCGCAATTCGGCGCCGGCGCCGACCGCCCAGACCAGCGGCGAAACACCCAGGATGAAGGCAAACGATGTCATCAGGATCGGCCGCAATCGCCGATGAGCCGCCTCGACCGCCGCGTCAAACCGGTCGCGGCCACTATCTTCCAGCTGCTTGGCGAATTCGACGATCAAAATGGCATTCTTGGCGGCGAGACCGATGAGCACGATAAAGCCGACTTGCGTGAGAATGTTGTTGTCCTGCCCGCGCAAGACCACGCCGATGATCGAGGCGATGAGACACATCGGAACGATCATGATCACCGCCAGCGGCAAGGTTAGGCTTTCGAACTGCGCGGCCAGCACCAGAAAGACAAACACCACCGCCAGCACGAAGGCGAAGGTCGCGGTGTTGCCGGCGCGGATTTGCTGGAACGCTAGCGTCGTCCATTCGTAGCTGAAGCCCTCGGGCAAGGTCTGTTGCGCGAGTTGCTCCATGATCGCGATCGCCTGACCTTGTGAATATCCGGGCGCCGCGGCGCCGTCGAGCTCGGCGGCAGGATAAAGGTTGTAGCGCGGCACGCGATACGGAGCAGAAATGTTGCGCACCGTCGTGAAGGCGCCGAGCGGAACCGTACCGCCGGTATTGTTGCGTACGCGGATTTTCAAAACATCGCTGGTGTCGTTGCGATATTCGCTCGCGGCTTGCGCGACCACGCGATAAGTGCGGCCGAGAATATTGAAGTCGTTGACATAGGCCGAGCCCAAATAAATTTGCAGCGCCGCAAAAACATCGGGAATATTGATGCCGAGCAGCTGCGCCTTGGTGCGGTCGACATCGAGATAAATCTGTGGAGTTTTAGTCTCGAACAGCGAAAACACCTGGATCACGCCCTTGGTCTGGGCGGCGCGGCCCATCATGGCGTAAACCGCGCCCTGCAGGGCTTCCGATCCACTCCCGGCGCGGTCCTCGACCATCATGCGGAAGCCGCCGGCATTACCGATACCTGAGACCGGCGGCGGCGCCACCACGAAAATCGCGCCTTCCTGAATGGTAGACAGTTTCTGAAACAACTGACCCACAATGGCGCCGGCGGACTGGCGCGGATCTTTCGCGCGGTCTTCGAACGGCGCCAGCGTGACGAAAATCGCTCCGGCATTGGGCGCGCGCGTGAAGGTCGCGCCGGAGAAGCCCACGATATTGACCGCATGCTCGACGCCGGGAACCTTCAGGGCGATATCGACCGCGCGCCGGTTGACCTCGTCGGTGCGCGCAAGCGACGCCGCCGGCGGCAATTGCGTCACGATGATCAGATAGCCGCGGTCCACATTCGGAATGAAGCCGACCGGCGTTTTGCTAAACTCATTAAGCCCGAAGGCAATGATGACGCCGTAGACGACCAGCATCAGCGCGGCGATGCGCACCAGACGCCCCGACAGCCAGCCATAGCCGCGCGTCAGCGCGTCGAAATAGCGATTGAAAGTTCCGAAAAACTTGCGCAGCGGCACGTCCCACCAATGGTCATCTCCTATTTCGCGATGCGGTTTGAGCAGCAACGCGCAAAGCGCCGGCGACAGCGTCAGCGAAACGATCAGCGAAATGATGGTGGCGCCCGCGATGGTGAGCGCGAATTGCCGGTAGAACTGCCCGGAAATGCCGGTGATGAAAGCCGACGGAATGAACACCGAGGAGAGCACCAGCGCGATCGCAATCAGGGCTGCGCCGACTTCGTCCATGCTCTTAATGGCGGCGTCGTGCGGACTTAAGCCCGCTTCGATATTGCGTTCGACGTTTTCCACCACGACGATGGCGTCGTCGACGACGATGCCGATGGCCAGCACCAATCCGAACAGCGACAAGTTGTTGAGCGAGAACCCGAACAGCGACATCACGAAGAAGGTGCCGATCAGCGACACCGGAATGGCGACGATCGGAATAATGGCGGCGCGCCAGGTCTGCAGGAACAAGATGACCACCAGCACGACCAATATGATGGCCTCGCCGATGGTCTGCTCGACCGCGTCAACCGACTGCTGGATGAATTGGGTCGGATTATAGACGATGGTGTATTTCAAGCCCGGCGGAAACCGCTTCGCAAGCACATCCATCGTCTTCTTGATGGCGGTGGCGGTCGACAGCGCGTTCGACGCCGGACGCTGGAATATGCCGAGCGCGATCGCCGGGTTGGTGTCGAGATAAGAATTGGTCGTGTAATCCTGCGCGGCGAGATCGACCTTCGCCACGTCCCTGACCCGCACCACCGCGTCGCCGGTCTGCTTGATGACGATATTGCCGAACTCCTCCGCGCTCTTCAGCCGCCCTTGCGTCTGCACCGAAATCTGGAATGCACGCGGCTGATCGACCGGCGGCTGGCTGAGCACGCCGGAGGCAACTTGCACGTTCTGGCCCTGCAGCGCGGTCACCACGTCGCTTGCGGTCAAGCCCACCGACTGCAAGCGGTCGGGATCGAGCCAAACGCGCATGGCGTAATCGCGGCTGCCGAACACCAGGATCGAGCCGACACCGTCGATGCGCGACAGCGCATCGGTGACCTCCAGCGTCGCGTAATTCGAGATGAACAGCGTGTCGCGCGATTTGTCCGGCGAATAAAGATGCACGACCATCATGATATCGGGCGAACTCTTGTTCACCGTCACGCCAATATTGCGCACGTCGCTCGGCAGACGCGGCTGCGCGACGGAAACGCGGTTTTGCACCTGCACCTGCGCGATATCGAGATTGGTGCCGATGTCGAATGTCACCGAGATCGAGAAACTGCCGTCGCTGGTCGAGTTCGACGTCAGATACAGCATGTTCTCGACGCCGTTGATCTGCTGCTCGATCGGCGTCACCACGGTGGCCGCGACCACGTCGGCGCTGGCGCCCGGATACTGTCCGGTCACGTTGATGGTGGGCGGCGCGATTTCAGGATATTGCGCGATCGGCAGACGCACAAAGCCGACGCCGCCCAGGATCACGAAAATGATCGAGACGACGGAAGCAAAAATCGGCCGGTCAATGAAGAAGTGGGAAATGCGCATTGATGTGCCGCCCGCTACTTCGGCTTTGTCCGCTGCGGGCGCAGCGGCGGGCTTGGCGCCCGCTACCTCCGGCTTGACCTTTTGCCCGGCGCGCGCCCGCATCAGACCGTTGACGATCACGCGGTCGTCGGGGCCGAGGCCTGCCTTGATGACGCGCAAGTTATCGGAGGTGAGCTGGCCGAGGGTGACGCGCTTTTCCTGAACGGTATCGTCGGCGCCAACCACCAGGAGATATTTGCTGGTCTGCTCGGTGCCGACCGCCGCATCCGGAACCAGCAGCGCTTCATAGGGCGGCGAACCCGGCACGCGCACGCGCGCAAACATACCCGGGGTGAATACGCTGTTCGGATTATCGAACACCGCGCGGCCGCGAATGGTGCCGGTGGTGCGTTCGATGACGTTGTCGACGAAATCCATGCGGCCCTTGTGGTCGAAATCGTTCTCGTCGATGAGCTTGAGCGCCACCGGCACGCCGGCGCCGCGGCTGGCGATGTCCTTGCCGGTCTTGGCGAGGCGCTCGTAGCGCAGGTAGGACGCCTCGTCGAAAGTGAACTCGAAATAGATCGGATTGCTCGACACGATGGTCGCGAGCAGCGTGGTATTGCCGGCGGTACCGCCGGTGACCAGATTGCCGGGCGAGACTTTGCGGTCGCCGATGCGGCCATCGACCGGTGCCCGCAATTCGGTGAATTGAATGTCGAGTTCGGCCTGGCGCACCGCCGCCTCGTTGTTGCTGACGGAGGCCTGCGCATTGCGGAAAGCCTGCGCGCGCTGCTCGAACGTCTGGTCGGTGATGGTCTTGTCGCGCACCAGCTGCTGGCCGCGCGTGTAATCGGCGGTGGTGTAAGCGAGATTGGATTTGGCCTGCACCAGATTGGCGCGCGCCTGGTCGAGCGTGTTCTGGAACGGCCGCTTGTCGATGGTGAACAGCAGGTCGCCCTGCTTGACCGTTTGCCCGTCCTTGAAATGCACGCCGTCGAGATAGCCGGAGACGCGCGCGCGCACCTCCACCGAATTGATCGCAGTGAAGCGGCCGACATATTCGTCGAAATCGAACACCGTGCGCTTGACCGGCGTCGCAACGGTAACGACCGGCGGTGGCGGCCCACCGCCCTGCGGTTTGCGCTCCCCGCAACTTACGACCAAAGTCGCAAGCGCCATCAACAAAGCGGCGTTGCGGGCGCTACGCATCAGCCGAATTGATGAAAATGACTCGTGTACGAACCATGAATTGCCTTAAGCCAACCGCTAATAACCCGGCTAGTCCCATAGCGTCGGCGGGTAGCTATGTCCACCTTGCTCGTTCGGCAACGGCAAAACGAAATTTCGTTTCAGGGGCGCGACTTAGCGCGAAATGCCGCAAGCCAGCCGCGCCCAAATAGGATCAGAATAGATCCGCCATAAATGACGGCGGCGACGCCTGCGAGCACGGTAAGCGTGGCAAGATCACGCAGCCGATGCCAGTCGTCGAACAGATGCGCCACCGGCGCCTGGCACAACCACAAGAATACCGCCACCGCCAAACCCGCCGCCGCCAGCTTGACGGCCGACTGGCGCAAGCGCGCATCGATGCTTGCATGGCCGGCGCGGTGCGCGAACCAGATCACCAGGCCGAGATTGATCCAGGCGCCGATCGAGGTCGCGAGCGCGAGGCCTACTTGCGCCAGCGGCCCCATCAACAGGAACTTGAAGGCGATGTTGACGGCGGCGGCGATGAGCGCAGCCTTCACTGGCGTCGCTGTATCGCCGCGGGCAAAGAACGTCGCAACCGTGCTGCGGATCAGCACGAAGGGCAACAAGCCGACGGCATAGGCCGCAAGCGTGCGGCCGGCAGCGATTGCGTCGGCCGCGGTAAAGGCCCCGCGCATGAACAGCGCGCGCATCAACAATTCAGGGATGATGAAGAATGCCGCCAGGCAGGGAAGCGACAGCAGAAGCGTGAATTCGATGGCGCGATTTTGCGCGTTGGCGGCGCCGGCATGATCGCCGGCCGCGATCCGCCGCGACATCTCGGGCAGGATCACCGTGCCGGCGGCAATTCCGATGACGCCGATGGGAAGCTGATTGAGGCGGTCGGCATAATAGAGTGCCGACAGCGCGCCGGCCGGCAGGAAGCTGGCGATAATCGTGTCAGCAAACAGCGCCATCTGCACGCCGGCCGAACCCACCGTCGCCGGACCGAGCGCGCGGAAGAAGGAGCGAACATCGGCGTCAAGTTGCGGCCAGCGGAATGTTGCCCAGGCGCCTTCGCGCGCCGCAGCGCCGGCGACCAGCAGGAATTCGAGCACGCCCGCGACCAGCACGCCCCAAGCCGCCGCGTGGCCCGCGGTCGGGAAAAATGCGGCAAGCAGCAATGCTACGACGATCGACAGATTGAGCAGCATTGGCGCCGCGGCGGCGGCCGCGAAACGCTGCAACGCGTTCAGGATTCCGCCATAGAACGTAACCAGCGTGATCAACAGCAGATAGGGAAAGGTGATGCGGGTGAGATCGACCGCCAGGGCGTAGCGGCCGGGATCCTTGGCAAAGCCCGGTGCCAGCAGGTCGATCACCGTCGGCGTGAAGATGAGCGCGATGGCAAGCAACACGACCTGGCTCGCCAAGAGCAACGTAAATATCCGGTCGGCGAACAGGCCGGCGCGCACCACCCCGTTTTGCTCGCGAATGCGGGCATAGGCCGGAATGAACGCCGCGTTGAAGGCGCCCTCGGCAAAGATCGCTCGGAAATGGTTGGGCAGCCGCAAAGCGACGAAAAATGCGTCGGCCGCGGGTCCGGCGCCGAGGACCGCGGCCAGCACGATGTCGCGCGCAAAGCCGGTGATCCGCGAAACAAGCGTGAAACCACCGACCGTAAGGATGCGTTCAATCATTCGGTCCCGCCGGAAGTTGAGCTAAACTTGAGCGGATCAACGGATTTCTCCGATTCGCCAACGTAGCAATAGCCAGATCGGGCGAACTGCCTTAAGACGATTCCCGGCCCGAACATAGAGCACGGACGCACCCCGCCACAGCCATGCCATCGCCGATTATTCCCATTCTGCTGGCCGGAGGCGCCGGGACCAGGCTTTGGCCGGTCTCGCGCGACGCCCTCCCCAAGCAGTTCCTGCCTTTGGTCGGCAACCGCTCGACCTACCAGGAAACCCTGGCGCGCGTGCAGGACCCGATGTTCGCCAAGCCCATCGTCATCACCGGGCCGAATTTCCATTTTTTCGCCCGCCGCCAGGCCGAGGAAATCGGCATCGACGTCACCGTGGTCATCGAGCCGCTGCGCCGCGACTCCGCGCCTGCGATCGCGGCCGCCACCGCCGTCGCGCTGCAACGCGACGGCGACGCAGTGGTGCTGGCGCTCGCCGCCGATCACATCATTCTCGACGTGCCGGAATTCCGCGCCACGTGCGCCGCCGGGCGCGAGGCCGCAGACGCCGGGCGCATCGTCACTTTCGGCATCAAGCCGACCGAGCCCAAGACCAGCTACGGATATATCCTGCCGGGCGCGGCGATTGGCAAAAGCGGCGTGCACGCGGTCAAAAGTTTTGTCGAGAAGCCCGACGCGGCAACCGCAACCCGCTATGTGGACGAAGGCTATTTATGGAATTCGGGCAACTTCCTGTTCCGCGCCGATGTGCTGCTGGCTGAGCTCAAAAGGCTCGAGCCGGAAATGGCGGAGGCGATCGAGACCGCAGTTGAGAAGGCATCGACCGATCTGGGCTTCTTGCGTTTGCAGCCGGAGGCCTTCGCGCGCGCGCCGCAGAAATCAATCGACTACGCGGTGATGGAAAAAACCGACCGCGCCGCGGTGGTGGCCGGCGATTTCCGCTGGTCGGATATCGGCAGTTGGGACGCTCTGTTCGACATCACGCCGCCCGACAAGCAGGGCAACATCGTGCAAGGGCCGGTGGTGAGCATGGATAGCTCCGGCTGCGTCATCCATTCCGATGGCCGGCTCACCGCGGTGGTCGGCCTCAAGGATATGGTGGTGGTGAGCACGTCCGATGCGGTGATGGTGGTGCCGCGCGCGCGCACGCAAGAGGTGCGCGAGCTGGTGGCCAAACTCAAGAAGGAAAACCGCGCCGAGGCGGTCGACCACAAGCGCGTGCACCGGCCTTGGGGTTATTACGAGTCGATCGACATGGGCGAGCGCTTTCAGGTCAAGCGTATCGTCGTCATCCCCGGCGGCATGTTGTCGCTGCAAAAGCACCGCCACCGCGCCGAGCACTGGGTGGTGGTGAAGGGCACCGCCGAGGTCACCGTCGGTGAGACCATTCGCCCGGTGCACGAAAACGAGTCGATCTTCATCCCAATCGGCAGCGTGCACCGGCTTGCCAACAAGGGAAAAATCCCGCTCGAACTGATCGAAGTGCAGACCGGCAGCTATCTCGGCGAAGACGACATCGAGCGCATCGAGGATGTCTATAAGAGAAGCTGAAGCTTCGGTCCGTCACAACTATTGCCGCCACGCCACCTATTCACACGGTCTGGACAAAACCGGCTCGCGTGCCGCATGATATCGACACATTTATTGTCGTTCGACATCGCAATTTGCGACGTTATGGAAGGGCGCATGAAAAAATTGTTAGCAGCGCTTTTGGCAGCCGGCGTATTGGCCACAGCGGGAAGTAGCGCGAACGCTCACCATTCCATGGCTTCCTACGAGATATTCGCCACCACCATCGAAGGAACGGTGCAGGAATTCAGATACATCAATCCACACAGCATTCTCGTGGTGAAGGCCAAGGACGAGAAAGGCGGCACGAAAGTCTGGCATCTCGAAGGCGATCCTCCGGCCACGTTGGCGCGCGATGGTTTCTCACGCGACGCTTTTCGGTCGGGCGACCGATTAAAATTGCAGATCCAAAAGCTCCGCAACGGGCAAGCCGGCGGATTTTGGAATATACGGACGGTTATTACAAGAAACGGCCATGAGTTCGTGGGTCATCAATGCATGAGCTCCCCGGACCACTGTAATTCTCCGTAATGCGCTTAATGGCAGCGAGAAAAATATGTCTGCGTTTGTTCAATGGCTTTCCGAAACGCCGATCAGCTCGGCTATTCGGGATATCGACTGGCTTATTCCGACGTTGCAGTCGGTCCACATCCTTGCAATTGCGATGGTGCTGTCGTCGCTCTTCATGATCGATCTGCGCATTCTAAAAGCCACACGATACCAAACACTATCGCTTGCCGATACCATGCACCGCTTCGAAGCATGGATATGGAGCGGTCTTATCATTCTCGCGGCCAGCGGCGCGCCTTTGATTGTCGCCGAGCCGCAGCGCACTTTGCCTAATTCCACATTCCAGCTAAAAATGCTGCTGCTCGCGCTTGCCGCCGCAACGACATATGCGCTTCGCATTTCATTGCGGCGAACAGCCGTAGTACCGCAGCATGTCCGGAAATGCCAATCGCGCGACCATGGCGCTTGCAGTCGGCACCTCGCTTTTATGGTGCGCGGTTGCCGCCGCGGGACGGTTTATTGCCTATACGCAGCCGGCCTAACCGATTGCTGCAAACGGATACGCGAGGAGATCACGTTGGAAAACATTGCTCCGTTGTTGCACGGGTTGGAGCGCACGCCGTTGGCCGTTGCCATCGCGGAGTTGGCCTGGGCCTTTCCGATCATCGAAACGGTTCATGTGATTGCGCTGACGATGACCATCGGCACCGTTCTTGTCATGGACCTTCGTTGCTCGGAATGGCTTCGGCAAAGCAGAATTACAAGGCATTGCGGCGGGATGTGCTACCATGGACGTGGTTAGCATTCTGCGGAGCCGTTATCAGCGGAAGCCTGATGTTCATCACAAGGGCCGCCGAATATTTCGCCAATGACGCGTTTCGCATTAAGCTCATTTTGCTCGTGCTCGCCGGCATTAATATGCTGGTCTTTGAATTGATCATTGCGCGCGGCACCCCCAACTGGGATCGTGGATCGTCCGTACCTTGGTCGGGCAAAATCGCTGCGTTACTTTCTCTCGCGTTGTGGATTTCAATTGTCTTTTTCGGCAGACGGGTTGGTTTTACTATGATCCTGGAAAATTAGCGGGAGGCTGGCATCGCTTTTCCCAGGCAAACACATCGATCTAGAAGTCAGGCTTTTTCGAACGACCCGTGCGTGGCGCCACTTGTCGTTTTGAGCATTGGCTTTAGGCGGCATCGTATTTTCGCAGGAGGCGCGCTCCCTCGACCGTCAAGGACGAGATTTTTGCGCGCAAGATTTTGATGGACACCATCGACAGCCAGTTGGATGCGATTGACTGGATGCTGGTCTCGGACAAACCGCTCGATCTGGAAAAGGCCTACGAACGTGCCAACAACATTTCCGTCATGTTGATGACATTTCCCCATCTCTTCCCGCCAGCCACCAATCAGTGGCAGCCCAATGCCAAGCGCGACCCTGCGCGCGATACTTTCGCCTCGCCCGATGTGTGGGTGAATTTTGCGGATTTTTATCGGCAAGCCGCGGCGGCCTCCCGCATTGCATTCGATGCTAGTCGCGCAAAGGAGAGGCAGACTTTCAGGGCGAACATCGAAACGCTCCGTAGGCGTGCGCCACTTGCCATGCGGCGTATTTGAAGGTCGACGAATAGCCGCTCGAGCGGAACCAAGAAATCTACCGCTGCACCGGGCCGCCAATCGCTCCATTGGCGAGCGTGTCAGGCTTGCAGCTGCCGGCCAACTGGCGGCATTCGCACCACCGATTATCCCGCTGGGCTAGCATTCTGGCGATGCAACCAGTGCCAGAACAAGTTGCGCCATTCCGGTTTACCCATAATCGGAATATCGCTGATCAGCTTGGCGCCGCCGGCGCGGCGCTCCAGGACAAGTTTGCGGAGGTGGAATCGCTCGAGCTCCGGCCGGTGGCCGACGCTGATGATCGTTAGCCCCTCCATCTCGTCTGACAAAAGCTGCATGATCGCGTCCTGGCCTCTCGGGTCGAGCGCGGACGTGGCCTCATCGAGCACGATGATATCGGGCCGGTGCAGCAGCACGCGGGCAATTGTCAGGCGCTGCTTTTCGCCGCCGGACAGCGTCTGATCCCAGGGCGCCTCGTCCTCGAGCCGGGCCTTGAGATGGTCGAGGCCCACCTTGCCGAGCACGTCGGCGATCTGCTCCGGCGTCCAGTCTTCGGCGGCGCCCGGATAGGCGATCGCGCGGCGCAAGCGTGCCGGTCGGCACATAAGGCCGCTGCGGCAGCAGGAACAGCCGCGAATCTTTCTGGATAGCGATTTCGCCGCCGCCCCACGGCCAAAGCCCCGCGATGGCGCGCACCAACGTGCTCTTGCCGGCGCCGCTGTCGCCGGCGATGAGCACGCGTTCGCCTTTTTTGATGACCACAGCGGTGTCGTCCACCACCGCGGTGCCGTCGTCGAGCGCGACCGAGAGATCAAGTAGCTTCATGGCCGCTTCGGTGGTCTCGCTGCGCTTAATGCGGTTGAAGGCATCGCCGGTTTCGGCTTGTTCCAGCGAGTCGAGCGACACCATCAAAGATGCGATGCGGCGCGCCGACGCATTCCAGTCCGCCAATCGGGGATAATTGTCGACCAGCCAGGAGAACGCCCCCTGCACGATGGTGAAAGCGGACGCAGCTTGCATGACCTGCCCGAGCGACATCGAGCCATCGAGAAATTTCGGCGCGCACAAAATGATCGGGATCACCGCCGCCAGCATGTGCGACCCTTGCGAAACCACGGTCGTCTTCATGTGCTGGTGGCAAAGCTCGCGCCAGCGCCGCAGCACAGAAATGAGAGAGCGATCGATGCCTGCCCGCTCTTCCGCTTCGCCGCCGAGCAGCGCGATGCTTTCGCCGTATTCGCGCACGCGCGTAAGCTGATAGCGATAGGTCGCCTCAGCCTGATTTTTCTGCTCGGAGACGGAAACGAATTTTTTCCCGACGAACGCCATCGCTCCGCTCGCCAGAGCCGGCGTAAGTGACCGCCGCGATGACAAGGAAGCCCGGAATCGTGATGGTGCCGCCGCCGACGCTGACCGTCAGCGCGCCGCCAATCGTCCAGAGCACGGCAATGAATGTTATTGCCGACAGCCCCGCCTGGACCACGCCGACGGCGAAATCGACCGGCGCATCGGTGGAGACACGCAGATCGTCCGTGAGGCGTCCCCCTGGATTTTGATGATCGCCACTCACGAGATTGAGCTGGTAGTAGCGGCCGTTCTTCAGCCAGCGGCTAATGACCGAATCCGAGACCCATGCCCGCCAGCGCCGCTGCGTGGACATGCGCACCCAGACATTCGTCACACCGAACAACACGCTTGCAGCCGCCAGCGGGAAGAAAACCCCGGATAGATAAAGCACCGTCGTGCTGTCGCGTTGTTCCAGCGCATCGAATATGGCGCGGTTCCACAGGTTGATGCCGAATTGCGCGGCAAGGTTTGCAAAGATCAAGACGACCAGGCCCACAAAAAGAACCCAGGCCAGCCGATCGCCTCGCTTGCGGCTCCAGAATCCGAACGCCGTGCGCCAGAAGCGATACAATAAATATTTTCGTCGAAGTTTTTCGTTGTCGTCGCCTGCAGAGGCGTCGCGGGCCTGCCTCGCCGTAGCCAAGGCCAGGTCCACCTCCAGCATGTCATCAATCGACTGTCTTCTGCCGGAATTGTTGCTACTGTCGCCTTCAGCCCGGAAGGCTGAGAAATCCTTTGCGAAAAAATCCTGAGTCGATGTCATGGGCCTCTGTGGTGGAACGGTTCCGGCGAACAAACGTTTGTCGCCGAAGCTCCAATTTTAATTGTGAAGATGCGCACGCCCGTTAAGCACAGCCTGTGCTATGCACTATTGGCGAATCCTAAGAGCAAAGGTCAATCCTACGCCGAGTGCCAGAAGGGTCTAGCGGTTGGCGTGCCGGTCCATGTTCTTTTTAGAACACGCGCGGTCATGCGGCGCTTATGTCATGCTACCCCCCTCAATCCTCGATTTGGGGCGCAAGTAGAGACTTAAATGAACCTTTTTCGCCTTTATGGCCGTGTTCTCGCGCTGCTCGGCTCCGAAAGGCGGCTGGCATGGGCGCTGGCGCTGGCAAATTTTGCGCTGGCGTCGGCGCTGTTTGCCGAACCAGTATTGCTCGGCCGCATCATCGACACGCTCACCGGCGCACAGGCCCGCGGTGTGCCGCCGTCATGGCCGGAGCTCACACTTCTCCTGTCGGCCTGGGCCGGCTTCGGACTATTCACCATTGCCTGCGGCACGCTGATCGCGCTCTACGCCGACCGGCTCTCGCATCGCCGCCGCCAGGCCGTTTTGACCGGCTATTTCGAACATGTTCTCGAGCTGCCACTCACCTACCACGGCAACACCCATTCCGGCCGCTTGATGAAGATCATGTTGCAGGGCACCGACGCGCTCTGGGGAATATGGGTTGGCTTCTTCCGCGATCACCTGGCTTCGTTCATTTCGCTGGCCGTGCTGCTGCCGATATCGCTGTTCATTAATTGGCGCCTGGCCTCACTGCTGATCGTGCTGTGCGTTATTTTCGCGGCCCTCACTGCATTGATCGTCCGCAAGACCGGCTCGCTGCAAAGCTCGGTCGAACAACATTATTCCGATCTGGCCGAGCGCGCGTCCGACACGCTCGGCAATATTGCGCTGGTGCAAAGCTTCTCGCGGCTGGAAAACGAAGTCATCGAACTTCGCCAGATCGTCGACCGCCTGCTGAAGGCGCAGATGCCGGTGCTCTCGTGGTGGGCGCTGGCGGTGGTGCTGACGCGCACGTCGACGACATTGACGGTGTTGTCGATCATCATCGTCGGCACGCTGCTGCACATCAACGGCCAGGCAACCATCGGTGAGATGGTCACCTTCATGAACTTCGCCGCGCTTATTATCAGCCGGCTCGAGCAGTCCGTTTCCTTTATCAACCATGTGGTGGCGGATGCGCCGCGCTTGCGCGAATTCTTCCAGGTCTGGGACACCGTTCCCGCCATTCGCGATCAGCCGGATGCGATCGATCCCGGACGCCTTGTCGGGCGCGTCGAGTTCAAAGACGTATCGTTCTCCTATGACGGGGAACGAATGGCTGCGGTGGATCTGAACTTCAAAGCAATGCCCGGCGAGACGATCGCACTCGTCGGCGCGACCGGCGCCGGCAAATCGACAGCCATTGCGCTTCTTGACCGCGCCTTCGACCCGCAATCGGGCGTGATTGAGATCGACGGCGTCGACATCCGCCATTTCAAGCTGTCCGCGCTGCGCCGTAACATCGGCGTGGTGTTCCAAGAGGCGCTGCTGTTCAATCGAACGATTGCCGAAAATTTACGGGTCGGCAAATCCGATGCGACCGAGGCGGAAATGCGCGATGCCGCCAAGCGCGCGCAGGCCTTGGAGTTTATCGACAGAAAATTTCAGGGATTTTCCGACCGCGTCGGCGAACGGGGCCGCTCGTTGTCCGGCGGCGAGCGCCAGCGGCTGTCGATTGCGCGGGCGCTGCTCAAAGACCCGCCGATCCTTATCCTTGACGAGGCGACGAGCGCGCTCGATGCCGATACGGAAGGCAAGGTCATGCGGGCGCTCGACGAAGTCATGAAGGACCGCACGACCTTCGTCATTGCGCACCGGCTGGCGACGGTACGCAAAGCGTCTCGCATTCTCGTTTTTGACGCTGGTAAGATTATCGAGGCCGGCACGTTCGACCAGCTCGTGGCGGCCGGCGGCCGCTTCGCGGGCCTCGCCCGCGCGCAATTTATGGTCGCCGAGCCTGTGGCCGCGCCGGCGCTTTAATCTGGTTCAGTGCAATATTGCCGCTGGCGCCGGTAAAAACGAAATAACTGCTACAAAATTTTTCGCCGCACCAAATCCTCGACGACATCATTAGCAAGCTTGTCAGGCTCGCCGTCGCCGGCCAACAGGCGCAGCTCCGGATTTTCCGGCGTCTCATAGGGTTGATCGACGCCGGTGAAATTCTTGATCTCGCCGGCGAGCGCGCGCTTGTACAAACCCTTGGGGTCGCGCGCGATGCATTCTTCGAGCGGCGTATCGACGAAAATCTCGATGAACTCGTCGCTGTCGAGCAATTCGCGCACCATGCGGCGCTCGGCCCGGAACGGCGAGATGAACGAGCACAGCACGATCAATCCCGATTGCGTCATGAGCTTGGCCACTTCGCCGACGCGCCGAATGTTTTCCACCCGGTCGGATTCGGTAAAACCAAGATCCTTGTTCAACCCGTGCCGCACATTGTCGCCGTCAAGCATGACGGTGTGTGCGCCGCGCGCATGCAAGCGCGGCTTCGACCAGATTGGCGATAGTCGATTTGCCGGAACCCGGCAGGCCGGTGAACCACAGCACCGCCGGCTTGTGGTGCATGAGCTTGGAGCGCTCGGCCTTGCTCACGGTGAGGTTATGGCGATGGATATTGGTCGCCCGGCGCAGCGCGAAGTCGATCATGCCGGCGGCGACCGTCTCGTTGCTATAGCGGTCGATCAGGATGAACGCGCCGGTGTCGCGGTTGTCGGCATAGGCATCGAACGGCACCGGCCGGGAAATCGACAGATTGCAAACGCCGGCTTCGTTCAGGCCAAGCGTCTTGGCGGCAAGCTTTGCCAGCGTCGTTACGTCGATCTGATGTTTGAGTTCGGTGACGGTCGCGGCGACCGCGCAATTGTTGATCTTCATCAGATATGTGCGGCCCGGCAGCAGGCGCTCGCGCCCCATCCAGACCAGATGCGCCGCGAACTGATCCGCAACCTGCGGACGGTCGCGCAATGCGGCGAACATATCGCCGCGCGCGACGTCAACTTCCTTGCTCAGTACGAAAGTGACCGCGTCGCCCGCCTGCGCGCTCGCCAGATCGCCGCCGGCGCCGATGATCCGTTTCACTTTGCTGGTGTGCCCGGATGGCAGGATGGCGATCTCATCGCCGGCAGAGACGCTCCCGCTCACGATGGTACCGGCAAAGCCGCGGAAATCGGCGTTGGGACGGTTGACCCATTGCACCGGCATCCGGAACGGCTTGCCGGCCCGTCCGTCTTCGACGTTGACCGTCTCGAGATAGTCGAGCAGATGCGGTCCCGCATACCAAGGCGTGCGCTGGCTGCGGAGGATACATTATCGCCGAAGCGCGCCGAGATCGGGATCGCCGCGATCTCCTTGAAGCCGAGGCCCGCGGCAAAGCCGGAAAAGTCCGCGGCAATTTTCTCGAACGCGGCACGATCAAATTCAATCAGGTCGATTTTATTGACCGCCAGCACCACGTGGCGGATGCCGAGCAGGCTGACGATGATGGCGTGACGGCGAGTTTGGCTGAGCAAGCCTTTGCGCGCGTCCACCAGCAGAACGGCGAGGTCGGCGTTGGAAGCGCCGGTCGCCATGTTGCGGGTATATTGCTCGTGGCCCGGCGTGTCGGCGACGATGAAGGCGCGCCGCTTGGTGGAGAAATAGCGATAGGCCACGTCGATGGTGATGCCCTGCTCGCGCTCGGCTTCCAGCCCATCGAGCAGCAGCGCATAGTCGACATCAGCGCCGGTGGTGCCGTGCTTTTTCGAATCGCGGTCAAGCGCGGCCAGTTGGTCCTCGAAGATGAGGTTCTGCTCGTAGAGAAGACGCCCGATCAAGGTCGATTTTCCGTCATCGACCGAGCCGCAGGTGAGAAAGCGCAGCGCGCTGCGCGTATCGGCGTCTGCGGCACGGGCGGACGGAGCCACGGTGACGGGGCCGCTCATCAGAAATAGCCCTCGCGCTTTTTCTTTTCCATCGATCCGGCCTCGTCGTGATCGATAACGCGGCCCTGGCGTTCCGAACTGGCCGAGCCGCGCATTTCCGCAATGATCGCGTCGAGTGTATCGGCGCTGGAGACAAGCGCGCCCGTCAGCGGATAGCAACCCAGCGTACGAAAGCGGACGCTCATCATGCGCGGTGTCTCCCCGGATTTAAGCGGCAGACGGTCGTCATCGACCATGATCAAAGCGCCGTCGCGCTCCACCACCGGGCGCTTCTTGGCGAAATACAAAGGCACCACCGGGATATTTTCGAACTTAATGTACTCCCAAACGTCAATCTCGGTCCAATTGGACAGCGGAAAGACACGCACGGATTCGCCCGGTTTGATGCGAGTATTGAACAAATGCCACAGCTCGGGCCGCTGATTGCGCGGATCCCAGCCATGGCTCGTCGAGCGGTGCGAGAAGATGCGCTCTTTGGCGCGGCTCTTTTCCTCGTCGCGCCGGGCGCCGCCAAAGGCCGCGTCGAAATGCCATTTGTCGAGCGCTTGGCGCAGGCCCTCGGTCTTCATGACTTGGGTATGAACGGCCGAGCCGGACTTCACCGGCGAGACGCCGCGTTTGAGGCCCTCTTCATTCACATGCACCAGCAAATCCATGCCGAGGCGCGCCGCGGTCTCATCGCGAAAGGAAATCATCTCGCGGAATTTCCAGGTCGTATCTACATGCAGCAACGGAAACGGCGGCTTGCCCGGCGCGAAGGCCTTTTGCGCGACGTGCAGCATGGCGCTCGAATCCTTGCCGATCGAATAGAGCATGACCGGGCTTTTGAACTCGGCGACCGTTTCGCGCATGATATGCATGGCCTCCGCCTCGAGCCGGCGCAAGCGCATATGATTTTTCCGCCAATTCATTCGAATGGGTCCAAGCACTTGCAACAGTGCTACTTCACTTCAATGCTTGCCGGGAAGCCCGGAAATTTCAAATTCAGTCGCGAAGCAGAAAAATAAAACTCCGAACCCTCAAAGACTCAGCACACGGCGCGTGGCATCGACGATGCGATCCTGCGCGGCTTCATCGAGATAGGCGTGCATAGGCAGACTGATCACCTCGGCGGCAAGCTGGTCGCTCACCTTAACGCCGCCCTCGCCGACCGGATATTGCTTATAGGCCTGCTGGCGGTGCAAGGGGATCGGGTAATAGATCGCGGTCGGAATGCCCTCGGCCTTGAGCGCGGCGGCAAATGCGTCGCGCCGGCCATTGGGTACGCGGATCGTGTATTGCGCCCACACGGATGTCGAACCGGGCGCCACCCGCGGCACGGCGACGTGGTTGCCGAGATTGCCGAGCTTTTCGGCGTAGCGCCGCGCGATCCGGTTGCGCGCTTCGATCTCGTCGGGGAAAATCTTCAGCTTCTCGCTCAGGATCGCGGCCTGGATGGTGTCGAGCCGCGAGGCCATGCCGATGCGCACATTGTCGTATTTATCGCTGCCGTGCCCGTGCATCCGCAAACTAACGAGCGTCGCCGCCAGCGCGTCATCGTCGGTGAGCACCGCACCGCCGTCGCCATAGCAGCCGAGCGGCTTGGCCGGGAAAAAACTGGTGGCGGTGGCGTGCCCAAAGGTGCCGAGCTTGCGGCCCTTGTAGCTGGCGCCGAAAGCTTGCGCGGCATCGTCCAGCACGAACAGGTTCTCGCGCTCGGCAATCGCGGCAATCGCGTCGTGATCGGCCGGCAGCCCGAAAAGATCGACCGGGATCACCGCCTTCGCCTTCAAGCCGAGGCGCTTGGCGGTGGCCAGCGCGGCGGAGAGCCCTTTGGGATCGATATTGAAACTTTCGGCTTCGACATCGACAAAGATCGGCGTTGCGCCGACCAGCGCGACCACTTCGGCCGTGGCGCAAAAAGTAAAGCTCGGGCAAAACACGGCGTCGCCCGGCCCAATGCCCTTGGCCATCAACACCAGCTGCAAAGCGTCGGTGCCGCTGGCGCAGGTGATGGCGTGGCGCGCGCCGCAGAAGGCGGCGAGTTCGGCTTCGAAGGTTTTAACCTCCGGGCCAAGAATGAACTGACAATGGGCAAGCACGCGCGCGATCGCGCTATCGATCGCACCGCCCAGACGGCGGCGCTGGGCGGCCACGTCAATGAACGGAATGGGCGGCAAATTGGGTCGCTGATTCATAACACTTCCAAGCGCGGCGCCGATTAGCCGGCAACCACACGCGGCGCCTGCCGCTGCGCCGCCGATGCGGTCGGCGCACGCGCGTCAAGGCAACGGATGGCGATTTCAAGGCTGGCGACACCCTCCTCGCCGGTCACGGCTGGCGCTGCGCCGGAGCGGACTGCGCGCAGGAAGGCGAGCAGTTCGGAGCGCAGCGGCTCGGCATGGCCGACCGAGAGGTGGCGCATGGAATAGCTGCCGTCGGGCTGGAAGCCGAAACACTCGGTGACCTGGCGGGTGAGCAGATCCGCCTGGATGTATTTGCCGCGGGTGGCGACGATGACGGTGCGCGCCTTGAACGGCGTCAGCCAATTGGTGTTGATGTGGGCGAGTACGCCCGAGGCGGTGCGGAACTGGAGCAGCGCGATGTCCTCGCGCTCGGCGACCGCGCTGGAAAGCTGCGGCTGGACTTCGATGATGTCTGAATCGGTGAACCAGCGGATCAAGTCGATATCATGCACGGCGAGATCGATGACCACGCCGACATTCGACATGCGCGGCGGAAACGGCCCAACCCGGGTGATGGCGATCGAGAGAATATTCTCGTTGCGGATGGCGTCCTTGATCGCTTCGACCGCCGGATTGAAGCGTTCGACATGGCCGACCATCAAGGTGACGCCGGCGCGGCGGGCGGCGGCGATGATATCGCGGCCCTCTTCCACCGACGATGCGATCGGCTTTTCCACCATGACATGGACGCCGCGCGCGATGCAGGCGAGCGCGATGTCGTGGTGCAGATGGGTCGGCGCGGCGATGGTAACGGCATCGATCTTGAGATCGAGCAGCTCCCCGACATCGGTGACCGCTTGGCAGCCGAGCGTGCGCGCAACGAATTCGGCCTGCTTGCGATCGGGATCGGCCACGGCGACGAGTTCGGCGCCCGGCAGGCCGGCGAGCACACGGGCATGGTTGCTGCCCATGACGCCAACGCCCACCACGCCGATGCGCAATGAATGTTCCGCGTCCGGTTTTACGCTTTGCGGCATGGTATTGAACGAACCCCCTGACCGCGCCCCACGGTCCGGCCAACCCCTAGCATGGCCGATGGCGCGTGGCGACGCCCTGGGAAAAACACAGTGAACACGTTTTGATTCAAAGCGTTACAGACCGGTGCCTGGCGTAAAATACAGTGAAAGCACCGGCTTGCCGGACGCGCTATTCGGCAGCGCGCGAGGCTGGAACCTTGAGCCGCAGGCCTGCCGCCAGCGCATCTTCGCGGAAGGATTTCACCGCGCCGAGCGAAAGTTCGGCCGCCGTCTTGGTGCCGAGCAAAGGAAGCTTCTTGAGCACATCGGCGGGCGCGGTGATGATGTGGCAGCCCATGCCATCGGCCTCCACCACATTGAAAACTTCGCGCGTGGACGCCCAGATGATCTCGATAGTCTTGGTCTTGCGCGCGCGATTGATCGCGTCTTGCATGATCGGCCGATAGTCGATGCCAAAATCCGCCAGTCTTCCTGCAAACACCGAAACGCAAGATGGCGCGCCGCCGTCAAGCGCCTCGACCGCGCGGGCCACCTGCTCGCCCGTGAAAATCGCCGTCATGTTGATCTTGACGCCGTCGCGCGACAAAGCGCGCACCGCGTCGTACAGCGGCTCACCGCGCGTGTTGGTCACCGGCAGCTTCACATAGACGTTCTTGCCCCAGGTGGTGATGACCCGTGCCTGCGCCACCATCTCCGGGATGTCGTCGGAAAACACCTCGAAGGAAATATGCCGGTCCGGCACAGCGGCGACCAGATCGACCGCATAGGCGGCATAATCGCTCACGCCCGCTTTCTTGAGCAGCGAGGGATTGGTCGTGAAGCCGGCGATCCAGGCCTGCTTGGCCATCTCGACGATCTGCGCCTTGTCGGCGCCGTCGGTGAACAGCTTCACTTTCAGTTTTGCCAGTGTGGCGGCGGTCATGGGCGGCTTACCTTCTGTCGTATCATCTATTATACGGGCGCCCGCGGGGCGATCCAATGCGATTGGCGGCGCACCTTTCATTGCGCTAGCCGCGACTTGACTTGGCCGCAGCGAAACGGCAACCGGATGCGGCTCGGGGGAACTACGCCACCTGTCCAGGAGAAGCGATGCGCAGGATACTTTCCCTTGTCATCAAGGCCGCGGTATCCGGGCTGCTTCTATATTTTGCACTGAATCTGGTCAATCTCGGGACGGTCGCAAACCGGCTGAGCCAGATCGATCTTGCCTGGATTGCGCTGGGCTTGCTGCTGCTGGTGGCGCAAACGTTTTTGCTCGCCGTGCGTTGGGGCCAGATCGTGATCGCCTGCGGCACTGCCTTGCCGCTGGCGCGGCTGTTTCGCTTTTCCATGATCGCGATGTTCTTCAACCAGACGCTGCCATCCAGCGTCGGCGGCGACGCCGTGCGCATTTGGCTCGCCGGCAAGCAGACCAATTGGCGCATCGCCGCCTATTCGGTGTTTCTCGACCGCGTGGTCGGTGTGATCGCGCTCGCGCTGCTGGTCGTAATCTGCTTGCCGTGGAGCCTCGAACTGGTGCGAAATCCGGTCGGCCGCGGCGCCCTGCTGGTGATCGGGCTTGGCAGCATTGCCGCCGGCGCCATTTTCATCAGTCTCGCCTGGGAACGCTTGAGCATATTGCAGCGCTGGTCGCCGACGCGCCACCTCGTCGCCTCGGCGGAAATCGCCGTGAAAATCCTGCGATCACCGCGCGCGCTGGCCGCGATCCTCAGCCTGTCGATCATCGTTCACCTGCTTACAGTGCTGGCCGCATGGTGCGTGGCCCGCTCGGTCAGCGCCAACCTGTCGCTCGCTCATTCGCTGTTTCTGGTGCTGCCGGTGATCCTGATCGCCATCATCCCCATCTCGATTGCTGGCTGGGGCGTACGCGAAGGCGCGATGGTGGCGGCATTCGCCTATGCCGGCCTGCCGCAGAGCGACGGGTTGATCGTCTCGTTGCTGTTCGGCGCCGGCTATCTGCTGCTGGGCGCCGCCGGCGGCATCGTCTGGATTCTCACCACTGATCCTGCCGACAGCCACGCCAGCCCTGGGACGCTCGGGCCCAACGCGCCTTAGGATTTTCCCGGCGCGAATTGCGTCCCGATCGTAGCTCACCATTTCGGCGACCAGATCGTCGAAACTCACTTTGTGTTTCCAGCCAAGTTTTGCGTGCGCTTTCGAAGGATCGCCGCGCAGCTCGTCAACCTCGGTCGGACGGAAATAGCGCGGATCGACCTTCACCAGCACCTCGCCGCTGGCCTGATCGAGGCCAACCTCGTCGATACCGTCGCCTTGCCAGCGAATGCCGCGGCCGACGACGGCAAACGCACGCTCGATGAACTCACGCACGGAATGACTTCTCACCGGTCGCCATCACGTAGTCGTCGGGTTTCGCTTGCTGCAAGACCATCCACATGCCCTCGACATAGTCGCGCGCGTGGCCCCAGTCGCGTTTGGCGTTCAAATTTCCAATGAAAAGCTGGCGCTCCAGCCCGGCTTCGATCGCCGCCACCGCCCGCGAGATTTTGCGCGTGACAAAAGTTTCGCCGCGGACGGGACTTTCGTGATTGAACAATATCCCATTGGAAGCATGCATGCCATAAGCTTCACGATAGTTCACCGTGATCCAATAAGCGTAAAGTTTGGCGGCGCCATAGGGGCTGCGCGGCGCGAACGGCGTGCTCTCGTTTTGCGGCGGTCGCGAATTGCCATAGAGCTCCGATGTCGAGGCCTGATAAAAGCGCACACGGCTTTCCATGCGCAGGATTCGGATCGCTTCGAGCAGGCGCAGCGTGCCGAGCGCATCGGCGTTGGCGGTGTATTCGGGCGTTTCGAAGCTCACTTGGACGTGGCTCTGGGCGGCGAGGTTATAAATCTCGGTCGGCTGCGATTCCTGCACCAGCCGGATCAAATTCGTCGCGTCGGTCATATCGCCGTAATGCAGTAAAAATTTTGTACTTTCGACATGCGGATCGACATAGAGATGATCGACGCGCTGGGTGTTGAGCGACGACGAGCGACGCTTGACGCCGTGCACCACGTAGCCCTTTTCCAGCAACAATTCGGCCAGATAGGCGCCGTCCTGCCCGGTCACACCCGTTATCAGCGCAATTTTGTCAGCCATCGAATTGGTCCGATATGTTGCGGCAATGTCCTCGCGCCCTCAAAGCCGGTGATAGGAACGATACCATTCAATAAACCGAGCGACACCCTCACCTATCGGCGTTGACGGCTTAAAATCAACTTCACGCATGAGATCGTCGACGTCGGCATAAGTCGCCACTACATCGCCCGGCTGCATCGGCATGAGTTCGCGCTTCGCCTTTTTGCCGATGGCCTGCTCTAGTAGCCGAACAACCTCAAGCAATTCAACCGGATTATTATTACCGATATTGTAGATACGCCATGGTGCGGCGCTGGATCCAGGATCGGGGGGCTCACTCGACGCCTTCGGATTGGGCGATGGCACTCGATCGACGAGGCGCACCACCAATTCCACCACGTCGTCCACATACGTGAAATCGCGCCGCATATTGCCGTTATTGAAAAGCTTGATCGGCTCGCCGGCCATGATCGCCTTGGCGAAAATCCACATCGCCATGTCTGGGCGGCCCCATGGTCCGTACACCGTGAAGAACCGCAAACACGTCGCCGGAAGTGCGAACAGGTGTGAATAGGCATGCGCCATCAGTTCATTGGCTTTTTTCGACGCACCATAAAGACTGAGCGGATGGTCGACATTGTCGTGGACTGAAAACGGCATATGCGTATTGCTGCCATAGACCGACGATGACGACGCATAGAGCAAATGCCGGCACCCATTATGACGGCAACCTTCGAGGATATTGACGAAGCCGGACAAGTTCGCATCGACATACGCGTACGGATCAACCAGCGAGTGTCGCACGCCGGCTTGAGCCGCAAGATGCACTACTTCGGGAAATTTGTGCTCGGCGAAGAGCTTCGTCATCCCGGAGCGATCGGCAAGATCAAGCTTGACGAACTGAAAACCGCCAAGCTTGCCAAGCTCCGCCAGGCGCGCATCTTTCAACTTCGGATCGTAATAGGCATTCAAGTTGTCGAGCCCGATCACCGGACGACCGTTTTCCAGCAGCCGGCGCGCCACGTGATAGCCGATGAAGCCGGCGGCACCGGTGACGAGAATGGGTTTCATTGCCGCCACAGATCGATGTCCTTAGGCGTTTGGCCGCGATTGCGCCAAATCTCGCATGTCGGGCGGCAATCTAGCCCAGATTGGTGGCTTTACAGTCACGACCCACATTGAAAGGCAAGACTTCGTGACAACCAATCTGCGATGCAGCCCGAGCAAAAACGCCGAGGCAGCTCGACGATAAAATTTGTGAGGAAACGCTTGGTTGCCGCCAAACGCCGACATTAACTATTTGATCCAACTATCATTTTTTCTCATCGGTCGCTGCAAAGACTATGCCCGTCGCCTTGACGTTCACGCGATGAACAGAGTACGTTCATTCTATGAACGCGGCCTTGCACAATCACAAAGATGACGGCGCCGCGAGCGCACGGGCCAATATTGCATCAACTCGCGGCGAGATCGCTGAACAGGCGATCCTGCTTGGCCTCCTCGATGCGGTTGAGCGTGGTGATGTCACGCAACGCAGCCTGTCGCGTGAACTTGGTATAGCCGTCGGCCTCGTCAACACTTACGTCAAGCGCTGCATCAACAAAGGGCTGATCAAAATCCAGCAAGTCCCTCCGCGCCGCTTCGCCTATTATCTGACGCCGAAGGGCTTTCTAGAAAAATCGCAGCTCGTCGCCAGCTATCTTGTCCGCTCGTTCGATTTCTTCCGCAGCGCGCGCGCCTCATGCGAGGTGACGCTTTCTAACGCGGTCGCACTCGGCTGCAAGCGCATAGGACTGGTCGGTGCAAGTGAACTCACCGAAATCGCGGTCATCGTCGCAACCGAAATCGACATCCAAATTGTCGCGATCATTGATAATGCCATCACGAAGCCGCGATTCGCCGGAATCCAGGTAATCGCGGATATCGCGACCGCTGAGGGCAAGGTGGATGCCGTGATGATCACCAGCCTCTCCGATCCGCAAGGAACCTACGAGCGTGCCGTCGCTGTCTTCGGCGCCAAGCGCGTTTACATGCCATCGGTCCTCGCAAATATCATGGCCAGATCGCACCAGGTCTCCGGCACCTCTAATGCGAGGGCGAAAGAATGAACCTGGAAAGCGGAGCGCAATGGTACGCGACTCACACTCACCCGCGTGAGGAGCTAAAGGCGTTCGGCCATCTTCTGCGGCAGCAATACCAGGTGTACCTCCCGCGCTATACGGCGAAAGTTCGTCACGCACGGAAAAGCGTTCGCGTGGTTCGGCCATTTTTCCTGCGCTATCTATTCGCGCGACTGAACTTGCAGGCCGAAGGATGGCGATCGATCCGCTCGACAATCGGGCTGACCGATATCGTCTGTTTCAGCGATCAGCCTAGCCCGCTTCCCAGCGGCGTCATTGAGGCGCTTCAGAGCCGTGAGGACGCGGACGGCTGTATCCAGTTCGCCGAGCAGAATTCGTTTAATCCCGGAGATTCCGTTATCGTTCTCACCGGGCCATTCGCGCAGCAACTCGGCCGTTGCGACCGCGCTTCGGACAACGAACGCGTTGCGGTATTGCTCGATCTACTCGGGCGCAAAGTTCGAGTGGTGCTCGACGTCGAGGCGGTAGAGGCGGCCTGAAGCATCAAGCCCGGCTGTTTGCAGTGAACGCCAGCACCTAGAAACAATCAGACTATGGCAGCGAGCGCCTGCTGCACAGCTTCGATCGCCTGTTGCGGCGTCAATTCGTCAAGACACGCGCTGTAGCTCTCAAGATGACGCTCGCAACCTTCGAACTGGCAAGGCGTACAGGGAAATGCATTTTGCACCAGCCAAACATTGCCTCGACGCTGTATTTTTCCGGTCGCCGCCCACATTTCATTGAGCCCGCCTACCGGCCACGGTCCCCAAAGCCTTGGATCGGTTGGACCGAAGAGCGCGACCGTTGGACAGCCCGACGCCGAGGCAAGATGCGTGACAGAGGTATCGGGGCCAACATAGACACGCGCATTGGCCAGCAACCCAGTGAGCTGACGCCAATCGAGCTGGCCGTCAAAGCGCATGACCGCCGCATGGTTCCAAACCTCGTCGAGATATCGGCGTTCGTTCTCGGCCTGGCCGCCGGTTGCAACCACCGTCAACCCGCGATTCGTCAGAGCATCGGCAACCGCGCGCCAGCCATTCACCGTCCATTGCTTGTAACGAAATTTGGGCGCGGCATGAATTACGGCATAGCCGCCCGCCGGAAGTCCGTCTGCGCCGCGGGGTCGCGGTGTCACAACCTCGGGCACCCGCGCAATGCCTAGTGCGTCCGCCAGGCGCAGGATTTCTTCGACGCGGTGAACGCCGGCGATGCGTGAGGTGCTGCGCTGGTAAACCAGGCGCTTCAGATGACCATTGAATTTGTTATCGAATGGACCGGCGCTAACGCTACCGGCTACGTATGCAAAAAAACTCGGCCGGTCGCCCAGTTGGGTGGAGATAGCCAGGTCATATCGCTTCCATAACCGCCCAGCGAGCGCCAAGCTCTGCCATGCGGTCGGACGCGGCGGCATGGTGACGATACCGTTCAGATCCGGATTGTCTTGAAGAATGCCGGCTGTATCGGCAAATACGAGTGCGTCGATCGTCGCCTCCGGCCAAGCACGCCGCAAGCTACGAATGAGCGGCGTCGCCAGCAGCACATCGCCGAGCCGACGCAATATAATCACAAGGATGCGCGGGCGAGCGGGAATATCGATCCGATTCATGGCGAAGGCACGAATGCTGCGGGATTCTTCGCCGCGTGCAATGATGAAAGGCCGCGTTGAGCACGCTCACGGTCGCTGGTGACGACGCCGGACAGCTTGCGCTCGTTGCTTTCGAGTTTCGAGCGATCGGCTTCCGGGTGCCAAAGATGCAAAACGCCGGTGGCAAAAACGCCGTCCTTGCGGTGCACGCCGCCGTGCAACAGCCGCACCAGGATATCGGAATCCTCCTTGCCCCAACCGTTGTAATCGGCGTCGAATCCGTCCATGCGATCGAGGTCGGCGCCCCAGATTGCGAGATTGCAGGAGCGCGCGCCGCGCCAAGCTCGGCTGCGCAACTTGCGCAGCGGCCCAAGCGGCAGATGCATGAGTGCCGATAGCCGCCCGTGGATGGCGACAAAATCAAGCCGCACGATGCAATCGCCGTCCAGGAATATGCAGTAGGCGCCGCGTGATGCCAAAATCGCCCGGTTGCGAATTTCGGCGGCGCGAAAGCCGTGATCCTCCTGCCAGACATGAGTGAGCCGATGGCCGACGGCCGCCTTGCGCGTCTCGATTAGCCGAGCTGTTGCGGCGCCCGAGCCGTCGTCGGCCACGACAACCTCGAAATCCTGATCGGTCTGGCATGCAAGCGAGCGCATCCTCGCGGTTATAGGTCGCGACGATGACGAAGATGAGTTCGGCCACAATCATCCTTTGTTGCACGGCTGCGCGGCAGTGAAAGTAGAGGGCAGGTTTAGCCGATTTCACGAGACCCGACAAACCCCTAGGGCGCGCGCGGCTGGCAATGTTAAGGTGGTCCCATTGCCAACGGCCTGGAACGGGGCGGCCCTTAGACCATGCAGAAAATCTCAGCCTATATCCTCAGCTATAACGAGGCCGAGAAGATCGAGGCGGCGGTTTCCAGCGTGCTATGGGCCGATGAGGTGGTGGTGATCGATTCCTTCAGCGTCGACCGCACCGTCGAGATCGCCACCTCGCTCGGCGCCCGCGTGGTGGAGGTTCCGTTCGATGGCTTCGGCGAGTTGCGTAACCGCGCCGTCGAAGCCTGCAAGCACGACTGGATCTTCAGTCTGGACGCCGACGAGCGCTGCACTAAGGAAGTGCGCGACGAAATCCTGGCGCTGCTGGCAGCCGACCCGCCGCTCGATGTCTATCGAGTGCCGCGGCGCAACTACATGATGGGACGCTGGATCAAGGGCTCCGGTTGGTATCCGAACTTCCGCCAGCCGCAACTGTTCCGAAAGGGCAGCATGCGCTACACGCTCGAACCCGTTCACGAAGGCTATGACTTGCTGAACGGCAAACCGCTCGGCACACTCAAGAACGCAGTCTGGCAGTTTCCCTTCCGCAATCTGGAAGAGGTCATTAAAAAGTTGAACCGCTATTCCTCGCTCGGCGTGCGTAAGCTCGCGGGCAAACGCGTCTCAATGTCAAGCGCGCTCGGCCACGGCATCTGGGCCTTCTTCAAACACTACATTTTCAAGCGCGGCTTTATCGACGGCTGGGCCGGGTTCGTCATCGCGTTGGGAAGTTTCGAGGGCACGTTCTACCGCTACGCCAAGCGCTACGAGGAGATGCAAGGCTGGCGGCCGCCGGAGAGCAAGCCGCTCAAGCGCGAAACGAAAGCTTGATCAGCGCGTCTTCTGCCCGCGCGTGCGCTCGACCATGGCGGAGGTT